>JBBDHX010000027.1:0-25318 GCA_040880745.1 Actinomycetota bacterium
ATGACCCGCCTCATCGCCGACGGCTCAACTCCCGCTCGGCCTCTCGCTCCGCGTCTCTCTTGGCGATGGCATGTCGCTTCTCGTGTTGGCGCTTGCCCCGGGCGAGCGCGATCTCGACCTTGAGCATGCCGTGGGTCACGTAGACACGAAGCGGGACGAGCGCGAGGCCCTTCTCGCGGACCTCGGCCTCGAGATGAGCGATCTGGTTACGATGCAGCAGCAGCTTGCGAGGGCGCAGCGGCTCGTGCGTCCGCTTGTCCCCTTGCTCGTACGCGGGCACGTGCATCCCCTCGAGCCACATCTCCCCCGAACGGACGCGCGCGTAGCAGTCGGTGAGCGATGCACGTCCACCCTTCAGCGATTTCACCTCGTCGCCGGTGAGCCGGATGCCACACTCCACCTGTTCGAGCAGCAGGTAGTCGTGCCGCGCGCGGCGGTTGCTCGCGACGGTCTTCTCCCCTTCGGCATCCTTGCGGCCGGCCACGCCGGGACCCTACACGTCGAGGAATCGACGCATACCGATCGTGCCCGCGATGACCGCGATCAGCACCGAGGCGATCAGGATCCGCGGCGCGACCCAGATCACGTCGGCGTTGCGGATCAACGGCAACCAGAGCAACTGTTCGCGCAACGGATCGATGAAGAACACCTTGCCGAGCAGGAGCGCCACGATGGCGAAGGTGGCGCCGATGAGCGACTCGACCAAGCCTTCGATCAGGAACGGCGTTCGGATACGCCAGTTCGTGGCGCCCACCAGGCGCATGATGCCGATCTCCTTGCGCCGCGCGAACATGCCCATCCGAAGGGTGTTCGCGACCAGGGCGACGGCGGATCCGAGCATCAAGATGGCCAGTACGAGTACGCCGAGCGACAGCCCGCGCGTGATGGTCGAAAGTCGGTCCAGCAGTTCCCGGTAGTCGTTGACGCGACGCACCCCCGGAGCCGCGCACTCGGTCGAACCATCCTCGAGGATGGAGCATCCGAGGACCGCCGTCACTTGATCGTACTGCGAGGTGTCGGCCAGCTTCACGCGGAAGGAAGCGGGGATGGCCGCCGGGTCGGTGTTCTCGATAACCGACGGCTGGTTCGCGAACAACTCGAGGAAGCGCGCGTAGGCCTCTTCCTTGGACTCGTACTCGACGGACTCGACGGCCTCGAGGGGCTGGAGGAGGCCGAGCAGCGTCTCCCTGGTCTCGGGTTTCACCGGATCGTCGAGGAAGATCGTGACTTCGGCGTTCCGCGTGACCGCTTCGATCAAGAGATCGACCTGCCGGCCGATCAGGAGCGAAAGTCCGAACAGGAAGAGCGCGATGAACCCGGTGGACATCGCTGCGAACGCGACGGTCGGATTCCTGCGGAGCCCCGATGCGGTCTCGCGCAGGTAGACGTCGACGCCCACGCTAGGAGTACACCCCCCGCGACTGGTCGCGGACGACGCGCCCCTCGTCGAGCTCGATCACGCGCTTGCGCATTGCGTCGACGATCGCCTGATCGTGGGTGGCCATCACGACGGTCGTGCCGATCTTGTTCACCTTGTCGAGCAGCCGCATGATGTCCACGCTCGTGTTCGGGTCGAGGTTCCCGGTGGGCTCATCGGCGAGCAGGACGAGCGGGCGGTTCACGCAGGCCCGCGCGATCGAGACGCGCTGCTGCTCGCCGCCGGACAACTCGTCTGGGTAGTTGTTGAGCTTCGAGCCGAGTCCCACGTACTCCAAGATCTCGGGGACCCGGGTGTCGATCACGTGCTTCGCCTTGCCGATCACCTCCAGGCCGAACGCGACGTTCTCGAACACCGTCTTGTCCGCCAGGAGCTTGAAGTCCTGGAACACTGAGCCGATGTTGCGCCGGAGCTTGGGCACGCCCGACCATGCGGAGAGCCTCGCCAGATCCTTGCCGGCCACGTAGACGACGCCGCCCGTCGGATCATCCTCGCGGGTCAGCAGCCGCAGCGACGTGGACTTGCCGGAGCCCGACGGACCAACCAAGAAGACGAACTCGCCCTTCTCGATCTCGATCGAGACGTCGTCCAGGGCGGTGACGCCGTTCTTGGGATAGGTCTTCGAGACGTGCTGGAGACTGATCATGAGGTTTGATTGGCGACCGGGAAGTGACCGCGGGCAACCCTACCAGAGGCCTTGCGGCCGACCGCGGAGGCGACGGGGATAGGCTGTGACGATGTCGTGGCGCCGCACCGCCGCCGCGTGGGCGGGACCACTCCTGATCGTGGGCGTCGTGGCCTTCACGTTGCGGGGCTTCGTCTTCGAGGGTCATCTGTCGAACGGGCATCCGGACATCCTGTCGTTCTGGGTCCCACGATGGGCGTTCCTGGGCCGGAGCCTCGCGACGGGCACCATCCCCCTGTGGAACCCCTTCGAGATGACGGGGTTCCGGTTCGCCGCAGATCCACAGAGCGGCTGGCTGTACGCACCACCGATGCTGCTGTTCGGCGTGCTCGGGCCCGGCGCCGCGATGCGGGCGATGATCGCGCTGCAGCCGCTCATGGCCGGCCTCGGGCTGTACGGGTTCCTCCGGATCGACGGGATCGGACGGGTGGCGGCCACGGTCGGCGGGCTGGCGATAGCGGGCGTGATGGCCCAGAGCGAGATCGCGATCGCGATGCCGTTCGCCGGCGCGATGGCCTGGGGGACGATCACGTTGCTCGGCGCGGCCGGGTACCTGCGCGCGGAGCGGTGGTCACGCCAGCTGGCGTGGATGGGGCTCGCAGGCTTCGCGTGGTCCCAGGTCGCGAGCGCGCATCTATCCCACGGCCTCGTCGTCGTGACGGCGGTGACCGTGGTCTACGTGGTGGCGCGGTCGGCGCGCGGCACGTGGCGCCGCTCGGCACTCCTGCTGGTGGCGCTGCCCGTGCTTTCGATCGCCGTGCTGGTCCCCCGCTTCCAGTTCCTGTCGGTCTCGAGCCTCGGCGAGGGCTACGCCGCGCTGGACGGGGCGGCCCGCCCGGGTGACGAGGAAGCGCCGATCTCCGAGGACGGCGTCTGGGCGGGATGGCCGCTCGTGTTCGCGGCGACCCCAGGCGCTTACCTGGGGGCGGCCGCGCTGCTCGCGGTGCCGATGGCCCTTCGCGCGCGTCGGCGGCGCCGCGTCGTCATCGCGCTCGGCGGACTGCTCGCCGCGACCTGGCTCGCCATCTCCCCCGTGGTGTTCGAGGCCGAACTCTTCCGGCGGACCGCCGGGCTGCTCCCCTTCGGAGATGTGTTGCTCCACAACCCAGGCCGGCTGCGGTACATCGGGGTGCTCGTCCTGCCGATCCTGGCCGCGCTCGGCGTGCAGGGACTCGTGGACGACCCGCCGCCCCTGCACCGTGTCCTCGCCTGGTGCGCGGGCGGGGCGGCGTTCTGGGTGGGGTTGCCGCTCCTCGCCGGCGCCGAGCCCGGCCGCTGGCAACTGGCGGGCGTGATGCTCCTCCCCGCCGCTGCTCTGTTCTCGTTCGGCGTTCGCCGACCGATGGTGCTCGCCGCACTGCCCGTCCTCCTCGCCCTCGAACTCGGCCTCGGCGCGATCGCGTCGAACCGGCATGCCGGTAGCGAGATCCTCTACGGGCTGGAGGGGCCCACCGATCGTCCGCTCGCGTTCCAGCCGCTCCGCGCCCCCACGGTGGACACCGAGGCGTTCCTGCGTCCCACCGAGCTGGTCGCAGCGATCGGCGATGACCGCTACCTCACGTGGGCGCCGCCCGCCGCGGCGTACCAGAAGGGCTACCTCTTCGCGCAGGATCCCGCGGACTGGCCGGCGCTGGCGAACGAGCGCGCCACACTATTCGGCATCCGCGACGCGCTCGGCTACAACCCGGTCCAGTTGCCCGCCTACTGGCGATGGATCCGCGAACGGAACCCGTTGCCCATGTACTACAACGCCTCGGTGCTGGCGCGGCCGACGCTCGAAGACCTCGCGACCCTCGGCGTCCGCTACCTCGTGGTGCCCCAGGGTGTGCCGCCCACGGTACCTGGCGAGGTGGTCGCCACCGCCGACGGCTACGACCTCGTCGAAGTGACCCATCCCTCATGGGAAGGGATAGCCTTCCCCGTCGAGATCGAGCGCGTCTCGGCAACCGAGATCCGCGTCGATGCGAGCGCCGCAGCGACGTCCGTGATCATCACCGAGGCCTACGACCCCGGCTGGCGCGCCGTCGCCGATCATGGCCAGGAGGCGCAGATCGACGCGGCCGGACCCGCGATGCAGGTGACGTTCCCCCGCGGGACACACACCGCCACGCTGACGTACCGCGACCCCTGGGTGATGGGGAGCCTCGCCGTGGGAGCAGCGCTCTGGCTCCTCCTCGCCGGCGCGATCGGCATCGCGGCTCGGAGCGAACGACGAGCCTCAGCCGGACGCTCGCCGGCGTAGCTCCGCCTCGATGAATCGATCGATGTCGCCGTCCAGCACGCGCTGAGGATCGCCCACTTCCTCTTCGGTCCGGTGGTCCTTCACCATCTGGTACGGCGCCAGCACGTAGGACCGGATCTGCGAGCCGAAGTCCACGGCCCTGCGCTCGCCGCGGATCTGGTCCATCTCCTCGTCGCGACGCTGGCGCTCCCGCTCGGCCAGACGGGCCTTGAGGATCCCCATCGCCGTCGCCTTGTTCTGCAGCTGCGAGCGCTCGTTCTGACACGCCACGACGATGCCGCTCGGCAGGTGCGTGATGCGAACGGCGGAGTCGGTGGTGTTGACGCCCTGACCGCCTGGGCCGCTCGAGCGGTACACGTCGATACGAAGTTCGGACTCGTCCACCTCGATCTCGTCGGCCTCGCTCTGCTCGAGCGCGGGGATCACGTCGAGCGAGGCGAACGACGTGTGCCGACGCTTCTGGCCGTCGTACGGGCTGATGCGCACCAGCCGGTGAACGCCGCGCTCGGCCGACAGCAGGCCGTAGACGTTCGTGCCGCGCAGCGTGAACGTGGCGGATTTGATCCCCGCCTCCTCGCCGTAGTGGACCTCGTCGACCTCCAGATCGAAGTTCGAACGCTCCGCCCACCGGACGTACATCCGCAGCAGCATGTCGGCCCAATCCATCGATTCGGTCCCACCCGCACCGGCTTGGAGGGTCGCGATGGCATCGTGACTGTCGTACTGGCCCGAGAGCAGCGCCGCCAGCTCCAGACGGTCGACGTCGGCTTCCAGCGCCTTCAGCGCGGTCGCGAGCTCGGCGGCGAGGTCGGCGTCTTCGGCGTCGGCGAGCAACTCGTTCATCGCCTGCGCGTCCTCGAGGCGCCCTCGGAGGGCGTCGTAGCGGTCCACCTCGCCCTGGATCCTCGCCAAACGCGAGGTGATCTCCTGGCCCTTGGCCGGGTCGTCCCACAGATCGGATGCGGCCGACCGCTCCTGGAGTTCGGCGCCCTGGGCGCGCTTGCCACCGATGTCGAGGAACCCCTCGGCCGCCTCCACCCGCTCCGCGAGCTTCGCCAGGATCTCCGTGTGCTCGCTCATCGCGGCTGGAGTCTAAGCCGGCGCTGCCCCGCTATCGTGGCCAGCATGATCCGGCGCCTCGATCCTGGCACCGACGCCTCCTCGTGCGACGCGATCGTCGCCAGCCTGCCCGGATGGTTCGGGATCGAGGAGGGCATCCGCGAGGCGGCGGACGCGGCTCGCACCCACGAGGGCTTCGTCGCCACGGACGAACAGGGCGAGGTCGTCGGCTTCATCACGACGGTGCCTCGTTACCCCACGACCGCAGAGGTCTCGTGGATGGCCGTGCATCGCGACCATCGCCGCAGCGGCCACGGCCGTGCGCTCATGGATGCCGTGGCGAGGGAGCTCGCTGGCCGCGGCGTGCAGCTGCTGCTCGTGAAGACCCTGTCAGACCGAGAAGACCCCGGTCCTGAGTACGCTGAAACCAGGGCCTTCTACCTCGCGAGCGGCTTCATCCCGGTCATGGAGCTCGACATCTGGGGCCCTGACAACCCCTGCCAGGCCCTGGCGCTCGTCCTGGCGTGAACCGGCCCCCGTTACCCCCCAGTGGCGTGAGCCTACGGTGCGTGGGAGGATCCTTCCGTCGGTCGGATGGGTGGGGAGGTCAAACCCGGATGGTGCGATGGCGAGCCATCGCGGTGATCCTGTTGCTGGCTGCTTCGACGACCGCATGCGGCGCAACGAACGATGGAGAAACCCCATCGCAGACGAGCACGAGCGTCTCGACCCACGATCCAACATCGGATCCCACGCCGGCATGCTCTGCCGAGGGCATGTCCGTGTCGGCGAGCGACGAAGGCCTGCCCGAGCCCGTCGCGATGACACGCGACCGGATCATCGAGCTCGCCGTCGGATGCGACCTCGAAGGCCTCGCAGGATTGGGCGGCGCCGGTTTCACCTACAGCTTCGGGGGCAAGGGCGACCCGGCGACCTTCTGGCGCGAGGCGGAGGAGGCCGGCGAACCGGTGCTTGCGACGCTGGTCGCGGTCTTGGAACAACCGGCCGCGATGCTGGATGCGGACTGGGTCTGGCCACGAGCCGCGTCCGGCGAAGGCGCGCCCGCCGATGTTCAGGCTCTCGCGGATGCGGTGGGCCACGATCCCGAGCAGTGGTTCTTGGACGGCGACTACGTCGGCCCGAGGGTGGGCATCGGCTCCGACGGATCGTGGTCGTTCTACGTCACCGGCGACTGAAGGGGTGTCTACGCCGGGACGGCGGCGCCGTGGCACTTCTTGTACTTCCGGCCGCTGCCGCAGGGGCAGGGGCCGTTGCGAGGCACCTTGTCCGAGACGGCCTGACCGGCGACGCCGCCCGTCCGCTTGCCGATCCCCAACGTGGCCTCCCCCGCTCCGCCGGCACCGGAGGCAACCTCGTCGCTGTTCTCCTGCACCTTCTGCACGCGGGCCGGCGCTTGCTCTTGGCGCACCAACTCGACGCGGTAGATGTACTTCACGAAGTCCGCGCGGATCGACTGCGTGAGCGCCTCGAACATCTCGAAGGCTTCGCGGCGATACTCGGTGAGCGGATCCTTCTGGGCGTAGGCCCGCAGATGGATCCCCTCCTGGAGGTAGTCCATCTCGTAGAGGTGCTCGCGCCACTTCGTGTCGGTGATGTTCAGCAGGACCATGCGCTCGAGTTCGCGCATCACGTCGGGCCCGACCGAGGCCTCCTTCTGCTCGTAGGCCGCGAGCGCCTCGGCCTCACACCGCTCGGTCAGCGCTGCGGCGTCTTCCGCGGCGGCGATGTCGGCGGCCGAAGCCTCGAACGGGAAGACCTCGCGCAGTGCGGTCACCAGCGCGTCGTGATCCCAATCCTCCGGGTAGACGTCGGGTGGACACCATGTGGCGATCGCCTCTTCGATCACCTCGGTGACGAACCCTTGCGCCTGCTCCTTCAGGTCGTGACCCTCGAGGATCTTGCGACGCTCCGCGTAGATCACCGCGCGCTGGCCGTTCATGACCTCGTCGTACTTGAGGACGTTCTTGCGCCGCTCGTAGTTGAGCTCCTCGATCTGCCGCTGGGCTCGCTCGACAGCCTTGGAGACCATCTTCGCTTCGATGGGCTCGCCCTCGGGCCACTTCAATCGCTCCATGATCGAGGCGACGGCATCGGAGGCGAACATCCGCATCAGGTCGTCCTCGAGCGAGAGGTAGAACAGCGACGCGCCGGGGTCACCCTGGCGGCCCGACCGCCCACGGAGCTGGTTGTCGATCCGCCGGGACTCGTGGCGCTCGGTCCCGAGCACGTACAGGCCCCCGGCCCCGACCACCTGCTCGTGCTCGGTGTCGGTCTGCCCCTTGAACTTCTCGAGTATGGGAACGTAGGCGGCCTCGTAGTCGGCCCGCTGCTCGTCGGGCATCTCGAAGAGCAGGTAGGCGTCGTTGTCCCACTCGTGGGCGGCCATCTCCTGGCGAGCCAGATACTCGGGGTTGCCGCCCAACAGGATGTCGACGCCGCGCCCCGCCATGTTCGTGGCGACGGTGACCGCCTTGAGCCGGCCCGCCTGCGCCACGATCGTGGCTTCCTTCTCGTGGTTCTTCGCGTTCAGGACGTTGTGCGCGATGCCGCGCCGCGTGAGGACGCCGGAGAGGCGCTCGGACTTCTCGATCGACACCGTGCCGACCAAGATCGGCTGACCCGTTTCGTTCCGCGCCAGGATGTCGTCGGCGACGGCGTTCCACTTCTCGTCCTCGGTCTTGTAGATGAGATCGTGCTGGTCATCGCGCACGTTCGGCTGGTTCGTGGGGATCTCGACGACGCTGATCTTGTACGTCTCCTCGAACTCGGTCAGCTGGGTCTTCGCGGTCCCGGTCATGCCGGCGAGCTTCGTGTACATCTTGAAGTAGTTCTGGATCGTGATCGTGGCGAGCGTCTGGTTCTCTTCCTTGATCCGGACGCCCTCCTTGGCCTCGATCGCCTGGTGCAGGCCCTCGGAGTAGCGCCGGCCCTCCAGGACGCGGCCGGTGAACTCATCGACGATCTTCACCTCGCCGTCGGTGACCACGTACTGCACGTCGCGCTTATACAGTTCCTTGGCGCGGAGCGCGTTGTGGAGGTGGTGCACGAGCATGGTGTTCACGCTGTCGTACAGGTTCTCGATGGCCAAGATCTCCTCGACCTTCGTCACGCCTTGCTCGGTGACCGCCACCTGATACTTGGACTCTTCCACCTCGTAGTCGGTGTCGCGGGCCAGGCGCGGCGCCACGCGGGCGAACGTCTGGTACCACTTCGCGGAGTCGGCCACCATGCCGCTGATGATCAGCGGCGTGCGCGCCTCGTCGATCAAGATCGAATCGACCTCGTCCACGATGGCGAAGTCGTAGCCGCGCTGCACGCAGTGGTCCAAGCGCATCGCCATGTTGTCGCGGAGATAGTCGAACCCGAACTCGTTGTTCGTCCCGTAGGTGATGTCGGCGCCGTAAGCGGGGCGCCGCTGTTCGGGCGTCATCGCCGACTGGATCAGCCCGACATCCATGCCCAGGAACCGATAGATGCCACCCATCCACTCGGAGTCGCGCTTGGCCAGGTAGTCGTTGACGGTGACGAGGTGGACCCCTCCCCCTCCCAGAGCGTTGAGGTATCCCGGCAACGTCGACACGAGGGTCTTGCCCTCGCCGGTCTTCATCTCGGCGATGTTCCCCATGTGCAGCGCGGCGCCACCCATCAACTGCACGTCGAAGTGGCGCTGCCCGTTGACGCGACGGGAGGCCTCGCGCACGACCGCGAACGCCTCGGGGAGCAGATCGTCCAGCGGCTCACCGTTGGCGGCGCGCTCCCGCAGGGCAGGCGTGCGGGCCCGGAGCTGCTCGTCATCGAGTTCCTCGGTCTCGGGCTCGAACGTGTTCACCAGGCGCGCCAGTTCAGCCAGATGCTTGAGTTTGCGGCCTTCGCCGAGGTTGGAGATCTTGTCGAGTACGGGCATGGCGGGTCCTTCGGTGGTAGTCGGGGTCGGTCCGATCCTAACAGGGGCTCGGCTCAAGCCCGGGTGGCGATCGGCGCGGTTCGCGACGCGCCGACCCCGATCATGCCGGCCGCGATCAGGACGGCCGCGGCCACGCCGAGCGCGGTGTAGCTCGAGACCTCCAGGACGAGTCCGCCCAGGAGGGCGGCGCCCGCGGAACACAGGAGCAGGATGAGGTCGGCGAGCCCCAGCGCACCCGCTCGCTCATCCGGCTCCGTCACGTCGCTGATGACGGTGGTCACCGCGACGTAGGTGGCCGACCACCCCAAACCGATCGCGAACAGACCCACGCCGATCACGCCGGGCGCGGTCCCCATACCCGCGATCAAGGCGCCCGCGCCGGACAGCCCCAGCCCGATGAACAGCCCGGCGCGCCGGCCCCAGAGGTCGAGCACCACGCCGACGAGTGGCGCGAAGGCGTACATGCCGGCGACGTGACCGCTGATGACCCACGGTGTCGCCGGCTCATGGCCGAGATGCTTCAGCGCGTTCGGGGTGACACCCATGACCCCGACCATCGCCATCTGCGACACGGCCACGGCGATCAGGGCCGTCCGGAAAGCGGGCACGGCCAAGAGCTCGCGACGCGAACGCGGATGCGAACGCTCGGTGCCCGCGACCGCCCGTTCGGCGAACGCGAGGTCCCGCGGGTCGGGGCGCAAGGCCCGTGCGAGCATCACGGCGATCACCGCGCCAACCAGCGATATCGACCACGGAACCACGTCGGGGTTGGCCCCCCACGAGGTGGCGGTCTGCCGCACGAGCGGGATCAGGAGCGGGCCGCCGATCGCGCCGACGGTCCCGGCCGCCAGGAGGACCCCCACCGCGCGGCCGCGCCGGTCCGGCGGATACATGTCGGCCACCGCGCCACGCGCGAGGTTCGCCGCCCCCGTCCCCACCCCGAACACGGCCGTGCTCAGCACGAGCCCCACGAACGATCCCAGCCGGATGGACGCCGCCGCGCCCACGGCCGCGACGGCGATCGCCGCGTAGCCCGCCACCAGGCCAGGCCTGCGTCCGGCGCGGTCCATCCACCTGCCGGTCACGAAGGCCCCGATGGCCCCTGCCGCGAACGACAGGGACCACACGATGCCCGAAGCCCAGTCGTGGCCGGTGAGTTCCTGCGCGGCCGGGACCCCCACGATCAGCAGCACCGAGAACCCGACCTGCGAGGAGGCGTGCGCGCCGGTCAACAGACGTGCGTTCCGGCGCACCTGGAACTCGCGATCCACGTCTGCATCCTATGCCGCGCAAGACACGACCTTCGCCCGGTCGCAACGGTGGGGACGTCATGGCACACTTCCCGCCGGGTTCGGAGGCCCTCGGGATGCACATCACGGTCCATGCGGAGAAGCTCGGACGCTGGTTGGTGATCGCGATGGTCGTGTTCAACGCCGCCGCGTTCGCGGTCATCGGGCTCACCAAGGCCCTCGACCGTGGCGAGGATCTTGCCCGGCTGTTCGACGTCGCGGATGAGGGCAACATCACCTCGTGGGTCTCAGCGCTCCTGTTCCTGGGCGCCGCGGTCCTGCTCGCCATGAACGCGCACACCGCTCACATCGAGGGCGACCGGGACGAGCGCTCATGGTGGCTCCTGGCCGCGGTCTTCACCTACCTGTCGCTGGACGAAGCCGCTGCGGTGCATGAGCTCCTCACCGAGCCGGCCGGCTCCCTCACGGACGCCTCCGGGTTGTTCCGCTACGCCTGGATCATCGTCGCGATCCCGCTCGTCGCGATCCTCGGCATCGCGCTCCTGGGCTACCTGCGTCGGCTGCCGGTCCCGACCCGCCGGGCATTCCTGGTGGCGGGCGCCGTGTTCCTCGGCGGCGCGATCGGGCTGGAGGCGATCGGCGGCGCGGTGCTGGAGGCAGGGATCACGGGCCACGGCGTGAATCGGCTCCTCGTCAGCATCGAGGAAGCGCTGGAGAACGTCGGAATCGCACTGTTCATCGGTGCGCTCCTGCGGCACATGGCCGCAACCGGCGCCCGATCCACCACTGTCACCGTCGCGTAGGCAGGTCCCACTTACGCCAGCGCCGAACGATCGTGACGCATCATGCCGGCGAGCCGCTGCATCCCCAGGCGTTCGTAGAACGGCACCAGCTCATCGTCGCAACACAGCGACACGGTGTAGATCGGCTCGAGCGACGATGTGATGCGGCGCACGAGCTCCGATCCGACCCCTTGGCCCCGGTAGGCGGGCAGGACCTCAAGGAGCGCGATGAACGCGCACATCGCCCCATCCGTGAGCGCCGTGGTGAAGCCGACGAGCTGGGGGCCGTCGAAAGCCAGAACGGCGTGGTCTGCGCCCGCGAGAGCCGCCACCCGACGCGAGGGAGCGGGTGATGCGGGCCAGCCCTCGAAGAAGCCCTCGAGACGCCCCGTGGCGACCGATGCAACGTCACCGGTGTACGTGATCACAACGCCTGCTCCAGGGCTCCCAACCGCTCGACGAGACGGGCGTTCTCCGCGTAGTCGACCGGGCATGCGATCACGTGGACCCCGCCCTCGTCCAGGGCTCGCCGCAGGATGGGTCCGAGTTCCGACGCCGCCCCCACGGCGTACCCCTTCGCACGGAACGACGCCGCCAGTTGCACGAAGTCGGGGTTGCCGAACGAGACGGCGGACCGGCGCCCGAAGTGGATGTCCTGCTTCCATCCGATCAAGCCGTACCCGCCGTCGACCCACACCAGGACCGTGAGGTCCACGTGTTCACGAACCGCGGTCTCGATCTCGGCCATGCTCATCGCGAAGGCCCCGTCGCCCATGACGGCGAGGACCCTGCGCTCGGGATGGACCAACTTCGCGGCGATCGCCCCGGGGAGCGCGAACGCCATCGTCGCCAAGCCGTTGGAGAGCAAGCACGTGTTCGGCTCGAAGGTCGGGTACAGACGAGCCATCCACATCTTCGCGGCACCCGTGTCGCTCAGCACGATGTCCTGCCTCCCCATCACCGCCCGGATCTCGGTCACGATGCGGGCGGGAGCCAGTGGGAACCGGTCGTCGGCGGATCCACGTTCGAGTTCCTCACGGAGCAGGTCCTTCACGGGCGGCACCGTGCCGCTCACCGGATGGATGGAGGCCGCTGCCGCGATCGCGTCCAGCGTGCCGCCGATCGATCCCTGGAGGCCAACCTCGAGCGTGTAGTTCTCATCGACCTCTGCCACGGTCCGGTGCACGTGGATGATCTTCTTGTCCGACGCCGGGTTCCATCGCTGCGGCGAGTACTCCACGAGGTCATAGCCGACCGCGACGACGACGTCGGCTCGGTCGAACCCGAAGTTCGCGTAGTCCTTCACCATGAACCCGATCGTGCCGAGCGCGTTCGGATGGTCATCGGGGAACGACCCTTTGCCCTGGAACGTGGTGGTCACGGGGATGCCTAACCGCTCGGAGAACCGGAGCAACGCCTCCGTCGATCCCTCACGTGCGACGCCGGCGCCCGCCAGGACCACCGGGTAGGCGGCCATGGAGAGCACGTGCGCGGCGCGATGCACCTGGTCCAGCGACGGCGCCGGGTCGCGCGGCACGTTCACACGCAGCGGGACCGCCTGGGTCTCGCGCTCGGCGACGTCCTCGGGCAACACGATGAACGTGGCGCCGGGCCGCTCGGTCTCGGCCTGCTTGAAGGCCTTGCGCACCATCTCCGGCACCGCATCGCGGAGCGTCACCATGTCGCCCCACTTCGTCACGGGGCGGTACAGAGACACGAGGTCCACGACCTGGTGGGACTCCTTGTAGATCCGGTCCAGACCTGCTTGGGCCATCAGCGCCACGAGCGGATGCGAATCGAGTTGCGCGTTCGCGATCCCGAGGATCAGGTTCAGCGCGCCGGGGCCGAGCGTCGCCAAACACACGCCGGCCTTGCCCGTGAGCGCGCCGTACGTGTCGGCCATGAAAGCCGCCCCGCGCTCGTCCCGCGTGGTGATGAACCTGATCGAGGAGTCTTCGAGCGCGTCGATGACGTGCAGGTTCTCCTCGCCCGGGAGACCGAAGACGTACTCGACGCCTTCGTTCTCCAAGCACGCGACGAGCAACTGCGCGACGGTGCGTTCGGAGCCGGTCATCGTTCCGTCAGGGTAACGGGCTACGGACGGAGCAGTTGACGCGTCAGGTGCGCGTGACCCACGTGCTCACCGACGTGCGCCAGGCAGTGTTGGAGCGCCCACGCCGCCGTCACGGGCTCGTCGGGTCGGTGCGCCACCCAGGTCGCTACACCTTCGCGCGCCGGATCGAACGCCGACTGGCCACCCACGAGCGCGAGCACGGCGGCGATCGCATCATCGATATCTCGGATGAAGCCGTCCCCGGCCACCGTCGTGAACTCCGACGGCCGGTCCCTGGGCGGCAGTGGCTCACCGAACGCCAGGCTGATCCAGGAGCGCGTGCTCGCCAAGGTGTGGACGGCGATCACCGCCATCGGGTTCGTGCCCTCGCCCCCGGGCCGGGCGTTCAGCTCGTCCATGCTCAGCCCTACAAGGGCGTCGTGGATCTCGGCGAGGCTCTCGGCGAGTACGTCGCGGAGCGCGGTGACCGTGTGATCCGGCACGGTTCCCTAGATGATCTCGATCATCTTCTCGCGCACGGCGTAGACGACCGCCTCCATGCGCGAGTGCAGGTGCAGCTTCTCCAGGATGTTGCGGATGTGGTTCTTCACGGTGTTCTCGGAGATGAACAACTGCTTGGCGATGTCGCGGTTGTTGAGACCCTGCGCGACCAGCCGCAGGACCTCCATCTCACGGTCGGTGAGCCTGGGCGCCGGCATCTGCGGCCGTTCGTTCGACTGCTTCGAGATCGCGGCGAACTCCGTCAGGAGCTTCGAGGCCATCGAGGGGCTGATCCGTGACTGCCCGGCCCACACACCGCGGATCGCGTCGGCGACCTCTTCGATGGGGATCTCTTTCAGCAGGTACCCGCTGGCACCCGCCTTGATCGCGTCGTAGAGGTCGGCTTCCTCGTCGCTGATCGTGAGCATCAGGATCTTCACGTGCGGCAGGAGATCGCGGATCTCGCTGGTGGCCTCGATGCCGGAGCGCTTGGGCATGCGGACGTCCATGAGCACGACGTCCGGCATGACTTCCTGGGCCCGCTCCACGGCCTCGGCGCCGTCGGAAGCCTCACCCACGATCTCGATGTCGGGCTCGCCTCCGAGCACCATCTCGAGCCCCCGGCGGAACAACGCGTGGTCATCGACGACCATGACGCGAAGTTTCTCGTTCGCTTGCTGCTCGTCGCTCACTCGATGGCTCCTTCCGCGCCCGCCTGGTCCGGGGGGGTCGCGCTCTCGGCGGAGCCTACACCACGCCTCCGCAGGAACCGACGCCGGCCATGGTGATCGCGCAGCTGCCGCTCGAGCTTCTCACGCACGAGGTCGATCGCAGAGGGAACGTCCTGTGCTTCCGCGTGAGCGCGGAAGGTCTTTCGCGGGATCCGCAACGCCGCCTCGACGCGCTTCTGCCCGTCGGGACGAGGATGATGTTCGTTGATCACCTCGAGCGCCAAGAGCGAGATGCGTGGCTCGATGCGCGCCAGCGGCGCCAGCTTGTGTTCGGCTGTGGCCCGGATCTCGTCGGTGACGTCGACGCCGCGGCCCGTGTAGGTCATCTCCATCGCTCGGCGAACCTCCGTCCGTGAGGTGGGCCCCCGTCCGGCTGACCTGGTCTTTGCCCCCACACCCGCCTGCTGGGGTCTGGCCCGCTCGCCTGGACGTCCACGGCGAGACGGACTCCACCCTCTCCCGGCCGAAGCCGGGGCAGGACTGACATCTAAACCGCGCCATGCTCAGCCACCAAGGGTGGCCTTACGTGGGTCGTTTCGCCCGCGGCTGGCCTCGACTACCGGGGGATATCCCCGGGCAACCACAGACCCGGACGAGGGCCCACCCGAGGATAGGCGGGTGCGGTGGCTCCGTGCAAGGCGGGGACCGCTCCGTGGAACGACCGGGCCGCGACCAGCAGGTGCACCTCGCGGGCTCCCGCCCGCACGAGCGCGTCCGCACACGCCACCGCGGTCGCCCCCGTGGTGAGGACGTCATCCACGAGCAGGACGCGCTCAGGTGCCGGACGCGACGCTGTGAAGGCGCCCTGCATCGCCCGCCGCCGATCCGCGCCACCGCGTGCGGCCTGGGTGCCGGTGGCGACCGCACGGCGAAGGAGGCGCCGGACCGGGACCCCTCGCTCACGTCCCACCGCGATCGCGAGAGCCCGCGCCTGGTCATAACCGCGCTCGGCCAAACGTCGGCGCGCGAGCGGGACCCAGGTGACGGCGTCGACCACGGGGACGTCCGGACACGTGAGCATGGCCCGGGCGAGCGCGCCCGCGACATCTCGCCACCCGGAGAACTTGAGGCGGTGCACGGCCCGCCGCGCCGGACCCGCGAACAGGAACGCCGCCCGAGCCGACGTCACCGGGGCCGGTGGGCAATCGCGGCACGCGGGGACATCCAGCGCCGAAGGACGTCCACACCGCGCACACCACGGCGGGTGCAGCGGCGTGAGATCGCGTGCGCACGCCGAGCAGAAAGGCCAGGGGCCCTCGCCGCACCCCGCGCAGCGGCGCGGGAACATGGCATCGAACGGCGATCGCATGGGCGCGACGCTAGCGCGCACCGCCGACACCGCTACGGGAGGCGAACCTCCACGGGGTCGGCACCCTTGATGTCGATCGACAGCACGGCGTGCTCTCGGAGCGCGGGGTAGGCCACGACGCGCCCTCCCCCGCTCTCGGGGTCGTGCTCGACCTCCAGGACGGGATGCACCTGTCCATCGCCGGCCAGGCGCATCACGGGCTCGACGCCGGCTTCGTAGGCGACGAAGAGGCGATCTCCCGCGCACTCCACCGACCGCACGGTGACATCACCGAGTGCGCGGCCCACATCGACGCTCCCTCGACGTACCGCCCCTCGCGGCCACCCGATGGCGAAGGGCTGGCCGGCCTGCACCACCCGCTCGATCCCGTCGATCGCGGCGTCGACCTCGAGCCGGTACCAGCCCGGCTCCATGTCGAGTATCGGAACCTCGAACGGCACGAACGTGTCGAGGGTGGGCGCGATCTCCATCATGGACGGCTCGACGCCGATCCGATCCGAGGACCGGCCGGCGCACTCGCGCACCCATGCCATGTCGATCCGCACCTGGTGTGGCTCGCCGTCGGCCCCCCGCAGGACGAAAGCGCCCTTCATCGCGGCGGGGAACCGCTCGTACACGGCCCGGAACGAGACCTGGTCGGTCACGTCCCCTGATCCCACGAGTGGAGGTAGTGCTCCTGCTCGGCCGTGAGCGTGTCGATGTCCACGCCCATCGCCCGGAGCTTGAGACGAGCGACCTCACGGTCGATGTCGTCGGGGACCGGGTAGACGCGCTTCTCGAGCTCGGTGTGATTCTTCACCATCCACTCGACGGACAGCGCCTGGTTCGCGAACGACATGTCCATCACCGCCGCGGGGTGCCCCTCGGCGACCGCGAGGTTCACCAGGCGGCCTTCCCCCAGCAGGTGCAGACGGCGGCCGTCGGCGAGCGTGTGCTCATCGACCGAATCCCGCAGCCGCCGCACACCGCCCGCCGCCATCGCCCGCAGCGCACCCTTGTCGATCTCGACGTCGAAATGGCCACTGTTGGCCAAGATCGCCCCGTCCTTCATCAGCTCCATGTGCTCGCGGCGGATCACGGAGGTGTCGCCGGTGACCGTGATGAAGATGTCGCCGATCCGCGCCGCGTCACGCATCGGCATGACCCGGAAGCCCTCCATCAACGCCTCGAGCGCCGCGGTCGGATCCACCTCGGTGACGACCACGTGCGCGCCCATCCCGCGGGCCCGCGAGGCGACCCCTCGCCCGCACATCCCGTAGCCGGCGATCACCACGGTCCGCCCGGCGAGAAGCCGGTTCGTCGCACGCATGATCGCGTCGATCGTGGACTGCCCTGTGCCGAACCGGTTGTCGAACAGGTGCTTCGTGTCGGCGTCGTTCACGGAGACGATCGGGTAGGCGAGGGCGCCGTCACCGGCCATGGCGCGGAGCCTGATGACCCCGGTCGTCGTTTCCTCGGTCCCGCCGAGCACATGCGTCAGTTGGTCGGCGCGCTGCGTGTGAAGGACGGTCACCAGATCGGCGCCGTCGTCCATCGTGACCTGCGGCTGCAGGTCGAGCACGGCGTTGAGGTGCTTGTAGTATGTGTCGTTGTCTTCGCCGCGGATGGCGAACGTCTCGACGCCGCTCTGCTCGTTGAGCGCGGCGGCCACGTCGTCCTGGGTCGACAAGGGGTTGGATGCGGCGAGCAGCACCTCGGCGCCGCCGGCAGCGAGCGTCTCCATCAGGTTCGCGGTCTCGGTCGTGACGTGCAGGCAGGCCGCGATGCGTACGCCCTGCAGCGGCCTTTCCTTCTCGAAGCGCTCGCGGATCTGCGCGAGCACCTGCATCTCGCCCGCCGCCCACTCGATCCGTTCGCGACCGGTCGGGGCGAGGGTGGGGTCCTTGATGTCGGCCATGACGGGTCAAACTCCTTCCGAGGGGAGGCGGGGCAACAGGTCCACGAGGAGCCTCCCGACGGCGGCCGCGGTCTCGCCCGAGACCCGGACCACCTCCTCGTGGTTGACGTGTTCGCCGAAGGCGTTCGTCAGGCTACACAGCCCGAGCACCCGCATGCCGAGAGCGTGCGCCGGCAAGGCTTCGGGGACCATCGACATCCCGACCACCGTCGCGCCGAGCGTCTGCAGCATGGCGACCTCCGTGGGCGTCTCGTAGGCCGGGCCGCTCATCGCCGCGTAGACCCCGACCGTTACCCGGATCCGCAGCGCCTGTGCCGACTCGAGGGCCATCTCGCGGAGCGCGGGATCGTAGATCGCCCGGGCGTTCACGAACGCGGGCGTACCGTCGGGGAAGCGCCAACCGCGGAGCGGAGCGACTCCCATCATGTTCAAGTGGTCGCTCACCAACACGACGGTCCCCGGCGCCATGCCCGGCACGAGGCCCCCCACCGCGGCAGACACGACCATGGTCCTGGCTCCGAGCGCATGGGCCAGCCGGGGTACGAGCGCGGGCACATCCATCCCGTGGCCCTCGTAGTAGTGGATCCGCCCACTGAAGGCTGCGACCGGGACGCCGGCGATGCGACCCAGGATCAGCCGGCCCTCGTGCCCCGGGACCCTGGTCGGCGGGAACCCCGGCAGATCGGTGAACGCCCACGAGGCTTCCTCGCGCAGGTTGGGCCCGAGCGCAGGCCCGAGGCCACTGCCCAGCACCAGCCCGACCGACGGCACCAGATCCGTGATGGCTCGAACGACCTCGGCACCCCGGGCGGCGAGATCGTCCGACGGCTCGGGGAGCCCTTCGCTCATACCCGCTCCGCTAAGGCGGCCTTGAGTCCGGCGATGGCCTTCACTGGCGTCGGATCCATCCCTCGACGCAGCCCGACGTAGCAGCTCGCATGGTCACCGATCGCGATCAGCGAGAACAGTCGGCTCAGCGGTGGACCGTCGGTCACGCCGACCTCCCGGACCTCGGCCCCCGCGGCGCGCACGATGTCGGCCGAAAGGCGGAACCGTGCGACGATCTCGTCGTGCTCGTCGCCATGGCGGAGCACGATCACGACGTGCTCGCGCCCGTACGGCTCCACCCATCCCACCACCTCGTTGTGATCGAGTTCGGACATCGAGGCGTTCCAGGCGGGCACCTTCCCGTTCTCGTTGAGCTGCGTCTTCCACCGCATCGCCGCGAGCGAACCGATCCCGTCGGCCCCCCACACGACGGGGATCCGGTCGCCGATCCACGCCGCGATCTCCTTCGCGCGGTTGGCGGCGGTCGGCACGTCGGGGCCGAGGTCGGCGACCACGGATCCGAAGGCGGCGACGGTGGCCTTCACCTCGGCGGAAAGCGACGGCAGCACACCGGCGGTTTCCAGAGCTCCGAGCATCGCGAACGCGAGGTGCCCGAGCGCCGCGGGCGGCTGGCCCCCGCCGGGCACCCGCGCGACCGGCAGTTCGAGCTCCCCACACCGAGCGGCGAGCGTGCCCCCGCTCGTGATGGCGAGGACCGTGCACCCGCGGGCGAGGGCGTCCTCGAACGCGGACAGCGTCTCGGATGTCTCCCCCGAGTAGGACGAGACGACGACCAAGGTGCCGGGGCCGGCATAGGCGGGCAGCCCATGGCTCCGGTTCACCTCGACCGGGACCCTGAGGCGGTCGCGGAAGGCGTGCTTCAGCACGTCGCCGGCGACGGCGGATCCCCCCATCCCGCAGACGACGATCGACGCGACGTCGTGCAAGCGAGCGACCGCCGTCTGCGAGCCCGACGCGTAGGACGCCGCGGCGTCGGCACCCAAGGCCGAGGCGGCCCCGAGCATCGACGACGGATCGGCTGCCCGCAACGCCCCGGCGTCGTCCAGATCGATCACGGCTTCTCGGCCTCGTCGATGAGCATCACGGGGATGTCGTCCCGGATCGGATAGCGGAAGCCGCACGTGCGGCACACGAGACGCTGCTCGGCCTCGATGAGGTCGAGTTCGCCCCGGTCGTTCGGGCACACGAGGATCTTCAGCAGTTCGGGATCGAGCGTCATCAGGTCCCTCCACGGATCAGTGCCAGCAGCGCCGACGTCTGCTCCTGCAGGAGCGCCGGCGTACGGGCTTCGACGTTCAGGCGAAGCAGCGGTTCGGTGTTGGATGCACGGACGTTGCACCACCAGTCCTGGTACTCCACGGTCAGCCCGTCCAGGCGGTCTTGACGGCCGTCGGCGAGCGCCGACGCGAGCACCTCGATCGTGGCGGCGGCGTCGGTCACGCGCGAGTTGATCTCCCCGGACGCCGCGTACCGGCGGTAGGGCGCCAGCAGCGCCGAGAGCGGCGTCCTCGCTGCCGAGAGCTCGCCGAGCGCGATCACCGCCGCGATCAGCCCCGAGTCTGCGCGGTAGTTGTCGCGGAAGTAGTAGTGCCCCGAGTGCTCGCCGCCGAACACGGCCCCGCTTCCTGCCATCACCTGCTTGATGAACGAGTGGCCCACCCGGGTCCGTACCGGCTCGCCGCCGTTCTCGCGGATCGTTTCCGGCACCACCCAAGAACAGATGAGGTTGTGGACGATCTTGGCGCCCGGCTCACGGCGGAGCATAGCCGCCGCGACCAGCGCGGTGAGTAGCGAGCCGCTCACGTCTGCGGCGGTCTCGTCGATCAGGAAGACACGGTCCGCGTCGCCATCGAACGCGAGCCCTACGTCCGCGCCGTGCTCGAGCACCGCTCGTTTGAGATCGCGCTGGTTCTCCGGATCGAGCGGGTCGGCGGGGTGATTCGGGAACGTCCCGTCCAGCTCGGGGAACAGGTGATGCAGCTTCACCGGCAGGCGCTCGAGCACAGCCGGGACGACGAGTCCGCCCATCCCGTTCGCCGTGTCGGCCACGACCGTGAGCGGGCGCATCGCGTCCACGTCGACGAAGCTGAGGACGTGCTCGACGAAAGGACCCAGGAGGTCGCGTACGCGCACGGTCCCACGGCCGCTGACCGCCGCTGGCTCGGCGGACTCGACGAGCGCGCGGACCTCTCGGAGCCCCGAATCTTCCCCCACCGGCCGCGCGCCCGCCAGGCAGAGCTTGAGCCCGTTGTACTCCTTCGGGTTGTGGCTCGCCGTGAGCATGATGCCCGGGGCGTCGAGCGAGCCACTCGCGAAGTACAGGAGGTCGGTGGAAGCCAGACCCAGGTCGATCACGTCGACACCGGCAGCGGTCGCCCCCTCCGCGATCGCGGCAGCGAGCTCCGGCGAGGAGATCCGGCAATCCCGGCCGATGATCACCGCGGCGGCGCCGGACCATCGTGCGAACGCCCCGCCTATGCGGCGCGCCAGATCGGCATCCAGCTCGTCGGGCACGACGCCGCGGATGTCATAGGCCTTGAAGATGCGATCGAGGTCGGCTCCCACTGACACGGCATCCTACCCAGCGAGGTCGGGGGGCCGACCGAGAGGGTGCCGTGCAGCTACTTCTTCACGACCAGGTCGATGACGGAAGACAGCGGCACGAGTTCGCCGCTTTGGTACCACCACTTCGCCTCACACAGGTGACAGGTGCTGAAGGTGAGGTCCCGCTCGCTGACGGCGAGTGAGATCGTGATCATGTCGCCCTGTTTGCAGCTGGGGCAGGTGCCGGCGGACTCGGTCATGCTCATGGATGGAGTTTCGACGAGCGCGCGTGCGAGGGCCATAGCACGTCGCTGTCAACCTTCTCTCTGCCATGGACGCGCTGCGGTCGGGATGCGGGGGACACCGGCGTCGGCCGTTCGCCCCAGGTCCAACGGCCATCCGCCCTTCACACGGCGATGGGGTCGCGGTCACCCACCTCAGCCCGCAAGGTCCAGCCCTGCGGCGGCGTCATCCGTCCGGCGTGCTCGCGACACAGGTCCAACAGGTTGGGATCGCTCTCGGGTACGAGCGCCCCGATCACCACTTCACGCTGCTGATACCGAAGGGTCACCGTGACGCTGGGGGGGTCGGCACATCGCATCTTCGCGCAGGTTCGCATGGCGCGAAGCCTAGATCACATCCGTGTGATCTCCAAGCAGGCGCCCTTCAGATGTCGGCGTGAACAGGCGTGTCCCAGTACGACGCGGCTGCGGGCCGGCGTCCCACCACGACGACGTGAGCACCGACGGGGATCCGCTCGAAGAGATCCTCGATCTCCTCGTTGTGCATCCTGATACAGCCGTGGGAGGCGTAGCGGCCGATGGAGCTCGGGTCGGTCGTCCCGTGGATACGGATCAGCCCCGGCGCATCGATGTAGATCGCGCGCGTCCCCATCGGGTTCCCCGGACCGCCCGGAACGACCGCGGGCAGGTTCGCGCCCCACGAATCGAGCGCCGGGTTGTACCAGGTGGGGTTCTCGCGCTCATCCCAGATCGTCCACACGCCGACGGGGGTCGTCCAACCCGGCTTGGCGGTGGCCACGTCCCAGGTCTGTTGCAGGACGAACCCGTCGTACAGCTCGAGCTCGTTCCGGTCGACGCGGACGACCACGGTCGGACCGAGGGACCGCGCGGTGACCGCAGCCGGCACAGGCCGCACCCGCAGACGCAGTCGCTCCTGACCCTCGACCAGGGCCTGCGCGATGGCGTTGGACGCGTGGAGGGAGGCGAGTCGCGCCCCGTCCTTCGCCGCGATGAACCGCACGTCAGAGGCGTCCTCGGTCATGGCGATGCGAGCGTCCCGAGGGGCGAGCGCGACCGAGGCCGCCATCTCCTTCACGAGCGGGGCGATCCCGGGGAGCGCTTCGCTATACGCCAGGTCGATGTCGACATCGAGCGGGTCGTCTCGGAACCGATGGACGAACCGATCGAACGTCCCCAGTTCGGCGGACAACGCGAGGGCGCGATCCACGGCGTCGCCGACCGCCGCCCGTTGACCGAGCTCCGCGGCGGAGGTCGTCCAGCTGGCGGCACCCACGCTCACCGTGAGCTCCCGGCCGAGTGTGCGCCGGGTCAGCAGGCGCACCGCTCGCTGAGCCTCACCGCGGGTCATCCCTGAGACGTCGACGCCGTCGATCCGCACGCCGGGCAGGATCCGATCCGCCCGCATCTGCTCGTAGCGGTAGGCCGCGTAGGCACCTGCGCCCGCCACGACCGAAAGGGTCGCGACGGCGATCGCGATGATCGCGACGACGCGCATGCGGCGTCGATGGGTGTGGCGGCCTCGGACCATACGAACGTGTGCCTCCAGGGAAGGTATCGGCATGATAGCCGTAGGACCCATCTGAGGGACGTACGTCTCAGGCAGGCAGGGCCCACGCGGGCACGGGAAGTCCGACCGCCAGGGCGTAGAACGCGACCCCGAGCCTGCCCGTAGACGTCGAGGCGCCCAGCGCCACCACTGGACCGCTCGCCTGCACCAGCACCGATGCGCGCGGCGCCTGGGCGAGGAACCCCGCCGGGACAGCGGCCACCTGGCCGGCGCCGACCGTGAGCGTCGTGGTCTTTAGCGTGCCCTCACCCTCTTCAGGGATCAGACGCAGAGCAACCACGACGTCTTCTTCCGACGGGTTGGCCACCACGAGACCGGGGAACCACGGTTCCTCGAGCGTGGTCGGCACGACCAACCATGAGGGCGCCGGGCTCATGACGCCGGAGGTGGCCGCGTCGTCGATACCCTGCCCCTCCGCGGAGAGCGCCACGACGACCGGCGAGCCTGCCAGCACGTCCACGGAGGACGCCGCGGCGATGATCACGGGATAGGTCGCGGCCGACAGCGGAACCTGCCGAACCTCCACCAAGCCCCCCGCGGGCTGCGGGTCGTTGTCCGAACGCAGCACGGCGCTGAAGCGAACAACCTGGTCTTCGAGCACTCCAACGGACAACGTGGATCGACCGGCTCCACCACCCGCGGGCAGGACCCATGTCGGGGCGAGAGATGTCCCCGCGACGGTCGACCGCACACCTCCCCCGTCGGTCACCACCAACGCACCGACGGCGATGCGACCGGTGCTCGTCTGCACCACCGCGGCGGTCGACGCCTTGCCCGGCAGGACGTCGCTCACGGACAGGGCGACGCTTCGGCCGGGGGCGACCGAGACGTCGGTGAGGCCGGGGTCGCGCACCGGCGGCGCGTCCGGTGAGACGAGGGTCACATCGACGATCGCCGTCGAGCCGAAAGGGTTCGTCACGATCAGGAACGAACGCTCTCCCTCGGTGGTCGGCATCCCCGTCGCGTACCACTGCGTTCCGCCGGAGGGTGTGCACGGCTCCACTCCGAGTCCTCGGTCCTGCCCACCGGCACTGATCTGCCAGGCGCCCCCGGGCCCCCCCCCGAACACCTCGACGACGCTGGCGCTTCCACGATCGGATGCATCCATCGGCCGCAGGACCTGCGTCCCGCCGGCGACCGAGAAGGCCTGGGGCCGAACGTCCCCCGACGGACCGAGCCCGCTGATGCGCGCCTGGACGGGCCGTGGCCCGGGGTTCGCCACGGCGATCGTCCCCGTCCAGCCACCACCTCCGCCATGCGGGCAGATCCAGGTGGTCGACCGCGCCTCTCCGGGAGAGAGCTCGGCTCGCTGCCGCGGCCCGGCGCGCTCGGCGAGCAGAGCTCCACCGACCAGCGATGCCAGCACGACGGCAGCGACGAGCCGCTCATAGCGCCTCACCGGCGCACCGGCTTCCGCGTGATCCATAACGCTGCGGCCCAGAAGCCCGCCAGGAGCCAGACCGCGATCGTGCGAGGAAGCTGAGCCCCGTAGCGGATCGACACGTCCGAGGCCTCGGTCCTGAACGACGTCGCCCACCCGAACGCGCGCTCCGGCTGGCGCGTGTCCCCGACAACCTGCCACGCGCCGTCGAACTCCGTGGACATCAGCACGCGCGAGCCGCCCTCAGACGTGCCGTCCCACCCGCCCGGGACGCGGCGGAGCGGGGCGGTCGCGAGCGCGGGGAGACGTTGGATGTCGCCCCGACGTGTCGAGATCACGAGGCGATCCTCGGCCGGGGTCGTCGCGGCGACGCCCGCGAGAGGGAGCGCGGATCCGCTCCGCCAGATCAGCAACCCCGACGAGGGCACCAGATCGAGGTCGGTCTGCGCGTCCAGCGCGACACGTGCGGACCCCGCCAATCGCGACTCATCGGCGACCACGTAGCGGATACCGAACGGAGCCAGCAGTGCCCCTCCGTGCGTCGTCGTGCCCGAGACGATCTCTGCCAACGATGCGCGCAACGCGTCGGCGCCGGGGCCGACGAGCGGCCGGCCGATGTCCACGGCGAGGACGCCGCTCCGGTCGGTCAGAGCGAAACGGAGCGAAGCATCACCCGCCTCGACGAGCCCATCGGGATCGCCGCCGGGCGCGGGGAACGAGGCGCCGTCGTCGTCCACGATCCACAGGACGCGGAACCGTCCGGTCGCCGTGGAATCCACCACCGCCCACGCTGCGGGCACGCGGCCCGGGCCTACGGCCCAATCCCCGGTGCCGGCCGCGAG
>JBBDHX010000028.1:0-12937 GCA_040880745.1 Actinomycetota bacterium
ACGCCTGCGTCCGGATCTGCGAGACCGACCCTGAGACGGGCGAACTCCACATCGTGTCGACGATCGGTGGCAACGCCACGGTCGGTCCGGCGGGGATCTCGCTCGACGTCCTCCAAGGCTGGAAGCGCGACCGCCTAGCGGGGGGCCTGGGCTACCGGGTCGGCATCGGCGAGAGCGTCTTGCGCGACCCCCTCAGCCTGCCGGCGGAGCACACGGTCGCGTTCGTCGCTCCGATGTCCATCCGCGACGTGCTCTCCGGGATCATGGTCGTGAGCCTGTCCGGATCGCTTCCGCGGACGGTCGAGGACGCGCTCGAATCGCTCACCTCGCAGGTCGCTCTGGCGCTCGAGAGCGCGGCGCTCACCGAGGACCTGCTGATCCAGCAGAGCCAGGAGCGCTTCGCGTCGCTCGTCAGGAACTCCTCGGACCTGGTCATGTTGATCGACCCGGACACGACGATCACGTATGCGAGCCCCTCCGCGGAGCGGGTCCTCGGCATCCCAGCCGAGTCCTTGGAGGGGACCCGGTTCTCCGACCTGATCCCCGCGGAGGACCGAGGCCGCGTGCTGACCTTCCTGACCACGATGGCCGAGGGCGAGGGTCACACGGGTCTCACCGAGTTCCGGGTTGCGCACCGCGACGGCGGCCTTCGCACCGTGGAGACGCTCCGGACGAACCTGTTGCACGACCCGAACGTGAAGGGCATCGTGCTCAATGCCCGCGACATCTCCGAGCGCAAGGAGTTCGAGGAGCAGTTGTCCCACCAGGCCTTCCACGATCAGATCACGGGGCTCGCCAACCGTGCCCTGTTCCGCGACCGGGTGAGCCACGCGCTGGAGCGGCGAGCCCGCGACGACAAGCCGGTGTCGGTCCTGTTCATGGACCTGGATGACTTCAAGACGATCAACGACTCGCTCGGCCACGCCGCCGGCGATCAGTTGCTCCGAGAACTGAGCGAGCGGTTGCTCGGGAACCTCCGCACGGCGGACACCGCCGCGCGCCTGGGTGGGGACGAGTTCGCGGTCCTGCTCGAGGACGACGAGGGCATGACGGCGGCCGACGTGGCGCAGCGCGTGCTCGAGATGCTGGAGGAGCCGTTCACTCTGGACGGCACCGAGGTGTTCGCCCGCGCTTCGATCGGGATCTCCGTCGCCGAGCCCGGCGACGTCGTGGCCGACGGCGCCGAGGAACTCCTGCGCAACGCCGACGTGGCGATGTACATGGCGAAGGAGAACGGCAAGTCTCGCTATCAGCTGTTCGAACCGGCGATGCACGACACGGCGCTCAAGCGCCTCGAGCTGAAGGCCTCCTTGCAGCGCGCGCTCGAGCACGGCGAGTTCCGCCTCTTCTACCAGCCCGTGATCGAACTGGAAACGGGCCGGATCTCCGGCGTCGAGGCTCTCATCCGCTGGTTCCACCCCGAGCGGGGCATCGTGCCACCTCTCGATTTCATACCGCTCGCGGAGGAGACCGGGCTCATCGTGCCGATCGGCCGTTGGGTCCTGCTGGAAGCGTGCCGGTACGCCGCCGAGCTCCAGGCGCGTTACCCCACCGACCCGCCGTTGCACATGGCCGTCAACCTCTCGGCCCGCCAGGTGGCGCGCCCCGAGATCGTCGATGACGTCCGCCAGATCCTCGCGGACACCGGCATCGACCCCTCCACGCTGACCCTGGAGATCACCGAGTCCGTGATGATGCAGGACATGGAGATGGCCATCGCGAGGCTGACCGAGTTGAAGACCCTCGGCGTGCTGCTCGCGATCGACGACTTCGGGACCGGGTACTCCTCGCTCAACTACGTGCGGCGTTTCCCGGTCGACATCCTGAAGGTGGACAAGTCGTTCATCGACGGCGTCACCGACGGTGGGGAATCCTCGGCGCTCACCGCCGCGGTGATCGAACTGGCCGCGATCTTGAACCTCAAGCCGGTCGCCGAAGGCATCGAGCGCCCGGACCAGCTGGACAAGTTGCTCGCCCTGAAGTGCGACCTCGGACAGGGCTACCTCTTCGCGAAGCCGCTCGAAGGCGGCGACCTCGAGAACATGCTCGGCGAGCGCCAAGCGATGGCCGCCGAGGTCGCGGCGCTCGCCGAACCGGTCGAGTAGCCCCTACCAGTAGCGCGCGGTCGCCATCGTCACGGTCGCGATCCCCAGCAACCCCAGCGAGATGCGCGCGGCCGCCTTGAGCGTGCCCTGGATCAACCCGATGCGCGCGCCCTGCTCGGGGCTCGGTGGGCCGCCTGATGCGGCGACCTCCTGCTGGATCGCCATCAGCCTGCGTACGTTGGGCCGCGTGACCGAAGCACCGATGCCCATCGCGGCGATCGCCGTCACCATGCCGATGGTGAGGCCGAGGCCGTAGGCGCTCCCCAGCCACGTGCCGAGCCCGGCGTCCACAGCGTGCTCGACATACAGGACCAACCCCGCCGCGACCGTCGCGGCGGCGAGCATGAGCAACCGATCCACCAGCTTCCGCACGCCCAGCAACTGCCCCATCATCGGTCCGGCTGCGGGTCCGATCGCCGCTGCACTGGGCTGCAGGAAGAACACGAAGAAGAAGACCATCCCCACCCACACGACCCCCGAAGAGATGTGGATGAGGCGGAAGATGACGAAGAACCAGTCGGTACCGATCACACCGTGACCCCTTTCGCGCTCACGCCCCGCGGCGCTCCCCCGGTACCATGCGCCAACGCCTATCCACGTGCAAGGAAGGAGCACCCCTTCGTGTCCGACGCACTGCCCTCGAGGGCCCGGGTCGTGGTGGTCGGCGGCGGTGCCATCGGCACGAGCATCGCCTACCACCTCACCAAGCTCGGCATCCATGATGTGCTCCTGCTCGAGCGCAAGGAGCTGACGGCCGGGACCACCTGGCACGCGGCCGGTCTCATCACGAGCGCGGGCATGCCCACGGAGTCCTTCTTGTGGATGTCCCGCTACACGACCGCCCTCCTGCCTCGCCTGCACGAAGAGACCGGACAGGACACGGGGTTCCGCACGATCGGGCACCTGCACCTGGCCACCACGCCGCAACGCCTGGAGACGATCACCCGGGAGTCGGTCTTCGCGGCGGCATACGGCGTGCCGGTCGAGATGGTCGGACCCGCCCAGGTCGCCCGGCACTGGCCGACGGCGAAGGTCGATGACGTGCTGGGGGCCGCGTGGGTCCCCGACGAGGGCCGTGCCAACCCGGCCGACGTCACCCAGGCCTACGCCAAGGGGGCCCGGATGGGTGGCGCCACCATCGTCGAGGGCGTCACCGTCACCGGGTTCACCACGGCGCGAGGGGCGATCACCGGCGTCATCACGGATCAGGGCATCGTGGAGTGCGACACCGTGGTGAACGCGGCGGGGATGTGGGGCCGCCAGGTGGGCGCGCTCGCCGGGGTGAGCGTGCCGCTGCAAGCGGCCGAGCACTACTACCTGATCACCGAACCGCTGGACTGGGCCCATCCCGACCTGCCAGTGGTGGAGGATCCCGACAGCTATGGCTATTACCGTGAGGAGGCCGGCGGCATCTTGGTCGGCCTGTTCGAACCCGATGCGGCGGCGTGGTCGCTGGACGAGATCCCTCAGGACCTCGGCTTCGCCGTCCTGCCGCCGGACTGGGATCGCATGGGGGGGTTCTTGTCCAACGCGATGGACCGTTTCCCCGCGCTGCACGAAGCCGGGATCAGGACCTTCTTCTGCGGACCGGAGTCATTCACATCCGACAACGGACCGTTGCTTGGCGAGGCCCCGGAGGTGCGTGGGTTCTTCGCGGCATGCGGGCTGAATTCCTTGGGGATATTGCTGTCGGGCGGGGTGGGGTCGTTGATGGCGGACTGGATCGCGAACGGGGAGCCGTCGATCGACCTCACCGGCCTCTGCCTCGACCGCACGATGCCGTTCATGGCGAACCGCTCCTACCGCGCGGAGCGAGCCCCCGAGTTGCTGGGATCGCTCTTCGGTGATGCGGCGTTCCCATCGTGGCGTCCGCGAACCGGCCGCGGCGCGCGGCGTTCGGTGATCCACCACCGGCTCGACGAGGAGGGCGCCGACTTCATCGTGCTCTCGGGCTATGAGGTGCCGGAGTGGTTCGCCGCACCCGGCGTCTCCCACGAACGCCCGCAGGGCTGGCTCCGCGATCAGTCGTTCGAGGCCCAGGCGGTGGAGCACCGCGCCGTGCGCGAGGCGGTCGGTGTGATGGACATGTCGTTCATGGCGAAGATCATCGTGCAGGGGCCGGGCGCGGAGGCGCTCCTCAACACCGTGAGCGTGTCGAACGTGAGCGTGCCCGTCGGCAAGATCGTCTACACGCAGTGGCTCACGCCGAACGCGGGCATCTGGACCGACGTCACGGTCACGCGCCTGGACGAGGACGTCTTCCTGGTGGTGGGGGCCGACCTCATCCATCGCCGCATGCTCGCGTGGCTCGAGCGGCACGCGGATGGGCTGCCGTACGTCGCCATCTCGGACATGTCGTCCTCACGGACGTTGCTCACGGTGCAAGGACCACGTTCGCGCGAGTTGCTCTCGCGGCTCACCACCGCCGACCTGTCCAACGCTGTGTTCCCCTACATGACGGCCCAGCCCGTCGAGATCCACCACGGGACGGCGCTCGCGATGCGCGTGACGTATCTGGGTGAGCTGGGGTGGGAGCTGCACATCCCCACCGACCATGCCGTCGGCGTCTACGACGCGCTGCTGGAGGCCGGCCGAGATCTGGGGATCGCGAACGCAGGCCTGGGCGCGCTCAACTCGCTCCGACTCGAGAAGGCTTACCGCGACTACGGCTTGGACATGGACAACTCCGATACCCCGATCGACGTCGGTCTGGATTTCACGGTGGCCTGGGACAAGCCGGGTGGGTTCATCGGCCGCGAGGCGCTCGTGAAGCAGCGTGACAGCGGCGTGCGCACGTCGCGCATGGTGCAGGTCCTCGTGCAGGACCCCGAGCCGCTCCTGTACGGCGACGAACAGCTCTACCGCGACGGCGAGCACGCCGGGGAGAACCGCGTGGGCGCATTCGGCCACACCCTGGGTGCGAGCGTCGGCCTGGCGATGGTCGAGCGCGACCACGACATCACCGACGACGAGATCACGTCGGGCTCGTGGGAGCTGGACATCGTGGGACGGCGCTACCCGGTGACGCTCTCGCTCGAGCCGCTGTACGACCCGAGACGAGAACGCATCAAGACCTGACCGTGGACCTCCCGGTCAGACGGATGCCGCGGCCCGCTTCGCGTGGCGGAAGCCCAGCATCGAGAACACCCCGAGGGCCACGCCGAGGGCCACCATCGCGTAGCCCGCGAAAACCGCGATCGTCGAGACGGTCCACCACCCGTAGGCGTTCAGCAGGATCGCGCGCAGCGTCTCACCCTTGAACAAGGTGTCCGCTTTGCCCTGCAGTTCCGCGGCCTCGTCCTCGGAGATGCCCTCTGCACGCGCCGCGTTGCTGGTCTCTGCGTACGTCATGCCGTCGTTCACGAACGCCAGGTGCCCCTCGATGTAGCGGGCGTAGGCCTCTGCCTCCGATCCCGTGTCCACCTGCTGGCCGGCGAACCCGCCGAGCTCGGCCTGCTCCGCCTCCGACATCGCCTCGAACGGCGGGAAGACGACCTTCTCCGGCTCGAGCCGATCGCGCACATTGTCCTGGCCGAACGAGCCGCCGTAGATCGCCGCGGCACCAAGAGCCAGCAACGCCACCGCGATGAGCGCACCCGCGCCACTCACGAGCCTGTCCCACGTCTTCCTGTCCATCGGTTCCCCCTCGTCCCGCGTCGGGTCCGGTTGCCCGACTCCACACCCCTATCCTGCCGCCGTGGCAGGCCCCGCGCGGCGACGGATGGCCCGACCTGACAGGGCCATGGACCCGGCCCGAGCGGGACCTCGCCCGCGCTCCCCTGACCGTTGCACAGCCGCCATCGCCGGTGCGATGCTCCGCCGACACCGTCGCGGGAGGTTGAAGGGCCATGGCGCAGGACACCGGCGCGTTCGCGGAGCGCGTCTTCGGATCCATCCTCGGCACCATCGAGATCGCGTCGATCTTCATGGGCGATCGTCTGGGCCTGTACGCCGCGCTCATGAAGGACGGACCGGCGACCTCGGGCGAGGTGGCCGAGCGGGCCGGCGTCGCCGAACGCTATGCCCGCGAGTGGCTGGAGCAGCAGGCCGCCATCGGCTACCTGGAGGTGGACGACCCCGGGGCGGATCCACACGCGCGGCGCTACGAGCTGCCTCCCGGGCACGCCGAGGTCCTGACCGACCGCGACAGCATGTCCTACCTCACGGGGTTCGCGCGCATGATGGGGGCTTCCTTCGGCGTGATGCCCGAGCTCATGGACGCCTACCGCACAGGCGGCGGCGTGAGCTGGGCGCGGTTCGGCGAGGACATGCTGCACGGCCAGGGCGACACGAACCGGCCGCTGTTCCTGTCCCAGCTCGGGACCACCTGGCTGCCACGGATCCCGGGCGTGCACGAGGCGCTCCAGGCGGGCGGGCGCGTGGCCGACGTCGGCTGCGGGACCGGGTGGTCCTCGATCGCGATGGCGCTCGCCTACCCCGCTGCGACGGTCGACGGGTTCGACATCGACGAAGCCTCGGTCGACCAGGCACGCCTGAACGCCGCCGAGATGGGCGTGGCCGACCGGGTCACGTTCCACGATCGCGACGCGGCGGAAGCCGAGCCCGGCGGGGGCTACGACCTGGCGCTCGCGTTCGAGTGCATCCACGACATGCCCTACCCCACGAAGGTGCTCGCGGCGATGCACAGGCTCGTCACGGGTCGCGGCTCCGCCGTGGTGGTCGACGAGCGGGTGCAGGAGCGATTCGCGGCGCCCGCGGGCGACGTCGACCGACTGATGTACGGCACGAGCATCCTGATCTGCCTGCCCGACGGCATGTCACATCCGGGGTCGGCCGGGACAGGCACCGTGATGCGGCCCGACACGCTCAGGCGCTACGCGCAAGAGGCGGGGTTCGCCGACATCGAGATCCTGCCGATCGAGCACGACTTCTTCCGCGCGTACCGGCTGACCGAGTAGGGCACGCGCTCAGGCGCAGGCGCGGCAGATCCCGATCAGATCCAGCCGGTGGCTCACCGTGGCGAACCCGGTCTCGCGCGCCACCCGGTCGAGCGTGCGGTCCATGGTCGACTCGAACGAGGCCGGGACGGTGACGTCTTCGACGCGACCGCACGATGAGCAGATCAGGTGATGGTGGTGCGCGGTGAGATCCTCGGCGAGTTCGAACCGCGCGAACTCGCCCTCGGTGATGACGCGTCGGACCACGCCGGCGTGCTCCAGCACCGCGAGGTTGCGGTAGACGGAGGACTGCGGCAGCTTCGGATCGGTGGCCATGATGTCGGGCAGCGCGGGCGGTGTGGCCGCTGCGGCCAGATGCTCGATGAGTGCACGGCGCTTCGGCGTGTACCGCTGCCCGACCTCGAGGAGCCGTGCCTGGACGATCGCGTGCACATCGGCCGTTCCCGTGATCATGCGGCGACCCCTCTCGTCGCGCCACGGCGCAGCCGCACCGCCGCGGCCAACACGACGTAGGTCGCGGCCGCGACGAGGACGATCGTGCCGCCGGCGGCGAGGCCGCCGACCCGCGCGAGGCCCAGACCGACGATCGCGGACCCGGCGCCGATCCCTGTAGCCATGCTCATCGTCGCGCGGAACGACCGCGTCACCTGCTGGGCGGCGGCCACCGGGAGCACCATCAGCGCGGCCACGAGCAAGATCCCGACGATCTGCATCGCCGCGACCACGGTCACCGCGCTGAGCACCGCGAGGAGCGCGTTGAGCCCACGCACCGGCAGGCCGGCCACCACCGACCATTCCTCGTCCGTGACCACGGAGAACATCGCACGGCGTACGACCAGCACCACGAGGCCCACGCCCGCGCCGAGGGCGACGATCGCCTCCACCTCCGAGGCCCGCACCGTGAGCGGCTGGCCGAACAGATAGCCCAGCAGGTTCGCGTTCATGCCGTCGCCCAGGCTCACGAGCACGACGCCGAGAGCGATGCCGGAGTAGAAGACGATCGCGAGCGCCACGTCCCCGGACGTACCGCGCCGCCCGCGGAACCACTCGATCACGAGCGCACCGGCGATCGCGGCGGCGAGCGCGACCCACAGCGGCGCGACCCCGGCGAGAAGGCCCGCGCCCACCCCGGCGAACGCGAGATGCCCGATCCCGTCCCCGATCAACGAGAGCCGCTTCTGCACCAGGAACACGCCGATCATCGGTGCGAACACCCCGACCGCCGCGCACGCCCAGAGCGCGCGCTGCATGAACCCCAGGTCGAACGGGTACGGCACGCCCGCCACGTCGATCAGCGTCATCGGAGTTCCTCCAGCCATGACGGCAGGTCTTGGCGGTGCACACCGAGGCTCACGCCGGATGCGGCGAGTTCCGCGGGCGCCCCATCGAACACGACGCTGCGGCGGAGCACGACCACGCGATCCACATCTTCGGCCACCGCCGACAATTCGTGTGAGACGAGCAAGACGCCCGACCCGTGGTCCGCGATCAGGTGCACGAGCGCGTCGCGGAACCGCCGCTGCGACGCCGCGTCCACCCCCGCGATCGGCTCGTCCAAGATCACGAGGTCGGGCTCCGTGGCGAAGGCTCGCGCGATGAACGTTCGCTGCTGCTGTCCGCCCGACAGCTCGTTCAGCGGCGTGTGCGCCATCTCGGCCAGACCGACCGACTCGATCGCGTGCGAGACGGCGTCACGGTCCGCGCGCGAGGGCCGGCGCCACCACCGACCCCGCGCCAGGCGCCCCGTGGCCACGATCTCGAGCACGGTCGCGGGGAGCTCCGACGCGAGCGCGGGCCGCTGCGGCACGTAACCCAGGCGCCCGCTCGCCTGCGGATCGTTGCCGAACAGCTCGACCACACCGGTATCGGGGCGCAGCACACCGAGCAGGAGCTTGAGCAACGTCGTCTTGCCCGAGCCGTTCGGACCCACCAACGCCACGAACTCCCCCGGGCGCACGGAGAGATCGACATCGTGCAGGACCGGTTCGCCGGCGTAGGCGAAACCCAGCCCCCGCGCCGTCACGAGTTCGGTCAACACCCCAACCCCTCCTGCAGGACCGCCAGGTTGTCACGCATGACGGAGAGGTAGTCCTCGCCGGCGTCGATGCGATCCTGCGCGAGCCCCTCGAGCGGATCGAGCACCGCGAACGCCGCGCCGGCCTCCGCGGCGAGCGTCTGGGCCACGTCGGGCGAGGCGAGGGCCTCGGTGAAGACGGTGCGCACGCCCTCCTCACGGATCAAGGCGATCAGCGCCGCCAGACGAGCCGGGTCGGGCTCGGACTCAGGCGACAGCCCGGCGATGGCTTCCTGACGGAGCCCGTGGGCCGCCGCGAGATAGCCGAACGCCGCGTGCGTCGTCACGAGCAGCTTCCCCTGACACGGCGCCAGGCCCCGATCGAACGCAACTGCCAGGTCGGCCAGTTGAGCGGCGAACGCCGGTGCACCGACGGAGGTGTCGACCCCGGCATCCTGAAGCGCTGAAGCGATCCCGGCCACGACCCCGCCGTACAGGTCCGGCTCGAGCCACACGTGAGGGTCCACGGACCCGTCGGGTCCGTCCATGCGCGGAGGTCCGAGGCCGTCCATCACGTCGATCACGGCGCCGGTGGCCTCGGCCGCGACGGCGTCCTCGACCGCCGGTTGGAACCCGCCGCCGAGCAGCACCACCACGTCGGCGTCCGCGATCGCCTCCAGGTCCTCCGCGCCGAGTTCCAGGTCGTGTGGTTCGACACCCGGTGGCGTCAGGTCGATCACCGAGACGGCCTCACCACCCACCTGCTCAGCCGCGAAGGCGAGGGGATAGAAGCTGGCCACGACACGCACCCGGTCCCCTCCGGTCCCCGGAGGCGGGGCCGAGCACCCGCCCAGGAGCAGCCCAACCATCGCCAGGCAGAAAACGAGTTTGAGAATCGCTCTCACTTGCGGGAGGCTACCACGCGCCGGAGCGCGGCTACTCGCGGAAGTCGGGCTGGGTCCGTTCCACCATCCGCAGCAGCGCCGCCCAGTGGATGCGTCCCCACCCGGCGAGTCCGTCGGCGATCTCCGTCCGCGTTCGTTCGATGACCTCGGGGTCGATCGGCGTGAGCGGTCCCAACCCCGAAGCCAGCACCTGCAGCTGCGCGGCCTTCTCCAGCATGTACAGGTCATCGAACGCCGGACCGAGCTCGGCACCCGTCACCAACACCCCGTGGTGGCGAAGCAGCATCATCTCCGCGTCCCCGAGCGCCTTGGCGAGCCGCTCACCCTCCTGCAGGTCGGCGAGCCCGTGGTACTCCTCGTCGTAGGCGATCCGGTCGACCAGCTGCAGCGAGGTCTGGCTGATCGGTGCGAGCGCCAGCTCATCCTTCATCGCGAGCGCTGTGGACCACGGCTGATGTGTGTGCAGTACGACGCGAGCCCCCGCACGGAGACGGTGGATCGGCGCGTGGATCCCGATCCCGGTCGAGGGCGCTTCCCCGCTGATCTGGTTGCCCTCGATATCGACGACCGCCAGGCTCGATGCGGTGATCTCGGAGAAATGCAGTCCGAAGGGGTTGATGAGGAACCGTTCGTCCTGACCCGGGATGAACATCGAGAAGTGGTTGGAGATCCCCTCGTGGAAGTCGAGCATCACGGCCAGCCGGAACGCGGCGGCGAGCTCGATCCGAGCCTCGCGTTCGTCGATGGGTGGGTTCATACGCGCACCTTCAACGCACTCAGCCCGCGGGCACGCCCAGGACGTAGTCCCCGTCCTCGGCATCCCACTCCAGGGTGATCACACCTTGGGTCGCGGCCGCCTTCGCGAACTGCAGGAACCCGCCGTAGCCGAACTTCTTCTCGCTGAAACCCGGCTGCACCTTGCGAACGGCGTTCTTGAGACCCGACAGGTAGGCGACCGTGCCCTTGGCCTGGAGGTCGGCGACCACCGAACCTAGGATCGCGAAGGACTCCGTTTCGCCGCCGTGTGCCGGCAAGGAGACCTCGGGGTCTCCCCGCGCCGAGCCCTCGGCCAGCTCGATCACGTTGCGCTCGGCCAGGTGGCGGATCAACTCGCCGAAAGCCCGGAAGCCGTACTCGGCTTCGCTGAAGGTGGGATCCTTCCGCAGGAGCGCTCGCTTCATCGTGGAGGCGAGCACCGCGCCGCCGCTCGAACGCTGCAGACCCGACACGGTCTGGGCCACACGGACGGCGAGTTCGTCGATGTCGCCCGATGCTCGCTCGGGGACAGGTTCGGCGTCTTCCACGGGCGGCGCGGCGGCGGCCTTCTTCGGGGCCGAACGCCCGCCACGCGAACCGCCGCTCTTGCGCCGCCCGGCACCCGCCGGGACGTCGACCCCCTCGAGGGTGTCGTAGAACAGGAACTCATCGCAGGCGGGCGGCAAGAGCGCCGAGGTCGAGTCCTTGATCCCCACGCCGATCACGCGCTTGTTGAGCTCGCGGAGCTTGTGGACCAGCGGCGTGAGATCGCTGTCGCCTGTGCAGATCACGAACGTCGTGATGTAGTCCCGCTCGAACGCCATCTCGAGCGCGTCCACGGCCATCTTGATGTCGGCCGCGTTCTTGCGCGAAGCCCCCATGCGCTGAGGGATCTCGATCAGCTCCACGTGCCCGCGCGTGAGCATGCGCCGGTCTTCATCGAAGGAGGACCAGTCCGCGTACGCCTTGCGGGCGATCACCCGCCCGCGCTCGGCCAGGGCGTCGAGCACCGGCTTGAGATCGAAACTCAGGCCCCCGAGCGCATCACGCGCCCCGATGGCGAGGTTCTCGTAGTCCAGGAACAAGGCGATGCGTTCTTCGTCGGTGTCCACGGGCGCAGCCTACCCCGGTGCACGGGGGGTAGGCTGTGCCGCCGATGCGCACGGACCCCGATTTCACCGCGCTCAGCACCGGCCGGCTCGAGCTCCGCCGCTCGGTACCGGAGGACGCAGAAGCCATCTCGTCCTACCGGAGCGACCCCGATGTCCACGTCCACCAGGGATGGGAGCACACGGACCCCGACCGCGTGCGGGCCGATATCGAGGAGATGCTCTCGCGGCTGCCCGGTGATCCGGGAGGGTGGGTCCAGTTCTCGGTCCGCGAACGCGACGGTGGCCGGCTGGTCGGCGATGTCGGGCTCTGCCCCGCCGAGGACGAACCCGACGTGATGAAGGTCGGCTACACGATCTCGCCGGCCGCCCAGGGCAACGGCTTCGCCACCGAGGCGGTGAGGGCCCTCGTGGACTACGCCTTCTCGATGCTCGAGGCCGAGATCGTCCGGGCCTATGCCGACGAGGGCAACACACCGTCACGGCGCGTCATGGAGAAGGTGGGCATGGTCCTGATCGAACGCTTCGAAGGTGAGGACGAGAGCGGGCCATGGGCGGGCGTGCGCTACGAACGCGTCCGCCATCAAGACCCCACGCCCTGATCCGGCGATACTCGGACGATGGCTCCGGCGAAGCCACTGCCCATCGAGGCCATCGCGCTGTTCCGGGTCGCCCCGGCGGCGTTCATCGCCGAACGAGACGCGTTGGTGCGCGACCTGCGAGCCGAAGACCGAGACGACGACGCGGCCGCGGTCAAGGTGCTGCGCAGGCCCATCGTCCTCGTGTGGGCGCTCAACCAGATCGCCGACCGTGCACCGCACGAGGTGGAGTCGTTGCTCGACGCGGGACGGGAGCTGCGCGCGGCCCAGCGCGCAGCGGTGTCTTCGCGCGGCGCGGCGGCCCGGCTCCTGGAGGCGACGGCCGCGCGGCGGGCGAAGGTCGCCGCGCTCGTCGCGGTCGCCGCCGGCGCGCTGCAGGAGCTTGGCTCATCGACCGCCGCTCTGCGCGACCGGCTCGCGGTGGCGCTGGAGACCGCGTCGGTGGACGAAGCCGCCGGTGCCGACCTCGGCGCGGGTACCTTCACGGCGCTCCCGGCGGTGAACGCCGGGTTGGGTGTTATCTAGGGGCT
>JBBDHX010000028.1:12947-15682 GCA_040880745.1 Actinomycetota bacterium
TGCGGTTATATCTCGGGGCCCCCCCCCCTCGCGGGCGGCGGGGGGATCCCGCGCCGTGCTCCTTCCGGCAGCCGGGGAGGCGGTCAGGAGGACGCCGCACGCAGCGAGCGCGAGCATGCCGCCGCCGAACGCACCGCCATGAAGGATCAGGAGGCCGTCGCGCGCGCGACCAAGGAGGTGGCCGATCTGCGCGCACGGCTCGAGCGCGCAGAGCGTGAACTGGCAGACGCGAAGGTGAGGGCCTCCTCGGGCGCACTCGCTCGCAAGCGTTCCGACCGCGCTGCTCGCTGAACAGGACGCCGTCAGTCGTCTGCTCCGGGGCGCCGCAGGCGCTTCGTCCGGCCGCGACGCTTCTTCTTCGCCAAGCGCCGCTCCACCGCCCCCTTCGTGGGCTTCGTCGGTCGACGCTTCGCGGGGGGCGGTGCGACGGACGCGGCGAGCACCGCCGCCAGCCGCTCACGCGCTGCTTCGCGGTTGCGCAGCTGCGAGCGCTCCTGCGAGGCAGTGACCGTGAGCACGCCGGAGACCAGCCGGCCCGCGAGACGCGCCGTCGCGCGCGAGCGCTGCACCGGCCCCAACGCCGAAGAGTTCGCAACGTCGAATGACAACGAGACGCGCGAATCGGCGGTGTTCACCGACTGCCCGCCCGGGCCGCTCGACCGGCTGAAGCGCCAGCGCAGCTCCGACTCGGGGATCAGGATGGAACGCGAGACGCGGAGCGGTCCGGTCGCATCCATGTCGGCAGTATCCATCGCGCGCGTACGCGATGGAGCCGCTCCCGCCCTGCGCCGCGCGACCTCAGGCGGGCATCGGCGGTGTGGGAGGCGCCGGTACGGAGCCGGCGTCCCGCGCTTCCTCCACGGGCCGGCGCCGAGCCGCGACCGCGATGATCCCGAGCCCAAACACCGACGCCACCGCCCAGGTGAGGCCCCCGAGCACGGGGACGAGCGCCACCAGCCGCGCGATGCCCCAGCCGACCAGGAACGCGACGTAGCGCGACGAGGGCGGCTTCCGGAGCATGCGGCCGATCCCGTGGATGCCCGCCACGTACCCGACCGTGTAGAGGAACGCGAACGCCAGGAGGAGGAACACGCCGAGCGGGATCCCGATCACGGTCACGAGGAGCACGATCGCCCCCACCGGCAGCAGGAAGAACCAGGCCGCGCCGATGCCCGCCGCCGCACCCATCCGCTCACGCACCGTCCGGGCGATGCCGGCGTCGATCCCGGGTGCGAACAGCAGCAGGAGGAGGCCGAGGATGAGCGTGGACCCCGAGTAGCCGACCCACCACGCGATCCGACTGGCGAGGCCTATCGTGCCGAAGTCCAACCTTCCGGCGACCGTCTGGGTCTCCCCCTCGACGGTGGCACCGTCCTCGACGTCCGGTGATGAGGCCGTGAGGAGATCGCCCCCGACGGTGGCCCCGGAGCGCACCACCACGTCGCCGTTGAAGACCACGACGTCCTCGCGCACGGTCCCGATGATCTCGACGTCGCCGTTGAACACGACGAGGGACTCCTCCACCGTCCCCAGCACGGTCGCGGGCCCGTCGAAGATCACCGCGACGCCGACCGAGTCTTCGGGTGCGACCACGAGCGTCCCGTGCAGGACCACCTGGTCGGCGTCGATCCGCTCCTGCGCGGCCGCCGGACCTGCGAGGGTCACGAGCGCCGCCGTCACGAAGCCCGCCGTGATGAACCACCGCCCAACCGTCATGCGCCCGCGCAGACCCACGCGTGAGTCATACCATGCCGGCCCACGACGACGGTAGACCGGGCGTGACCCGTACCCTCCCCTCAGGCGCGCCGGCGCTCGAGTTCCGCGACGATCGCCGGCACCACCTGATGCAGGTCGCCGATCACCGCGTAGTCGGCCTTGGACAGGATCGGGGCGTCGGGATCGGTGTTGATCACCATGAGCTTCTTCGCACCCCGGCAGCCGACCATGTGCTGGCTCGCGCCACTGATGCCGCAGGCGATGTACAGGTCTGCGCCGATCCGTTCGCCCGTCTGCCCGATCTGCTGGGCGTGCGGCCGCCATCCCGCGCTGGTGACCGCCCGCGACACCCCGACGACCCCGTCGAGGACCGCCGCGAACGTATCCAACGTCGCGAACCCCTCGGCGCTGCCGACGCCCCGGCCGCCGCCCACGACGAGGGATGCGTCCCCCAGCGAGCGCGTGCCGGCGCCGGCCGACTCGACCCTGGTGGCCTGCGCGCGCAGGTCCTCGGACGCGACCTCCGGCACGACCACGTCGATGGCCACCTCCCGGTCCTCACCGGCCGCGTCGGGCACCACGGCGTGCAGCGCGACCGAAAGGAGCACGAGCGGCCCGCGCACCGTCGCGTCCTCGAGCAGGCTCCCACCCCACCGCTGCCGGGTGAGGGCCCACCCGTCGGGCCTCGCTTCGGCGGCGATGCAGTTCGCCACGAACGGAGCTGCCGTCTTCGCGGCCAGGTGTGCGAGCAGTTCGTTACCCCGATCAGTCCCCACCGCGATGACCGACGCAGGCGAGGAAGCCGCGACCAGATCCGCGATCGCCTGCGCCCACGCGGCAGGCGCGTACCCGCCGTCGATCGATACGTGGGTCCCCGCCAGGATCCCGTGGACGCCGGCTGCGGTCAGCGCCGAAGCCCCGCTATCGCCGAACGCGACGCCGTGCACCGGTGCGCCGAGCCCGCGGGCGAAGGTCAGCGCCTCCAGCGTGCCGGTCGGGTCATAGCCCGGCAGGGTTGG
>JBBDHX010000028.1:15692-24868 GCA_040880745.1 Actinomycetota bacterium
GATGCGGCGGTGACCGAGCCCGCGTCGTGCTCCACCACGACCAGGTTCATCGAGCCGCCACCCCCAGCCGCTCGAGCAGATCGACGACCGCGGGCGCCGCGTCGGGGCCGTGGCCCAGGATCTCCACCTCGCTCCGCTGCTCGGGAGGGGTCCGCAAGCGGACGGTCTTCACGGCCGGTGTCGGCGCGGGTGGCTGTCGGCGGGCGATCTCCTTCTTCTTCGCCTTGATCCGGCCGGGGACCGAGGCGAACCGCGGGAGGTTGATGCCCTCCTTCACCGTGACGACGGCGGGGAGCACGACCTCGAAGACCTCCGAGCCGCCCGCGATCTCGCGCCGAGCCGTGAGGGTGCCGCCCTGGACCTCCAGCGCCTTCACGCCGGTCACGCAGGGCAGGCCCAAACCGTAGGCGACACGAACGCCGACCTGGTACTCGCCCGAATCCGCCGCCTCGTTGCCGAACAGCAACAGGCCGAACGAGGTACCAGCCGCCTCTTCGGTCCGCACGGCTTCCACGAACGCGTCCGCCGTGGCGGCCCCGTCCCACCCGTCGGCGTCGCTCTCGAGCAGGATCGCGCGTTCTATCCCGATGGCGAGCGCAGACTGCAACTGTTCGACCGCCTCTTCGGGGCCGAGCGTGAGCACCACCGAGGTGCCGCCGTGCGCTTCGATGATGCGCACCGCCTCCTCCACCGCGCATTCCTCGTGCGGGCTCACCGTGAACCCCAGATGTTTCGTGTCGATGTGGAGCGAGTCGTCGGTCAGCGTGATCCGAGACCCCGTCGCAGGCACACGCTTCACGCACACAAGGACGTTCACGCGCTCACCCCTTCATCCGCGCGTCGCCGGGGTCGAACAGCGGCGAGCTCCCGGCCACGGAGACGCGCACCGGGAAGCGCTCTCCGAAGTACTCGACCTGCAGCGCCGTGCCGACGACCGCCGCCGACGGTGGGAGGTAGCTCATCATCAGGTGCGCCCCGACCGAAGGTCCTGAGCCTGCACTCGTGACGTAGGAACGACGACCGAGCGCATCGGTGAGCGGCGCGCCGTCGGTGTCCAGGACGGGCTCACGACCCATCATGTAGCGCTTCACGCCGCTCGTGGACGTCGCGTCCTGCAGCGTCAACGTGCAGAGCACGCGCGTGGGGTCCTTCTCGCGTTGGCGCACGTAGGCATCGCGACCGACGAAGTCCGCGTCCTTCAGCTTCTGCCGGGCCATGCCCGACTCGACCAGATCGTGCTCGAGGTCCAGCTCGTTGCCGTGCGCGCGGTAGCTCTTCTCCAGGCGGGCGGTCCCCGCGTACGCGCCGATCCCCACTGGCACGAGCCCGTGGTCGCGCCCCGCGTTCCACACCAGGTCCCAGAGGCGGGCGCCCTGCTCCATCGGCACGTACAGCTCCCAGCCCAGCTCGCCCACGTAGGAGATGCGCGACGCCAGCACACGCACGGGCCCCATCTCGATCGTGCGGCACGTCGCGAAGCCGAACCCGGCGTTCGACACGTCGGCGGAGGTCAGCGCGCCGACGACATCGCGCGCCCTCGGACCCCACACACCCAGCGTGCAGAGCGTCGACGTGGCATCGAACAGCTGCGCCGACCCATCGGCCGGGAGGTGATCCGCGAACCACTTCTTGTCGCTCATGCCCGAGTGGCCGCCGGTGACGATGCGGAAGTGATCTTCGTCCAGGCGCATGATCGTGACGTCGGCCTTGATGCCTCCCGCAGGGTTCAGCACCGGTGTGTAGACGACGCGTCCGACGGCCACGTCCATCTGGGCGACCGCCATCCGTTGGATGAACTCGAGCGAACCGGGTCCGGTCACGTCGAAGATCGCGAACGCGGTGAGGTCGACGAGCCCCACACGGTCGCGCAGTGCCAGATGCTCGGCGTTGATGATCGGCGACCACCAGCGCGACTCCCACTCGGCCGCGCGCGGCATCACCGCGTCGCCGAACTCGCCCAGCAGGCCCTCGTTCGACGCGTACCAGTACGGACGCTCCCACCCGACGGCCTCGTAGAAGACCGCGTCGAGCGCGCGTTCGCGTTCGTTGAACGGGCTGAGACGGACGTCGCGGTTCGAAGACCACTGCTCCATCGGATGCACGATCCCGTAGGTCTTGTTGAAGCCCTCGGCGCTGCGCGAGGCGATGTGGAACGCGGACCTCTGGTGCTCGTAGAAGCGCGCGATGTCCGTGCCGTGCGGGTCGATCTCGGGGCGGCCGTCGGTCATCCACTCCGCGACCATGCGGGCGATGCCGGGCGCCTCCTTGATCCAGATCGCCGCCGCCGACCAGAGCCCTTCCACCTCGGGCGTCTCGCCCAGGATCGGCATGCCGTCGGGTGTGAGCGACAGCAGCCCGTTGATCGCGTAGCGGATCTGGACGCGCTCATCCTCCAGGATGCTCGGGATCAACTCGAGCGCCTGCTCCATCTGCGGATCGAAGTCGTCCTGCGTGAAGGGCAGCTCGGTGGGCGACAGCGCGGATGCCTCGATCGACGGGATGTCATCGGGCGCCATCAGGATAGGGCGGTGTGCATACGAGCCGACCTCGAGGTCACCGCCGTGCTGGCGTTCGTACATGTTCGTGTCCACGTCGCGCACGATCGGATAGGTGATCTCCCCGACGGTGTCCGCGAACAGCGGCACGGGTCCCACGCTGATCATCTGGTGCACCGCGGGCGTGAGCGGGATCGATGCGCCCGCCATCGCGGCGATCCGGGGGCTCCAGATGCCGCACGCGATCACCACGGTCTCGGCCACGATCGTGCCTTGATCCGTACGCACCGCGGTGACGCGGCCGTGTTCAACGTCGATGCCGGTGACCTCGGCCCCCGCGACGATGCTCAGCGCACCGAGTTCCGTGGCCTTCTCGCGCATGAGCGTGCCGGCGCGGAGCGAGTCGACCACGCCGACCGACGGCGTGTGGAAACCGCCCAGGATGATGCCCGGCTCGATGTAGGGGACCAACTCCACGACCTGCGCCGGCGTCAGGAGCTCGGACTCGATCCCCCACGAGGTGCTGGACGTCATGCGGCGCTGCAGCTCCTGCATCCGCTCGGGCGTGCGGGCCACCTCGATCCCGCCGCTGCCCGTGAAGACGCCGAGCTCCTCGTACTGACGGACGCTGTCGGCCGTGAGATCGGTCATCTCCTTGGAGTGATCCACCGGGAAGATGAAGTTCGATGCATGCCCGGTGGAACCACCGGGGTTCGGCAGCGTCCCCTTGTCCAGGAGCACGATGTCCTTCCAGCCATGCAACGCCAGCTGGTGGACGAGGCAGTTCCCGACGATCCCGGCGCCGATCACCACCACCCGAGCCTCCGACGGTACCGTGGTCACAGTGGTCTCCTTCCCGAACGCGATGCGGCAGTGTGGCATGCCGGGCGCGCCCCGGTCAGGCCGTCCGGCCCCATCGGCGCGGGCGGGCCGACCCGCGGCAGGTCAGCGATCGACGGACACGGCGGCGGTCGCGAGCCGGGCGAGCAAGGGCGCGGCGCCGATCTCCTCGAGGTAGGCGCGTGCCGTCTCGACCGCGCCTTCGGGCACGAGGTCGGCGGGCAAGACAGCGACCGCGTCCAGCGTCAGCAAGGCATGGGAGAACAGATCACCCTGCGCGAGTCGCCCGGCGAGCACGTTCTCGTATGCCGCAGCCGACTCGCGAGGATGCCCCTCGAGCGCCGCGATGCCGGCCTCGATCCCACGTCGGGTCGCCAGCTCCCATCTGCTGTCGTCGGGCTCCGTCCGCTCGAGCGGGACCCGCGCCTTCCCTGCGTCGCGTAGCCAAAGAGCTGCGCGCCCCGCGCACCACACCGCGAGCGGCCTGTTCGGCCCGGCAGGCTCGGCGTCGACGCCGATCATCCCTTCGGTGTACGCCTCCTCGAGCTCTCCGGCCATCAACGCGAGGAGCGAGAGGGCGCGGTGATACCACGCACGCGTCGTGGGATCACCGGAGTTCGTCGTCTCCTCGGTGAGCCCGTCCATCGCGGCGGTGGCCACCGCTCTGCCCCCGCGGTAGGCGGCCAGGAGTGCTGCGCCGAGCGCGACGTAGTCTGCCAGCCCCGACGGCAGATCGGGGCGACCTCGGAGGTCGGCGAGCAGCTCGTCCGCGATCTCCCAGGCACCACACTCGACCGCGGCCTCCACCGCGTTCGCCATCGCGGTCATCTCTGGGCCGCCATAGCCCCCCCGCCTGGAGATGGAAGCAGCCTCGAGGCTGAGGTCCAGCGACTCCCGCCCTTCGTCGGCGAACAGGGCAAGGGCGATTGTCGCCCGTGCCATCGAACGCAGGTCGCCTTCCTCGGCCGCGATCGCCAGGATCCCGCGGCGGAGCATCGCCGACTCCCGGCGGCGTCCCACCTGGAAGAGCACGTAGGCCTTCTCGCTGATCGCCCGCTGGTAACGTTCGACGGCCTTGACGCGCTCGAAGCCCTCGAGCGCTCGGTCCATGGAGATCAGGCACGACTCCATGTCCTCGTGGAAATAGTGCCCGATCGCGGTCGCGTGATCGAGTTCGGCGCGCGCGCGCACGCCACCTCCATCACCGAGGAGCTGCGCCATCAGCTCGACGATCGTGTGGACGCGCTCGACGCGGTTCAGGTCACCGTAGGCATCGGCGGCGGCGCCCATCAACACGACCTGTCCGTCGACGTCCCCCAGTTCGCCGAGGACCTCGACCGCCTGCTCGAGGTAGGCGATCCGATCGTCGGCTCGAAGCGCGTCACGAGCGGCGTCGGCAGCGCGCTCGAGCAGATCGGCACGCGCGGCGCCGCCGGGCGTGATCGCGAGCGCCTGCTCCGCGAAGACGAGAGCCTGCTCCGGGGAACCCAGCGAGGTCGCCCGCTCGGCCGCTTGCCCCAGCCAGTCCCGAGCGCGGGCCGCCAGCGCGTCGGCGTCAGGTCCGTCCTGGGTTGCGTGCAGCGCCTCCACGTAGTGCGCCGCGACCAGACCGGCCAGCTCGTCGTCCTCAGCCGCCTCGAAGTGATGTGCGGTGGCAAGGTGCCGGGCGCGCCGGTCGGCCTTGGACAACATCCCGTAGGCGACCTCGCGGATGATCCCTTGGACGAACGCGTACTGACCCCGCTCGGGCGAACGCGGATCGGCCTCGTGCTGCAGGAACTCCTTGCGGACGAGGCCGGCGAGCCGCGGCTCCAGAGAGGAGGCGTCGGCACCGGCCACCACCGAGAGGGCGTCGAGCGTGAAGCTCGTCCCGAGCACGGCCGCGTCCTGCAGCAGCGTCCGGTCCTGCGCACCGAGGGCGTCCAGGCGCGATGCGATGAGCGCGTGCAAGGTCTCGGGCACATGGAGCTCACCCAGGTCGCCCACGACCTCGTAGGCATCCTCGCCGGCGCGCAAGACACCGCGATCGGCGAGCATCCTGATCGTCTCGACGGCGTAGAGCGGGATGCCTTCGGCACGCTCGACGATCCGTTCGGTGACCGATGCGTCGGCCCCGGGCAGCATCCCGCTCACCAACCCGGCCATCGCGTCGTCGGGCAGCGGCTCCAGGTGCAGCGCCACGAAGCTCCGCTGGCCGGCTCCCCAGTTCGGGCGCTTGTCGACGAGTTCGGGGCGCGAGAGCGTCACGACGACGATCGGGCGGTTCCGCGACCACTCCAGCATCGACTCGATGAAATCGAGCAGCCCCGCATCGGCCCACTGCAGATCCTCGAACACCATCGCGACGGTGCCCCGGTCGCTGATCCGTTCGAAGAGCGTCCTCCACGCGGCGAACAGCTCCTCGCGGCCACCGGGCGGGCGCTCTTCGAGCCCGAGCAGGAACGCCAGGCGCGGCTCGAGCCACAGGCGCTCCTCGTCGTCGGAGACGTGCTCGGCGATCGAGGCGGCGAGCTTCGTCCGCGACACGCCGGGAGGGTCGCTCTCCGCGATGCCCGCGCGCATCCGCACCATCTCGCCGAGCGCCCAGAACGTGATGCCCTCGCCGTACGCGGGGCACCGACCCTGATGCCAGTACACGGACTCGGCCAGGCCGTCGACGTACTTCAACAGCTCCCAGGACAGACGCGACTTGCCGATGCCGCCGATCCCGGTCACCGAGACGACCTTCGCCTTGCCTTCTCGGCCGGTGGCGTGCAGCAGTTCCTTCAGCAGGCGCAGTTCCTCGTTCCGCCCGACGAAGGGGGGCTCGATCGTCATGCGGTTGGCGCCCTGGCGCTCCGCCACCACGCGCAGCGCCCGCCACGCGCGCACGGGCTCCTCTTTGCCCTTCAGCGTGAGATCGCCGACCTGTTCGAACGCGACCGCGCGCGACGCCGCGCGGAAGGTCGCCTCACCGACGAACACCTCGCCAGGGTCGGCCGCGGATTGCAGGCGCGAGGCCGTGTTCACCATGTCGCCGGTGACCATGCCCTGGTTGCCGGAGCCCTGCGAGGTGGCCGCCTCGCCGGTCAGCACGCCACCACGGGCTTGCAAGGGGAGGTTCTCGGCGGCGCCCATCGCGACGACCGCGTCGGTGAGTTCGAGCGCGGCGCGGACGGCTCGCTCCGCGTCGTCCTCGTGCGTGACAGGCGTGCCCCACACGGCCATCACAGCGTCGCCGATGAATTTCTCGATGACGCCTCCGTGTCGTTCGATGACGTCGCGGGCCGTGGCGAAGTAGCGATCCATCAGACCGCGCATGTCCTCGGCGTCGCGGGTCTCCGAGATGGTCGTGAAGGACACGAGGTCCAGGAACAGGACCGAGACGAGACGGCGTTCGGTGGCTCCGGAGATGTCGGCTCCTACCGGCTGGGAGGCGGCTTGCGCGGCGTCGGTGAACGCCGAGCCGCACTCACCGCAGAACTTGCTCTGGGGCGGGTTCGGCGCCCCACAAGCCGGACACGCGAGCGCGAGCGCCGTCCCGCACTCCATGCAGAACTTGCGCCCCGCGTCGTTCGGGGTGCCGCACGCCGCGCAGTTCATCTCCACTCACCGGCCGGCATGACCCGAAGCCTACCCAGGCCGACCGTGCCCCGCAGCGGGCCGCCCCCGAGCTCAGATGCCGTGCAGACGCCGCACGTTGCCCGCGAGCACCCCGCGGCCGATCGTCTCGGCGTCGGGAACCGACAGGTAGTCCCGGTCGACGAACGTGCTCAGCACTCGCTCGAGCGCCTCCCTCACGAGGCGCACCGATGTGGGCTCGTGCGCGCGTTCACGACCGGCGTCTACCCGCGGCAGGACCGGTTCCTCTACGACTTCAACGAGCGCTACCGCAAGCAGATGGGGCAACCCCTGCTCGGCCGAGGTTCGCTCCGGAGCCTCACCGTGCGTGGCGCGGCCGCCGGGTGAGGTCGACCCGGTGGAGCACGCCCTCGGCGCCTGACGAGATCCAGAGCTGTCCGTCGACGACCGCGACGCTCGCGCTCCCGACCGACGGCGCCCCGTAGCGAGCGACGACCGCGTGGGTCATCGGGTCGACCTCCGCCACGAGCTCGGTCGTCCCGCGTACCCAGATCGACCCAGCCCCGCTCGCGATATCCCCTCCGTGCATCTCCACGTCGTCCACCGGAACGGAGGCGATGTCGTCGGCAGCAGGCGAGATGTGGGTCACCGACCCAGAGCCTTGGTTCAGGACCCACACGCCGTCGTCGTCGAGGACGAGGAAGCGTGGACCTCGACCGGTCTCGGATGCCGCCTCGATCGCGCCGGTCATCGGGTCGATGCGGAAGACCCGGTCCCCGCTCGGCGCCGCCACCCAGAGGCTCCCGTGCCCGGCCCTGACGCTCACGGCGCTCGCCGGGACCCGGAAGACATCCTCGACCCGGTTGGTGGTCGGGTCGATCCGAGCGAGGCTGCGGACGCCGCCGCGACCCTCGACGATCGCCCAGACGCCCCCGACGCCGGTTCCGATCGCGAACTCCCCGCCCGGAAGGAGCGCGAGCGGGATGGTGGCCTCGAGCCGTCTCGAGGCGACGCTCACCCGGTGGATCCCCGCCGGACCACATGACGGGAACCAGACCGACCCGAACCCCGAGTCGGGAGCGCCACACAGATCTCCCTCGAGCGAGATCGAGCCGGCCTTCCGGCCCGTCCTCGGCTCGAAGACCGCGACCCCGCCAGCGATGCCGGCGACCCACACCAGGCCACCCGCCCCGATGATCCAATCCGGACCGGGCGGGACGGTGATCGTCCGGGCCCCGAGCTCCGGCAAGCTCTTCACGTCGGGGTGCGGCCGGACGGTGCTCAGATGATCGCGTCCCGGTCGAGGACGTCGGGAACCGCAACCTCCTCGCCGCGGCGCGACGACTCGTCGATCGCCAACACGATCGCGAGCGACTTCAACGCCTCGACACCCGATACCGTCGGCTGCCCGCCCTCGCGGATCGCGCGCAGGATGTCGGCCAGCACGACGCGGTGCCGCTCCTCGGGGAACCCGTTCGGATCGGCGATGTCGCCGAAGGCGAAGCCCTCGGGGGTGTCGATCCGACCCTCGGGGGTGTCGCGCACATCCCAGAAGCACACCTGGTCGTACTCGGGGTTCACGATGACGCTGCCGTGCTCGCCGTGGACCTCGACCCTCGACCGCAGCGCGGGGTAGATCGCGGTCGAGCTCTGCAGGACACCCCAGGCGCCGCTCGCGTAGGTGAGCCGCGCGATCGCCATGTCGGGGGCTTCGATCGCGTGACGAGCGGTCTGCACGCGAGCGTTCACGCTCGCGACCGGCCCCGCGATCCACTGGATCAGATCGATGATGTGGATGGACTGGGTCATCAGGCACCCGGCCCCCTCCATCTCGCGCGTGCCGCGCCACGGGTCGTTGGCGTAGTACGCCGGTTCGCGGTAGGCCTTCTCGATCGCGTCGACCAGCAGCAACCGGCCGAGCTCGCCGTCATCCACCGCCTGCTTCAGCCGCTGTTCCCAGCGGCCGAACCGCATCTGGTAGATGACCCCCAGCGTGACGTGGTTGCGCTCGCACGCGTCGATGATCTGCCGGGCGCGCTCGAGATCGAGTTCGAGTGGTTTCTCCACCACGACGTGCTTCTTCGCCTCGGCCGCGGGCACCGCGTAGTCGAGGTGCACGCCGTGCGGCGTGAGCACGTCGACCACATCGATGTTCGGGTCGGCCAGGAACCGCGCGTAGTCGTCGTACACGACCGGGATGTCGAACGTCGCCGCGAACGCGTCGGCCTTCTCGCGGTTGCGGCCGTAACCCTGCTGAGACGCCTGGCGCGCACCTCGCAG
>JBBDHX010000029.1:0-3651 GCA_040880745.1 Actinomycetota bacterium
TGGCCTTCTTGGGGCCAGGCGTGACCTGGTGGGCGGTCTTCTTCCTGGCGCCGGTCGGGCTCGTCCTGGCGTACAGCTTCTTCCGCCGCGGCGCCTACGGCGGCGTCATCTACGAGCCGACGCTCCGCAACTACGCCCGGGCGTTCGATCCCCTCTACCTGAAGGTGCTGCTGACCTCGCTCCGGATCGCCGGGATCGCCACGGTTGCCGCGCTCCTGCTGGGGTTCCCCGCCGCCTACGCGATCGCGACCGCTCCCAAGCGCGTGCGCCTACCGCTGTTGCTCCTGGTCATCCTGCCGTTCTGGACGAGCTTCCTGATCCGCACCTACGCGTGGATGGTCCTGCTGAACCCGGTGGGGCTCATCAACAGGGTGCTACTCGGCGCAGGCATCGTCGATGAGCCGCTTGACATCCTCTACAACGACTTCGCGGTCGTGCTGGGTCTGGTCTACGCCTACCTGCCGCTGATGGTGTTGCCCATCTACGCCGCGCTCGAGCGGCTCGGCCCGACCCTGGAAGAGGCGGCCGCGGACCTGTTCGCCACACGCTGGCAGACGATCAGGAAGGTCACGGTCCCGCTCGTCGCGCCGGGCATCGTGGCCGGGTGCATCTTCGTGTTCGTGCCGAGCATGGGGAACTTCATCGTCCCGGACCTGCTGGGGGGCGGGCAGACCGTGATGGTGGGCAACCTCATCCAGCAGCAGTTCCTCTCCGCGCGCGACTGGCCGTTCGGGGCCGTCTTCGCCGTGGGCGTGATCGTGTTGATGCTCGTCGTACTGCTGGCCCAAGCGAGGGTCCTCCGGCGGACCCAGGAGGCCGGCGATGGCCGTCCGTAGGCGCCGGGCGCTCCGCGCACATCTGGCGGTGGTCCTGGTGTTCCTCTACCTGCCGATCGTCACGCTCGTGGCGCTCTCGTTCAACCACGAGGGGCTGCCCACCGCGTGGGGCGGGTTCTCCATGCGCTGGTACCGGGCGCTGGCGGCGGATCGGGAACTGCTGGCCTCCGTGGGGAACTCACTCATCGTCGGGGTCACGGTTACGGCCATCTCCTGCGTCCTGGGGACCCTGCTCGCGATCGGGTTGCATCGCACGGTCCGCAGCCGGGTGTTGGATGCGGCGTTGTTCCTACCCGCCATCATCCCCGACATCGTTCTGGCGATCGCGCTGCTCATCTCGTTCAACCTGATGCGCGTGCCGCTGGGGCTGCACACCATCGCGATCGCGCACGTCGTGTTCGACATGGTCTTCGTCGCCGCCATCGTGCGGACGCGCCTGGCCTACTTCGACCGGCGCGTCGAGGAGGCGTCGCTCGACCTGTACGCGACCCCGCTGCAGACGTTCCGGCTCGTGACGTTGCCGATCATCGCGCCGGGCATCGTCGCCGGGGCGCTCATCGCCTTCACGCTGTCGATCGACGAGTTCGTCATCGCGTTCTTCAACTCCGGGCCGACGTCGATCACCTTCCCGATCCGCGTGTACAGCCGGATCCGCTTCGGGGTGACGCCGGTCATCAACGCGGTGGCCACCATCGTGCTCGTGGGTTCCCTGGTGTTGATCGCGGTGGCGCTGCGTGTCTCGCGTCCTCGCGGGCAGGACCGCCTGGCGTTGGGGGGCGCATGAACGAGCCTCGCCGTGTCGGGATCAAGGACGTGGCGCGGGCGGCGGGAGTGTCGACCACCACGGTCTCGCACGCCCTGTCCGGGAAGGGGCGTCTCCCCCGGTCCACCCGTGATCGGGTGCGCGGGGTGGCGCGCGAACTGGGCTACGTGCCGCACCCCGCGGCGGCGAGCCTGGCCGGGGGTAGGACCGGGCTCGTGGCCGCGTTCGTGTCCGTGCCCGGGAACGCGCCGATCGCGTTCACCGACATCGACTACTACGTCGGCTTGGTGAACGGTGCGACGCGCGCGGCCATCGAGCGCGGGCTGGCGCTCGTCGTGGCGCCCTCGACGGCAGGGGTCGATGCGTGGAACCGGCTGCCTCTGGACGGGGTCATCGTGATCGACCCCGCCGACGGTGATCCCACGCTCCCGATGCTCCGTGCGCGCGGTTTGCCCATCGTGTTCGTCGGCCGCGATCCGAACGGCACGGCGCTGGACCTGGTCGTCCAGAACGATCGGCACGCGAGCACGCGCGCCGTCCTGGAGCATCTCGACGCTGCCGGCGCCCGGCACGCAGGTGTGCTCACGCTCCGGACGTTCGAGACCTTCACCGAGGACTGCCTCGACTCCTATCGCCTGTGGTGCCGGGAGCGAGGGGTGGCCCCCGTGATCCACGAGGCGCCCGCCGATTCCACCGCGACGCAGACCGACTTCCGCGCGGCCGCGGAGGCATTCGTGCGCCGGCCGGATCTGCCCGACGCCGTCTTCTGTCTCTACGAACGCCAAGCGGTGGAACTGCTCGCTGCCGCCCGCTCGAACGGCATCCGGATCCCGCGCGACCTCATGGTCGTGACCATCAGCGAGGTCGGGTTCGCCCAGACCACGGATCCGCCCCTCACGGCGCTCGAGGTGAATCAGTCGGTCTTGGGGGAGCGGGCCGTGGCCCTGCTGGCCGAGGCGGTGGAGGGCCGCCCGGCCGTGTCGGTGCTCGACGTGCCCACGAGGATCTCGCCGCGAGCCTCGACCCGTCGTTAGACGGTGACGCCGACCAGTTCCTTGGCGCGGCTCACGGCCTGCGGCGCATCCGGCGCGAACCCATGCGCGCCGATCTCGTCGGCCCACTCTTGCGTCACGGGCGCGCCGCCCACCATCACCTTCACCTTGTCGAACAAGCCCTCCCGCTTCAGCGCCTCGATGACCACCTTCTGCTGGGGAACGGTGGTGGTGAGCAACGCCGACATGCCGATGATGTCGGGTTCCAGTTCGCGGATGGCCGTGAGGATCGTGTCGGTCGACGTGTCCTTGCCGAGGTCGGTCACCTCGAAGCCCGCGGTCTTGAGCATGGCGCCCACCATGTTCTTGCCCAGGTCGTGCAGGTCGCCCTTGACCGTGCAGAGGATGACCTTCCCGGTGATGTGCTTCTGACCACCGGCCGCCAGGAGCGCGGGCTCCACCAGGTCGTTGCACATCTTGAACAGCGACGCGGAGGCGACGACCTCGGGCAGGAAGACCTCACCGCGTGACCACATCGCGCCCAGGGTGAACATCGCCGCGGCCATCGCGTCCTGCAGGATGATCACGGGGTCGACGCCTTCGTCCAGGAGCCCCTGGGTCGCCGCGACCCCCTCGTCCTTCTTGGCGCCGATCAGCGACTGGCGCAGCGTCTCCATCAACTCCTCGGACATCTCCCGTGCACGGTGCCACGAGGAGAGCCGCCTGCGAACCGGTGGATGTGACCTTCGGTCATCCCGAACGGGCCGCCCGGGCGGCCCGCCGTAGACTCCCGCGTCATGGACCTCGCGTCGGTGCAGCGTCTGGCCGACCGCGATCCCTCGGCCCTGCTGCCGCCGAGCCTCGGTGGTCTGCCGCTCCCCGATGACCCGATCGAAGTCGTCGATCTCCTGCACCTCGGCGGCGAGGCAGCGATCGCGGTGGCGCGCGCGGGCGGCGGTTCCTGGGTGGTGCCGCTCGCCGGTGAGCGGCGCGCCGTCGCCGGGGACGGCGTCGCTGCTGCCGCGCTCCGCAGTGAGCAGGTACAGCTTGCCGTTGACGA
>JBBDHX010000029.1:3661-20261 GCA_040880745.1 Actinomycetota bacterium
CTGCTGCCGCGCTGCGGGTGATCGGCGACGGCGCGCCGCGGGGACGGTTCCGGCCCGTGGTGCTCGGGTCCGTGCCCCCTGTGGGCCGCGAGGTCGCGATCGACGCCGACCAGTCGAACGAGTCCACGGTCGTGGGCGATGCCGCTGTGCTCAAGCTCTACCCCCGGACCACGGCCGGACCCCAGCCGGGCTTGGAACTCCCGGCCCATCTGGTGTCCGTGGGTTTCGGCGAGATGCCCGCCCCGCTCGGCGCCCTCGTGTGGGACGGCGGTGACGCCGACGTGCTCGTCGCGACCGCCGCCACCTACCTGCACGGAGCGCGCGACGGATGGGAGTGGTGCGTCGACGCGCTGCTCGGCGCACTCGACGGCGATGCGCAGTGGCCCGTGCTCGACGCCGCATCGCTCGGCGGACTGACCGGCCGGTTCCACGCAGCGATGGCGACCTCATCCGAGGTCCTCCCCGAGCCCGTGACAGCCGCGGCGGCGGATACGTGGTTCGTCCCCGCGCTCGCGGCCCTCGACGGCGCCCTCGCCGACACCGACGGTGCGGAGGGCGACCGGCTCCGGGCGCTCGCCGGCAGCGCTCGCGAGGCGCTCGCGGGCCTCGATCTCCCCGGCGATACACCCGTGCTCCGGATCCACGGTGACCTGCACGTCGGACAGGTACTCCGCTGGGAAGGCGGCGATGCGTTGAGCGACTTCGACGGCAACCCACTGGCGCCGGCGGCCGAACGTGTGGCGCCCGGCCCCGCGGCCCGTGATGTCGCGTCGATGGCGCGCGCGATCGATCACGTCGGCCGGATCTGCCAACGGCGCCGGCCGGGCCGCGACGACGACGTCCGCGCGTGGATCGCGGACGCGCGCGCAGCGTTCTTGGCTGCCTACCGCGCCGAAGCTCCCGCGGCGCTGTTCGACGAACGGCTGCTGCTGCCGCTCGAGGTCGCGCAGGAATGTCACGAGTACCGCTACGCCGCGCGCTACCTCCCGCGCTGGCGCTACGTCCCCGACCTGGCGATGCCGGACCTCCTGGCGGCGATCGGATGACCTGGTCGCCGGATCCGGTGGCGTTCCTGGCCGATCTGGAAGCGAAGCCGGCGGCACTCCGCGATCTCGCGGATGCGATCCCCGCCGATCCGTGGCCGGTGGACCCCGCGGCCGTGCGCCGCGTCGTGTTCATGGGCATGGGGTCATCGCGGTTCGCCGCGCTGGCGGCGGCGGCACGGCTGCGGGCTCACGGGCTCGACGCCATCGCGGAATACGCGAGCGCCGAGGCCGTGCACCCCGGTGGCCCGGGGACGCTCGCGGTCGGCGTCTCGGCCGGCGGCCGGACCGAGGAGACCGTGTTCGCGTTAGGCCGCCACGCGGCGGCCGGGTCGGCCACGCTCGCGCTCACGAACGTGGCCGGCTCGCCGCTCGCCGATCAGGCATCGCACGAGATCGCCGTGCTCGCAGGCACGGAGACCGGCGGGGTCGCCTGTCGCACCTACCAGCACACGCTGATCCGGCTGCTGCAACTGGAGGCGCAGCTCACGGGCGCACGATCGAGCGAGGTCGCAACCCTCGCCCGGCGCGCGGCCGATGCCACCGAAGACCTCCTCGCGCGCCGCGATACCTGGCTGGCCGATGCCACCGACCTCCTCACGGCGACCGGGAGCGCCTTCCTCCTCGCGCCGAACGAACGCCTCGCCAACGCCGAACAAGGCGCGCTGATGTTGCGGGAGGGACCGCGGCTGCAAGCCGATGCGTGTGAGAGCGGCGACTGGCTCCACGTGGACGTCTACCTGTCCAAGCCGTTGGACTACCGCGCGCTGCTGTTCGCCGGGTCGCGCGCGGATGACGCCGTGATGACGTGGATGCGCGAACGCGACGCGGAGGTGCTCGTCGTCGGTGACGCCCACGCGGATGCCGCCCGCACGCTCCGCTACCCCTGCGACGACGAGGCCGACGTCGCGTTGCTCACCGAGGTGGTGGTCCCCGAACTCGTCGCAGCGGAGCGCTGGCGCCGGGGGTAGGATCGCCGTCATGCCCGAGCTCGTCCCCCGCGAAGAGGCGATCCGGCTGCTGCAGTCGGACCGGCGATCCACCGAGGCCGCTCTCGCGAAACTCTCCACGCGCCAGATCGCGGCGTCGGGACTCGGCGGTGGCACGTGGTCACCGAAGGATCTGCTCGGTCACCTCGAGTCGTGGGAGGAACACGCGCTCGATGCGCTGGACGCGTGGTCGCGCGGCGAGCCGGCGCCGATCGACCGAGCGCTGCGCGAGATCGGGCTCACGCGGGTGAACGCCGGCGAGGTCGAGCGCAAAGGGTCACGTTCGGTTGCCAAGGCGCTCTCGTCCTGGTCCGCGACGCACGAGGAGTTGCTGTCGGCCATCCGTTCGATCCCCGGGGCCGCATGGGGAGCGCCCCCCACGCGCCGCTCTCGCACGGCGCTCGGCGTTCGGCTGGGGCGGATCTTGGCGGGTCCTGATGCGCTGTTCCGCCACGACCAAGCGCATCTGCAGGACCTGCGGTCCTTCGGCGACAGCGGCTGAGGTCTGGGCTCACTCGATCAACCGCACGGGCACGAGCCCGAAGTTCTCGCCCTCCGAGGGGTCCAGGCCCTCGTTGGAATAGTCGGTCCACAACGCCTGCATGCAGCGCGAGTTGGCGGTCATGTCGAAGTCGGGTAAGCGCTCCGCGCACGGGCTCGACTCGGCCTCTTGCTTGCCGCTCCACAGCTGGACGATCGTGAGCCGTGCGAAGCCGAGGATGTTGTACTTGTCCACCGAGCAGTCATCGCCCGGCTGGCAGGGGAACCCGTCGCGGTCGACCTGCGTGAGCGGGTCGTTCACCGGGAAGTACAGGGAGAGCTCATCGTCGATCGCGTCCTCGATCAGCATGTTCAACGAGTTGCCGAAGTTCCCTTGCCCGCGGCACACGTATGTCTCCGGTGGCGTGATCGGCAGTTCGCCCGGGAACCCCTGGAACATCCACTGCTCGAACTCAGGCGGCGTCGCCTGGTTGCAGTTCACGGTGGTCGCAACATCCCAGTTGTTCAGGTCGAGCGTGCCCCACTCTGCGTTCGTGAGCGCCGGATTCGGGTCGTTGGGGTTGGACGAAGAGTTGTCCCAGAAGAAGGTGCAGATCTGTTCGATCACCTCTTCGTTCGGCTCGGGAGGGATGTCGCAGTCGTGCAGGCGGTCGGCAGAGATCATCAACGGGGCGACGTGTTCGAAGGCGCCCGCTCCACCCCACTGAGCGGTGGCGCTCGCGCGGACGGTCGTGTCTCCGTCACTGCCGAAGACGCCCGCGAAGAACACCGGCTGTTCCTGGACGACCTGGACGGTCACCTCACCGAAGGGGGAATCGCACATCGGCGCGTACGTCGGGAACCCTGCTTCGACGATGGCGCCCTCGGAGTTGGCGTTCGTGAAGTAGTTCGCCTCGTCCTCGGCACCCGAGACGCCCTGGTTGGTCCCGCAGGCGTTCGCTGCCGCCAAGGCTGCGGCGTCGGCCGAATTCTGCAGGGCCACCCGACGGAAGTAGACGCCACCGAGGTCCACGACGAGCGAAGCGACCCCGATCAGGGCGACGATGCACAGCGCGACGATGACGACGACCGCTCCGTCCTGCTCGCGCAGGCGGTCGCGGCGAGGGCGTAGCCTCCGTCCCATCCGGTTCCCTCCCGAGAGCTGGGGGCCACTTTTCCTCCGAGGGGACCTGCTTCATACACCCGGGGTCGACTGGGGCGCAAGGGGCCGGAAGGCCTACATGGTGTGCACGTCAGGGTCGGATCAGGACGGGCGTCCCCTGGCGCAGCAGCGGCAGGAACGCCTCGAGGGCGGTCTGCGAGACCCGGATGCACCCGGCCGAGACGCTCTGTCCGATCGACGAGGGCGAGTTCGTCCCATGGATCGCGAGTTGGTCCCCGCCGCTCCATCCCGGCGGCAGGTTCGGCTGGATCCCGCTGATGCCGAACGCGAACGAGCCCAGCGACGAGCCGGCGGAGAACGCGACGCGGTCGGTCACGACGTAGTCGCCGGTCGGTGTGGGGGAGACCGGTGCACCGATCGCGCCGGCTACACGATGGAGGAGTTCGTCGCCGCGGTAGACGCGCACCGTGCGCTTGGACAGGTCCACCCGGACCGTGATCGGGGTTCGGTGCCGGCGCAGGCCATCGAGTTCGATCCAGCCCTCGCGCTGGGGCCACGCGTAGGGGATCTCGACCCTGCCCCAGCGTCGGTTGCGGCTCATCTCCTCGACCCAGAGTTCCAGAGGCTCGTGGTAGTACCGCGAGACGGCGGCTACGGAGCCGATCACCTTCGCGCCGGGCCATGGATGAGCGCGCGCCACCATCCCGGGCTCAGCGCGCACCAGCACGTGTGACTCCCGGACGGGTCCGCTCTCGGCCACGGGCGCGATCTCGTGTTCGGCCAGGACGCGGGTCGCCGGGACCACCGCGGCGGGATCGGGACGTCGCCGGGCGTTCGAGAGGACGTCGGACGCGGTGCCATCGAGGGTCAGGTTCGTGGTGACCGCGGCACGGTGGGTCGGCCCTGCGGCACGCTCGCCCGCGAGGCTCGCGGTGACCGGCGTCGCGAACGCGAGCAGCCCCGCGATGGCCGTGGCCAGCCACGAAGCCTGCAGGACCGTGCCCGGATGGTCCTTCGTGCGCATACCTGGGCATCGGCCGGCATCCCCCGGACCCTGAGTTCATAGCCCGATCTGACCAGACAGGCGTGGCTCGGCGCGGCTGCGTGGCCGCTGCGTGGCCGCCGTGTGGCGGCGCGGACTAGGCTCTCGGAACAGACCTGCACGACCCGAGGAGGCAACCCCGATGAGCGATGTGATGCACGCGACGGCACGTGAACTGGTGGCACCGGGCAAGGGCATCTTGGCCGCCGACGAGTCCACCGGGACCATCCAGAAGCGGCTCGACTCGATCGGGGTGGAGAACACCGAGGCGAACCGCCGGGCCTACCGGCAGATGCTGTTCACGACCCCGGGTCTGGGCGAGCACATCAGCGGCGTGATCCTGTTCGATGAGACCCTGCGCCAGTCAGGGACCGACGGTGTGCCGTTCGTGGAGGTCCTGCAGGCGGCGGGGTCGATCCCCGGGATCAAGGTGGACACGGGCGCCAAGCCGCTCGCGGGCTTCCCCGACGAGACCGTCACCGAGGGCCTGGACGGCCTGCGGGAACGCCTGGCCGAGTACCGCGGACTGGGGGCGCGATTCGCGAAGTGGCGCGCACCGATGAACGTGGGCGGTGCGTTCCCCACCGACTTCGCGATCCTCGCGAACATGCACGCGATGGCGCGCTACGCGGCGCTCTGCCAGGAGGCGGACATCGTCCCGATCGTGGAGCCCGAGATCCTGATGGACGGCGACCACGACATGGCCACGTGTGGGTCGGCCACCTCCCGGACACTCGCGGTCCTGTTCGACCAGATGGCGCAGCACCGGGTGGACCTGCCCGGCAGCTTGCTCAAGGTGAACATGGTCGTCCCGGGCAAGGGCAACGCCGTGCAGGACGATGACCGCGCGGTCGCCGAGGCCACGATCGCGTGTCTCACCGCGAACGTCCCCCCCGGGGTCCCGGGCATCGTCTTCCTGTCCGGAGGCATGTCCGATGAACAGGCGACGAGCCGCCTGAACGAGATGAACGCGATCGGGGGTTTCCCGTGGGAGCTGTCGTTCTCCTATGGGCGCGCGTTGCAGGCACCCTCGCTGAAGGCGTGGAAGGGCGACCCAGCGAACGTCGGCGCCGGCCAGGCGGCCCTCGCGCACCGCGCGAAGATGAACGGCCTGGCGCGCAGCGGCGCCTACGACGCCGCGATGGAACCCGCCGCGTAGACAGGGGTCGATCCACCCGAGCCTGCCGCGCTAGGGCTTAGGCAGCAGCGGCGGCCTCGGTGACGGGCGCGGGCGCCGCTTCGCGTGCCCAGTGCCAGAAGGTGATGCCGACGGTCGCGACCCCGGCGGCCTCGATCGCATAGATCAGACGGAAGTCCACGCTCGTGATCAGCAGCGCGCCGACCGCGATCGAAACCAGGAACGGCACCGTGATCAGCGCCTCCACCGCGCTCATCACGCGCCCCTGCAGGTCCAGCGAGGTCCGCGTCTGCATCAGTGTCACGTACCCCACCATGAACAGGGTGCTCGCGATACCGCCGGCGACGGAGGCCACGAACACGAGCGGGAGGATGGCGAGCCCGAACAGCCCGATCGCCACGCCCGCCGCGAGCGCCGCGAGCGCGATGGCCCGCATCGCCCCCAGGCGGCGCAGGACCTGCCCCGCCACGACGCCGGCACCGATGGACCCGACCCCTTGCACCGAGCCGATGATCCCCAGGAACGCGGCGGGGCGGTGCAGGCCGTCCTCGATCATCGCGTAGATCGCCACCTCGCTCATCCCGATGAGCAGGGTGACCGCCGAGACCCCCAGCGTGAGGCGGCGCAGATCGCGTGTGGTCCAGATGTGGCGCAGGCCCTCCTTCGTCTCGTGCCAGATCCGGAGCGTGTCCGTTCGGCGCTGGATGTCGGTCGCACGAACCGCCGCGAGGAGCACGGCCGAGATCATGAACGTCCCGGCGTTGAGCAGCGCCACCGCCTGCCCGCCGAGCAACGTGTACAGCCCGGCGCCGGCGAGCGGCGCGCCCAGGCGCATCGCCTGGGCCGAGGACTGCAGCAAGCCGTTCGCGTCACCCAGGGCGTCCCCATCGAGCATGCCGGCGAGGAGCCCCGCGCGCGCGCCCTGGTAGATGGTCACGACCGTCCCCGAAGCGAACGACACCGCGTAGAGGATCCAGACGTCGCCCCGGTCGTGCACGAACAGCAGGCCGAGCATGACGGCGGCGGCGGCGACGTCCGCCGCGATCATCACGAGACGCCGCGGGAACCGGTCGGCGACGATGCCGAGCGCCGGACCGAACAGAGCAGGGACCGCGAAGGGCACGATCGTGAGTCCCGCCGCCGCGTTCGAGCCCGTCAGTTCCTTGGCCCAGATCCCGACCGCCAAGAAGATGGCGAAATCACCGAAGGCCGAGAGCGTCTGGCCGACCCACAGCAGCCGGAACGAGCGGTCGCGAAGGAGCGCGCGCATCTACGACCTGGCCCGTTTGACCCGTATGTCGCCGGAGACGGTGGCCGCGTGGAGTTCGAGCGTGTCTCCCTCGCCCGGACCATCCGTGGCCGAGAGGTCAGAGCGCGTATCACCGGTGGTGGCCGACAGGTCGAGGAACGCGCTGGTGCCGGGGGCGATGCCGACCTCCACGTCACCCGAGACCGCGCGCACGTTGGCGACGCCGGTGTGCAGGCGGGCGACCTCGATGTCACCGGAGACGGTCGTGACGGTGAGGTCACCCCCCACCCGGCCGATCGCCGCGTCACCCGACACGGTCTTGGCCACGAGGTCACCGCCGACCTCGCCCACACGAACATCGCCGGAGGCGCCGAGCATGCTGAGGGCGCCGCCGACGGTGTGACCGGTGACGTCGCCGCTGCCCACCTTCACGCTCACATCTGCGGCCACGCTGTCGAAGGAGAGGTCGCCCGAGCCGGCGCGGAAGGCGATCGAGCCGGCCATGCCGCGGACGGTCAGGTCGGCGGAGCCGGTGGTGACGTCGATGTCGGCCCCTGTAGGACATGTGACCTTCACGTCGTGCTCGCCGCCCGAGCGCTTCCTCGAACGGAGGGTCACGGTGGATGTGCCGTCGCGGTCCTCGACGTGGGCGACCTCGAGCACGCCGCCGCGGCGCGACTCGACGTCGACGCGCGTCTCGTCGGTGTCGGTGTTGTCCACGGCGATCATGCCACTGGGGATATCCACGACGATCCGGACCCCGCCGGGGGTGGGGAAGCTGGTCGACTGGGCCTCGAGGCGCTTCATCACTCGGCCCACCCGGTGACGCGGGAGCCACGCTTGGACTTGCCGAACTCGATCTCCAGGCGCCGGCCCTCGACGCCGCGCGCGATCGTGCGCACGAGCCAGCCGTTCACCGACAGGCCCTCTTTGGCAGCGGCTGCCTCGACCTTGTTCTTGAGCGCATCGGGCATCCGCAACGTGAGGCGTGAGGTGCCGCCCTCGTCCTCCTCTTCGGGGGTCGCGTCCTCGCGTGCGGCGGGACCCTCGGGGACGAACACCAGGTTGGCGTCGCGTGCGGCGACCCGGACCTCGGCGTGGCCCCCGGGCAGCTGCCCGGAGAGCTCGAGCGCGGCCTCGCACAGGACGTCGAGCAGGCGCAGTTGCAGCGAGGGCTCCACGGCGCGGGAGAGCCGTGCGAGCCCGGCGAGCGTCTGCTCGTCGGCCAGGGACTCCAGGTCGGCGCGGACCGCCTCCAGGTGGGGGGTGAGGTCCATCAACGCTCCTTCGCGGGGACGGGGCGCCGGGGGTGGCGACCGCGGAGGCTCCGGCGGTAGCGGGCCGCCTCCTCCAGGCGTGCCGCGTGCTCCATCCGGTGGATCTGGCGGGTGATCTCGGGGTGCATGTGCGTCTCCCTCCTGTCGTTCTGCCGTCGTTGATGACGTCACTATGACGTCTAAAGCGGCGTCTGTCAACCCCGCGTTCGATCGGATCTCGGGTAGGTTCCCGCGGATGCGACTCCTCACGATCGGCGGCGGGCGGTTCTCGGGACGGGCTCTCACGGGCCAGGCGCTGGAGCGGGGCCACGACCTGACGATCTTCCACCGGGGGTCGGGTCCCGACGATCCGTGGCCCGAGGCCGAGCATGTCCACGGCGACCGAGCCGAGGGCTTCGGCACCCTCGAAGGCCGGACCTTCGATGCGGTCGTGGACTTCTGCGGCTACGTGCCGCGCGAACTTCGCGAGGCCGCGGCCGTGTTCGCCGGCGCCGGCCGCTACGCCTTCATCTCGTCGGTGTCGGCGCACCGCGAAGACGCTCGCGCCCAAGCGACGGAGGACGACGACATCCATGCGGCACCCTTCCCCGACACCGAGGAGATCACCTGGGAGACGTACGGGCCGCTCAAGGTTGCGTCCGAGCTGGAGGTGACGAAGGCGTTCGGCGATCGCGCGCTCGTGATCCGTCCCGGCTACATCGTGGGGCCGTACGATCCGACCGACCGGTTCACCTACTGGCTCCGCCGGGCCGCGCGCGGTGGCCGGATGCTCGCCCCCGGTCCGGCCGATCAGCCGATGCAATGGATCGACGCGCGCGATCTGGCCGCGTTCGTCCTGGACCTGATCGAGGCCGGCACCGGCGGCACGTTCAGTGTCATCGGCGCTCCCGGCGACCACACGCTGGGCGAGGTGATCGATGAGGCAGCGGGCGCCACGGGCGCCGAGGTCGACGTCGTCTGGGCCGATGACACGTTCGTCCGCGCCCAGGGCCTCATCGCCAGCGAGCAGGATGACCCGTTCCCGATGATCACGCCGGACGAACCGAACGCCCACCTGTTCTCCAACGGGCGCGCGGTGGCGGCGGGGCTGCGGACCCGTTCGCTGGCCGCGACCGTGCGCGACACGCTCGCGTGGGACGACGAACGCGGTGCCCCGTGGCCCCTGCAGGCAGGTCTCACCACCGAGCGGGAGGCGGCGCTGCTGGGTCTGCTCCGCGGCCCGGGCTGAACGCCGTTCGGGATCGTCCACTTCCACCCTGACCGGGGGTTTTCATGATCAGCGACCGGTCTGGGCTATGATCGGCGTCCACGATCTTGAACGGAGGTTCAACCGCCATGCCAGCCCGCGTCCGCAGCGCCGCGCCCCTTGACCTCGAAGCGGTCGAGCAGGTCCTGCAGCCCTATGACCAGGCCCTCACGCTGCCCGGTGACGCCTACGGCTCCCCCGAGGTCTTCGACTGGGAGGTCCGTCACTTCTTCGAGGGTGGATGGATGTGCGTGGGCCGCGAGGCGGACCTCGGCCTGGATGCCACGGGCGACCAGACCGCCGTCCAGGTGGGCCGCCAGTCCTTCCTCCTGGTGCGCGGCGATGACGCCGGCCTGCGCGCCTTCCACAACATCTGCCGGCATCGCGGGCATGAGTTGCTCCCGGTGGGGGAGCATCGGGCGCAGCGCGGTATCAAGTGTCCCTACCACGCGTGGGTCTACGGGCTCGATGGCGACCTGCGGGCGACGCCCCGGTTCAACCTCGAGGTCCCCAAGGAGTCCTTCCCGCTGGTGCAGGTGCCGCTCGAATCCTGGCACGGCTGGCTCTTCCTGAACGCGAGCGGGGACGCGCAGCCTTTCGCCGAGTGGATCGGCAACGCGGGGATCGGCGTGGACGACTACGAGCCCGGGACCCTGGTGCTCGGGGCTCGTCACGAGTACGAGCTGCGGGCGAACTGGAAGATCGTCGTGGAGAACTACAGCGAGTGCTACCACTGCACCGAGATCCACCCCGAGCTCTGCCGCGTCACGCCGCCGGATTCCGATCTGGCCTACCCCGAGCGTTCGAACGGCGTGTGGTTCGGCGGCCCGATGGACCTGCTCGACCACGCCGTGACCATGTCGCTCACCGGCGCGTCGGACGGGGTGCCCATCCCCTCCGTCCCCGAGCCGCTGCTCCGCCGCGTCGGCTACATGTCCCTGATGCCCAACCTGCTCATCAGCCCGCATCCGGACTACGTGATGACCCACCGGCTCGTTCCTCTGGAGGCCGGGCGGACGTGGATCGAGTGCGCCTGGTACTTCCCTCAGGAGGCCTTCCAGAAGCCCGGGTTCAGCCCCGGCTACGCGAGCGAGTTCTGGGACATCACGAACCGCGAGGACTGGGGCGCCTGCGAGTCGGTGCAGCGCAACGTAACCTCACCGGGCTACCGGCCGGGCCCGTTCTCGTACTGGGAGTCGGCGGTGTTCACCGGTCAGGCGATGATCGCCCGCGGCTACCTCGAAGGCAGACTCTCGCCACCGGAGCATCATTTCATCGACGGCGTGGGTCGCGGGCTCGCCGGGCACTAGAGCCGGATATCGGCCACCCCTTCGGCCCCCCCGCCCACGCCCTGGCGCGCCGCCAGGCGTTTCATCCCGATCGCCGCGACCCCGATCGCGGTCAGCGACATCACGAGCATCAACGTGGCGGTGGCGTTGAGCGCCGGGTTCGGCGCGGTACGCCCCGACGAGTAGATCAACATCGGTACGGTCTGCGTGCCCTCGTTGCGCGAGAGGAACTGGCTCGTGACGAAGTCGTCGATCGACAGCGCGAACACGATCATGAACGAGGCGAAGATCGCCGGCGACAGCACCGGGAGCAGCACCCGGCGGAGCGCATCGAGCGGGGGTGCGCCCAGGTCCATCGCCGCCTCCTCCAGTTCGGGACCCAGCCCGAAGATGCGTCCGCGGAGCACGACGACGACGTAGGGGATCGACCACGTCACGTGACCGATCAACTGGGCGCCGGTGCCGATCTCGGGGAACGGGTAGAGATAGACGAACGCGAAGAACAACCCCGTCGCCACGACGATCTCGGGGGTCACGAGCGGCAGCAGCATGATGAAGTTCGCGGTGCCCGAGCCGCGGCCGCGCCACCGCGCGAGCCCGAGCGCGAGGGCGACACCGATGGGGGTGGCGATCAACATCGTGGCGGCGGCGAGGGTCAGGCTCTGTCCGATGGCGCTCGTGAGGACCGGGTCGTGCAGGAGCGACAGGTCCGGGTCACCGGTCCACCATTTCAACGAGAACCCCTGCCAGACGCTGCGCGACCGCCCGGCGTTGAACGAGAACCCGATCGCGATGAGCACCGGCACGATGGCCCACGCGAGATATGCCCACGTCCACACGGCCAGGCCGCGGTGCTGCCGCCACGGGTTCGCGAACAGACTCCGCAAGGAGGTCATGACCGCTGCGCCTCCCGGGTGCTCTTCGCGGTCGAGACGATGTAGTAGAGCGTCAGGACCGACACGATCACCGCGAGCACGGTGACGAGCGCGGCCCCCCGGGCCTGGGCGTAGCCGAAGGTCGATTCGGTCAGCAGCCGCTGGATCTCGTTGCCGATCATCGAGGTCGAGGGGCGACCGTTCGACAACAGGTACGCCGTGAAGAAGTCGCCGAACATCGGCAGCATGATGATCGCGACCCCGGCCAGGACGCCCTGTTTGGACAGTGGCCACGTGACGCGGCGGAACGTCGAGAACGACGACGCCCCCATGTCCCACGCCGCCTCCAGGAACGCTCCCTGCAGGCGGTCGAGCGAGGCGTACAGCGGCAGGATGAAGAAGGGCGCGTACCCGTAGACCAGACCCAGGATCACGGTGACGGCGTGGCCCCCGAGCCAGGGGTAGGGCTCGCCCAGGATCCCGAGTGTCTGCAGCAACCGGTTCACCAGACCGTCGTCGTTGAGCAGGCCGACCCAGGCGATCATCCGCATCAGGTAGGAGATCCAGAACGGAAGGACCAGCAGTGCGAGCAGCAGACCACGCCGCCGCCCGCGCTGACGGGAGACGTGGTAGGCCACGGGGTAGCCGACCACGACGCAGAGCGCCACGGCGCTGAACACGTAGAAGAAGGTCCGCAGGAACAAGACCCGGTAGACACCGGAGGACGAGAACGTCTGGTCCATGACGTAGCCGAACGAGGTTCGATCCCAATAGAGGGGGTTCCACTCGGGTCGCGCGGCGCCCGTGACCGGATCCACCAGACCACCCGCCATCGACACGATGGTGTAGAAGGCCACCACGAAGAAGGCGACGAGCCACAGGAGCCCCGCCCCCGAGGACACAGGCCAGAACCCGCGCGGGTAGAGCTGAGCCATCGAATTGCCCTCGGCCCGTGCGCGCCGCCGCCGCCTCATATCGGCGGGACGCTAGCACCGCGGCGGCGGCGCCCACCCGCGCGACCCCCGGTCACCCCCGGTTGCGCCCGTGTGCCTTGACAGGTCTCGCCAGGACGGGTAGACCCCCCGCAGACACCGATCGAGGGGAGCGCACCGACCCATGACCCACCCGAAGGAGCACCCGTCCGTCACCCGCCGAGACTTCCTGCGCCGCGCCGCGGCCACGGGGATCGCGGTCCCATCGATGGCGGCCATCTTGGCGGCCTGCCGGGACTCCTCGTCGCCCACCGCCCCCGGCGCCGGCAGCGGGAGCGGCACCTCGACCTCGACCGGGATTCCGCTGGCGCGGCCGGATGCCCCGGTCATCCTGCCGCTCTACGACGACATCCCGCCGATCGAGTCCGATCTGCCGCTCGAGGCGGGGCCACTGCGGGTCTACAACTGGAACGACTACATCTACAAGAAGGTGATGAACCAGTTCACGGAGGAGTTCGGCGTCGAGATCGAGTACACGCAGTTCGCCGGCATGTCAGAAGCCATGAACAAGGTGACCCAGGGGACCGTCGATTGGGACATCTTCTTCCCCACCATCGAGAACGTCGGCAAGATCGTCGGGGGCAAGATGATCCGGCCGTGGAACAAGTCCTACATGCCGAACTTCGAGACGAACATCTGGGACTACTTCAAGGATCCCTGGTACGACGGCCTTGCCCAGTACACCCTCCCGTACCTCACGTGGAAGACCGGCATCGGGTACCGGTCGGACTTCGTCGAGGACCCGAGTTCCTACGACATGCCGTTCGACATCTTCTGGGATCCGAAGTACACCGGGAAGGTCGGTCTGCTCAACGAGTACCGCGAGACCATCGGCATGGCGCTGCTCCGCAACGGCGGCACCGACTTCAACTCCACCGACCCGGCGGAGTTGGCGGCGGCGACGGATGCGCTGATCGAGCTGATCGATCTGGTGAACGTCGAGGTGGGACCGGGCGATTACCAGAAGCTCGCCGAGGAAGTGAGCCACGTGCGCTACTCGTGGTCGGGGAACATGAACTACGCGCAGTGGTACCTCCCGAAAGGCGTGAGCACCGACGTGCTCGGGTACTACTACCCGCCCACCGGCGGGTGGGAGGTCGCGAACGACACCATCGTGCTGAACAAGGACGCGCAGAACCCGGTCCTGGCGCACGTGTTCCTGAACTTCCTCATGGATCAGGACGTGTCCCTCACGAACTTCGGCTACGAGGGTTTCCAGCCGCCACTGGTGGGCGTCGATCGCGCGACGTTCCTGGAGGCGGGCTACATCCCGCCGACGCTCGAGAACACCCTCGTGAGCGAGCAGGACTTCGCCGACGGCCAGCCGGTGCTGCCGCTGTCGCCGGCCGATGACCAGCTCTATCAGGACGAGTGGACGCGGTTCGTGTCCGGAGCCAACGTCACGGAGTGATCAGGCGGCGAGCAGCTGGTCGAGCGCGTCGGCCAGCTGCTCCCCGGTGAGGTCATACGGGATCGGCTCGCCGCGTCCGTCGTCGTTCAGGAAGAACCACGCGCCCTGCAGGGCGATCGAGAAGCGGGCCCAGTCGCTGGCGTCCTCGTCGACCACCTGCGGGAAGCTGAGACCGAACTCATCCACGAAGGCCTGCATCGAGCCGGGGGAGTCCAGGCCCGCCATGCCGACGATGGCCAGTTCTTCACCGTGATCCTCCAGGTACCGCCGCGCGACCTGCGCGACCTCGGGCGCGGTGGCCCGGCAGCGGCCTCACCAGGGTGCCCAGAACCAGAAGGCGACGTCCTTGCCGGCCAGGTCGGCCCCGCGGAACGTTCCTCCGTCCAGCAGGGGTGCCTCGAAGTCGAGCAGCTCGACGACCGGCGCGGCTCCCGAGGTCTGGCTCGAGGTCGATGGCTGGTCCGAGGATGGCGATCCGACGGGTCCCGAGGACGTGTCCGGGGCCGATGCGCACGCGGATGCGGCGAGCGCGAGCGCGATGAAGGCGAGCGGCAGCCGGGTGCGGGCGGGCATGTATCCAGCCTACGCGACATCTGCTTTCGGACCGCGAAACAGCCCGCTCTCCCGGACCCCTAAGCGCAGGACCGGCCTCGCGCGTGTTGTAGTCGGAAGCGAGATGGATCGCGATGCGTTCGAGGAACTCTGGACGATGTTCTTCCCTGCGGTGACGCGGACCGCCTACCTGATCCTGGGCGACGCCGAGGAGGCCAGGGACGTGGCGCAGGATGCCTTCGTGCGGGCGTTCCAGCACTGGCGGAAGGTGTCGGGCCTCGACCGGCCCGAGGCGTGGGTCCATCGGGTGGCTACCAACCTCGCCATCTCCGCGGCGCGACGTCGCCGTCCCGCCCGTGCCGAGCCGGAACCCTCCTCGCCCGGACCGGAGCCGCCCGATGCGGAACTGCTCGCGGCCTTGACCGCGCTCACCCCGTCCCAACGAGCGGTCATCGCACTTCGCTATCACCTGGACTGGTCGATCGAAGACACGGCTCGCGCGCTCGGCAAGCGTCCTGGGACGGTGCGGGCCCTCACGCATCAGGGGATGGAGCGCCTCCGGCGTGACCTCCCGCGGGAGCCACTCGATGGATGAGCCGCGGGAGGACCGGATGAGGAACATGGTGCGGTCGCTCGCCGATGGACTCGACGTGACCACGCCGGGGGTCGAAGAGGTCCTCCGCCGTGGATCGCAGAGGCGAAGGTTCGCGAACGCCGGCGTCGTGGCGGTCTCGGTCGTGCTCGCGGCGGCGGTCGTGCTGCCCCTCCTATCGGTGCTCCCCATCGGGGATGGCGGCGATCCGCTCGATATCCCGGAGCCCTCCGCGATCATGTCGCCGGCTCCCCGAGAGTGCCCCGTCGCGCTCGGGGTTCTCCGCGATGCCGGACCGGAGGTCGGCGTGGAGGAGTTCACGCGGCTGATGCACGGGTATCTGCCGGGTTGGCTCCCGGACGGGTTCGGGCTGCTCCATGCTTTCGGGCCCGAGCTCGCGGCGGACGGCAGCGACGCGAGCGGTGTCTGGACCGACGCTTCCTGCCGAGAGATCCTGCTGAGGTTCAACGGCTCGTGGCGCGCGTCGGAGCCCGGTGCGACGTACGACCCGGACGTTCCTCAGGTCGGCCCGTGGTCGCTCGTGACCGACGTCGCGGGCGGGTGCGGGAACGAGGTGCTCGGGCAAGGGCGATGCCTCGCGTACGCGGCGTCCACCGAGGACGGCCTCATCGCGATCGAGATGATGGGACTGGAGCGCGAGGAGGGCGATCGGATCGCGCTGTCGATCCTCGACGCCGACGCGGCGACGCCGGAGCCGTCTCCCGAGCGCATGCGTCTGTACGCGTCGCTCCTTCGCGTGGTCGCGACCCAGGACTTCCCGCCGACCGGCCCCATCTACGTGCAGCGCGAGATCTGCCGCTTCACCGAGTTGAGTACCGGGTCGATCGGGTCGAAGGTTGGGGGGTGCCCCGATGCCTTCTCCGAAGCCGAGCAAGCGGACCTGAAGGAGCGCCTCGCATCCCTGGGTGAGATCCGTTTCGTCGAGTCCTTCGACGACGTCCGCCTGGGTCAGATGTTCGTGTGGGTCGGACCGATCGAGCAGCACGGTGACGAGCTGCGTGCCGGCGGCGGGATGTGGTGCGGTGGGCTCTGCGGCCAGGGGGGGACGTTCGAACTCGGGCCCGACCAGGACCGATGGAGGCTCAGTCACTGCTGCATGAGCTGGATCCAGTAGGAGCGGGTAGCCTCATGGGTCGTGCCTACTCGCGACGACATCCGCAACGTGGCCATCGTGGCCCACGTGGACCACGGGAAGACCACGCTGGTCGACGCCATGCTGTGGCAGTCCGGGGCGTTCCGGGAGAACCAGGACGTGGCCGAGCGGGTCATGGACTCGATGGA
>JBBDHX010000029.1:20271-24364 GCA_040880745.1 Actinomycetota bacterium
TGGACCTGGAACGCGAGAAGGGCATCACCATCCTCGCGAAGAACACGGCCGTGCGTCACGGTGGGGTGAAGATCAATATCGTCGACACCCCCGGGCACGCCGACTTCGGCGGCGAGGTCGAGCGCGCGCTCACGATGGTGGACGGCGTCCTGCTGCTCGTCGACGCGAGCGAAGGCCCGCTCCCGCAGACCCGCTTCGTGCTGCGCAAGGCTCTGGAGTCCCGGCTCCCTGTGGTCCTCGTCGTCAATAAGGTTGACCGTCCGGATGCCCGCGTCGCCGAGGTGGTCCACGAGGTCGAGGAGCTGTTCCTGGACCTGGATGCCGACGAGCACCAGATCGACTTCCCCATCCTCTACGCGAACGCGCGCGACGGAACGTGCGGCACGGCGCCGGACGCTCTCGAGCCCACGCTCGAACCGTTGTTCCGGACGCTGCTCGCGCACATCCCCGCCCCCTCCTACGACGAGGACCACCCGCTGCAGGCCCTCGTGACCAACCTGGACGCTTCCCCGTACGTGGGACGGCTCGCGCTCTGCCGCGTGCGCCACGGGACGCTCCGCCGCGGCCAGCCGGTCGCCTGGTGTCGGGCCGACGGCACGATCGAGCAGGCGAAGGTGGGCGAGCTGTACATCACGGAGACGCTCGACCGCGTGGAGGCCGAAGAGGCGGGGCCCGGGGAGATCTGCGCCATCGCGGGGATCGCCGAGATCACGATCGGCGAAACGCTCGCCGACCCCGACGATCCGCGGCCGCTCCCCGTGACGCGCGTGGACGAGCCCTCGCTGTCGATGACGATCGGCATCAACACGGGGCCGCTCGCCGGCAAGGACGGGACGAAGGTCACGGCCCGGTTGCTGAAGGGGCGCCTGGATCAGGAGGTCGTGGGCAACGTGTCGATCCGGGTGCTCGACACCGAGCGGCCGGAGACGTGGGAGGTCCAGGGCCGCGGCGAACTCCAACTGGCGATCCTCGTCGAGGTGATGCGGCGCGAAGGGTTCGAGATGACGGTGGGCAAGCCCCAGGTCGTGACGCGCACGATCGGCGGGAAGCTCCATGAGCCGATGGAGCGGGTCGCGATCGACATCCCCGAGGAGTTCCTGGGCGTGGTGACCCAGTTGTTCGCCATGCGCAAGGGGCGGTTGGTGGAGTTGGTGAACCACGGCACCGGGTGGCTGCGGATGGACCAGATCGTGCCATCGCGCGGGCTCATCGGGTTCCGCACCGAGTTCCTCACCGAGACACGGGGCACCGGGCAGTTGCACCACGTCTTCGAGGGGTACGAGCCGTGGCACGGGGAGCTGCGGACGCGGCCGAGTGGCTCACTCGTGGCGGACCGCACGGGCGCCACCACCACGTTCGCGCTGATGAACCTGCAAGAGCGCGGCGTGATGTTCGTCGGACCGGGTGAGGACGTCTACGAGGGCATGATCGTCGGGGAGAATGCGCGCGCCGACGACATGGACGTGAACCCGACGAAGGAGAAACAGCTCACGAACATGCGCAAGGCCAACTCCGAGGAACTCGTCCGGCTGATCCCGAAGACGAGCCTGTCGCTCGAGCAGGCGCTCGAGTTCCTCCGCGAGGATGAGGCGGTCGAGGTCACCCCGAAGAACGTGCGCCTTCGCAAGGTGCTGCTGCCCGCGCAGGACCGGGTGCGGGCGGGCCGGCGCGGGCGGCCACCGAAGGACGCCTGAACGTGCCCGCACGAACGATCGCCGGCGACCTGCCGGCGCCCATGCTCGCGCTCTCGAAGCCGGAGATCCCCCACGGGCAGGGCTGGACCTACGAGCCGAAGTGGGACGGGTTCCGCACGATCGTCGCCGTGCATGAGGGCGAGGTCGCCCTCGCCAGCCGCAACGGCCGTCCGCTGGGGCGGTACTTCATCGAGCTGGTCTCGCTCTTGCAGGAGCGCTCCGGTGCCGGCGACTTCGTGGCCGATGGCGAGATCGTGATCGTGCAGCCGGGCGCGATGGACTTCGGGCTGCTGCAGCTTCGGCTGCATCCGGCGGCGTCGCGCGTGGCGAAGCTGGCCGGCGAGATCCCCGCGACGCTGGTGCTGTTCGATGTGCTCCGCGAGGGCGATGACGATCTCACGTCGCTGCCGCTCAGCGAGCGCCGTGAACGGCTGGCGGGTCTCGCGGCCCGGTCCGGCGCCGCGGAGGCGCCGACCTCCCTCGACGAGATCGCCCGCGGGCCCGCGCTCTCGCTCGCACCCTGGACCGACGACCTGGTCCGGGCGCAGGCGTGGTTCGCCGACGAGGCGGGGATCGGGCAGGATGGCATCATCGCGAAGCGCTCCGACCAGGCCTATGAGCCCGGCGTCCGTGGCTGGGTGAAGGTGAAGCATCGGAGCACCGTGGACTGCGTCGTGGGCGGCTATCGGCTCGCGAAGGGTGGCGACGGCGTCGGCTCCTTGCTCCTGGGTCTTCACGACGACGACGGCACGCTGCACTACGTGGGCCATACGTCCTCGTTCAAGGCAGCGGAGCGGCGCGAGATGGTCCAGGTGCTGGCGCCACTGGTCGGTGGCGAGAGCTTCACAGGGATGCGCGAGCCCGGCGGGCAGAGCCGCTGGTCGGCGGGCAAGGAGCTGGACTGGGTATCGCTCGAGCCGGTGCTGGTCGCCGAGGTCTCGTTCGATCGGATCCAGGACGGGCGGATGCGTCACGCGGCGACGTTCGTGCGGTGGCGCGAGGATCGCGATCCCCGGTCATGCACCTGGGGTCAGCTGGGGCTGGACCCGCCGTCCTGGGGCTCGTCCTCGGACCAGGACACCCCGGCCCACGGGTCGTAGTCGACCTCGAGCGGACCCTGCTCAGGCCGCTCCGCCGCCGGCACATGGCGCAGGTTGAGCCGGATCCGGGTCCAGGTGGAACTCCGTCCGCGCATCGAGTCCACGAGGACGTCGGATGGTTCGAGGTGGGCCGCGACCTCGGGGTGCCGCAACTTCCAGCGTTCCAGCCCTTCCAACGCCTCGGTCTTCGTCGCCGCTCGCGCGATCTCGATCAACGGGTGGATGGGCCGGCGCCGGCGTGAGGGCGCCACCCGTGGCGGTTCGTCCGCGCCCTTCTCGAAGTGCGGGGGCCACGGCGCATCGGCCAGGCCGGACGCGTCGTGTTCGGCCGCGCGTTCGAGAAGAGGCACGAGCGATCCCGCGGTGTCGTCGATGCCGGCCCCGGGGTCACCGACGCGCCGGAGCCGTTCGGGGATGCTCCGCATCGTGAACGCGGCGGGGTCCACCGTCGCTACCTCGTCCCAGGTGATCGGTGTCGAGACCCGCGCATCCGCCATCGGCCGCACGCTGTAGGCAGAGGCCACGGTGCGGTCGCGCGCGTTCTGGTTGTAATCCAGGAACACGCCGTGGCGCTCCTCCTTCCACCACGCGGTGGTCGCCATGTCCGGCACGAGGCGCTCGACCTCGCGCGCCAGCGCCAGCGCCGCGCGGCGCATCTCGGTGAACGTCCAGCGAGGCTCGATCCGCACGTTGATGTGGATGCCGCGCTTGCCACTGGTCTTCGGGTATCCGGACAGGCCGTGGGCGCCGAGGACCTCGCGGGCCGCGAGCGCGACATCGCGCACCCAGTCGAACGGCACGTCCGGGCCCGGATCCAGATCGATCCGCAACTCGTCGGGACGGTCGACGTCGGTGCGCCGGACGGGCCACGGGTTGACCTCCAGGCAGCCGAGCGTGGCCGACCACGCGATGTGTGCCGCATCGGCCATCACCGGCATCGTCGCCGTGCGGCCGCTGGGGAACGTGATGAGGGCGGTCTGCACCCACTCGGGGGCTCCCTTCGGGGATCGCTTCTGATAGAAGCCGTCGTCGGCGACGCCGTTGGGGAACCGGTGCAGGATGGCGGGCCGATCGCGGCAGCCGGTGAGGGCGACCTCTGCGACCTCGATCCAGTACCGGACGAGGTCGAGTTTCGTGATGGGCCCGCCCTCGGCGTCGGGGAAGAAGACCTTCGAGGGGTTCGTGACCTTGATCGCGTGACCCTCGACCTCGAGCGTTTCCGCAGGCTCCGGCATGGGGCAACGGTAGCGGGGGGGGGGGGGGGGGGGGGGGGGGGGGGGGGGGGGGGGGGGGGGGGGG
>JBBDHX010000030.1:0-90973 GCA_040880745.1 Actinomycetota bacterium
CAGGTCACGCCCGGCCCCAAGAAGGCCAGGCGTGCGGGCCACCGCCGGTGAGCCCGGCGGCCGGCTACCGCGTCCATCCGCGCGACGACGCGAGCGCTAGCCGGCCTTGATCTCGGTCGCGGCCTCGGTCCACGCGATCGTGCCCTCCTCGCCGAGATCCGTCTGGACCTCCTGCTGGAAGAGTTCCTCGGAGGAGATCGCCAGCGTCGGGTAGCCCTCGATGATCGCCGGATCGACGGCCGCCATCACGCCGGCGTTGGGCATCTTGTAGAAGGTGAACTCGACGATCGCCTTGCCGACCTCGGGCTGCAGGATGTAGTCGATGAACGCGTGCGCGGCGGCCTTGTTCTCCGAGGACTCCATCACGACCATCGTGTCGGTCCACAGGTCGCTGCCTTCGTCCGGGATCGTGAACGAGATGTTGTCCGGGTCCTCCAGGCGCCCGTACTCACACCATCCGTCCCATGCCTGCACGACGCTCGCCTCGCCGGACACGAGCTTGGAGTAGAAGGTGGTGTCATCGAACGCCAGCAGGTGCTGGCGTGCCGAGACCGTCCAGGCCTTCGCCTCGTCGATCTCGGCCTGGTCGGCCGTGTTGATCGAGTAGCCGAGGCTCAGCAGCGCCGGCTGCAGGAGCCACCTGTCCGTCCCCAGCATCGTCATCTTCTCGTGGGTCTCGGCATCCATCGTGTTGAAGACCTCCCACGATGTCGGCGCCGACGACACGAGGTCGGAGCGGTAGCAGAGCCCGGTGGTGCCCCATGTGTACGGGACGGAATGCAGGTTGCCGGGATCGAACGCCAACTGCGTCGCCTCCGGGTACAGGTTGGTGAGGTTCGGGATCAGCGAGTGGTCGAGCGTGGCCGCGTAGCCGAGGTTGGCGAGCGGCGCCACGAACGGCCCGGAGACGAACACGAGGTCGAAGCCCTCCCCGTTGGCAGCTGTGAGCTTGCCCATGATGTCCTCGTTCGTCGTATGCAGGGCGTACTCGACCTCGACGCCGGTCTCAGCCTCGAAGCCCTTGATCACGGACTTGGGCATGTACAGATCCCAATTCGAGACGACGAGGGTTCCCCCGAGCGGCTCGGGGGTGCCCGTGTCCGTCGACGTGCCGGTGGGCGAGCCGCCCGGCTGGCTCGATGTGGCGGTTGCACACGCGCTCGCGAGGAGCGCGAGGATGGGAACGAACGAGACGAGCCTGCGACGCATGGGAACCCCCCTGGGATGAGAACGCCGGAACGCTCGGTATGGTAGAACCCCGCTGGAGATCGCGCAAGCGCTTTTCCGAGCAGGTCAGGATGGGTGCGTGGCCGTCCAAGGAGGACGCACTGTGACCGAACGCATGACGATCGTCTTCATGCCCGAGAGCGCGTACGGGCCCACCAACAACTGCATCGGTATCGGCAAGATCCTGGAGCGGCGTGGGCACCGGGTCGTCTTCGCCGCCGAGGCATCGTGGAAAGGGCGCCTCGAGCCGCTCGGGTTCGAGGAGGACCTGGTCGACCTGGCCCCCCCGCCGGAAGGCGACGCTGCACAGGATGCCGGCCAGTTCTGGACCGACTTCATCACCGAGACCGCGCCGGAGTTCCGTAAGCCGACCATCGAGCAACTCGCGACGTTCATCGAGCCGGTGTTCGCGTCGCTGATCGAGGGGGCGACCTACTGCGAACCGCAACTGAACGCGATCTTGGACCGCGCCCAACCCGACGTGATCGTGGAAGACAACGTGAACGCGTTCCCGGCGCTGCTCACCCACGGTGCCCCGTGGGTCCGCATCATGAGCTGCAACCCGCTCGAGATGCGCGACCCCGCCATCCCCCCGATGTTCAGCGGCTACCCGATCGTGGACCGATCGAGATGGGACGCGTTCGGCGCCGAGTACGCCCGGACCCATCGGCAGACGTGGGAGCGCTACAACGCCTTCGTGGTGGATGCCGGGGCGCCGCCGCTGCCGGACCTCGCGTTCATCCACGCGTCCGAGCACCTGAACCTCTACCTCTACCCCGAGGCGGCCGACTATCCCAGGCAGCGGCCCTTGGGGCCGACGTGGCACCGGCTGGAGTCGAGCGTGCGCACGACCGAAGAGGCGTGGGAGATCCCCGACGCGCTGCGCGAGGGTCCCGGGGCGCTCGTGTACCTGTCGCTCGGATCGCTCGGCTCGGCCGACGTGGACCTGATGCGCCGGCTCGTGTCGGTGCTCGCGGACTCGCCGCACCGCTTCGTGGTGAGCAAGGGCCCTCGCGCCGACGAGTTCGACCTGCCCGACAACATGTGGGGAGACGCCCGGCTGCCGCAGACCTCGATCATCCCGCGCTGCGACCTGGTCATCACGCACGGCGGCAACAACACCACCACCGAAGCGTTCCATTTCGGCAAGCCGATGATCGTCCTGCCGTTGTTCTGGGACCAGTACGACAACGCCCAGCGTGTGCAGGAGACGGGGGCCGGCATCCGCCTCGACACCTACGCGTTCGAGGACGAGGAACTGCGCGAGGCCGTCGACCGGCTCCTGGGCGATACAGGCGTGCGCTCTAGGGTGGCGAGCGGCGGCGAGAAGATCCGGGCTGCCGATGGCGCACGGACCGCCGCCGATCTGATCGAGCAGGTTGCGCGGACGAGGCGCGACTGAACGCCGATCAGGACCCGGCGCCACGGGCCGGTAGCATCGCCGGAACATGACCAGCAGGCGGGTCAGCATCAAGGACGTCGCCCGCGAGGCCGGCGTCTCGGTGACCACCGTCTCGCATGCGCTCAACGGCAAAGGACGGCTGAGCGCAGCCACGCGCGAGCGTGTGGGCGAGGTGGCGGAGCGTCTCGGGTACCGGGCCAACCCGGCCGCACGCAACCTGGTCTCGGGGCGGGCGGGGCTCATCGCCGCCATGGCCTCGCTGCCTGACGATCCGCGAGCACGGTTCGCCGAGTACGGGTACTACACCGCGCTGATCGGCGCGGCCTCGGGCGCAGCTGTCGCGCGCGACCATGCCCTGGTCGTGGCACCGCCCTCACGCAGCGGACTCATCTGGGACCGCGTGCCGCTCGACGGGGTGATCGTGATCGACCCGCTGATCGGCGAGCCCGCGTTGCCCGCTCTACGGAGCCGCGGGATCCCATCCGTGACCATCGGGCGTGACCTGGACCACGAGGGGGCCGGAGCGGTGGTCACCCCCGACGAGGAAGCCGGGACGTGCGATGTGCTCGACCATCTGCGCCGGGGAGGGCGCCGGGTCGCCCTGTTCAGCATCCCTCCCGTGAACGCGTTCTCGCGGGACACCATCGCGTGCTACGAGCGATGGTGCGACCGCGAGGGGTGCGACCCGATCGCGGTCATCCTCAGCCTCGAGGAACTCCTCGCGATGGAAGAGGCCACGCTCGTGCCAAGCGTCAAGCGGCTGCTCGACGCCGGCGCGGACGCGATCTACGCCCCGCTGGAGGTCTTGGGCGTCCAGGTCCAGCACATCGTGCGGGCCCTCGGATTCGGCGTGCCCGAGGACGTGCTCGTGGCCACCACGATGGACTCCGGACGCTCGATCCAGGCGGAGCCCCCCATGACCACCTTGTCCTTCGATTACGCGACGATGGGACGGCTGGCGGCCGACCTGCTGCTGGACCTGATCGAACATCGGCGCGAGGAACCGATCTGCGAGGTCGTGCCCTCGTTCCTGGAGACCCGCGCCTCCACGGCGCGGGGGGCGGTGTGAGGCGGGGGGGCGCAGCATGGCTGCTGCTCGTGCTCACCGCGTGCTCGGGCGGGACGACGCAGCCGGGGACGCAGCCGGCGGTCAGCCCGGTGGTCCACGTCCTCGGCGCGACGATCACCCCCGGCGAGGGCCGCGACGCGACCCTCGGGTTCTCCGCGCACAACGCGGGTGAGGCCGCCGACCGGCTCCTCTCGGCGAGCTGCGCGTGCGCGACAGGAGCCGAGGTGGTGGGTGCCGGGAACATCGAGCCGGAGGAGACCGGCATGTTCGGCCCGAACGGCGATCACGTGCTCTTGCACGGTCTGCAGAAGGGCCTCGCGCAGGGCGACTCCGTGGGCGTCACGCTCACGTTCGCGAACGCCGGCGAGGTCATCACGCAGGCTGAGGTGACGGCTCCTCGATAGAGGGAACAGGAGGGCCCGCGTGGGGGGACGCGCCGGGATGGGGGGGTTCTCGAGCCGCGACCCGATCGCGAGCACCTGCCATCGGGGCGATGCTGCGCCAGACTGCTCGTCACACGCGCGAGAGGGGTTGGGATGAGGCTCGAGGACAAGGTGGCGATCATCACCGGCGGAGGTACGGGGATCGGGGCCGCGACGGCGCGGCTGTTCGCGCGCGAGGGGGCGAAGATCGTCGTCACGGGGCGGCGTCCCGAACCCATCGCGGCGGTGGCGGCCGAGGTCGGGGGCGTCCCCATCGCCGGCGACACGGGCGACCCCGCGCACGCCGTCGCGGCCGTGGGGGCGGCCATCTCGACCTTCGGTGGGATCGATGTGCTCATTACGAGCGCCGGGGGTGGGGCCGAAGGCTCGGTGGGTGACATCGACGACGAGGGCTGGCGTCGAACCTTCGACACGAACCTCAACGGACCGATGATGCTGGTGCGCACCGCGCTGCCGGTGATGCTCGAGCGAGGAGGAGGGTCGATCGTCCTCGTCGCGAGCGTCAACGGCATGGCGGCGGCGCCGATCTCCGCCGCCTACGACGTCTCGAAGGCCGCTTCGATCGCACTGGCTCGCGCGATCGCGGTCGACTACGGCGCGCGAGGGATCCGCGCCAACGCCCTGTGCCCGGGCTGGGTGATCACGCCGATGGGAGACAGCGCCATGGACGAGTTGGGCGCCTCGAAGGGCGTCGGTCGCCAGGAGGCCTACGACCTCGCCACGGCCGACGTTCCCATGAAGCGCGCCGGCTCGGCCGAGGAGATGGCGGCGTGCTGCTTGTTCCTCGCCTCGGACGAGTCCTCGTTCGTGAACGGGACGACGCTCGTCGTCGACGGCGGCGGCTTGGCCGTGGAACTCACGAGCAGGGCGTTCGCGCCCGGATAGGCGACGGAGCATCCCGTATCGACGAGGGCGCGGCGCGGCAGGCCCTCGTACTCGTCACCTGTGCCCGGGGTGGGGGTCGAACCCACACGCTCTTTCGAGCCGGCGCTTTTAAGGCGCCTCCGTCTTCCGATTCCGGCACCCGGGCGCATCGCGACGCTAACACGGTCAAGGAACGGGGCCTCCGGCGGCCGATACCTCCTGATGCGCGAGCGAAGGTGACACCGCGTGGAGGGTCGACGACGGGGAAACGCGCGAGCGACGACCTTCCCTGAAGACCGCCGCGGCCGGGGCCGTCGCCGCCGGGATCGCGCCCCCCGGCATCGCGACCCCGCTCTAGGGCTTCGTGTAGGCGGTCTTGACCGTGGTGTAGAACTCCACCGCGTAACGGCCCTGTTCACGCGCACCGCTCGAGGAGCCCTTCGTGCCACCGAACGGCACGTGGAAATCCACCCCCGCCGTCGGCAGGTTGATGGTCACGATGCCCGCCTGCAGGCCATCGCGGAACCGGGCCGCGTGCTTGAGCGACGTCGTGCACACCCCCGCTGACAGCCCGAACTCGGTGTCGTTCGCGAGCGCGAGCGCCTCCTCGGCGTCGGCGGCACGGATCACGGTCGCGATCGGTCCGAAGATCTCCTCGCGGTTCACGCGCATGTCGTTCGTGGTCTCGATGAGCAGCGCAGGCTCCAAGAAGTAACCCTCGGTCTCGCGCTCCAGCCGTGCGCCCCCGAAGGCGAGTTCGGCACCCTCGTCACGCCCGATGCTCAGGTAGTCCTCGTCCTGCGCGAGTTGATCGGCCGAGACCACGGGCCCGATGTCGGTGTCATCGGCCAGGGCGTGACCGACCCGCAAGGTCCGCATGCGCGCGACGAGCGCCTCGACGAACGCATCGTGGATCCGCTCGGTGACGATCAGCCGGCTGGACGCGGTGCACCGTTGCCCGGTTTGGTAGAAGGCTCCCTGCGCGGCGCAGTCCACGGCGACGTCGAGATCCGCGTCATCCACGATCACGAGCGGGTTCTTGCCCCCCATCTCCAGCTGATAACGGGCGAACCGCGCCGCCATCTGCGTGGCCACGCGCCCCCCCACCGCCTGTGAGCCCGTGAACGAGACGCCTCGCACACGCGGGTCGGCGAGCATCCGCTCCCCCACCACGCGGCCCGGGCCGACCACGAGGTTGAACGCGCCGGGCGGCAGCCCTGCGCGCGAGATGATCTCGGCCAGGGCCCACGCCGAGGCCGGGACCATCTCGGCGGGCTTGCACACCACGGTGCAGCCGAACGCGAGCGCCGGTGCGATCTTCCACGCGGGGATGGCGATCGGGAAGTTCCACGGCGTGATGATCCCGACGACCCCCAGAGGCTCGCGCAGGATGTCCACGTCGACCCCCGGACGGACGCTCCGCAGATGCTCGCCTCCCGTTCGGAGCGCCTCGCCTGCGAAGAACCGGAAGATCTGCGATGCCCGAAGCACCTCGGCGGTACCTTCGGCCTTCGGTTTGCCTTCTTCACGCGAGAGCAAGACGCCGAGTTCGGGAGCGCGCGCCTCGAGTTCGAGCCCGACCCGCTCGAGCGACGCGAAGCGTTCCTGCGGGGTGGCGGCGGCCCACGCCGGCCCCGCCTCGGCCGCGGCGACGATCGCATCGTCGACCTGGACCTCGTCCGCCACCGCGAACTCGCCGACGACGTCGGAGAGGTCGGAGGGGTTCACGTCGGTGGTCGTGGAGGCGCCTTCGACCCATCGACCTGCGATGAGGTTCGCCTGCATGACCGGGCAGGGTAACGGGTTCCCCCGCACGCTGGGTCGGGGCTTCAGTCCCCGACCGGGTCGCTGGAGATGTCGACGCGGACCGGCCCGAGTGACTCTCCGAGGCGTGTCGCGATCCGCTCGAGCCGATCCAGGTGGTGGAAGATGTCCTCGCGCGCCTGTTTCGCTTCGTCGGTCAACCCCTCGATCTCGCCGAGGCGCCAATGCTTCTCCAGGATCGGCCGCAGGACCTGCTCGACGTGGATCCGCACGTTGTAGACGCCGGCGCGCGCCATCTGCTTCGCCTTGTCGGCGAAACCGGGCATGTCGACACCGGGCATCTGGAAATTCGTCACCTGGCGCTTGATGGCCAGCATCACGGCTGAGGGATCGACCTGGATGGTCGCGGCGGCGAGGTCGCGGTAGAACACGTAGTGCAGGTTCTCGTCCGTGGCGATCCGTGCGCACAGACGCTCGGCCCCCGGGTCGTCGGTGATCATCCCCGTGTTGCGGTGCGAGATCCGGGTCGCCAGCTCTTGGATCGTCGTGAACACGACGCCGTCGACCGGTCCGATCTCGGCGAAGTTCGGGTACCAACCGCGCAGGGCCATATCCATCCGTCCGCGATCGAGGACCGCGGGATCCAGGCCACGGGTGACCGTCAGGTAGTCGCGGATCGCGATGGCGTGGCGGCCCTCTTCGGCCGTCCACTGCCGCACCCAGTCGCCCCAGGCCTCATCGTTGCCGAACGTCCTCCACAGAGCCAATTGGTAGTAGGGAAGGTTGTCCTCGGTGAGCAGGTTGACCTCGAGCGCGGTCTTGGCCATGTCGGGGAGGTCGCTGTCGGAGGGGACCCACGGCTCCTCGATGTAGTTTCGGCCGCGCTCGTACGGGACGTAGTCGTGCGGGAACCATTCGACGGCCGCAGTCTGGTGACGGTTCAACGCCGTCTCAACCGTCGGAAGCAGCTGACGAAGCAGTTCTTCCTTGGCTATCGAGGGGTCCGACACGGTTCCTCCACTGGGTCAGGCGGCTACTGTACCCGCGGACGACCCACGCAACCGCGGAGGAAGACCACCCGGCGATGGTCCACGCCGGCGGCGAAGCCCCACCCCCGTGCGAGTCGGGCGCCGCCGTTACCATCGGGAGATGCGCGAGCTCCGCACGTTGCCCAAAGCCGAGCTGCACATCCATATCGAGGGGTCGCTCGGCGCCTCGACGCTCCGCGAGTGGGCTGAGCGCGGCGGCGGGACGCTCCCGCACGGGCTGCGCGACGATGACGGGTGGCGTTTCGACGGATCCTTGGACTTCATCGAGAACTACGTCGAGATGTGCCGGCTCCTGACCGAACTGGATGACTTCCGCAGGATGGGCGAGGAGTTCTGTGAGGACCTGGCGGCCACCGGGGTCCGCTACGCGGAGGCCGTCTTCAGCCCGGCGAACCACGCGGCGCGCCTGAGCGGGGACTGGTTCGGACCGATCGAGGCGCTGCTGGGGGGCCTGGATGCGGGGCGGCGCGCCACCGGGGTCACGGTCGGGCTCTGCCCCGACATCGTGCGCGACCTCGGGCCCGAGGAAGCCGAGCGAACGCTGGAGGTCGCGTTGGCGTTCGCCGGGAAAGGCGTCGTCGCGCTGAACGCCGCCGGGAGCGAACGCGCACCGGTGGCCCCGTTCGGACCGATGTTCCGCCGTGCGAAGGACGCAGGGCTCGGCAGCGTGCCGCACGCCGGTGAGTGGGCCGGAGCCCGCAACGTCTGGGAAACCCTTGAGCATTACGCCCCGGACCGGATCGGGCACGGGGTCGCAGCGGCGACCGACCCCCGGTTGATGGAGCACCTCGCCGCCTCGGGCATCCCGCTGGAGGTCTCGCCGCTCTCGAACGTGGCCACCGGGGTCTTCGCAACGCTCGAGGAACACCCGTTCCGCACGCTCCGCGACGCGGGGGTCATGGTCACGCTCAACTCCGACGATCCGTCGATGTTCGGAGCGTGGCTGAGCGATGTCTACGCGGCCGCGAGGGACGCGTGGGCGTTCGACGACGGAACGCTCGCGGCGATCGCCCGCGACGGCGTCCGCGCGTCGTTCGCCGACGAAGTGACGAAGACGGCGCTCTTCACCGGGATCGACGCGTGGCTCGAGACTCAGCCGGAAGGTGAGGGATCGGGACCGGGCGTTTCGGCGATCGTGATCGACTCGATGTAGACCGCCTCCGCAGGGGTACCAGCCTGATCGCCGGTGCTCGCCGCCGCGATGAGGTCGAGCACCTCCAGCCCGGAGGTGACCTGCCCGAAGATCGTGTGCAGACCGTTCAGGTGCCCGGCCGCCTCGGCACCACCGAAGGTGATGAAGAACTGGCTGCCGTTCGTCCCCGGACCGGAGTTCGCCATCGCCAGTTGCCCCGTCTCGTCGAACAGCCGCTTGGGATCGAACTCATCGCCGAACTGGTACCCGGGCCCTCCACCGCCGGTCCCCGTGGGATCGCCTCCCTGGGCCATGAACCCCGGGATGATCCGGTGCAACGTCTGACCGTCGTAGTACCCCTCGCGCGCCAAGAAGACGAACGCCGCGACGGTCTGTGGTGTGTCCTCGGCGTGCAGGTCGATCTCGAGCGTGCCACAGGAGGTCACCACCGTGGCCGAGTAGGTGGCGCCGTCCGCGAGCACCTTGCCTGGCTTCGGCGCCGCGTCGTACTGACCCTTGGGTTCCCCGAACGATGCCGGGGCCGTTCCCCCGCACGCAACCGTCGCGGGCGGTTGCACCTGCGGCGTCACCTCGCCGGTGCGCTGGGGGAGGCCGGGAGCGCCGCTGGGCGACGCGGGGTCCGTCGGGGTCGCCGAGACGGGAGCCGACGGGCTCCCTGAGGCCTGAGGACCGGGGTCGTCGCCTCCGAGGATCGAGAGGCCGAGGATGATCGCCGCGAGGCCCACGACGGCACCCACCATGGTGGCCCAGATGCGCTTGCGACGGGCGGCTCGCTGACGCTCCGCCTGCCGTTGGGCGTATCGCTTGGCGAGCTGCCGTTCGCGGGACCGGTTGGGCATGGTTGCTCAGGTTACCGGACGTCCAGCGCCTCCCGGGCCAGCGCGTCCAGGATGTCGGTCTCCGAGACGAGGACGTCGTCGAGCCCTGATCGGGCCATCACCGCGAGCAGGATCGAGGCACCCGCCACGATCACGTCACCGCGTCCCGGGGGCATGAACGGGAGGCCATCACGCTCCGCCGGTGTCATCGACGCCAGCGCCGAGCGAGCCTGCTCGACCCGCTCGCGCGTGAGCGAGCTGCCATGGATCACGTCGGGATCGTCGCGGTCCAGACCGAGGGCCCAGGCCTGCAGCGTCGCTGGTGTGCCACCCACCCCCACGAGCGTCCGCGCCCCGCCGTCCAAGATCATGGCGGCCTCCTGCAGGAGCGGGGCGATCTCGGCATCGAGCGACGATAGGTCCGCCCCCTCCCCGAGCCGCTCACGGAGGCGAACCGAACCGACCTGCAGACTGACGGCCCGGTCCGGTGCCCCCGCAGGCTCACGCCCCAACACCAATTCGGTCGACCCTCCACCGATGTCGACCACGAGGAAGGGCCCGTCACCCGGCTCGAGCGTTCGCGTACCGCCGTCATAGGACAGCACGGCCTCCCGCACCCCGGCGATCACCTCGGGGTCCTCGCCCGTCAGAGCACGCACGGCCGCGACGAACAGATCGCGGTCGGCGGCGTCGCGGATCGCGCTGGTCGCGCCCACGGCGACACGAGCGGCGCCCAGGGCAGTAGCGCGCCGTACGTACCTGCGCAGCACCGCTTCGGTGTCCTGCAGGGCCTCGGGATCGAGTCGTCCCGTGGCGTCCACACCCCGGCCCAGGCGCGTGATCGTCATGTCCCTCGCGAGCTCGACCACGGCGTCACCGCTGCGCGCGAGCACCGACAGGCGCGACGAGTTGGTCCCCTGGTCGATCGCAGCGGCCACCGCGTCCGGAGCGACGCCGTGGACCGGCTCCACCCGCTCGGCGACCCACCGTCCCACGACGTCGTCGCCGCCGCCGAGGTGGTTCGCATAGTGAGCGTGCAGGCACTTGAGACCGCGGCGCGTCCCCGCGACGCCGCCCCAGGCTCCCGATCCGGGTTCCACGCGCTCCCGCAGCTCCGCGGCCTCGGCGTGCGCCTCCTCGATGCCTCGTGCGAACGCGACGTCGGCGAAGGAGCGAACCGTGAGATCGGCGATCGCACCTGCGGACTCCAGCCGTGCGATCGCACGGACCGCCTCGGGGCACGTGAGCCAGAACGTGGTGGGGAAGGGCGTGCCGTCCGCGTCCCGGGTCGCGTTGCGGATCACGATCGGATGACCGGCGAGACATCGCGCCGCGACGGAGAAGGCCACGGTGGGCTCGCGGCCCAACTGCTCGCGAACCGCCGCGAGGTCAGATCCCCGCAGCTCCGGCGGCACCTATCGACGCTTGTGATCGGTGGCGCGGCGGAAGTCGACCTGGCGCTCTTCGCTCTGCTTCATGAACTTCTTGAGCATCGTCTCGAACTCCGGATCCGAGCCGCGCCTCGGGCGGGGCGGTGCGGGGTCTTGGAGGGCTTTGATCGAGAGGTCGATCTTGCCGTCGTCCTTGATCGCCACGACCTTGGCTTCGACGGTGTCGCCTTCACGCAGGTGTTCCCGGACGTCCTTCACGTAGTTCCGGTCGATCTCGGAGATGTGGACGAGGCCCATGCGTCCGTCTTCCAGCTGCAAGAAGGCTCCGTAGTTCTCGATACGCGCGACGACTCCCTGCGTGGTCGCGCCGACCTCGATGGCGATCTGGCCTCTCCCTCCGTCCGTGGCCCGAGGCGTCGGTCCCCAGGCGAGGCACCAAGTGTGCGGGAGAGGCAACCCGCCCGTCAACGCAGGCCGGGATATGCGATCATCTCCGGATGGAGGTCACGCGCTTCGGCGACCCGGCGGCGTTCCTGAGCGCGGCGACGCCGTTCCTGGGGCGTGACGAACCTCGCCACAACCTGCTGTTCGGTCTGACGGACACCCTGATCCACCAGCCGGACGCCTACCCGGCGTTCCACCTGTGGCTCGCGCTCGAGTCGGGCGAGCCGGCCGGCGCGATGCTGCAGACCCCGCCGTACAACCTCGTCCTCGCCCGGCCGAGCTCGGATGCGGCGCTCGCGGCGCTCGTCGAGGCCGCGGTCGCCGACACCTCGCCCGTCCCCGGTGTGAGCGGCGCCCTCGGCGAGGCGGAGGCCTTCGCCGGAGCCTGGGCCGACCGGACGGGCGGCTCGTGGACACGACGCATGACCCAAGGCATCTACACCTGCCGGGCGGTCCGCGACGTCCCGAGCACGCAAGGCGCGCCTCGGGTGGGCGTCGCCGCCGACGCCGACCGGCTGCTCCCGCTGGTCGAGGCGTTCGCGGATGAGGCACTCATCGCACAACCGGTTCGCGATCGCGCACGTTCCGCGGCCACGACGCGGGCACGGCTGCACGACGAGCCTGGACGCGGAGGCTTCTGGCTCTGGGAGCACGAAGGAGCGATCGTGTCGATCAGCGGTCACGGCGGCCGGACGCCGAACGGGATCCGCATCGGTCCCGTCTACACGCCGCCCGAGCACCGCGGCCGTGGCTTCGCGACCGCGCTCGTGCGCGCCCAGACATCGTGGCTCCTCGAGAACGCGGTACGCAGCTGCTTCCTGTACACCGACCTCGCGAACGCGACCTCCAACGGCGTCTACCGGCGGATCGGCTACGAACTGGACTGCGAGGCCGTCGAACTCGCCTTCGAGGAGCCTCAGCCGCAGTCCGGTGGCGTCGGCGCCGCGTCGGCGGGCAACACGACGTAGCCGGTCTCGCCCGGCATCACCATGCCGAGGCACTCGCGAGCCAGCCGTTCCAGCGTGGCGGGATCGTTGAGGTCGGCGATGCGCAGGCGGAGCGCCTCGTTGCTTTTCGCCAACGCCGTGGCCTGACGTTCCAGGTCGGCCAGCCGAGCCTGCTGCGCGAAGTAGGCCCGGGCCGGTGCGATGGCCAACATCCCGACCAGGAACATCGAGAACACGAGCACCGCGGCGCGCGGCGTCAAGCGCACCCGCGCGTGGTGCGCGGTGTGTGGCGGCGTCGCCGCCTTCCCCCGGGTCGCGGCAGGGGAAGTGGCCGCGGCCCGGGAGCTCACGCTCCCCCGCCCCCCGGCGGCCCGCCCGACAGGAGCGACCCGCCCGCGTACCGGGCGTGCTCGCCCAGTTCCTCCTCGATGCGCAGGAGTTGGTTGTACTTGGCGGTGCGCTCGCCGCGGCTGGGCGCGCCGGTCTTGATCTGGCCCGCATCGGTCGCGACGGCGAGGTCGGCGATCGTCACGTCCTCGGTCTCACCGCTGCGGTGGCTGATGACGACGCCGAAGCGGTTGCGCCGGGCGAGGGCGATGGCATCCATCGTCTCGGTGAGCGTCCCGATCTGGTTCACCTTCACCAGGATGGCGTTGGAGGCACCATCGCGGAGCCCCCGCTCGAGGCGCTCGGTGCTCGTGACGAACAGGTCGTCACCGACCAGTTGGACGCGCCCACCGAGCTCGCGCGTGAGCATCGCCCATCCGTCCCAGTCGTCCTCGGCGAGCGGGTCCTCGATGGAGACGATCGGGAACCGATCGAGCAGGTCCGCCCAGTACGTGAGCATGTCCTCGGCGCTGCGCGCGGCGCCTTCGAGGTGATAGCGGCCCTCGCGGTAGAGCTCCGAGGCGGCGGGGTCCATGGCGAGCGCCATCTCCGACCCCGGCTCAAGGCCCGCGGCCTCGATAGCCCGAACGAGGAACGCGCACGCCTCGGCGCCGTTCGCGACCTCCGGGGCGAACCCGCCCTCGTCGCCGACGGCCGTGCTCATCCCCGCGTCGTGGATCAACTCCTTCAGCGCGTGGAACGTCTCCACGCCCCAGCGCAGCCCTTCGGAGAACGAGGCCGCGCCGACGGGGACGATCATGAACTCCTGCAGTTCCAGCGTGTTGTCGGCGTGCGCGCCGCCGTTGATCACGTTGAGCATCGGGGTGGGCAGGACGTGCGCGTTGGGCCCACCGAGGTAGCGGAACAGCGGTTGACGCGCGCTTCCCGCGGCCGCCTTGGCGACGGCGAGGGAGGTCCCGAGGACCGCGTTGGCTCCCAGGGCGCTCTTCGTCGCGGTCCCGTCGAGGTCGAGCAGCGTCTGGTCGACGCCGCGCTGGTCGGATCCGTCGAGGCCGGCCAGGGCCGACGCGATGGGGCCGTTCACGTTGGCCACGGCGTGCGCGACCCCCCGGCCGCGCCATGCCTTGGGGTCGGCGTCGCGCAACTCGAGCGCCTCGTGCTCCCCCGTCGACGCGCCGCTCGGGACCCCGGCTCGGCCGAAGGCTCCGTCCTCGAGCGTCACGTCGACCTCGACCGTGGGGTTGCCCCGGGAATCGAGGATCTGGCGAGCGTGGACGTACTCGATACGAGGCATCGCCGCCGATGCTACCGGAGGGCCCCCCGACGACCCGTATCTCAGCCGGCGTGGGCGGTCGCGATCAACACGGAGTCGTGGTCGGTGAGGTCCTCGGGGCGGAGCGCGGCGATCCGCTCGCGGGCACGGGCGAGGCACACCTGGCGCGCAGCCGTATCGAGGCTCGCGAGCCTGCGCCCCGTCGGACCGAGTTTCGCGCGCTCACGGACGAACGCCTCCGTGTCGAGGGGATGCTCGAACGCGACGACGCGCACCGAGGCCTCATCGAAGCCCGCCGCCTCCAGGTGGCCGGCGAGCCGGTCCGGGGCGCCGATCTCGGCCCGGGCCGATCCGAGGGCGGCGACGGGGTCGGGTCCGGCACCCGCGCGATCGAGTTCCTCGTCGAACACCGCGCGGGCGGGCGCGTTCTCCGCATCGGTTGCGTCGCCCCAGGTGGTCATGCCGAACACGCCATCCGGAGCCGTGCACCGGCGAACCTCGGTGAACGCCACCCCCGGCTCCGGCACGTTGAACAGGACGAACGCCGAGATGACCGCGTCGAAGGCGCCGTCGGCGAACGGCAGGCGCATCGCGTCGGACAGGACCCGCGCGAAGGCCGGCGGAGCCCGGCGCAGCATCCCCTCCGACAGGTCGGCTCCCACGACGCGAGCCCCGGGCGCGCGCGCAGCGAGCTCACCGAGCATGCTCCCGACGCCGGTCCCCAGGTCGAGCACGCTGCCCGCGTCCCCGAAGCCGAGAGCATCCAACAGCTGCCGGGTGTAGGGCACCAACACGGGAGCCCACAGCTCCTCGTAGTCGGGGGCGATGGCCGAGTAGGTCGCCGCGAGTGCTCTCGTATCGTCGCCGGACATCGCGTCGCCGACCCTACCGCCGCGGTCAGTGGACGGTCGAGCCCGCGGGTGGGCGTGTGAACTGGCGGAAGTGGCTCACCTCGTCGAACCCGAGCTTGCCGTACAGATGTTTGGGCCAGTCCGCGTCATCGGCGACGAGGAAGACGAGGTCGGCACCGCCCGCATGTGCCGCATCGATCGCCGCACCCACGAACGAGCGCGCGAGCCCTCGGTTGCGGAACTCCTCGAGCGTGCTGACGTTCTCCACCTGCGCGACGCCATCGTGCTCGAACAGCTGGCAACACCCGGCCGGGACCCCGTCGACGCGCGACCAGAAGAACCGCGCGCCCACACGCTCGGCGAGCGCCCGGTCATGGTCGACCAGCATCTGGGCCTGCGGCGTGCTGAGGTTCGGGAACCCCTGCGCGGTGATGGTCATGAGCAGGCCGCTCACGTCTTCGAACGTGGCCTCCTCCCCGCCCGGCGGACCCGAGCGGTCGGCCTCGCGGTGGAGCACCATGTTCACGAGACGATCCGAGGTGTAGCCGATGTCCACGAACGCCGCGGCCAGGCGGGCGCCTTCGGCGTCGTCTGCGAAGATGAACTCGCGGTGCTCCAGGTGGGCGCAGCGCCGGTCCGCCTCGGCGGCCAGTTCGCTGGCCGTCGCCTCCCCCACCGGTCGCTCCACGCGCAGGAAGTTCGCGTCCCACTTGTTCGGGAAGGCGTCATCGAACAGCGCCGTGCCGAAGCGCCAGGGCTCCGTGCGCTGTGCGGAGGCGTCCTCCAACCAACGGGAGAACGTCGCGATCCGCACCTCATCCTCGGGCATGGCCGCACGCTACCAAGGCTAGGCTGCGCGTCGTGCTCGATGCGCGGGGAGACCTCCGGGCGGCGCTGGCGATGCTCGCCACCGCCACCCTGTTCACCGCGCTCGTGTGGGCCGACCCGACGCACCCGCAGAACCTGGCGCCGATCGATACGTGGTGGCACGACCTGGTCGTGGCACCGGGCTCGCTCGGACACGCGATCGCCCGGGGCCTCGGCGTCCTGGGCGGCGACGCCGTCTCGTTCGCCGTGCGCGCCGTGGTTGCCTCGTGGCTCGCCGTACGGCGGCGGTGGCGCGACCTCGCGATCTGGGTGGGGGCGTCGCTCGTCGCCGACCTCCTCGTCGCGGGTCTCAAGGGCGAGGTCGGGAGACTCCGTCCCGACGGCAGCGACCTGCGCTCCTTCCCCTCAGGTCACGCGAAGTACGCGGGACAGATCGGGGTGGGGGTCGCGCTGCTGGTCGCGCCGGTCACCCGTCACCGCAGCGCCCTGTGGGGCGCCGCCGTGGGCTGGATCGCCCTGATGGCGTGGTCGCGGACAGCGCTCGACGTCCACCACCTGAGCGACACGATCGCCGGTGCCCTCATCGGAGCGGGGATCATGCTCGGCGTCTGGGGACTCGCGTACGGTCGTGTTGCGTCGCCGGCCGAACCGGGTGCAGACTCACCCCCGTGAGCGAGGATCACGACGACTGCTGCTTCGACGGATGGGCGAAGGCAGGCGCGAAGCGCGCACGGCGCAAGGGCACGGCCGCCGCGGTCACGGCGTCGCTCTTAGCCGCGCTCGAGCACGCCGGGCTCCGTGGGCGGTCGCTCCTGGATGTCGGCTGCGGGACCGGCGACCTCGCGCTCGGCGCGATCGAACGGGGCGCCGAGCGCGCCACCGGTGTCGATCTGGGCGCCGGAGCGATCGAGAGCGCGAGGAGCCTCGCCCGGGAGCGTGACGTCTCCGACCGCGCCACGTTCGAGGTGGGCGATGGCTCGATCCTCGATCTGCCCCATGCCGACGTCGTCGTGCTCAACCGCGTCCTCTGCTGCTTCCCAGACGCGTCGGCCCTCCTGGCGAACACCTTGCCGGCCGCCGGTCAGGTGTTCGCGCTCACCGCCCCCGTCGATCACGGCGCGATCGGCGCGTACAACCGCGTGATGGCCCGCTTGGGCAACGTCTGGTACGCGGCACGCGACGCGAAGTACCGCGGGTTCCGCGTCACGATCCATGACCTCACCGACGCCGACGCACGCATCCGCGGCGCGGGGTTCCGCCCGAGCGCGCGCGAGCGACACCGCGTCGTGTGGGATCTCCGCGTCTACGAAAGGTCCGAGCCGGTACGCGCTTCCTCGTAGAGGGCCAGCAATCCGGCCGGCGGCATCGACGCCATGTCCAGACCCCGGGCCTGCGCGAGAGCAGCGGTTGCCTCGAACCGCGCGGCGAACGTGCTCGTCGACCTCCGCAAGGCGGCCTCGGCGTCGAGACCGAGCCGGCGCGCCACCGCCACGACCGCCAGGAGCACGTCACCCAGCTCGGCTTCGGCTCGATCGGCGTCGCCGGCGGCTTCCTCCAACTCGCCCAACTCTTCGCGCACCTTCTCCATCGCCCGCTCGAGCGAAGGCCACTCGAACCCCCAGCCCGCGGCTCGGCGCTGCACCTTGGACGCACGGGCGAGGGCCGGCAGCGACGCCGGGATGCCCTCACCCACACCCGTGCGTCCCCCGGTCTCATCCGCCTTCAGGCGCTCCCAGTTCACGAGGACCTCCTCGGTCCCGGAGACCTCGGTGGTGCCGAAGACGTGCGGATGCCGATGGATGAGCTTGCGGACCAGTCCCCGCGCGACGTCGTCGATGTCCCAGCGTCCGTCCTCCGCAGCGATCTGCGCATGGAAGGTCACCTGCAGCAGGAGATCGCCGAGTTCGTCGCGCATCGCGTCGTCATCGCCCGCGTCGATCGCCTCCAGGAGTTCGTGGGTCTCCTCCAAGAGGTGGCGGGCCAGCGTGCGATGGGTCTGCTCCCGGTCCCAGGGACAACCGTCGGGGGCGCGCAGGCGAGCCTGGACCCGCACCAGGTCGAGCAGATGCTCGCCCCCGTGCGAGGACGGCACCGGTCCGGGCGGCACCCCGTCCTGGCTCATCCCTGGGGCGGGGCGACGTTGACCGGCCCCGAGGGCTCGGCCGAGGCGAGCGGGTCGGTGCTCGTGATCCGAACCACGATGAGGGTCTGCGGGTCGAGCCGTCCGAACCGCGGGTTGACCTGGATGTCGCCGTTGTCCAGGAGACCGCGTTCGTGCTCGGCGAAGGCCGGTCCCGCCCGGGAGGCGACCAGGTCGGCTCGAACGTCCTCGAACGGCGTGACCTCCTTCTGCACCATGTGGATCACATGCCACCCGAACTCCGACTGCACGGGTGGTGAGATCCGGTCGACCTCCAACTCGAGGACGGCCTCGCGGAGCCCCGGCGTGAACTGCGAGACCGGCGTCGAAGCGAGCGCACCGCCGTTCTGTTCCACACCCGGATCCTTCGAGACCTCCACGGCGAGCGCGAGGAAGTCCTCGCGGGTCGCCCCGGGTGCGGTGACCTCGGCGTAGACCGCGTCGGCCTCCTCGCGGGTTTCCACCAAGATGTGATCGGCCTGGACGATGACGTGGCTCGCGAGGTCTTCGTCGTACTGCGCGCGCAACTCGTCCTCCGAGACGGTGCTCTCGACGAGGGCTGCCGCAACCTCTTGCTGCAGCATCGAACCGCGCAGGACCGTCACGAACTGATCGTAGGTCGCCCCGTTCGCGTCCAGCGCTGCCTGCAAGGCGCCCTCCCCGAAGTTCAACGCGAACCGATCGGCGGTGTCGGTCACCTCATCGTCGGTGAGCACGATGCCGTTGGCCGCCGCGTAGTCCTCCGCGACCGAGAATCCGATGAGGGCTCCCAGGGTGAACCGGTTGCACGATGCCTCCTGCGTGTCGCCCTCGGTCGCGACCTCGCCGCACGGAGAGGTGGACAGTGACGCGACCGATGTGAATACGCCGGCGGCGGCGGCGACTTCCTGATCGCTGATGTCGGCACCCGCGACGCTCGCCGCGGCGGCCGCCCCCGAGCACGCGGCCGAAAGGACCAGGCCACCGGCCGCGACGGATCGAAGCAAGGAGGTCCGCATGGCTCCGAGTCTACGCGGCAGGCACCGATCCGAGGGCCGCGTGCAGACCCGCTCGCACCCACCGCACCAGATCGGCGCCGAAGACCCGGCCGGGCGAGAGGTTGAGCGTCTGCTTGGCCATGTGGTAGGTGGCTCCTTCCACGCGGTCGGCCAGATCCACGCGCATCGCCTCGGGCAGATCCACCGGCGAGATCCGGATCTGCTCCTTGAACGTCGAGATCTCTCGCACGCCCAGCCGCGCGGCCTCCAGGCGGAGGGACGCGATCGCGAACAGGACCTCCACCTGTTCAGGGAGCGCCCCGAAACGATCCACCGTCTCGGCGTGGATCGCGTCCAGCACGTCCTGCTCCGAAGCCATCGAGATACGCCGGTAGAGCTCGAGGCGGAGCGACTCCTGTGCGATCCACCCGGGCGGCACGTAGGCCTTCACGGGCAGGTCGATCCGGAGATCGCGATCGGGCTCCACCGGTGCGCCCCGGAGTTCGCCGACGGACTCCTGCAAGATGCGGGCGTACGCATCGAAGCCCACCGCCGCGATGTGTCCGCTCTGCTCGGCGCCCAGAAGGTTCCCCGCTCCGCGGATCTCCAGGTCACGCATGGCGATCTGGAAGCCGCTGCCGAGGGCCTGGTGCTGCGCGATCGTCGCCAGGCGCGCGTGCGCCTCCTCGGTCATCTCCCGCTGCGCGGGGAAGAACATGTACGCGAACGCGCGCTCGCCCGCCCTGCCCACGCGGCCGCGGAGTTGATACAGCTGGGCGAGCCCGAGCATATCCGCGCGGTCCACCACGAGCGTGTTGGCGTTCGGGACGTCCAGGCCGCTCTCGATGATGGTGGTGCACACGAGCACGTCGGCCTCGCGCTGCCAGAACCGCATCATCTCGCGCTCCAGGACGTCCTCGTCCAGCTGCCCGTGACCGACGGCGATCCGTGCATCCGGCAAGGCCTCGCGGAGCCGGTGGGCCTGCCGCTCGATCGTGGCGACACGGTTGTGGACCCAGAAGACCTGTCCCTCCCGCAACAACTCGCGCCGGACGGCTCCCAGAGCCAGGTCCTCGTCGAAGGAGCCGACGAACGTGAGCACCGGCTGGCGGTCCTCCGGCGGCGTGTCGATGGTCGACATCTGCCGGATGCCCGCGAGCGCCATCTCGAGCGTCCGCGGGATCGGCGTCGCCGTCATCGTCAGCACGTCGACCTGGGCGCGCATCGTCTTCACGCGCTCCTTGTGGGCCACCCCGAATCGCTGTTCCTCGTCCACGACGAGGAGCCCGAGGTTCGCGAACGCGACGTCTCGGCCGAGCAACCGGTGCGTCCCGATCACGACGTCCACCTTGCCGGCGGCCAGGTCGAGGAGGACCTCCTGTTGCTCGCTCGGCGAGACGAACCGGGAGAGCATCCGCACCGTGACGGGGAAGGGCCGGAACCGCTCGGAGAAGGTGAGGAAGTGTTGCTCGGCCAACAAGGTGGTCGGTACGAGCACGGCGACCTGTGTCCCGTCCATGACCGCCTTGAACGCGGCGCGGAGCGCGACCTCGGTCTTGCCGAACCCGACATCTCCGCACACGAGCCGGTCCATCGGCGTCACCTGCTCCATGTCACGCTTCACCTCGTCGATGACACGCAGCTGGTCGGGCGTCTCTTCGAATGGGAACGCGTCCTCGAGTTCCTGCTGCCACGGCGTGTCGGGGCCGAACGCGCGCCCGGGCACCGACATGCGGACCGTGTACAGGCGCACGAGCTCGCCGGCCATGTCGCGGACCGCGCGCTTGACCTTCGCCGTGGCACGCGCCCAATCCGAACCGCCCATCCGCATGATCCGCGGCGCGTCGCCGCCGATGTAGCGCGCCACCATGCCGACCGCATCAGAGGGCACGAAGAGCTTGTCCCCGGCCGCGTACTCGATCACGAGGTAATCGCGCTCGGCGCCGCCGATCTCCCGGTGCACGATGCCCGCGTACCGCCCGACCCCGTGGATGCGATGCACCGCGAAGTCACCGGGCTCGAGCTCGTCGGCAACCGCATCGGAGCGCCGCTGGGTGAACCGCGGCGCCGACCGCGTGTGACGCCGCGTCCCGAAGACGTCCTCCTCGGTGGCGACCGCCAGACGTCCCGGCGCGAAGACGAAGCCCGTCGAGAGCGAGGACTCCTGCGTCTGGGCCGACGTCGTCCCGATGACTTCCCGCACGCGAGCGAGCGACCCGTGAGCGCGTCCCGTGAGCGTCACGGCGTGCCCGGACGCTTCGAGCTCGCCGATGCGGCGCGCCATCTCGGCGGGGTTGGCCTGCGCCGTCCCCCACGAGCGCGTCCCCAGGTCGAGTCCATCGGTGAACTCGGTCAGGTGCACGGATGTGCGTTCCCCGATGGCTTCCTCCAGGTCGACGATCACCCGGGGTCCCGGCCAGCCCGTCGCCTCGGCGAGTGCGTCGGCGTCCGCCGCCGCGTGCGCGGCCCGACCCAGGGTCCTGGCGGCTTCGGTGATGACCACCCACGCGCCGTCGGGCAAGCGGGCCGCGGGCGGGACCAACCGGTCGAACAGGAACGGGATGGCGGTCTCCATGCCTTCGGGGTGCAGGCCGTCGGCGATCCGCCGCAGGAGATCACCGATCCGCCCGGCGTGGCGACTCGCCTCGCCGTCCGCACGGGCGCGGACGGCCGCATCGGGGATGAGCTCGCGGACGGGACCGACCTCTTCGGCGCCCAGGCGCCCGGTCGAGAGCTGGGTCGACGGGGCGAACGTCCGCAGCGACTCCACCTGGTCGCCCCAGTACTCGAGGCGGACCGGGCGGCGCGCACCACCGGGGAACACGTCGAGGACCCCGCCGCGTACCGCGAACTCGCCACGGTGTTGCACCACGTCCGCTCGGGTGTAGCCCAGATCCACGAGCCGCTCGGCCAGGTCATCCGGCGCGAGGTCCAGCCCCTCGCTGAGCGCGAGCGCGGCGACGGCTCCGAGGGTCGGCGCCACCGCGTGCATCGCCGCCAGCGCGGGCGCGACCAGCACGAACGGCCCCCGAGCCGCCAAGAGCGCCGACATGGCGCCCGCGCGCCGGGCGGCGACCTCGGGTGACGGAGAGATCTGCTCGTAGGGCAGCGCCTCCCAGGCCGGGAGCAGGGCCGACCGTCCGGGCACCAGCGCCTCCACGTCGCGGTGCAGGTCCTCCGCCTCGTGCGGCCCGGCGGCGACCGCGAAGACCGCCGTGTCCAGGGCGAGAGCCGAAGCGGCGATAGCGACCGCTTCGCCCGCCTCGGCCCGGACCCGGATCGGACGCTCGCGAGCGAGCAGCAGCCGTTCGAACGGCTCGGAGGCCGCGATCGATGCGAGCGCCTCCTGCAGCGACACCCCGACCCCTCTCGCACACCACGAACAGCCCCTGCCGCGGCGCGACAGGGGTACGGAGCCGAGTCTACGGGTGTGCGCGAGCTGGGCTCAGACCGCGTGCAGCCGGCCGGGGGAACGCCTGTCCAGGTGCTCGGCGCTGCGGGCGCTCACGACCGACTCACGCTCGAGGTTGCGAACCGAGAGCCAGAGGGTGAACTCATCGACCGGGATGGGCCGGGAGATGTAGAAGCCTTGCGCTTCGTCGCAGCCGAACTCCGCGAGCCGGTCGAACGTGTCGAGATCCTCGACCCCTTCTGCCACCACGCGGAGGCCCAGGTTCCTGCCCAGCTCCACCGTTGCGCGCACGATCATGAAGTCGTTCGCATCCACATGCATCTGCATCACGAACGAGCGGTCGATCTTGATCTCCTCGATCGGGAGCCGCTTCAGGTAAGAGAGCGATGAATAGCCCGTCCCGAAGTCGTCGATCGACAGACCGACCCCCACGTCGGAAAGTGCGTCGAGGACCGCCGTCGAGCGCCCCGAGTCGCCCATCAGGAAAGACTCGGTGAGCTCCATCCGCAGGAAGGCCGGCGGCACATCCCAACGCTCGAGCTGGGCGGCCACCAGATCCGGCAGATCACCGTCCAGCAGCGACCGGGGTGAGATGTTGACGGCGACCGGGATCCGGATCCCCATGTCCGCCCACGTACGCCACTGGTGCAAGACCGACCCGATCACGAACTGGGTCAGTGGCCGGAGCAGGACGGTCTTCTCCACCAGCGGGATGAACTCATCAGGCGGGAGCAGTCCCATCGCCGGATGCTGCCACCGGATGAGGGCCTCGGCGCCGGCGACCCGGCCGTCGGCCAACCGCACCTTCGGTTGGTAGTACATGACGAACTCCCCGGCCTCGATCGCCGGGCGGACCTGACCGATCAACGTGAGTCGCTGCGGGTTGTGCCGGTCCATATCATCGTCGTACACCTCGAAGCCGCGCCCGCTCTCCTTCGCGGCGTACATCGCGACATCGGCCCGGCGCATGAGCGTCTCCGCGTCGTGGGCCTGCGCAGGGAAGAACGCGACCCCCACGGAGCCCGACACATCCAGGGCCAGGCCCTCGACCGTCATCGGGTGCTCGAGCTCGGCGATCAGTCGCTCGGCGACGTGTACGGCGACCTCGTCGTTCGGCAGAGCCGGCAACACGATCCCGAACTCGTCCCCGCCCAGCCGGGCCATGAGGTCGTCGTCGCGCAGCACGCTCGAGAGCCGGGGGCCCATCTCCTTCAGGAGCATGTCCCCGAAGTGGTGCCCGAGGGTGTCGTTGACCTCCTTGAAGTGGTCGAGGTCGATGAGCATCACACCGATCCGCCCGCCGGTCGCACGCGCCTGCGTGATCGCCTCCTCGAGCCTATGTTGGAAGAGCACGCGGTTGGGCAAACCCGTGAGCGAGTCGTGCAACGCCTGGTACTCGTTCTCGGCCTGCTTGACGGCGAGTTCGTTGGTGGCCTCCTGGAGCGAATGGGTGCGCTGGAACATCTGCCGCGCGAACGCGAGCGGCGCCGCGAACACCAGGATGGAGAACGCACCCAGTTGTGCGAACGACGTGGCGACAAGGACCGCGAACATGGCCAAGCCCATGTACGAAAGGAGGAACTCCCCGAACACCCCTTGATGCATCTCGCCGAGGATGGCCCGCACGCGCTTGCCCGACTGCAGCTTGTAGTAGAAGGCGACGATCACGGTGTTCGTCCCATAGCCAACGATCGCCGCGAGCAGGGTCGGCGGGATCAGGATCCAGGCGTCGATACCGTCGCGGACGGCTTGCGGATCGATCCAGAGCTTGAACAGGTGCGACTCCACGATCACGCAGACGGCGATCTGCGACCGGATGAAGGCGGCCTTGAGGACCGGAAGATCCCCGCGCAGCTCCCTCGCATCCGCGGAACCGAGCAAGGCGATCGCGGCGGCGATCGGTGTCGGGAAGATGAGCGCCGCGGACAGCTCCAAAGGGAAGGACAGGCTGAACGCCATCGAGACGTTCGTCGCGACGGGGAGCAGTTCGGCAACGGTGACTGCAACCGCCCACGCCAGCGGCGCCCATTCCCACTGCACGAACTGCCCCGGACGGTTCGCGAGCTCGACCAGGAGGTACAGGACCACGGGGAGACTCACCAACAGCTCGAAGGCGATGATGGCCGGACGCCGGTCGTGCACCGGACGGGCCCTTGGGACCCCTCCTTCGATCTCCGCCTCCGCCCCCGGGGCCTCAGGCGCCGGCATGCGAGGGCTCCCGCGACCGCACGAGTCCGTCGGCGGGTCGGCTCCTGCGTCGCATCCCAGCCGCGACGACGATGGCGACGCCGCCGTAGGTGAAGATGTCACCGACGCTGATCGCTTGCGCCACCGGCGGTGGGATCGCGATCACGTCGCCCAGGAACAGCACCACGTCATCCGGCCCCGCGAGGTGATGCTTCACGTACCCGTCGGCCTCGTTCACCAGATCGCCGAGCGTGTCCACCTGTCCCGAGGCGATGAGAGCTTGTTTGGAGACCGGCATACCGTCGTTGGCAGCGATGACGAGGAAATTCAACGCGACGCCGATCACGATCAGGGCGAAGCCCGGTATCTCGACGTTCACGATCGCGAAGATCCAGAGGAGCACGAACGATCCGAGGAGCATGAACAACGGCCACTGGCCGGGCGGGTTGATGAGCTGCATCGTGAACCCGATCAGCGCGAGCGGGGCGAGCCGGATGCGCAGCGCCGACAGGTGTCGCAGCCGCCCGCCCACGAGGTATCCCGCACCGAACGTCAACGCGAGGGTGATCGCGATCAGCTTCATAGGTCAGGTATCGGAACGGGACAAGTGAACTGAAGGTCCTCCGGACGTCACCACTGGAACGGCGAAAGGCTCGCGGTTCGGAGGGATCCGGACCGCGAGCCTTTACGCTGCAAGACTCAGCCGTTCGCCCACACGGGCTTCCATCCGGCGCCAACCGCCATGGCCAGCGCCGCGAGGGTCGTGAGCGCGTACATGATCCTTCGGACCATCTGGCTCCTCCTTCCTCGCGCTATCCCTTGTTGTTGGGCTTCCATCGTGCCCCAGCAGCCAAGAGCAGCGTGGCCAGGGTGGCAGCGGTGTACAGCAGGTGCTTCCAGTTGGTCGTTCGCTGCATCGTGCGCTCCACCTCCTTCGATCCGTTGCTCGACGATCATGGCGTCCGAGGGAGGACGACGCATCGGCCGGATCGGCCGTTCTCATGTCCCCCGGGGGGATAGGCCGGTGGGGTCGACGGGGTAGGCCGTTCGGTGGACGCAGGAACGCCCCACCGGCCCGAGGGTCGGCGGGGCGTTCTGGCTCAGCTGGGGCGCTGGATCAGTTCCCGAGGTAGCCGGGCTTCCATCCGGCGCCAACCGCCATGGCCAAAGCTGCCAGGCTCGCGAGCGAGTAGATCACCTTACGAAGCATGTCCATCTCTCCTTCCCGTTCCGATCAGTGGCCGCCGCCGCCTCCGCCCGAAGGCTTCCAACGGGCGCCGGCCGCGAGCAAGAGCGTGGCGAGCGTGGCAGCGGAGTAGATCACGTGCCGCCAGTTGACGCCCATCACCTTGTCGCGCATCCCATCACCTCCTTCTTCCATTCCCCCGAGTCATCGGCCGGCCTGCCCTGTGGGCTCATCGGGCGACGGTCGATGATCCCGACCCCCCGGTACCCGGAGGCGAGTAGGACCGACGGATAGGTCCGAAGGCGGTGGCCGTCAGGGGGACAGGGCGCTCAGGGGCCGGCGGCGCCCTTGTTGAACCGATCCTGGGACGCCGCGAGCCCTTCGGTGATCAGGCACTCCACGGCGTCGGCGGCTCGGTCGACCCAGAGAGCGACGTCGGCCTGCTGCTGGCGGCCGATCGGCTGCAGGACGAAATCGGCCGGATCTTGCCGGCCCGGTGGGCGTCCCACGCCGACGCGGACGCGATGGTAGTCCGGGCTCCGGAGTGCCTGCGTGAGCGACTTCAGTCCGTTATGCCCCGCCGAACCTCCACCCAGCTTGAGCCGCAGTTCGCCGGGCGCGATCTCGATCTCATCGTGGACCGCGACCACGTGGCCGGGGTCGATCCCGTGCCTGCGCGCAACGCCGGCGAAGGAGGTGCCTGACTCGTTCATGTACAGGGTGGAGATCACGAGCCAGACAGACACACCCTCGATGTGCACCTCCGCCACCTCGGCAGGCATGAAACGGGCCTTGCGGAAGCGTGCATCCGACCTCGCGGCCAGTTCGGCGACCGTCATCCGCCCTGCGTTGTGACGCGTGGCGGCGTAGCGCTCTCCCGGGTTGCCGAGGCCCGCGACGAGCCAGGCCATGGTGGGGACGGCGCGCTAGCCCTCGGCGGGGGCTTCGTCGGCGGCGGGCGCTTCCTCCACGGCGGGAGCGGCCTCCGCGGGCGCCTCCTCGGCCTCGGGTGCGGGCGCCTCGCCGGGGACCGAGAGATCCGCTTCGGTCCGCATCGCGGCCGGCGTGATCACCGAGACGATGGGAGTGTCGAGATCCGTGAGGATCGTGACGCCCGCGGGAGGCACGATGTCACCAACCCGGAGCATGTCGCCGATATCCAACGGGGTCACGTCGGCCTCGAGGGCCTCGGGCACGTCGCCCGGGAGGCATTCGATCTCGACTTCTCGCAGGTGACGCTCCAAGACGCCACCCTCCTTGACGCCGGCGGCCTCGCCCACGTCGCGTACCTCGACGGTCATCTTGACCTTCTCATCACGACGGACCGCCAGGAAGTCGACGTGCACGTAGACGCTATGGATGAGGTCGCGCTGGACCTCGCGCGGGATGGCCAGGTGCGTCGCCCCGTCGACCTGAAGGTCGATCAGCATCGAGGCCCCGTGCGAGGCGTGGAACAGGTGCACCAGATCCTTGGCCGACACGCTGAGGGGCGTCGGGTCCATACCGTGGCCGTAGAGAACGCCGGGGACGCGCCCGCCGGCCCGCAGACGGCGTCCGGCGCCCTTGCCGGTCTCGGTGCGGTGCTCAGCTTCGAGGATGGTTTCCATGGTCGCGAGGAGTCCTTCGAGGGGTCGTGGGAACCCGGGCATCCTAGCAACACGCTGGGAGGACCGACCGGCTGCGAGATCGTGGCGGCCCGAGCGCTACCTTCGGGGCACCTCGTGCGTCTTGGAGACACGATGCACGGAAGGACAGCCATCATGACGGAGGCGACCTTGGTGGAGCCGGGCACGGATGCGATGGCGGATCTCTATGCCCGCCACGTTCCCTCGGCGATCCGCCTCGCCTACCTGCTCACGGGCGACCCCCATCAGGCTGAGGACCTCGCGCACGATGCGTTCGTGCGCTGCGTGGGCCGGTTCGGCCATCTCCGGGCGAAGGAGGCATTCGATGCCTACCTGCGGCGAGCGGTCGTGAACCTGCACACGTCCGGGCTCCGCCGCACCCGTACGGAGCGTTCGTGGCTCGCACGCGAGGGTGCCGCCGAGGTCCGCCGGACCACGGCGATGCCCGACGTAAGCGCGAAGGAAGATCTCTGGCGGGCGCTCGCGACCTTGCCGCAGCGGCAACGCGCCGCGCTCGTGCTCCGCCACTACGAAGACCTGTCCGAGCACGACACGGCCGACGTCATGCGATGCAGCGTCGCGGCCGTGAAGTCGCTCGTCGCGCGAGGGTCAGAGACCCTGCGCACCGCTCTTCACGAGGGAGGCATCCGATGAACGACCTCGATCGCGAACTCAAGGATCTGTTCGAAACCAAGGCACGGAGCGTCGATGCGGGCTTGGTGGCCCCGGGAGCCGTGTTGCGCCGTGGGCGTCGCCGCCAGATCGGCATCGTTGCCGGCGGAGCGCTCGGTGGCGTCGCAGCGCTCATCGTCGCCGGCTCCCTCGCGCTCGCGCTGCTCGGCGACGGCAACGATGAGGTGCCCTCGAACCAGACGCCGAACGGTCCCTACGGCGACCGCACCGCCATCATCGGAGGCTTCGGGGTGCAGGCCCCCGAAGGTTGGACCTTGATCGACCAGTGGCCGCTGGCCTCCATCATCTCGGTGGGGTCGACGTCGTGCACGGGATCGTTCAGCGCGGTCGGCGACCCGGTGGATGGAGCCAGCGAGCCCACGGTCGCGCGGTCCACGGCGCTCGGCGAGGAGGAGTGCACGACCGAGCCCGCGTCGTTGCCGGCGGGCATCCCCGTCCTGCAGCTCTCGACGTATGACCCAGGACTCATGACGCCGGTGTGTGACGTCTTCGACCAGGGCACCGGTGGGACGCTCCCTGCGGACGGGGTCGCGGTGTTCGTGACGGCCTTCCCGGGGACGAAGACGCCCGAGCAGGTCCAGCAGGCGCTGGCGGAAGCCTGCCCTGTGGCACCCGACATCGATTCGATCGTGCAGGGACCGTCGGTGACGTACGTGACCGCGACGTTCGCGGGATCGGACTCGGACCCGGCGCTGCTCGGGGCTGCCGCGAACGTCACCGACCTGGGCGGGCACGACACGCGCGAGTTGGCGCCGAGTCCACTGTCAGGGCCCGCCTACGTGATCGGCTCGGGCGTCACGGGCGGCGAGCGGTGGCAGGTCTCCGCCGGGGTCGACTTCAGCGAGGGCTATCTCTCCACCGTGTGGATGACGAGCTTCCGAGCGGATGGCTCCGTCACCGGGACCCTTGCCCAGCCGTGGAGCGGCGGGAACGCCCCGGTCGCGTCGGCGCTCGACGTGGGCGACGCCGCCGTTGCGATCGCACTCATCCCCACGGGAAGCGGCGAGCCCCATTGGAAGACCGACACGGGGGTGGATGTGCCGCTCGATGAAGCCCCGTTCCCGAGCTCGCTCGCGGCGCTGACGTTGAAGCCTGTTCTCGATGGCACGGCCGCGTGGGCTGAGGTGCCGGACGTGTCGGGAGCCGTCGTGACGGAGCTGGCATCGCCGACGGGCTAGACCTGGTTCGCGCCGCCGAAGATCTCCGAAACGCTCGAGTCCTCGAAGACCGCGCGGAGGGCAGACGCGATCAGCGGGGCGATCGAGAGCACCCGGAGCTTCGAGAACTGCTTCTCCTCCGGGATCGGGACGGTGTTGGTCACGATCACCTGCTCGATGGGTGCATCTTCGAGGTTCTGGCGTGCCTTGCCGCTGAAGATCGCGTGGGTCGCGCCGGCGTAGATCGGACCGGCCCCCATCGCCGCCAGCGCGCGGGCTCCCATCGTGAGCGTCCCCGCGGTATCGATCATGTCGTCGACCACCACGCAGGGGCGCCCGTCCACCTCGCCGACCACCGCGCTCTCTTCGATCTTGTGCGCCTCCTTGCGGGAGCGGCGCTTGTAGAGGAACGCCAGGTCCGCGTGCAGGTACTCGCGGAGTTTCTCGGCGGTCTTGATGCGACCGGCATCCGGAGCGACCACCACCAGGTCCTCCCCCTGCAGCCCGAGCTGGTCCTTCAGGTAGTTCGCGAGCAGCGGCAGCGCCGTCAGGTGGTCGAAAGGCGCGTCGAAGTACCCCTGGATCTGTCCCGAGTGCAGGTCGACCGACACGACGCGGTCGGCGCCGGCGGTGGAGAGCAGGTCCGCCACGAGCTTCGCGCTGATCGGCTCGCGTGAGACCGCCTTCTTGTCCTGCCGCGAGTAGCCGTAGTACGGGACGACCGCGCTGATCCGTTTGGCGCTCGCACGCTTCATCGCGTCGATCATGATGAGTTGCTCCATGATCGCCTCGTTGACCGGCTCGTAGTGCGTCTGGACGACGAAGACATCCGCGCCGCGGACGGACTCGTCGGCGCGGAAGTAGATCTCGCCGCTCGCGAAACGGCGGAGCTCACCTTGGCTCACGGGGATGCCGAGGTTGTCGGCGATCTCGTGCGCGAGCGTCGGGTGGATGGTGCCGGAGTAGAGCATCATCCGCTTCTTGGTGATGATCTCCATCGCCTAAGCCCCCTTCGGCTTCCGCGTGCTCTTGGCGTCCTTGCGCGTGCGGTACCCCGGCACGGTTCGCTGATCCGATCGCTCGACGGCGAGCGCGCCGTCGGGAACGTCGCTCGTGATCACGGACCCCGCTCCCGTCACGGCTCCCTTCCCGATCCGCACCGGCGCCACCAGCATCGTATCCGACCCGATCCGGGCTCCGTCTCCGATCGAGGTCTCGTGTTTGGCGTACCCGTCGTAGTTCACGGTGATCGAACCCGCGCCGATGTTCACGTTCTCGCCGATGGAAGCGTCACCGACGTAGGACAGGTGCGGGATCTTCGACCCGCGGCCGATCGTGGCCTCCTTCATATCCACGAACGCCCCGGCGCGTGAGCGGTCGGCCATGTCCACACCGGGACGGAGCCGCACGAACGGCCCGACCTGGACGTCGCGCCCGATCCTGGAGCCGAGCACCACGGAGAACCAGACCTCGGAGCGGTCGCCCACGGTGGAGTCCTGTACCACGGTCGACGGTCCGATCGTGCAGCCGCGACCGATGACGCTCGCGCCTTGGATGAAGGAGTTCGGGTAGATGACCGAGTCCGGCCCGATCCGGACCCCGACATCGATATAGGTCGCTGAGGGATCGACCAGGGTGACCCCGCTGGCCATGTGCCCGGCGTTGATGCGGCCCCTGTACAGCCGTTCGACGGCAGCGAGGCCCTCGCGGGAGTTGAGCCCCATCACCCCAGCGGTGTCGCACACGACGGCTTCGATGCGCTCCCCGGAGGCCAGCAACATCGGGACGACACGGTTCAGGTAGTACTCCCGCTGACGGTTGCTCCTGTCCAGCTTCGGCAGCGCGCGGAACAGGTCGGCTCGGCGGAAGACCATCCAATTGGTGGCGACCTCCGTGATAGCGCGGATCTCGGGTGTGGCGTCGACGCCCTCCACGACGTCGACCACCCGGCCACGAGGGTCACGGACCACCCGGCCGTACCCGCCCGGTTGATGCAGGTCCGCCGACGCGATCGTGACAACGGCGGCGGTCCGACGGTGGCGGCGGAGCAGAGCGCGGATGTCCTCGGGCCGCACCGGATCGAGGTCGCCGTTGGCCACCAGGACCTCGTCCACCGTTCCCACCGCCCGCTTCGCCGCGAGCACCGCGTGGCCCGTCCCCAACTGCTCCGCCTGCGTCACGAACACGGGAGCCGGCGTGAGCCCCCACGAGCGAACGGCATCTCGGACGTCATCGCCGCCGTGCCCGATGACCACCACGATCTTCGCCGGCTTGGCCGCGAGGACGAGCTGCAGGACGTGCCAGAGGGCCGGTTCGCCGGCAACGGGATGCAGAACCTTCGGGGTCCGGGAACGGAGACGCTTGCCCTTGCCTGCGGCCAGGACGACCGCGGCGAGCGTGCGTGGAAGTCGCGCTGCCATGAGGGATCCGTATCGTCCCACACGAGACTCGCCTCGAGAGGTTCCGGGGGGAGGGATCCCGAAGAGCCCGACTGCGATGGAAACCTTGACAAGTCCGAGGGCGTGTGTTGATCGGTGCACTCCGGGCCTAGGCATCGGTGAGGGCTCGTGCCGCCACCGTTTCGGCGTGCTCGAAAGCTGGGGCCATCTGCTCGATCTCCACCTTGGGGATGTTGCGTTCGGCGGCCAACTCACTCCAGCGGCTCGTCGCGACCAGAACCTCCCGGAGCACATCGACGCTGTCCTGTTCGTTCAACCGGAAGAGGGGCGCCACGGACATGAGCGTCTCGACGCTCGCCGTCGTGTCCGCCTCATCGATGGCGGTCGCCAGGTGCTTTCGGCCCGCGGACGGATCCGGGTTCAAGTCGAATGCGGGCGAGAGTCTCCATGCGCTACCGCCTGCGTGGAGGAAGGCGTGGTTCCGCAGGTGGTCGTCCGTGTTGGAGATCAGGATCGTGAACGCTATCCGTCTCCATAGTTCACGCAGGTCTTCGGTCGCCCGGGGGGAGACTTCCTCGATCGCAGAGGCTATCTCCAGATAGCTCCCTACGGCGCCGTGCTCGGCCTCCAGCATCGTCATCGCACTCACGTAACCGATCCGCCGGTGCCCTTCGCGGTCGAAGCGATGAACGATGAGGACGCTGCGGTCAGCCACCCGCAACAACTCCGACCTGGGAACGAGGATGCCTGCCAGGAGGGCAAGATCGAGCGCCACACTCTCCCAGGCCGTCACATCCCACGGATCGAACCTGGAACTGGGGAACTTCGCGATGGCGATGCGGCCTTCGTTGTCGATCACATGGGCCTTCGGGCGTGCCCCGCCAAGGGAGCTTCCTCCGCGAAGCAGGTCACGAAGCTCCTCTTCCGTCTCCGCTTCAGACTCGAGGTGTTCGGCTGCAAGGAGCAGGGTCCCGAGATCGGTTGCGTGTGGAACCCCCGAGTCCTCGTCGCCCAGGAAGACGCCGGTATCTGGATCGCGGAAGCGGAGTGCCCCCTGGCGGAGGTCATCTCTGACACCGAGTAGGAAGTCGATCTCGCCGAGCGAGCGAGCCGTTCCGCCTTCAGCGGTCGCCCGGCGCCGTTCTTCTCGCATGATCAGGTTGCGTCCCCAGCGGTCGGGAGCTGCGTCAGCGAATGCCCTGAACATGGAGAGACCTACTGGCGTCTGGAGTCCGCCCTGTACCAACGGCAAGGACGGGTCGAGCGCGTAGGCGTCTGGGCGGGTCAGGTAAGCGGGGTCGTATGAGAACGAGGCGGACTCTCGACCTCCCCGCCGATGAGAGAACAGGGATCCGGCGAGAACGTCCTCGCCGTCGATCGCGACGACGACCTGGGTCGGTCCCGCAGCCATCACGAAGACCGGGGTTGCCGCACGCGGGTTGGGAGCCTCTCATCGGTTCTGAGGCGCCCAACGTCGGTGGCGTACGGGTCAAGGGCGGCGGCCAACTTGTCCAGCACGCCGAGAGCGCGGGCTACTCGCAGAGTGTTCTCGAGGCTGGTCGAGCCTTCTCCATGCTCCAGGCTGCGAAGGGTCTTCACGTCGACGCCCGCACGGTCCGCGACCTGTGCAGCGGTGAGCCGTTGCAGCTTGCGCCATGTGACGATGTCCTCCCCCAGCTGGCGGAGTGCGCGCTGCACCGGGATCGGTATAGGCCTAGTCGCATTCCTTACCATAACAGGGAGGATACTACCGCTTAGACGCTCTAAGCGCCGATCTATTCCCTCTTATTCACGTTCGGGCGTCGTAGGACGCGCGACGTTCAGAGCGCACGCGCCGCCCACTTTCGAGATACAAGGATCGCAGGAATTCGATCACGCCGAGAAGATCCCCGAGGAAGGGGAGTCACAGGCTAACTCGGCCACGGCATGATCTAGCGATGGGAAGGCCGGGCCTCCTACTCATCGTCTCATCCGCCGTGAGGAGCCGGGCCTTCGTGCTCAGTCTCACGGTGCTAGCCGCAGCTTGTACGTCAGCGCGACCAGAGGGCTCGCAGCCTGCCTCCTCCGATCCTCTATCGGCGGGAACGACCGAGTCCCCCGCGCCATCGGGTCAGTATGGCTTCCTCGGAGTGAGCCTCCGCGTCCGGTACGAGGGCACGATCTTCACGGAAGGAGCTCTCGCCTTCGTCGAGGTGCGTGACCCCTCAGGAGGGGTCGTCGGCAGGGATCGCTCGAAACAAGCGCGAGTCGTCCTGCCCCTCCAACTCGCCTCTGGTGACTACGAGGTGAGGACGTATCTCCGACCCTGTGTGGGGTCATGTGCCGCCCTCGATCCGCCACGAGACCAGTGCCGCGTCCCTGTCGAGATACCCGACGACGACGCCCCGAGGTTCGTATCCATCGAAGTGGTGGCGGTGGTCGGAGACTGCCACGTGTCCGACGATGGCGCCGCGGTTTTCGAGGCGAGCCTTCCCGGTTCGCCCTCGGTCGAAGTCGGCCAGCCGAACCCGATCAAGCTCTTCACGCACTGCGGTATCGACCAAGCGGCCGTTGACTTCGATGGGAACTGGTGGGACCTCGTCCCCGCGTCGGTGAAGGGCGAGTTCAACGAACCGTTCACCGAGGGCACGCTGACCCTGCTGCCGGAGGGCACTGCCACCTTCGACGCGCCACCCCAAGGTCTGGCAACCAAGGGCGCCGAGGCTCGGTTCGTCAGACACGAAGGTCCCATCCAGCTGTCTGGCTGCTACTGAGTGACGGCCGCCGGGACGGGTCCTCAGACGGTCGAGCACTCGTTCCGGGGGGAGGAGGAACGGATCGACCGACACACGCTCACCTGCATGTCAAGTTTCGATCCCACCGTGCGCACGCCTTGACAAGCCCTAGAACCGTGTGTCGCTCCGATCCAGGGGTCAGGAATGCTTACCGGCGCCTACCGCTCACACCGCCACCCTTTCCGTCCGGACCACCATCGAGTCGGGTAGCGTTCCGGACGTGAGCCAGACTTCTCCGAACGCACAACTTTGCGGATCGTTGACCACCATCTTGTGCGAATGTGAGCGGGAGCGTCTTGAGGGTGCCGTTGGTAGCGCGCCGCTGGGAAGGTTGACGCGCCAGTGAATGTCCCGAGTCTCCAACCGAAGGCGTCCGTGCGGGAAGGGAACTCGACTTGCGGACACGGCGACGGGCGAAGCGTCGGTTCGCCGTGAAAGGAAGGCGCGGTCTGTGAGCCTCGTGCAGTGCGCGAGGTCGGCACCAAGGCGAGTGCTGACGTGTAAGAGAACCCCGTGATGGACGAAACCGGCCGGCCTCTCGCATCCAGCGGCTCCGTCGAAGTCCGCGTGCTGACCGCGCCGACCCGTGCCGAGATCGACCAGCTCGCGGAGATCTTCGACCGGTATCGCCTCCACTATGGCGAAGCTGCTGACGCGTTACGGACGGCGAGTTGGCTGGAAGAGAACATCAGCAGCGGCCGCCTCGAAGCCTTCGTAGCGGAAGACAAAGGTGCGTTCGTCGGCTTTGCCATCACGATGACCGTTCCCGCATCGCTGCGGCTCGGCCACTTCTGGCAGATCAGAGATATCTTCGTCTTGCCGAGCCATCGTCGCCTTCGCGTCGGTCGCACGCTGCTCGACTTCATTCGCGCCGCCGCAGTCAGAGCGGGTGCCTTACGCTTGGTCTTGCAGACGGAGGCCGACAACACCCCCGCCCTTCGTCTCTATGCCGAGAGCGGCTACACGGCGGTCGAGGGCTATCGCTCACTGACGCTGCCACTGACGCCTGATTCCCGGGGGAGCTAACCGGATTTCGTGTTTCTACGATGGCCGGCGGATCTACGACTCCTACTCGCGACCACCGATCTTCGACTCGTCGATCCAACCGTACGAAGATCAGACGCACAAGGATCGGGTGCCTTGGTCGACGCGATGTTGTACCTCGCGAAACTCGAACTCCGATGAGCCCCTAGGGCCGTGATGCATCGTTCGGGGGGGAGGATAGGGCAAGCACGCCACACACGCTGACCTGCATGTCAAGCTGCACGTTCAGGATCCGATTTGAACTTGACAGGGTTCCGACCGTGTGTCGGGCGCTCAGGGCTTTCTGGACGCTTACTCCCGTTTACCAGCCAACGCGGCCACACGGATGGCCTCCGCCGTGTCAAGTCGGCCCCAGGAGCCAGGTTCCTCGCGGTCACCTGGGCAGTCGCTCAAGCGGTGCTGGTCGCGACGGTTCCTCCGTCCGGCGAGCGGGCTGTTGGCCCGGCCCTGCACCGTGAGGTTGAGCCGCGGTCGGGGTGTCGGCGGGATCAAGGGACGCCGGGACGGTGAGGCGCGTCGATCACCGGATCGGGCGCATGCCATACGGCCTCGACGTTGTTCTGATGCAAGTCGTTCACGAATGCGGCGTAGTACCGCTCGGAGTACTGCGTCCACACGCCGGGCTCGCCCCGGATCGTGGCACCGTTCGCGACCGCGGCCTCGAAGAACGCGTCTACCTCCTCCCGACCCTCGGCGGAGAATGCAACATGAGCCGCCGTGGTCGCGGGCTCCCCCTGGCAGATCGTGAAGTCGTCCAGGTCCTCGGCCCCGTAGCTGACACAGTCGTCCTGAGCGTGAAGTTCTTCGTAGCCGAGTGGGGCGAGGGCTGCCGTATAGAACCGTCGGCTCGCGTCCAGGTCAGCCACGACGAAGAGCACGTGATCGACGATCACGCGCCGAACGCTCATCAGTCAACGCTATCAACACCGCGCATCCGACTCCAGCAACTTGACGTGCCAGAATGCCCTCTCAGAGTTGTTCCGGGGGGGAGGAAGTCCGAAGCAAGCGACACACGACCTCCTCGGTGTGAAGTTGGCAGTGGGACGCTAGCCACGACCCACGCCCGTGTGTCGAACGTTCAGCTGGTCTCGAACCGCTTACTGCCGCTTACCGGCAGCAACCTCCCCACGTAAGAACCATGCCGTGTCAAGGAGGATCGGTCCAGCGCCCTCGCTCGTGCGGAGGCTCCTGAGCCTGCCTCGTTAACCTTTCGAGGGCCTTCGGGCTCGTATGAGGCGTGAAGATGAGCGACCGCAGTGTGGTGAAGAACGAACGCAACTATGTGGCCCTGTACCGGACCACCGGCGTTGCGCTGTGGCGTGCCATCTACGTGTACAGCGGGGGCTCGCGGGACATCGCCGACGATGCCGTCGCCGAGGCGTTCGCAAGAGCGATCCAACACGACGACGCTATTCGACGGCCTGAATCCTGGCTCTATCGCACGGCCTTTCACGTCGCGGCTGCTGAGCTTCGACAGAAGCGGTTTCTCGTTGACGCCCCCGAGCGTGCTGGGGACGAGGCGGTGGACTTGACCGACCTCACGAAGGCTCTGCGCAGGCTGTCGCCGAATCAGCGTGCAGCCGTCTACCTCTTCTACCAAGCGGACCTCCCCATTCGAGAAGTGGCGGCTCTGATGGGGACATCGGTCACGGCCGTCAAAGTCCATCTACATCGGGGGAGACACCGGTTGCGTGACCTGCTGGGAAGTGAGGAGGCGGGAGATGACTGAGCGTTGGCTAGTGGAGATGCAGAAGGTCGACCGTTTGGAGCCGATCCCCGACCTATTGGCGAGGGCAGAAGTTGGTCCCTCGCTCGCCGAACCCAGCCTTCGTCCGGGGCGACGGGTAGCGGCGGGGCTCGTCGCGCTGGTGATCGCCATCGCGGGAGGGTGGCTGGCATTCAGCACTCTCAACGACTCGGGCGGGCGACAGGCGACGGACGACGGCTCCTCCAGCGTCGTCGGATGGCCAGATGCCTCCGTCGCGGAGGCTCAGAAGGTTCAAGACAAAGTGGACAGCGGTGCGCCCGAGGTGCAGTGGCGTACAGACGCTGCTGCGGCTGCTCTACGCTATGGGCAGACGGTACTCGGATGGCCTTCCCCGTTGGCCGGGGTGAACGCAACGGACGATCCCGATGTCGTTGTCGTTTCCCTGCACGGGCCGGACGCCTCGTGCGCGGCTCCCTGTTCTGGCTCCGTGTCACCAAAGTCCATCGCGATACTGACCTTGCAGCGACTCGTGCGCGAAGGTGACGGCGGAATCTGGAGCGTTACCTCGGTGGCGGACCAAGATGCCTTTCCGACCCAGCCTGCAGGCTGAGCGTCCTCGGAGCCGACCGTCGTTCGGAGCCGTCTGCAGGGAGAACAGGCGGTTCGTTCGGTTCCGGGGGGAGGAAGGCCGAAGCAGGCGACACACGATCTCTTCGGTGTCAAGTTGGCGTTGGGAACTTGACACGCTTCGACCCGTGTGTAGAGCGCTCAGAGGGTTACGAGTCGCTTACTCCTGCTTACCGACGAAACACGACCCCACCCCGGTCGTGAGCTGACACGTCAAGTGGCACACACACCCGCGCTCACGAGGATCATTCGATCGTGTTTGGTACCACCACTCGCGCCCAGGTCGCCCCATCCCAGTGCTCGACTAGAGGCATCGAGTGCCGCCCCCATTCCACTCCCACGATCCAAGCATCGTCCGCCGCAGCGACGAAGATCGACGACGCCGTTACATCGAAGTCGGTCGGGGGCACGATCAGGTCGCAGGTCGCCTCGGTGCAGCTTGCGACTGCCAGCGACGAGGTAGCCGGACTGCCAACCACCCATGCGGGGCCAGAAGCCGTGCCTCCGACTGCTTGGGCCGACCAAAGCGAGAGCCCGTTCACCTCGACCATCTCCCAAGTCCTACCGCTCCACCTGCGCATGAGCGCGTGCAGGTGGTGGTCCGACGCCCTGTAGTCCCCCAATGCCCAGACCGCGCCCGTGCCGTCAGCACCCATCCCCCAGATGATGTTGAGAGATCGGCTGGGGTCGGGTGCGGCCACGACGTCCCACGCTCGGCCATCCCAATGCATCGTCAACGTCGATCCTTCTCCGCTGCCCTGAGCGAGATCGACGGAATACCCACCGACCCATACGTCGGTCGAGGACAGCGCGACGATCCCGGTGAGGTAGTTGTCTCTTGTCCCAGGATTCGGCGGCTGCATCACGGTCCAAGTGCTTCCGTCGAAATGCGCGACGGCGGACGAGAGACCTCGGGAGTTAGCTCCGATCAAGGGACCTGTCCGAGTGCCTGCCAGCCACACATCGCTTGGTCCGAGCGCCGAGAGCGCACCGTAGTTACCACGAGGCAGCGGCTCCGTCGTCCACTCCGCTCCGTTCCAGTGGAGGAGACCCCCGTAGCCAAGTGCCCAGGCGTCATCTGGCGAGGTGGCGTCCACGGCGATCAAGCGGCCGACATCGGGGACAGTCGTCGTCGTCCAGGAAGCGCCATCCCAATGAACGACCAGCGAGTGATCGTTCCCACCGTCGCCATGCGTCTCACCGACCGCCCATATGTCGGTCCCCCCCGCTCCGTCGATGGCTGCAAGCGATGAGCCTGGATGAGCGGCGACCTGGCCGTCACCCGGCCCGAATCCAGGTCCAGGCTGCACGCCGTTCGCCTGGGAGGCTCGTGGACCCGTTTCCTGAGGAACCGTTCGATTGCTTAGGACCGCAGCGATCCCAAGAGAGACTAAGACGACGCCCGCGAGCGCGATCCATGCGCGATACCAACGAGCCGGAATGCGTTCTTGCCCGCGCACCAACTCGGAGGAGGCATGGAAGCGACGCAGTTCGGCGTCGGCGTCGATAGCCCAACCGCTATCAACCTCACGAAGCCATGATGCGACCAGTCGATTGGGCTCGTTCATAAGTGCGCCTCCTCGATCCCCTCATCGAGAAGCAGCCGTAGTCGCCGCCGAGCCCGGGCTGTATGAGTCCTGACGCTCCCAGAGGGGATGTGCAGAATCCTGGCCACTTCTCGCGAGTCCATACCCGCGTAGTCGGTCAGAACGATGCAGGTGCGTTGGCGATCCGTAAGCGCTTTGAGCGCATCGACGATCACCAACCGGGTGGTCATCTCCTCACCCTCGAAGGGATGCCCCGCGTCGCGGAGGGATTCACTTGGATCGTTCGAAACCTTCTTACGCCGTCGAGATTCGGATCGAGCGAGATTCAGGCCGATGCGCATGACGGAGTTCCTGACGTGCTCTGGGGATTGGTAGCGGTCCCATCGAGCCCATGCGCGGGCGAACGCTTCTTGTGCCAACTCGATGCCATCCTCTCGGTTACCAACCACCAACCCGAGGGACCTTGCAACAGTCGAGAACTGGGCTCGGAAGAGCTCGTCGAAGTCCTCCGTGCGGTTCCCTCCTCTACCGATCTGTCATGTATACGCATGGAGCGGCAACAGTGCACACAACACCGGGTCAATCCGTTCGACCCGGACGTCAGCCTCCGAGTGGGTTCCGGGGGGAGGGATCGAACCTCCATCTCAGGCTCCAAAGGCCCGCGTCTTGCCGTTAGACGACCCCGGAGGGCCGGTCCATCGTAGCCGGGGGCCCGGAGGTGACGAGGGCATCCGGCAGCGCCAGGGCGACCCGATCCGCGATACCGAGATGGGCGGCGAGCCCCACGACGGTGGGTCCGCTGCCCGTCATCACGACGCCCGCCGCACCGGCCTCCAGGAGCGCGGCGCGGGCGATGTCCACCTCGGGATGACGGCGCGCGACACCCGCTTCGAGATCGTCGGAAAGCGCCGAGGCGAGCACGTCGATGTTGCCGGTCTCCACGGCAGCGATCAGCGCCCCGGGGTCGGGGCCGGTCCGTGGATCCTCGTCCCACCAGGCGTAGGCATCCGGCGTGCTGACACCGAAAGGCTGGGGCACGACGACCCAGTGCGTCGTCACCGCGTGCACGGGGATCAGTCGCTCACCGCGACCCTCGGCGATGACGGGGCCGCCGTGCAACAACGCCGGCACGTCCGAGCCGATGGAAGCCGAAGCGTCGAGCAATCCTGCGGGGTCCAGGCCATGCATGGTGGCCAGCGCACGCAGGACCGCGGCGGCGTCCGCGCTGCCGCCCCCCATCCCCGCGCCGACCGGGATGCGCTTGTCGATCCTGATCGCGACCGGCGCCATGACGCCGGCCACCCGCTCGAAAACCGTCACCGCACGGGCGCACAGCGACTCTCCTCCCGCGCGATCCAGATCACCCGACCGCGGGCCCCCCACCTTGACGGACGTCACGTCCGCCGGCGAGACGGTCACCACGTCATGCAGGCTCACCGGCATCACGAGCGTCTGGATCTCGTGGAAGCCGTCGTCGCGGCGACCCAGGACGCGCAGGAAGACGTTGAGCTTCGCGTAGGCCCGCCCGGTGATCGGATCCATCAGCCGAGGGACTCCACGATGCGCGCGTACGCGGCGAGATCGAGTTCCTCGGGGCGCGCCGCCGGGTCGATGCCCGCTGTGGCGAGGATGGCCTCCGCCTCCTCTGCGGTGACCCCCAGCCGCCGAACGGCGTTGCGCATGGTCTTGCGCCGTTGGGCGAAGGCGGTATCGACCACACGCCACAGAGCCGCCTCGTCCACGTCTACGGGCGGTGCGGTGAGACGGTCGAGCCGCACCACCACCGACCCCACGCCGGGGCGCGGCCAGAAGACCTCGGGCGGCACGCTGCGGACGATCCGAGCGGAGGCGCGGTAGGCGACGCGCAGGCTGAGCGCGCCGAACGCACCACGGTCGGCTCCCGTCGGGGAGGCGACCAGGCGCTCGCCCACCTCGCGTTGGAGCATCACCACCACCCTCGTGACCGGCGCCCGCTCCAACAGGTCGATCACGATCGAGGTCCCGACGTTGTACGGGAGGTTGCCGCAGGCGATCCACGGTCCCTCCCCGAGCGCGCCTGCCCAATCCAAGGCGGTGGCGTCGGCGTGCAGGACTCGCACCACCGGGTGGCCGGCCACGGTCTCGCGCAGACCCGCGACCAGGCGGCGGTCGAACTCGATCGCCAGGATCTCGGCTGCCCCCGCGTCCACCAGCGCCGCGGTGAGCGACCCGAAGCCGGCCCCGATCTCCACGACGTGGTCCCCGGGTCCGACGCCGGCGTCGCGAGCGATCGCGCGCGCGAGGTTGGGGTCGAGCAAGAAGTTCTGGCCGAGGGCCTTGGACGGACGGACGCCGTGGCGGGCAGCCAGCTCGCGGACATCGACGTGCACGGGCACACGGTAGCCGGACGGAGGGATCGAAACAGGTGCGGTTCCGGGTGAGGAGCGACGCGCGATCGCGCCGACCAGATCCCCATGGCCGAGAGGAGCCTCGGCGCCTCGCCGACCCGGTTGCTGCGCACCTTCCCCGACGCGGCAGCCTGATCGATGGTGCGGCCGAGGTGTCGCCGGTTCGATCCGCGGAAGCTTGCGCTCCGCCGATCCGGTGTCCGCCTTCCCAAACGAACGCCGTGCCGGTCACTCACCACCCGGAACCAGCGCGAACCGTAGCAAACCCTCAACCCTCACTGCAACCTTGAGAACGAACAGGCGTTCGATGCCTCACGGGAGGCCGACGAACGCAGCGCGCGCGTTCTCCGCGGTCCTTCGCACCAGATCGTCGACCGTCGTTCCGCGCACGCGTGCGATCGCATCGAGCGTGAGCACGATGTGCTCGGGTGCGTTGTCCCTGCCGCGACGAGATTGCGGCGAGAGGTACGGAGCATCCGTCTCCACGAGCAGCCGATCCGCGGGGAGGGCGGCAGCCGCCTGCCGGAGATGCTCGTTCTTGGGGTAGGTCACGTTCCCGGCGAAGGAAAGCCACCAACCCCGTGCGGCGCACTCGTTCGCGATGGCCACGTCACCACTGAAACAGTGGATCACGACCCGTTCGGCGTGCTGGGTCTCGAGCATGGACAGGGTGTCCTCCCATGCGTCGCGGACGTGCACCACCATGGGTTTGCCGGACTCGTTGGACATCGCGACATGGGCCGCCAACGCGCGCCGCTGGTCCTCGGCCGGCGAGTGCATCCGGAAGTAGTCCAGGCCACACTCCCCCACGGCGACCACACGAGGGTCGTGGAGCAACTCCTCGATCGCGCTCGAGGCCTCCGCGTCGAACGTCGCGGCGTCGTGAGGATGCACCCCCGCCGTGGCGAAGACACCCGGCAGCGAATCGGCCATCTCGAGCGACCGGCGGCTGCTCGCAACGTCGACCCCGACGCAGATGATCCGATCGACGCCGGCGGCCCGCGCGGTCTCGACCGCCACTGCAGGTTCGTCCTGCATCAGGAAGAGGTGGCAGTGGGTATCCACCGCCCCCCCCTGCACCCGTAGTTCAAGGTTGTCGTCGCTCAACGGCGGCGAGCCTACACGGGTCTTGAGATACGGTCGAGGCGGGGGGCTTCACGTGAAACATGGATCCGCGAACCCTCAGGATCGACTCGACATGTGACGGTCGGGGCTCAGTCGGTGAGAAGCCGCGGGAACAGCCCCTCGCCCTTGAACGTTCGCGAGCCCGGGGCCAGCAGCCCCCACGACGAGGCGGCCGGGAGCCGCTGTGCATCCACCTGGCCCGGCTGCCCGAGCTGGGTCCACAGAGTCTGCGCGGTGGTCGGCATGATCGGCTGGATGAGGACCGCGAGGACCCGGAGGGTCTCTGCCGACGCGTACAGCACGCTCTGCAGTTCGGCGAGGCGATCGGGATCCTTCGCCAGCTTCCACGGCGCCCGTTCGACCAGGTAGCCGTTCGCGCGGTCGACGACGGACCACACGGCATCGAGCGCCTGCTGGGGTGCGACCGCGAGCATGTGCTCGTCGTAGCGAGCCGCCGCCGACGCGATCACCTCGGGGAGATCCGAGGCCGCCCCCTCCACGGACGGCGCGGGGATGACCCCGTCGAAGGAGGAGGCGAGCATCGCCAGCACGCGGCTCGCGAGGTTGCCGAGGCCGTTCGCCAGATCCGCGTTGTGCCGAGCGGTCATCGACTCGATCGAGTAGTCGCCGTCGCTGCCGAACGCGAACTGACGCATGAAGTAGTACCGGTAGGGATCGGTCCCGAACAGATCGAGCAACTCGTTGGGGTGCACCCCCGTGCCGCGGCTCTTCGACATCTTCTCGCCGCCCACGTGCAGGAAGCCGTGACCGAACACGGTTCCCGGCACGGCCTCACCCGCCGCCATCAGCAGCGCGGGCCAGATCACGGCGTGGAAGCGGACGATGTCTTTCCCGATGATGTGCAGGTCCGCCGGCCAGAGCGACGCGAACGTCTCGTCGTCCGTCCCGAAACCGACGGCCGTTGCGTAGTTGAGCAACGCATCCACCCAGACATAGATGACGTGCTTCGGGTCCCACGGAAGCGGGATACCCCAGTCGGTCCCCGACCGCGAGATGGACAGGTCGTTGAGCCCTCCTTCGACGAAGCTCACGACCTCGTTGCGCCTGAACCCCGGCATCACGAACCCGGGGTGCTCCTCGTACAAGGCCAGCAACTGGTCCTGGTACTTCGAAAGCGGGAAGAAGTAGTTCTCCTCCTCGAGCATCTCCACGGGCGTCTCGTGGATGGGGCACATGCCGTCGATCAGTTCCTTCTCCTGTTTGAACTCCTCGCATGAGGCGCAGTACGGCCCGGTGTACGTGCCGAGGTAGATCTGGCCACGGTCATGGAGCCGTTGCACGAACGCCTGCACGCGCTCGGCGTGGCGCGCCTCGGAGGTCCGGATGAAGTCGTCGTAGGAGATGTCGAGCCGGCGCCAGACGTCGATCCATCTCGGGACCATCTGATCGACCCACTCCTGCGGGGTGATCCCTCGCTCGGCCGAGGACCGCGCCACGTTGAGGCTGTGCTCGTCGGTGCCGGTGAGGAACCAGACGTCGTCGCCGCGAAGACGCCGGTACCGGGCGATGAAGTCGCACGCGATGATCTCGTAGGCGGTCCCCACGTGCGGCTCGGCGTTGACGTAGGGGATCGCCGATGTCAGGAAGTATCGATCGCGGCCCATCGCGACATGCTACCGGCAGGTCCCCCGTGCTCAGCCGCCGGCGTCGGGGAGGCAGCCCGCGGAGCGGCCCACCGCCGCGAGCCCCTCGAGGTCACCGGTACCCCAGTCGACCTGGTCGAGATCCGGCTCCTCGTCGGCCCCGGGGACCTCCGGGCTCCACATCAACTCGTCCCCGGAACGGACGTGACCGAGTCCGAGGATGTGTCCCCACTCGTGCATCAGCACCTGTTCGAGGGAGAACGGCCCCCGGTCACCGGGCAGCACCCGGGCACCGGTGTTCACCACGATCATCCCGCTGCGATACCGGTCATCGTCGCCGAACCCCACCCGGCGCGGCAGGCCGAGCGCCACGTACCGTCGCGGCGACGCCCACTCGCGGAACGCCTCGGCGGATACCCACGAGACGAGAACGGGCAGGAGCTCGCGGTCGGGCCACGGCCCGATGAAATCGGACGCCTGCGTGGCCTGCGGGGTCCGATCGGTGGTCCCCACCTCGACGAAGTCGATCCCGGTCGCCGTGCCGACACGTTCGATCGCCGTGTGGACCGCGTCGAGCGCCCCGTGCGGTGACCCTTCCAGGTTCACCTCGTACCGGATGGGCTCGCACGGGTTCCACCTGACCGGCTCGCCGTCACGCCGCGTCGCCAGGAAGGCGTGCTGTCCTTCCGGTTCGGTGCCGACGACGGCCCAGACCGCCGCGCCGGTGGTCGCCACGATGATCGCCGCGACCAGGGCGATGACGCGGCGGCGGCGGCGGGGGACGCGGCCGGCCCCGTCCGGGCGAACAGGGATGTCCGGCCGGCCCGGGAGGTCGGGCCGTGCGGGGAAGGACGTCACATCCATGGGCCCACGCTACGCCGGAGGCTCCAGCAGGAGCCGATAGATCTCGTTGGCCGACAGGGAGCGGGCGCGCGCGACGGTGCGCGCAGCATCGCGGGGCCGGGCGCCCGCTCCCACCAACGCGCGGGCTTCCGCGACAGCCTCCGCGGGATCGGCGGGCGCCTGATCGGCCGCTCCCCCCACCACCAGCACCACCTCGCCACGCAGTGGCGCGTCGCCGACGGCGGCCGCGACCACGCTCGCCGGACCGCGGATCGTGGCCTCGTGGAGCTTCGTCAGTTCGCGGCACAGAGCGACGGGCCGGTCGCCGAGCACGTCGATGATCGCGCGCAGGAGCGCTCCCACCCGGCGAGGGGATTCGAACAACACGACGGTCCGCTCCTCCGTGCAGAGCGCCTCGAGTCGCCGCCGACGGTCGCCCGGCTTCTTCGGCAGGAACCCTTCGAACACCCATCGGTCGGTGGGCAGGCCGGACACGACCAGGGCGGCGATGGCGGCCGATGGCCCCGGTACGACCCGAGCCTCGAACCCGGCCTCCGCCACCGCGCGCACCACGCGGAAGCCCGGGTCGGACACGAGCGGCATGCCCCCGTCCGAGACGATCGCGACATCGATGCCATCACGGAGCGCCGCGATGACCTTGGGCGTGCGGGCGGCCTCGTTCGCGTCGAAGAGCGAGACCATCGGAACCGCGATCCCGAGCCCCTGCAGGAGCAGACCCGTCCGCCGCGTGTCCTCGGCGGCGACCAGACCGACGCCGGCGAGCGTGGTGCGCGCTCGATCGGTCAGGTCCTGCAGGTTCCCGATCGGGGTCCCCACGATGAAGAGCGTGCCGGCCACGCCGCGATGGTCCCACGGTAGGCTCCGATCCGTGGCGCCCTCCGATCACAAGGACTACTCCGGCACGCCGCTGTGGCGCAAGCTGGGGATCACCGAGGGCGCTCGTGTCCTGCTCGCCGGAGCGCCGGATGACCTGGCGCTCGACGCGCTGGCGGCGCTGCCCGCCGGCGTCGAGTTCCTGGACCGCGCCGGCCGCGACGTGGACGTGGTGGTGCTCTTCGCCACCCGCGCGGCCGAGGTGCGCAGACGTTTCCCGTCGCTCACCCGCGCGATCGCGCCGGCCGGACGGCTCTGGGTCGCGTGGCCGAAGAAGGCAGCGAAGGTCGACACCGATCTCTCGTTCAACGAGGTCCAGACGATCGGGCTCTCCGCTGGACTCGTCGACAACAAGAGCGGCTCGATCACGGACGTCTTCCAGGGACTGCAGTTCGTGCGCCGCGTGAAGGACCGGCCACACGGAACCGCAAGAGCAGCGAAGCCGTCCACCGCCGATGCGTCGGTACCCTGAGCCGGTGTCCCGCCTTCGCGCCATCCTCTCGCGGCCGATCGTCGCGATCCTGATCGTCACCGCGCTCGGAGGCGTGGTGCGCACCTGGCAGCTCGGCAGCCCCGGCGAGCTCATCTTCGATGAGGCCTACTACCCCAAGGTGGGATGCATCCTCATCGGCGGCTCCGATGAGTACTGCCGGATCGACTCGAACGACGAGAAGTTCTGGCGAAAGGACAAATGGGACGTCGGCTCATGGGTGCATCCGCCGCTCGGGAAGTGGTCGATCGGACTCGGCATCAAGGCCTTCGGGATGGATCCCTCCGGATGGCGTTCGGCGACGGCGGCAGCGGGCACGGCCGTGGTGGCCCTCACCGCGCTCCTCGCGTGGCTGCTGTTCTCGAGCGTCGCCTGGACCTACGTCGCCGGCCTCCTGATGGCCGTCGAACACCTGAACGTCGTCCTGTCCCGTACCGCGCTCTTGGACATGCATCTGGAGCTGTGGGTGCTCGCCGGGTTCGTCCTGCTCGTCCTGGACCGCCGATGGCTCGAGCGCCGGCAGGCGCGCGTCGACCGAGCGGAGCCAGACCGGGACCCGGGACCCCGCATCTACTCCCCGCTCTGGCGGCCATGGCGATACGCGGCCGGCGCCGCCTTCGGGGCCGCGACGGCGGTCAAGTGGTCCGGGGCGATCGCCTTGGCCGCAGCGCTGCTGCTCACGCTGATCTGGGAGATCCAACGGCGTCACCGAAGCGGCACCGGCTGGGTGGGCGCGGCCGGGCGCGCGATGGCGCGCGAGGCACTCGGGGTCACGCTCGCCCTGCTCCTGCTCCCCGCGCTCATCCACCTCGCGACCTGGCTCCCGTGGCTGCACCATTTCGACTGGGATTGGGCCAAGTGGTGGGACACGCAGGAAGGCGCCTACCGGTTCCACTTCGAAGGCGGCTTGGAGGAGTTCAAGACCGACCCGGAGTCAGGATCGCTCGTCGCCACGCACCCCTACTACGCACGGCCGTGGGGGTGGATCATCCTGTGGCGCCCGATCTCCTTCTACTTCAAGGACGTGGGGCCCGAGATGCGTCAGATCCTGGCGATCGGGAACCCGCTGATCTTCTGGGCCTCTGCCTTCGCGCTCCCGTTCCTGGTGTTCGTGTGGAGACGCTTCCGCGACTGGCGCGCCGGATTCATCCTGGTGGCGTTCCTGGGGCAGTACCTGCCCTGGTTCCGCGTGAGCCGTCCCACGTTCTTCTTCTACGTCGCGCCGCTCACGCCGTTCATGCTGCTGGCGGTCGTCGCGTTGCTCCAGCGGCTCTCCGATTCCTTCCTGGTGGTCCGCGAGCCCGACGGGAGCGTCGCGCTGCACCCGGATACCGGCGAGCCCGCGATCTCGACCGCCTACGTCTACCGCCCCTTCGTCTGGATCTACATCGCCGCCGCCGTGCTGGTCTTCGCGTGGTTCTGGCCGATCCTCACCGGCGGGCAGATCTCGGACCTGCGCTACCCCACCATCGTGTGGTTCCCGGGCTGGATCTGACCCGCTACGCTCCGCTGCGATGTCCAGGACCGAGCACCTCATGCTGCGGGCTCCCGACGGCGCGCGTCTGGCCGCCACGCTGCATCTGCCCGACGGTGAGGGCCCGTGGCCCGCGTTGCTGGAGGCGCTCCCCTACCGCAAGGACGACCAGACCGCCGCCGACCATCGGGAGTACCTCCGGTTCGCCCAGGCCGGGTACGTCGTGTGCCGGCTCGACCTGCGCGGCACCGGGAGCAGCGAGGGCATCGCGACCGATGAGTATCCGGCCACCGAGCGGGACGATCTCCTCGCCGTCATCGACTGGCTCGCCACGCAACCGTGGTCCACCGGCGCGGTCGGCATGTTCGGCACCTCCTACAGCGGGTTCAACTCGCTGCAGCTCGCGATCGAGCAGCCGCCCGCCCTGAAGGCGATCGTGTCCATCTTCGCGAGCGACGATCGCTACGCCGACGACGTGCACTACTACGGCGGCGCGCTGAAGGCACTCGATCTGGCGGACTACCCCACCACGATGATCGCATCCAACGCACTGCCGCCCGTGCCGGCGCGCTTCGGGGACGGATGGCGCGATGAGTGGGCGCGGCGCGTGGAGGAGACCGAGCCGTGGATCGTGACGTGGCTCGAGCATCAGACCTATGACGACTACTGGAAGTTCGGTAGCGCCCGCGAGGCGTTCGACCGCATCGAGGCCGCCACCATGCTCGTGGGCGGCTGGTCCGACGGGTACACGAACATCTGCCTGCGCTCGTTCCCACACCTGCGATGCCCCAAGCGCGTGTTGCTCGGTCCCTGGCCGCACGCCTCGGTCGAGACCTGCATACCCGGTCCGAACATCGACCTGGTCCCGGAGATGCTCCGGTGGTGGGACCGGTGGCTCAAGGGCATCGACACGGGCGTGCAGGACGAGCCCCCGATCATGGTGTACCAGCAGCGCTCGACCGAGCCCGACCCCCTGCGTCCGGTGGTGGAGGGGACCTGGCGATACGAGCCGGCGTGGCCCCCGGAGCGGCTCCGCCCGAGGGCGCTCCGCCTGGCCGACGCCGTTCCCGGTGGACTGGCGTGGGGCGCCGGCCCCGAGGACCGCACCGCCATCCATGGCGACGTCGGCCCGTCGGCATGGATCTCCTGCGCCGCCTCGATGCCCTGGTGCCAACCCTCCGATCAGGCACCGGATGAGGCAGCGTCCCTGACCTACACGTGGGATCCGTTGCCGGATGAACTGGACATCCTCGGTCACCCGGTCCTGCGATGCCGCGTCACCACCGACGTGCCGGTGGCCTACCTCTCCGCGAAGCTCTGCGACGTCTCCCCTGACGGCTCGTCGGAACTCGTGGTCCGGGGCATGGCGAACCTCGCACATCGCGACTCGGCGACCGACCCGTCACCGCTGCAGCCTCGCTCCCCCACCGACGTCGTCGTGGACCTCGAGGCGACCGGACACACGTTCGCCGCCGGGCACAGGATCCGGCTCGACCTGGCCACCGCGGACTGGCCGAACGCCTGGCCGCCACCGTGGGCCGGAACGCTCTTCATCGACCGCGACGCCACGACCATCGAACTCCCCGTCCTCGAGGGGCCTTCACCCGCAGGCAGCGCCCCGGTGCTCCCCGGGTCCTCGCAACCGCAGGAGGACCCGCGGGCCGACGGGCCGGGAGGGTGGGCGCGCTGGCGCGTCGCCGACGACGTCCCCGGCGACACCCGGACAACGACCGTCGAATATGGGGGGGCCTCAGGTCCCGATGGCGAGGTACCAGCGGTCCGCGCCGTGCATGAAGGCACGATCGGTGTCTCGCGGACCGACCCCGGCGTGGCGTTGGCCGACGGGCTCGCCGACCTGGCGATCGACTTCCCCGAAGCCTCCGTGAGGGCCGTGGCCCGTACCCGCATGGAGTCCGATGCCGAGACCTACCGGTTGCACATCGACCTGGTCGTCAGCGAGGACGGCGAGGAGCGTTGGCATCGCACGTGGGAACGTTCGTTCCCTCGCGATCACCAGTGAGGGGTCCGGGGGATCAGAAGCCGGGCAGGTGTTCCTCGAACAGCAGGAATCCCGCCGCGGCACCCACGTCCACCAGGACATGCGCCAGGACGAACGGCCACGCCCTGCGCATGCGAACGAACAGGACGCCGAACAACACGCCCATCGCGAGGTTGCCGAGGAACCCGCCCCACCCCTGGTACAGGTGATACGACGCGCGGAACACCGCGCTGGCGGCGACCGCCGCGGCGACGGACCATCCGATCCGCTCCAGCCGCGTGATGAGGTAGGCGAGCACGATCGTTTCTTCCACGAGGCCGGCGGCGACCCCGTGCATCAGCACGGCGAGCCATGTCCACCAATAGCCCTCCGGCGGCGCGGGTACGACGAAGCGATTCACGCCCAGCTCGACCGCGCCGAGGTACACCGCGATACCCGCGGCGCCCACCAGGAGGAACAACCCGACCCCTGCACCCGCGTCGCGGGCCAGGCGGTCACCGGAGAACCCGAACGCACGCATGCCGATCCCTTCACGGCGCACCAGATAGATCACGAGCCACACGGGCGCCAGGTCGAACACGAACGGCAACAGCTGATCGAGGAAGTTCTCCGAACGGTTGGCCGCCGCCACGACGATGCCGGCGACCGGCGCGCGGATGAGGCTGCGGATCGCATAGACGGCCGACGGCAGGAACGACAGCGCGAGCACGACCCACACCTCCTCGATGAGGAGGCGCCGCTCCGGGGTCTCGATCCGATCCATCCGCGGAACAGCCTACGGGCGGGCTCCGCTAGGGTGTGGCCCCGAGATGGCCAGTGAGACCGCGGATCTGGTGGTGGTGGGCGCCGGCACGGTCGGCGGATGGGCCTCCGTGTTCGCTCGCGAGTTGGGCGCGGGACGGGTCGTCGTCATCGACAAGGACGTCGCCGGCTCGGGCGCATCGGGACGAGCGGCGGGGATGGTCCGCTCCCAAGGAGGCTCGCCCGACACGGTCCGCCTGGGGTCGTGGTCGATCGACTTCTACCGGCGCCAGGCGAGGCGATACGGCACCGACTCCGGGTTCGTCGGGCGGGGCTACGTCATCCTGGCCGCGACCGCCGCGGATGAGCGCGCGGCGCACGAGCGGATCGCGATGCAGCGCGGCGCCGGTCTGGACGTGCGATGGGTCGATCGCGAACAGGTCCGCGCCCTCATCCCCGCGATGGCGGCGACGGGGTATCGCGGCGGCTCCTACGTCGCGACCGACGGATGGGTCGACCCTCCTCGGAACGTTCGCGCTTACTGCCTGGCGATGCAGAGCGCCGGCGTCGAGTTGAAGGAACGAACGGCGTTCACCGGTCTTCGTCTGCGCGCCGGCCGTGTCACGGGGGTCCGCACCTCGAAGGGGACGATCGCGACCGAGCGCGTCCTGCTGAGCGGCGGACCGGGGCTGAGCGCGGTGGCACGGGCGGCCGGCGCCCGCGCGTGGGTCGGGTACGCGCGTCACCAAGTGGTCGTGACCGAGCCGAGCGCCGCGCTGCACCCAGACACCACGGCGATGGCGTTCGACATCGGGGCAGGCATCTACTGGCGCCCCGAGGAGGGAGGGTTCCTCTGGGGCATGTCGAACCCGGCCGAGACGCCGGGGGCTGCGACCCGGATCGACTGGGACTACTTGCGGCGCATGGAGTCACGGCTGCATCGACTCGTACCCGCCACGCGACGCCTCGGGATCAAGAAGGCCTGGGCGGCCACCATCGAGTACACGCCCGACCACCTGCCGCTGACGGGGCCGCTCATCACACGCGAAGGCGACGAGACGGTGGGCGCATCGATCGCGAGCGCCTGTGGACACGGGATGATGTGGGGCCCGGCGGTCGCGCGCATCGCCGCCGACCTGGCGCTGCAGGGCCGCACGCGCGTGGTGCGGCGCGTAGAGGACCTCCGGATGGACCGCTTCGACGAACAGGGGGGGTCCCCGTTCGTCGATCCGGTCGCGCTCCCCTTCCCCGTGCAGGTCCCGGACTGACTACAACTGCAGGATCGGGCAGGTGAGCGTTCGCGTGATGCCGTCGAGCTCCTGCATCGGCATCACGGTGCCCTTCGCGAGGACATCCAGGTCCGCAGCCTCGGCGCGGGCGACGATGTCGTAGGGACCGGTCACCGGATCGACGACCACCACGCCCTCGATGTCACGGATCTTCGCGGTCACGTGGCCGGCCTTGCCCACCTCGGTCTGGATAAGGATGTAGGCGCTCACCATGCGGAGCCCTCCTCACTCGCCGGCGGCGTCGGCGCCACCGGGCTCGTCGTCCTTCTTGAAGAAAGCCTTGGCCCTATCGAACATGCCGCTCGCGACCTCGCCGGCCTTGTCCAGCGCGGGCTTGGCCTTCTCGGCCAGGTCTCCGGCTACCTCGCCGGCCTTGTCCAGCGCGGGCTTGGCCTTCTCCGCCAGGTCTCCGGCCATCTCGCCCGCCTTGTCCATCACGGGCTTGGCTTTCTCCGCCAGGTCGCTCGCCATCTCCTTGGCCTTCTCGACCGTGGACTCGGTGCCGGCCTCTTCCGAGGCTCCTTCGGATCGCTGATCTGCGTTCTCCTCCATGGGGCTGTCCTCCTTCACCGCGGATGACCATCGTCGGAAGGGGGAGGGGTTCGCGCAAACCCGCAGGTCACGCCGTGCGCGGCAGGCGTCTGCGCACGCCGTCGAGACCGCTCCGCACGAACGCCGGTTGCGCATCCTCGAGCCCGAACGCCACCTCGTGCCACGGCATGAGCGCGTAGGTGAAGCGCGCGCGGTCGTGGAAACGCCGGTCGGGTGGGCCGCCGTAGGCCGCCAGCGCACGCCCCGCCTGATCCGGCATCTCGTGCAGCCACCATGCGAAGTCCCACGCGGGGTCGCCGATCGCGGCTTCCTCCCAGTCGATGATCCCCGCGAGGTCGCCATCGGCGCCCACGAGCACGTGCTCGGGTCCGAGGTCCCCGTGGGTCAGACACGGCGCGAAGATCCACAGATCATCCTCGTCCAGGTAGGAGGCCAGCATCCGCTCCGCATCCGCGCGATCGAGCCCGTCCAGGAACGGGAGGACCTGCGCAGCGAGGGCGCTGCACACATCGCGCTGCCGCGCCCGCACCACCGCTGGCCGCACGGTGCGCATGCCGACGAACTCCGGCGGCACCGAGTGCAGGGCATACAGGAAGCGGCCGAGACGTTCGGGCCAGATGCCGCCGGGGGCGACGTCGCACGCAGCGCCGGGTAGGCGGCGGTAGGCCATCATCGGAGGGTCGTCCTCGAGGGACACCGACGCGGGCAGCGGGATCGGCGCCGGCACCTCGCGCGCCAACTCGGGGAGCAGCGCCACCTGTACGCGCAACCGCTCGGCGGCATGAGCGGTGCGCGGAACCTGCACGATCCACTCGCCGTTGACCTCGTAGGTGTCGCAGGTCCACCCGTCACCGATCGGCGCGACGGTGCGGATCTTCAGACCCGGGAAGCGCGCTTGGATCGACGCCCGGTGCGGCATCTCAGGGCAACGGTCCGGCCTCGGGCTGCACCGTCACGGGCTCGGCGGGGTGGGGATCTCGGAGCATGGGCGTGGAGAGAGCGAACCACGCGACCACGCTCGCCGCGAGCGCCAGGGCCGAGGCGGCGGCGTAGGTGGGGAAGGCACCGAGGTTCTCGTAGGCCCATCCGCCGGTGGAGCCGCCGATGATGGGTCCCAGTCCGAACGCGACCATCTGGCTGATCGATGAGCCCGTGGCGTACAGGTGCGCGGGCACCAGGCGTCCGACGATCACGACGCTCGTGGTGAACAACAGGCTGAACGCGACCCCTTCGACCATGGTGAGCATCGAAAGGATCGTCGGGTCACCGATCGAGCCCCAGAGCAGGAAGCCCGTCGCGTACAGCAGGCATCCGACGACGAACACCTTCCGCAGCCCGAAGCGTCCCTGCAGACGAGAGGACATGCGCATCGTCGGCACCTCGACGAGACCCCCGAGCGCGACACCGAAACCGATCAGCAGCGGCCCGCCACCCTCGTCCTCGATGCGAAGCGAGATGAAGAACCAGGCCGCGTTGAAACCCGTCCACACCAGGAGCACCGCGGCCAGGTACCCCCAGAACCGAGGCGCCTCCTTGAACACCGCGCCCACCGCGCCCAGGCGGCCGCTCCCCTCCAGCGGGCGGCCACGATCGCGCCCGATCGTGGTGGACCACCCGAGCGCGAGGAACACCGACGCCGCGTAGAACCACATCGCCCAGCGCATCCCGAAGGACTCGAGCATCGCGCCGAACGCCAGGCTGCCGAAGGCGTAGGTGACGCTCTCCCACGCGCGGATCCGCCCGTAATCGCTCTGGCGGCCCTCACCCAGATGCTCCAACACGATCGCGTCCAGGTTCGCCCCGTGCGCGACCATGAACGCCGAGTGCGCGGCGGTGGCGACGGCCACCAGGAACAGCCCTTCCACGGCGTTCAGCCACAGCGCGGCGATCGCGGCGCCCGCCAGACCGACCTGCAGCGCGGTCAGCCGCCCGAGCCGCGTATCCGCGAAATGCCCCCAGAGCGGATTCGCGACGGTCCGAGCGGCACCCGCCACCAGGAAGGTGATCCCGATCTGAGACTCGCTGAGACCGTGGCGCGACCGGTAGTACAGGGCCAGGAACGGGAAGAACGCCGCGATCGAGAAGCCGAAGACCACGAACAGACCTTGCACGCGCGCGCGCTCGCCGAGCGTCTTGCCGCCGCGGATCGGCATCCTCAGACGATCCGAACCTGCGCCTGCTCGGCCAGAGCCATGGCGCGCGCGGGATCCAGCCGCCCGGCGCCCGGCAGCTCCGCGTTCGCCGTAGCGGCGCCGAGCGCGAGTGCGAGCGCTTCGGGCCAGTCCGCGCCGGCGTCGAGCCGGGTGATGAGCCCCGCGAGGAAGGCGTCGCCGCTTCCCACCGGGTATCGGCCGCGCACGTAGAGCATGCCCTCGAACAACGTGCCGTCCGGCGCTGCGAGCACGACCCCCTCGGCGCCGCGCGTGATCAGCCCGGCATGACCGTCGCCACCGGCGAGGTCGCGGAGCTTCTGCGCGGCAGCGAGCGCCTCCTCGCGGCGCGCGGTGGGCACGCCCAGCAGTTCGCGGGCCTCGGCCTGGTTCACCTTGACCACGTCCGGATGCGCTTCGAGGGCCAGCATGAGCCGCTCGCCCTCGGCGTCGACCGCCACGCGGAGTCCCGCCTGACGGCCCTCGGCCACCAGGTCGCGGTAGCCGTCGTCGGGGGCGCCGCGTGGCATCGAGCCGCTGATCGTGAGCCAGCGGGAAGCCTCGAACAGCGAGGCGACCGTGTGCATCAACTCGGTCCACGACGCCGCCGGCATCACGGCACCGTGTTCGTAGAACTCGGTGAGACTGCCGGTCTCGCGGTCGGCGACCGAAAGCGACGAACGGCTCTCCCCGTGCGTCCACACATGCACGCCCGGGACGCCCTCGGCCTCCAACTGATCGGCGAGCCAGCGGCCGGCGTGCCCGCGCAAGAGCGCGACGGCGGTGACGTCGGCTCCCAGGGCGTGTGCCGAACGCGCGACGTTGAGGCCCTTGCCCCCCGCTGCCTGCACGAACCCCTGCGGGCGGTGGATATCGCCCTTCACGAGACGGTCGATCTCGAACAACTTGTCGATCGACGGATTGGCCGCGAGGCAGACGATCATGGGACCTACGATAGCCGCATGGCTCTGCGCATCGACGTCGTTTGCGGCGACATCACCCATCAGGCGATGGATGCCGTCGTGAACGCTGCGAACAGCTCCCTGCTGGGCGGCGGTGGCGTCGACGGTGCCATCCATCGCGCCGGCGGCCCGTCGATCCTCGAGGCCTGCCGCGCGTTGCGACGGGCGAAGCATCCGGACGGCCTGCCGGCCGGCGAGGCCGTGTGGACCACCGCCGGCGATCTTCCCGCGCGATGGGTGATCCACACGGTCGGTCCGGTGTACACGGGGTCGAAGGAGGATCCGCGCTTGCTCGCGGCATGCCACACGAACGCGCTCCGTGTGGCCGACGAACTCGGCGCGCTCACGGTCGCGTTCCCTGCCGTCTCGACGGGCGCCTATGGCTATCCGATGCGCGAGGCCGCGCGCGTGGCGCTCGACGCGGTCCTCGGCGCCGAGACCCGGGTGGAGGTGGTCCGCTTCGTGCTCTTCGGGCAGGACGCGTTCGCGGCGTTCCAGGAGGCTCGGGCGTAGACGGTCGATCCCGACCCCGCTGCTAGGATTCACGACCTGATGAGCGAGGACCTCGAAACCGTCGCGGGCGTCCACGGCAGGCTGGACGACATCACACTCGTCGACTGTCGCGAACTCTACGAATGGGTCGCGGGGCGCATCGAGGGGGCCGTGCACCTCCCGGTGAACGCGATCATGGCCGGCGCGGGCTCGGACCTGCCGAAAGACAGGCCGGTCGCCGTGATCTGCCGCACCGGCAACCGCAGCGAGCTCGCCACCATGATGCTGCGGGCCCGCGGCTACGACGCGCACAACGTGGCCGGCGGCATGGAAGCCTGGGCCAGCGCCGGGTACAGCTTCAGCGCCGAGGACGGCACCGAAGGCCGCGTGGCATAGCGTTCAGACCCTGACGACCTCGAGCCCCGGCAAGCCATCGAAGTCCGCGTCCTGTGTGTACAGCGGCAAGCCGTTGACGACGGCTGTCGCGGCGATGACCGCATCGGCCGTGTTGAGGCGCTCGCGGCCGCGGCGTCGTGACAGCCTCTGGAGCTCGGCGCACCGCCGAGCCACGATCTCGTCGAACACGAGCGCGTCGAAGGCGTTCTCCACCCACGAGAGGGTGCGAAGCCGCCGAGCACGGATACGCTCCCCGGGCGCCATGAGCACACCGAGATGCAACTCCGCCAGGGTCATCGCCGAGATAGCGCCGTCGTCCGGGAAGGAAGCGAGGGGCCGACCGGACTCGAGCGCGACGAAGATCGATGTATCGAGGAGAGCCGCTACGCCCACGGGTCCTCCATCACGTCGTCGGGATCGCGAACGTCAGCCATGAAGCCCGGATCCAGGGGTGCCTCGCGGATGATCCGCTCGATGATGGGCCATGGGACGAAGGTGCGGCGCTCGCGGATGGGCACGAGGTCGGCCATCGGCCTTCCATCGACCGTGACGCGATAGGTCACCCCTGCCTCCACCTCCTTGAGGATCCGACTCACGTCGTTGCGGAGCTCCCGGAGGGGGATCGTACGCATCGGCTCTGACATGCGACGACCGTAGCACTGCGTAGCACATGGGGCAAGTCCGGCCGGTCCGTCAGGCGCGCCAGCGACGGTAGACGGGCCGGTCACCCTCGTAGGTCGTCGACACCGCTTCTTCCACGGAGCACGCGTAGAAGACCTGCCCGCTCGGCCGGTACGGGGTCTGCACCACAGCCGGGTGGTCCGGGCCGACCTGCTCCATCCAGCCTCGCACCATGAACTCCCCCGCATCTCCCTCGTGATCCTCCGCGGCCTGCGCCGTGTGCATCGCGTAGCGCCCGTCGCGCGCGAACTCGGCGGCCTTCGGGCTGTGGGCCCGGATCCCGAACACGAGCAGGCCCGTGGCGATCCACGGCGAGACCGGATGCACGCGGGGCGAACCGTCCAGCCGCAGCGTGGCGTGATACACGATCCTGCCGTCGATGCGCTCGCGGCCGAAGGCCCCGAGCGCCGGATCGGCGTTAGCCAACTCCGCCCATGTCGCCATCGCGCGCGTAGCCTACGGCGGTGGCCGACCTCGATGCCGTGCACCGCGATCTGGAGCGAGCACTTGGCCCCGGGGCCGTCACGGCCGACCCGCTCACCCGCAAGCTCTACGCACGCGACGCCTCGCTGATCGAAGGCGATGCCGGCCTCGTCGTGTTCCCCGCCGATGCGGATCAGGTGATGGCGGCGATGAAGATCGCGGCCACGCACGGCGTGGCGGTCGTCCCCCGCGGGAGCGGCACCGGTCTGACGGGCGCCTCGACACCGCTGAACGACGCCATGGTCCTCGTCACGTCGAAGATGACGCGGATCCTGGAGATCCGTCCCGAGGATCGCCTCGCGTGGGTCGAGCCGGGCGTCTTCAACCTCGATCTCTCCGAGGCGCTCCGCCCCACCGGCTTCCACTACGCGCCCGACCCCTCCTCCCAGCAGGTGTCGACGATCGGCGGCAACGTGAACACGAACGCGGGCGGGCCGCACTGTCTGGCCTACGGCGTGACGAGCGCGCACGTGCTGGCGCTCGACGTGGTGCTCGCCGACGGCTCGCTCGTGCGCCTCGGATCCGAAGGGCCGGCCGCTTCCGGCTACGACCTGCGCGGCTTCGTGGTGGGCAGCGAGGGCACACTCGGCGTCGTGGTCGCGGCGTGCGTCCGGCTGACGCCGAACCCGCCGGCCGTCCGCACGATGCTGTTGGACTTCGCCGACGTCGAAGCGTGCGCGCGGACCGTCTCGGCGATCGTCGCAGCGGGCGTCGTGCCGGCGGCCTTGGAGATGATGGACCGAGGGATCGTGCGCGCCGTCGAGGCGTTCGCACACGCCGGCTATCCGGTGGACGCCGCCGCGGTGCTGCTCGTCGAGCTCGACGGGGGCGACGCGGCCGTGGACGCGCAGACAGCGGGGGTGCAGGCGGCCGCCCGTGCGAACGACGTCGGCACCGTGCGCATCGCCGCCGATGACGCCGAGCGCGCGCTGCTGTGGAAGGGCCGCAAGTCCGCGTTCGGCGCCATCGCCCGGATCGCGCCCCACTACCACCTGCACGACTGCGTGGTGCCGCGCACGAAGCTCGCGCCGATCCTCACCGGCATCTACGCCATCGCGAAACGCCACGGTCTGATCGTCACGAACGTCTTCCACGCCGGGGACGGGAACCTGCACCCGCTCTTCTCGTTCGACCGCGCGGTCCCCGGGACGCTGGAGCGAGCATTGGCGGCCGCCGACGAGCTGGTGCGGCTGTGCGTCGACGCCGGAGGATCACTCTCCGGGGAGCACGGCATCGGTCTGGAGAAGCGGGATTTCATGCCCCTGGTCTTCAGCGAGGACAGCCTCGATGTGCAGGCGTGCCTGCGCGAGGCGTTCGACCCGAACGGACGGATGAACCCGTCGAAGGTGCTGCCCGACGGGGCGCGCTGCGGCGAGTTCGCGGCCGCGACCATCGGGCGCGAGGGAGCGCTGCCGGAGGGCACGTGGATCTGATCCATCCGCACGCGGCGCACGACGTCCAGGAGGCGATACGCGACTGCGCCGCCGCGGGACGACGCCTGCTCGTGGTCGGTGGGCGCCAGCACCTGGACAAAGGCGACCAGACCGAGGTCGACGCCGAGCTGTGGACGACGCTCCTGGACGACGTGGTCACGTACGACCCGGCCGAGATGCTCATCGTGGTGGAGGCCGGGATGCGCGTCGGCGAGCTGCGCCGGGCGCTGGCGCGCCGCGACCAGGAGTGGCCCATCGATGCACCCGATGACACGACCGTCGGAGGCATCATCGCGGCCGGCATCGAGCCAATCCGCCGGCTGCGGGTCGGCCTGATGCGTGACACCGTCGTCGAGATGGAGGCGGTGCTCGGTGACGGCCGGCGCATCACGAGCGGCGCCCGCGTCGTGAAGAACGTGAGCGGCTTCGACGTGCACCGGTTGCTGACCGGTTCGCTCGGGACCCTCGGCGTGATCACGCAGGTGGCCCTCAAGGTCCGGCCGATCCCGAAAGCGGCGGTGACGCTCGTCACGAGCGAAGGCGGGTTGGCGCTCGGAGGGCGGTTGCTCGACGCGCTGTGGCAACCGGCGGCCGTGCTCGCGGAACCGGGACGGGTGATCGTCCGCCTCGAGGGCTGGCCGGCCGAAGTGGCCGAGCAGTCGGCCACCGTCCGCGCGCTGGCGACCTGCGAGGAGGCGGACGACGGCGCGTTCACGGAGCCGCCGTTCGCTGCGTCGCCGATCCTGGCAGAGGTCGGTGTCGTCCCCTCGCGCCTGAGCGAGGTCCTGGACGGCTCGACCGCCTACCGCGCGCTGCTCGGCGTCGGGACGGCGTGGGTGCCGTGCACCGACCAGGGCGAACTCGCGTCACTCCGGAGAACCGTCGTCAAGGCTGGAGGCATCGCACCGGTGATCCGAGGTCCTGGCGGCTTGGGCGACGCAGATCTCCCTGCCGTCGAGATCGACGCGAGGATCAAGGCCGCGTGTGATCCTTCGTCGATCCTCACACCCGGCCGCGGGTGGGGTGGATCCATGACGATCATCCGGGGGCGGCCTCCGGGATCTGATCGATAAGCCCATCCGAGCCAACCAGCGTCGCTCAGGTACGTGAAAGCCGCTCCCCTGCCGCCTCCAGGGTCTCCAGCCGCTTGCAGAAGGCGAACCGCAGCAGGTGCTTGCCCAGGTCGGCGTTCGAGAAGAACGACGAGCCGGGAACCGCGGCGACGCCCATCTCCCGGACCAGGTGCATCGCCGCCGCCGTGTCGTCGGCGAACCCGAGCGATGAGACATCGGCCATCACGTAGTACGCACCCTCGGGTGCCACGGCCGCGAACCCGGCGGCTTCGAGGATCTGCATCATCAGCGCGCGCCTGGCCTCGTAGTCCGCGCGCATCGAAGCGAAGTAGTCCTCGCCGAGTCCCAGCGCGGTCACGCCGGCGTGCTGCAACGGGGTCGCAGCCCCGACCGTCATGAAGTCGTGCGTCGCGCGGATGCCCTTCATCAACGCGGGCGCCGCTATCGCCCAGCCGACACGCCAGCCCGTGACGCTGTATGTCTTCGAGAGCGCGCTGACCGTCACCGTTCGCTCGCGCATCCCGGGGAGCGTGGCGATCGGGACGTGCTCGCGGCCCTCGTAGGTGATGTGCTCGTAGATCTCATCCGTGATCGCGATGACGTCGTGCTCGACGCAAAGCTCCGCGATCAACCCCAGCTCTTCGCGCGTGAAGACCTTGCCGGTGGGGTTGTGGGGCGAGTTCACGACGATCGCTCGGGTCGCCGGGCCGAAGGCCGCGCGGAGCGCGTCGGGATCGAACGACCAGGCGGGCGGGCGGAGCGTGACGAAGCGACGGGTCGCCCCGGCAAGGATCGAGTCGGGCCCGTACGCCTCGTAGAAGGGTTCGAAGAGGATCACCTCGTCGCCGGGGTCGAGCAAGCCGAGGAACGATGCCATCACGGCTTCGGTGGAGCCGCACGTGACGCAGATCTCGGTCGCGGGATCGATGTCCATCGCGTAGGCACGCCGGTATTCGGCGGCGATGGCATCTCGGAACGCCGGCACGCCCCACGTGATCGGATATTGGTTGTGATCCTCTGCGATCGCACGCGCGGCGGCGTCCTTCAGTTCCTGTGGCGCCGGGAAGTCGGGGAAGCCCTGGCCAAGGTTCACGGCGCCATGGAGGTTGGACAACCGGGTCATCTCACGGATGACCGATTCCGTGAACGATGACGCCTTCGAAGATGATCGGAGCCCCGGCATGTCGGCTGATGATAGTTCCGCGCGCAGGAAGGGCCTCGGTGGAGAATGGGCCGTGCGCCCGAACTGCAAGATCATCGCCTCGCTGGTGCTTGCCACCGCTTCAGGCTTGGTCTTCACTGCTCCGGCGTCGGCGGCGCTGTGCGCGAGGTGGGATCCCCCACCGCAGGCCGACGAAGGGACACAGGTACTCGTCTCGTTCCGCACCTTCGTCCCGGTATCGACGACTGGAGACGACTACACCCTCGAACCCCATGCGTTCCCTGACTATCCGTTCAGGGTCCAGGCCGTCGCGCCAAACGGAACGATCTCGGTGATCAGGATGTACGCGCGTTCAGATGACGAGCGGGTGTGGACGGGTAGCTTCACACCCAGCCAGGAGGGAGCTTGGACTCTGACGATCGCCAACCTCCAGGGCGGGGACGCAGCCTGCTCCATCGACGCGACGCTCTCCGTTGAGAAAGGATCCGGTATCAACGCGGCAAGCTACGTCCTCATCGCACTGGGTGTCATCGTCGTGGGCCTTGCCGGATTCGAGTTGGTCAGAAGACGCCGCTCACATGCTGAGTCGCCGACCTAGCGCGACGGAAACGAACCGAGTTCTCGTACAAGGAGGCCAGATACGAGGCGTGGCTGTGTGGTCCCCTTATGCGTGCACCGAGCGCGGAGGGCGCCGTCTCCTGGTCAGAATCGTTACGAACGTGACGGCCACCAGCGCCCCCGCGATCCACAGCGGGATAGTCAGGGAACCTCCTGGCACGGTGTTGATCGGGTCCCCCCTTACGTCGCTCCCGACCGCTGGCGACTGCGCTCCCGACAGGGGTGTCGCCGGGAGCCCCAACCCGATCAGCGTCTCTCTGAAGCCGACATTTCCGGCGAACCATGCGCCCTTTGTCTCGGCGTTGCCCCAGTACTCCTGGTTCGGAGGCATGTACGTGATCGGCCGGGGCTCAGCGTACGGGAAGACGTACTGGACGATGTCGCTCGAAGGGCGGTCCGCCGACGCTATCGTGTATGTGATGGTGTATCGGGGACCAAGACTCCCGGCCGGTCGGTGAGCCAGACGACCGTGCGCGTCAGTGCCGCCCCAGATGCCCACAAAGAACCCGGACTGCGTCACCACGTTGGCAAGATCCGGCCCGATCGTCGACGAGCCCGGCTCCCTCAGTGTGATCGGATGTGCCAGTCCGGGTCCGGTAATGACTCCTTGCCAAGGTCCCTTCGCGAACGCCGAAGGCGCCGCGAAGATCGCCGCGATGAACGCGGCCATCGCAACCAACGCCACGATAAGTCCACGACGATGCTTCACAGGGCTGGTCTACCACTGGCAGCGACGTAGTGCCACCCTCAAAGGCTAGAGGGTGGAACTGAAGTCCCTTGTGCTCGTAGAAGGGCTCGAACAGGATCACCTCGTCCCCGGGGTCGAGCAAGCCCAGGAACGACGCCAGCACGGCTTCGGTGGAGCCGCACGTGACGCAGATCTCCGTGGAGGGATCGATGTCCATCGCGTAGGCACGCCGGTATTCGGCGGCGATGGCATCCCGGAACGCCGGCACGCCCCACGTGATCGGGTACTGGTTGTGATCCTCGTCGATGGCTCGCGCAGCCGCGTCCTTCAGCTCGTGCGGCGCGGGGAAATCGGGGAACCCCTGGCCGAGGTTGATCGCGTCGTGATCCTGGGCGACCCGGGTCATCTCGCGGATCACCGACTCCGCGAACGACGATGCCTTCGTAGACGCGTGCGATCTGGACAGAGGGGTCACATGCCGGCACCTACTCGGGCTCCAGGAAGGCCAGGTTCACGGTCAGGGCCTCGACGTCGAGGGTCCAGATAACCCCCACGCTCGTCCCGGTGATGGTTGCCGAGAAGACACCAGCATCTCGAGCCAGATCAAGACCCGGATCTCTTCGATGAGTGGCCGATGGCTGTTGAGGTAAGGGAGGAGATTCGCAGCCTCAGCCTCGAGGCCGAGCTCCCAGCGAGAGCCGGGCATCGATGAGCTTCCGGATATCGTCGGCGTTCATGCCGGGGGTCGATCTGCCCTCGCGCGCTCTCCGGAGAGCAGCCTCGATGCTCCTCTGGACCTCCGGATCAACACGGATCTTCCTGGATACCAGCGGCTCGGGCTCGATCGGCTGGGCTCGTTCGGTCATCGAACACCTCGCTCTCGACGGGGGCAACATCGCAGTGAGTCATCACGGAGTCAACCACGTGGCACTGACATCGCTCCGGCGGTTCCCCCCTCACCGGCCGTAGGATCGGAGGCCATGGAAGAGGTGCTCGGCGCCGATCTGCCCGCGGGAGCGCGGTTCGTCGAACCCGCTGCCGGCGCCGAGCCCGGGTGGCGTCCGGGGCGTGCCGTCCCGACGCCGGCCGATCTCGACACGTGTGTCGCATGCGGGTTGTGCCTGCCGCACTGCCCCACCTACCGGCTGACCGGCGAGGAGTCCGCGTCACCGCGCGGGCGCATCGCCGCGATGCGGCTCGTGAGCCAGGGCGTGGCGAGCCCTGATCGCACGTTCGCGTCGTTCATGGACGCGTGCTTGGTGTGCCGGGCATGCGAGGACGTGTGTCCATCGCACGCGCCGTTCGGGCGGATGATGGAGGCCGCGCGCGAGCAGATCGAGCCCACGCGCGGACCGGTCTCGCGGCTCCTGCGGTGGATCGGGTTCGCGTGGATCTTGCCGCATCCCTCGATGCTCCGCGCTGCCGCCGCGGTGCAGCCGCTCGTCAGGCCGATCCTGCCCCGGAGCGTGCGCGACCTCCTCCCCGGCACCGGGCACCCGTTCGCGCGTCTGCCGCGCGTCACCGAACCGCCGTTCGGCGTGCGCGAACGCGGCACGGTGGCGCTCCTGGCCGGGTGCGCGCAGGACCGATGGTTCCACGAGGTGAACCTCGCGACGATCCGCGTGCTCGCGGCGACCGGGTGGCGCGTGGAGGTGCCGAGGCAGCAGGCGTGTTGCGGGGCGCTCGCCGCGCACAACGGACGGCTCCCGATCGCCCGGCGTCTGGCGCGGCGAGCGAACCACGCGTTCCGTGGTGCCCAGCACGTGATCGTGAACGCCGCGGGGTGCTCGGCGCACATGACGGGGTTCGAGGACCTGCGCGAGGTCCCCGCCGTGGATCTGATGCGCTTCTTGGCTGAGCAGGGGCCGGGCGAAGCGACGTTCGGGCCCGTCGAGACGACGGTCGCCTACCACGACGCGTGCCACGCCTCCCGCGCCCAGCAGATCCGCGCCGAGCCCCGCACGGTCCTCGGCTGGATCCCCGGCCTGCGGACCGTGGAGATCCGCGACGGCGACCGCTGCTGCGGCGCCGCCGGGATCTACAACGTGACCCAGCCGGAACTCTCCGGTGCGCTTCGGCGCGAGAAAGCCGCGGCCGTCGTATCGACCGCCGCGAGCGTCGTCGCGAGCGCCAACCCCGGGTGCACGATGCAGATCGCGGCCGGCCTCGCGGCGAAGGGCGCGGCCGTCGAGGTCCTGCACCCGGTCCAACTGCTCGACCGCGCGCTCCCCGTCTGAGCGGCGCGCTCAGCGCGCTTCGCGGAACCGAGCCGCGATCCGAAGTATCCCCTCAACGAGCGAGTCTGAACCGCTCCGCGATCCGTTGGATCTCCGAACCAGCTCGGTAGCCGCCGCCGCTCAGACGAACCATGAGGTCGGCCAACCCGCCGGTGGAGCCTGCGTCGCGCATCGCGGCATCGATGGCCCTGGCGCGTGCGGCCCCGGTCACGACACCGAGGTCCCTGGTGAAGGACGTCCGCCCGCGAACGCTCCGGCCACCGACCAGCGAGATCCGCTCACCGGCGTCCTGGCCGGGGAGCACGACGACGGCGTTGGTGACTGCGCGCTGATACCCCCCCGACGGCTGGTTCACGACCCCCAACCCGGTGACCCACATCGTGGCGCCTCCGCCCCCGTCCAGGTTGAGCGCGTCGACGGCGCCCAGGTTGCGCATGTAGAGGGCGAGCTGCCGCGGATTCATGCCGATGGAATCGCTCCGGCGTCCGTCCACGACCACCAACAGGATGGAGCCGCGAGCCGTCACACCGATCGCGGTCCGCGGATGGCGCAGGCAGATGTAGCCGCCGCATATCGTCGCGACCACCCTGCCGTCCTGCAGCAGGAGCGGATAGCCCCCGATCACGTCCACGACCTGCGGCGTGCCCTGGCTCCAGCGAACGCGGACACTGCCTCCGGAAGACAGCGACTTGATCCACGCGGAACCCGTCCCGTTGCGCCGCGAGGAGAGGATCACGTTCCCGCTGTACACGTTCATGCTGCTCCCACCACACACCCGCGCCTTCACGTCATAGCTCCGGTACACGCCATCAGAGCCCCGGTCGAGGTGGATCCTGCTCGAGGGCACCAGACGCACCGAGCATGCGTCCGTGGGCGGGGTCACGCTCGTCGCCCCGAAGGAGGTGTAGGCGCGGATCTGGCTGGACTTGGGCACGCCGACGTTCCACTTCGCGACGCGGACGCCGCCGGATGAGCCCGAGAGATCCGTCGCGCGGATCCGGACGGCCGCGTCGTTGGCGGCCCCACCCTGCTTGTCGTGGCGCACGCCGAAGGTCGACCCCTTGAACATGCCGCTCGTCATGAGCGAACCGTCGTCCGCGAAGGCGTGGGCAGGCTCCCCGAATCGGCCGCCGAAGTCACCGTTGATCGCCGCGATGGCGCCAACGGACTGCGCGATGACGGAGGTCTTCGCGTACGAACCCATCGTGTTCCCCGCCAGGACGGGATCCACGGTTGGGGTCGATTCGGGGGCGATCTTCACCACGAAGATCTCCCAGGGGCCGGCGGGATCCACGATCTTCTGGTAGACGACCCCCGGAGCGATGGTCCGCCTGGTGACGGATGCCCCTGACGGGATCGCCGCCTGCGTCCCCACCGCTCCACCGAGCACCGTACCCGTCACCAACCCGGCGACCATCGCCGCCTTCAGCCCTCGTGTGCGCATCGTGCATACCCCCGGATCCATCTCAGCCCGATACCCCCATGCGAGCTGGTCGATCCGGGGGGATCGGGGCGGGAACTGAAAGGTGTGCAGGATAACCCGAAGTGACTACCAGCGGAAGTCCTGAGCGAGAAGTCCTTGGCGGCCCGTACAGACCGTCCCCGTCCCGTAGGTCACCTCACCTGCCTCGATATGCACGTAGAAGCAGGCGCCCGGGCGCGCCTGGACCGCCGCCGCCCACTCGGATACGCCGGCTGCCACGCTGACCTCGTCCAGGGCCCCGGAGGCCTCCTCAGGACCGACGAACCGCAGGTCAGGGACCACTTCGGCCAGACCAGCCGGGTCTGCGGCCGTGAACGCCCCCCCGCGCTCCTCGATGGCCTCCGCGGCCTGCTGGGCTTCGGTGAGCGAAGACTGGGCATGGGCGATCGAATCCTTGATCCCCAGGTTCGCGAAGATCTCCACGAGCACGAATGCGCACGCCACCGCGAACGCGGCGAACACGATCCAGGCCTTCCGGCCGTGCGGTGGGCCGAGCGGAGCCGGGCCCATCTCGTGTTCGTAGGCCTCGAGGATCTCGTCGTCGTTGGCCATCGGCGTCCAGGCTACCCGCCGAGCACCTCGGCCAGATGTTCCAGGCTCTCGAGGTTGTGCCCCGACAGGAACGCGTCCACGCTCGGCAGCGCCGCTGCCATCCCGCGCGCGAGCGGTTCGTACCGTGGGGAGCCCTTGAGCGGGTTCGCCCAGATCACGCGATGGGCGAGGCGGCGCAACCGGGCCATCTGCGAACGGAGCAGGTCGGGATCCCCACGCTCGAGGCCGTCGGAGCAGAGGACCACGACCGCGCCGCGGAGCGCGGCCCGCTGGCTCCATCCGTCCAGCAGCGCCTTCAGCGACTCGCCGATCCGTGTGCCGCCCTCCCAGTCCTGGACCAGGCGGCCGATCTCGTCCAGCGCACGATCGGGGTCCTTCGTGCGCAGGACGCGGGTCACGCGCGAGAGCCGGGTGGCGAAGCAGAAGACCTCCACACGGCGGCCCGCGAGCATGGCGGCGTAGCCGAACTGCAACAGCGCCCGCGAGTACGGCGCCATCGATCCGCTGATGTCCAGGATGAGGACCAGCGGCCGGCGGCGGATCCGACGCGCGCGCCAGGCCCGGTCGAACGGCTCACCTTGGGTGCGGAGCGAGCGCCGCAACGTCCGCCGGATGTCGAACGTCGTTCCCTTGGGCGCGGGACGGGTCCGGCGCACGCGTTCGTGCGGGACCGCGATGGTGAGGTTGCGGATCAAGGCCGCCATCCGCGCTCGTTCGTCGTCGTCCAGGTGCGCGAACGATTTCTGCCGGAGCACCTCCACGGCGCTCGCCACGATCCGGATGGCCGACTCGTCCTCGCCCTCCTCCGGCTCCTCGTCCCCGGCCCCACGCCACGAGGACGCGGTCTGCCCCGTGTGGATGTCCATGCCCTCGGGAACCTCATCCCAGTCGGGCATCACCCCTGCCGGCAGGTCGAGTTCGATCGAGAGTTCCGGCTCTCCGGGGATCTCGGCGAGCGATCGGTACCAGGCCTCGAAGGCCTCATCGAACGCGTCGAGGTCGGGACGGCTGGCGACGAGCGTGGTTCGCCCCGCCCAGTAGAGCGAGTCCCTGTCGGTGAGCCCGAGCGCGGCCACCGCGCGGCAGAAGGTGAGGATGCGGCCCGTGCCTACGGGCAACCCGCGCTCGCGAAGGTCACGGCCGAACGCGACGAGCGGCGGGAGCGGCCCCTCAGCCATCGCGGCGCTCGCCGACGAGGTCGGCGAGGTGCCCGGTGACGAGGCGCTGGTCCTCGTGGTCCTTCACGACCGCGCCGAGGGTGTCGGCGGCGAGCGAGGCGTCCAACCGCTCGGCGCCCAGGAACGCCAGGGCGTTGGCCCAGTCGATGGTCTCGGCGACGCCGGGGAACTTCGCCAGGTCCATCTCGCGCAGCCGCTCGACCGCGGCGGCGACGTCGCGAGCCAGGACCTCGCTCACGTGCGGGGCGCGCGTGCGCACGATGGCCACCTCGCGCTCCAGGTCCGGGTGCTCGATCCAGTGGTACAGACAGCGGCGCTTGAGCGCGTCGTGCAGCTCGCGCGTGCGGTTCGAGGTCACGACCACGGCGGGCGGCGTGGCCGCGGCGACCTGGCCGATCTCAGGGATGGTCACCGCGAACTCCGAGAGGATCTCCAGCAAGAACGCCTCGAACTCGTCGTCGGCGCGGTCCAACTCGTCCACGAGCAGGACGCAGCCGTCGCCCTGGCGGATCGCGGCCAGGAGCGGGCGCTCCACCAGGAACTCGGGGCCGAACAGGTCCTCGACGTGCTTCTCGGCCTCGGTGGCATCCATGGCGCGGACCGCGATGAGCTGGCGCGAGTAGTTCCATTCGTAGAGCGCCTGCGAAGCGTCGATCCCCTCGTAGCACTGCAGGCGGATGAGGCGGCGGCCGAGCAGCGTCGCGAGGGTCTTGGCCACCTCGGTCTTGCCGACGCCGGCCTCGCCTTCCAGGAGCAGCGGCTTGTTCAAGGAGAGCGAGAGGTGGATGGCGGTGGCGAGGCCCCGGTCGGCCAGGTAGGCGTGGGAAGCCAGCGCATCTTGCAGCTCATCGACCGTCGCGAAGGTCATGTCGGCAGCCTACCGGGCGGGATACGGATGCCTCGTTCGGTGATGCGTTGGGAGATCCGGCCGCGGAGCTCCCGCTCGGTGTCGACGCGATGGTTCGGCGCGGTCTCGGCGACGACGCGGATCACCTGAGCGAGGTCGGTCAGCTGGGTCACGCCGAGGACCTTCGGCGGCTCGCGGAGCCACTCGCCCAGCGGAGGTGCCGAGCGGATCTGTTCGAGGACCTCTTCGAGCACGTCCTTCACGCGGTCGGGGTCTTCGTCGAGCGCGACGCGGATGTCGACGATGGCGCGACCCCATCCGCGGGTGCGGTTCGAGGTCACGTGGATACCACCGTTGGGCACGATCGAGACGGTGCCGTCGTACTGACGGACCGTTGTGATGCGCAGCGTGAGCCCTTCGATGGTGCCGGTCACGAGCCCACCCTCGGTCTGCAACTCGACGAAGTCGCCGACGTCGAACTGCCCTTCGAGGGCGATGAACAGACCCGCGAGGGTGTCGCGCACGATGGTCTGCGCGCCGAACCCGAGCGCGACGCCGAGCACGCCGGCGCTCGCGACGAGCGGGCCGAGCGGCACGCCGGCGGCGGCGAGCACGACGGCGATCACGACGAACCACGACGCCGCTTGGACGGTGGTGGCGATGAGGCTCGCGACCGTTGCCCTGCGTTGGCGGCGCCCGATCTCCGCTTCGTCACCGGTTCGCTGTTTCGCCTTGTCGCGGAGGCGATGGGCCCAGCGCCGGCCGAGCAGCGTGATCGCGAGCGCCGCCGCGACCGAGACGCCTGCGGCGATCCCGACCGTCGCCCAGTCCACTATGCCAAGGAGGGTCATCGCCCCGAACCGTAACAGTTGGGTTCGTCACGATCCTGACGACTGCGACCTACGTGTTCATCGTGAGGATCATGACGATCGGACGGGACGGGGAGGACCCGCATGACGCCAACCCCACTGACGATCGCGGAGCCCTATCGCGACTCCAGAACCACGGCGTACTCGGGGCCGGGCCCGGCGATCACCTCACGCACCGCCCAGCCAGCGTCCGCGGTGATCGACCTCACCTCATCGAGCGACAGGAAGAGGTAGTCGAACCACGGCGTCGCCTGATGCTTGTAGCGCACGCGGAGTCGGACCTGCCCACTCATCCGGCCGCGCGCTCGGTTGCGGGAGTGGTAGGCAAGGTGGAGCGGATCGTCGGTGGCGTACGGATCGCGGTTCGACGCGACGACGCACCCGCCCGGCGTCAACACACCCCTGAGCCGTCGCAGGATCCACACCGCTCGCCGCCGATCGGCCAGGAGGCCAAGGTTGTTCCCGAAGAGCGCCACCGAGTCGAACGGCCCTATCCGGCTGATCTGCGTGACGGACCGCAACTCCACATCGCGGACACCACGCTCACGGCACACCTGGAGCACCCCGGGCGATACATCGATCGCGACGACCTCCTGGCCGCGCTCCTGCAGAGCCAGCGCGACACGACCCCCGCCGCATCCAACATCGAGAACGCGGCCGCGGAGCGCCTGGAATGCTTCACGCTCGATCGGCGACCACGCGCGGCGGTGAGCGAGGTAGCGGGCCGTGTCCTCCGGTTCGACGTAGCCGTCGTCCCGCTCGATGACGTCGTTGGCCGAAGGGTCACCGTGCAGGCGGTCGAGCAGGGCCCGCCCCAACGCGTCCTGCTCGGGCGAGAGACCTCCGCTCAGGCCATCGCCTCTTCCAACGCTCGTTTCACCAGCACCTTCACCAGATGACGCCGGTACTCGGCCGAACCGAAGGCGTCGGAGGGCGGCGCCGTGCCTTCGTCGGCACGCTCCGCAGCCGTCGCCGGGTCGGCTCCCCCGCCCACCGCTTCCTCCACCGCGCTCGCCCGCAGCGGTGTCAGACCCATGTTCGTGAGCCCCACATGCACGCCGCCGTTCGAGCGCACCGCGGCAACCCCCACCATCGCCCAGTCCTGCGCGCGGCGGTTGAACTTCAGGTAGGACCACCCCGCGGTGGTCTTCGGGATGCGGATCTCGGTCAGTACCTCGTCGGGTGCGAGCGCCGTCTCCAGGAAAGAACGGAAGAAGTCGCCGGCCGCCACCTCACGAGAGCCGGCCGGACCCTGCGCCACGAACGTCGCCTCGAGCGCCAGGAGCACCGTCGGCATGTCCGCCGCGGGGTCACCGTGCGCCACCGACCCGCCGATCGTCCCCATGTGCCGCACCGCCGGGTCGCCGACCTGTTCGGCCGTGTACGCCATGATCGGACACGACGCCTGCAACAACGCCGACCCGGCCACGTCGTGGTGACGCGTCAGCGCCCCGATCGCCACGGCGTCGCCGTCCTCGCGGATGTACGACAGGTCGCCCAGCCGTCCGATGTCGATCAACGTCCCCGGGCGAGCCACGCGCAGCCGCATCGCCGGCAACAACGAATGCCCACCGGCCAACAGCTTCGCGTCCTCGCGCGAGCCCAACAGTGACACGGCCTCGTCCACCGAGCCCGCACGCACGTAGTCGAACGGTGCCGGGATCATGCCGCACCTCCTCGCGCGTCCTGGATAGCTCGCCACACACGCTCGGGTGTCGCCGGCTTCCCCATCTGGGTCACGCCCAGGTGCGACAGGGCGTCGACCACCGCGTTCACCACCGCGGGCGGCGCCGCGATCGTCCCGGCCTCGCCGACGCCCTTGACGCCGAGACCGTTCGTGGTCGAGGGCGTCACCGTGCGGTCGAGCACCATCGTGGGGATCTCGGTCGCGCTCGGCACCAGGTACTGCGTCATCTGCGACGACATGAGGTTGCCGTGCTCGTCGTAGACGGCCTCCTCGTACAACGCCTCGGCGATGCCCTGTGCCACCCCGCCGTGGACCATCCCATCCACGATCATCGGGTTGATCACGTTGCCGATGTCGTCGCACGCGACGTACCGCACGATCTCGGTCTTCCCCGTCTCGGTGTCGACCTCCACCACGCAGACGTGCGTCCCCGCCGGCCACGTGAAGTTGGGCGGGTCGAACACCGCCGTGCCTTCGAGCACGGGTTCCACCCCCGGCGGCAGCGCGTGCGCGTGCCATGCGCTCGTCGCAAGATCGGGGATCGTCCGCGCCCGGTCCGGCGCGCCCTTGACCCGGTAGGCGCCGTCGGACCAGTCCAGGTCGTCCTCGGCCACCTCCAGTTCGTGCGCGGCGATGATCCGCGCCTTCTCCCGGACCTTCTCGACGGCTCGGCGGACGGCCTCGCCACCGACCGCGGCCGAGCGCGACCCGTAGGTGTCCATGCCCAGGCGCGTGACCGACGTATCGCCGTGCCACACTTCGACGTCATCCGGTGATACGCCGAGCCCGTCAGCCACGATCTGCGACCACGAGGTCTCGTGCCCCTGGCCGTGGGGCGAGGTCCCGGTCCGAACCACCACCTTGCCGAACGGCCGGCACTCGATCTCGGCGGCGTCCCAGCCACCCGCCACGTAGCGGAGAGCCCCCAGGATCGCGGACGGCGCGAGCCCGCACATCTCGATGTAGGAAGACAGGCCGATCCCGATCTGCTTCGTGTCCCCGGACTCGCGCCGGGACGCCTGCTCCTTGCGGTACTGCTCGTAGTCGGCCAACTCGAGCGCGCGGTCGAACGTGGGCTCGTAGTTCCCCGAGTCCAGCTGCAGCCCCATCACCGACGCAGTGGCCTCGGTGAACGGCGGATGCAGGTTCATCCGGCGCACCTCGGCCGGGTCCTTGCCGATCCTCCGCGCGAACGCGTCCACGAGCCGCTCGACCACGTACGTCGCCTCGGGCCGGCCGGCCCCGCGGTACGCGTCCGTGGGCGTCGCGTTCGTCATGATCCCGCGGAACTCGTACCAGTAGGCCTCGGTCGCGTACGGGCCCATGTACACCCAGGCGCCGAGTTCGGGGATGCCAGGGGTCAGCAGCTGGAAGTACGCGCCCATGTCCGCCAGCTCGATGAACTTCATCCCGAGGATCTTCCCGTCCTCGGTGCCGGCCAGCGTGCAGTCGTGCAGCACGCCGCGACCGTGGATCGTGGCCACGTAGTTCTCGCCGCGGCCCTCGATCCACTTCACGGGCCTGCCCAGCCGGCGTGCGAGCGCCAGCGCCAGCGCCTCCTCCGCGTAGACGTTCAGCTTCGAGCCGAACCCGCCGCCCACGTCGGGTGCGATGATCCGCAGCTTCGACTGCGGGATCCCCGTCGTGATCGACAGACCCACACGGGCGATGTGCGGGATCTGCGTCGCGGACACGAGCGTGTACTCACCGGCCGCCGGGATGCCGTAGGCCAGGCACCCGCGCGGCTCCATCGCGTTCGGGATCAGCCGCGGCTGCTCGTAGCGCTCCTGCACGATGACCGGAGCGCTCTCGAACACCGACTGGTCACCGCCGCCGCCGTGGCTCCAGTGCACCACGACGTTCGTCCCGAGGTCCTCGTGGAGGATGACCTCGTCTTCGGCGGCCTCCTCCAGGTCCAGCACCACGCCGAGCGGCGTCGCCTGCACGACGACCGCCTCGGCCGCGTCCTCGGCCTGCGCGCGCGTCTCGGCCACCACGACCGCCACCGCGTCGCCCGCGAACCGGATCTTGTCCTTCGAGAGCGGCCAGTGCGTGGGGATCTTGATGTCCTCGGTGATCGGCCACACCATCGGCAGGCCCGCGGGGAACGCGTCTTCCAGGTCGGCTGCGGTGAGGACGGCCACCACGCCCGGCATCGCGGCCGCGGCGGCCGTGTCGATCGAGTCGATCGTCGCGTGCACGAACGGGGGCCGCACGACCTCCATCCACACCATGCCCGCCATCGTCTGGTTGTCGATGTAGGTGCCCTGGCCGGCGAGGAGCTTCGCGTCTTCCTTGCGGAGCATCGGCTGGCCGACGTAGGTCTCGGTCGTCGCCATGGGTCGCCTCCTCAGGCCTTCACGCCGGACGTCTGCCCGGCCGCGTCCAGGATCGACGCCACGATGTTCTGATAGCCCGTGCACCGGCAGAGGTTGCCCTCCAGCGAGGTCCGGACCTCCTCCTCGGTCGGCGTCGGGTTCTCCTTCAGGAAGGAGGCCGCCGCCATGATCATCCCCGGGGTGCAATAGCCGCATTGCAGACCATGGTTCCGGTGGAAGGCATCCTGCAGCGGGTGCATCGTGCCGTCGGCATCTGCCATCGCCTCGATGGTCGTGACCTCACGGCCGTCTGCCTGGACGGTGAGCATCGTGCAGGACTTCACCGACTCACCGTCGAGATGCACGGTGCAGGCGCCACACGAAGATGTGTCGCAACCGACGTTGGTGCCGGTGAGCCCGAGATGCTCCCGGAGGAAGTAGACGAGCAGCGTGCGAGGCTCGACATCTGCCTCGTGCGCCGTCCCGTTCACGGACACGGATACGTGCATCACGGAGGTGCCCCCTTCCCTGGGCGGAGAGGGCGCCGAGTCTAGTCCTGGGCGTCAGATCGCGCGAATCGAGGAGCGCTCAAGTGGCGGTGGTGGAGCTCTGCACCTCGCGGTAGAGCATCTCCGGGGCCAGGTCCGCACCGTTGGGCCACACGATGGTGCCAGAGTCGGGATCCACGCGAACCCGAGCGAACACGTCCGGCTCCCGCAGGGACTCGAACATCGGACCCCAGAGCCGGGGCTCGAGGTCCACCACCCCTTGGGCGCCATCGTCGAACCGAAGCCTCAGGCGATATCCGCCTACCGGTTCCACGGCGATGACGCTGCGTTCACCCATGACTCGACCTTACTCCGGATCGATCGCGTGAAGCGGTTCATGCTGGGATGCCCGCTGCCAGTTGAGGTGAAGCTCCATCAGGTGATCCCTGCGCCACCGATCAAGGCGCGTACGTTGAGCGCCGGCCAGCAGACCCTGCACGCGGCCCGTTCGCAGAACCATCATCGCACGGCGATCACCCGCGCGGACGTGGATGTGCGGTGGAGGATGGTCGTCGTAGTACATGTATATCGAGAGGCCGAAGAACCGGCTGATCAGCGGCACCGCCCGAGCGTGACCCTTGTGTATCGTGCGGATGGTGACGCCCATCACGTCCGGCGACCCGGATGCGGCAACGAGTGTCACGCTCGCCTCGGGCGCCGATGGAAGGAGCAGCGATATGCGCACCAAGCGGCTCGGGTCTCGTGCGCCGGAGATCTCGGTGATCGGTTTCGGGACGTGGGAGGCGGGCGGGACCGCATGGGGTCCGAACGACTCCGAGGACTCCGTGATCGCCGCCATCCATGCCGGACTGGACGCAGGGATCACCTGGGTCGACACGGCCGAGGTCTACGGCGACGGCGTCTCCGAGTCGATCGTCGGGCGTGCGCTCGCCGGGCGGCGTGACGACGTGCTCATCGCCACGAAGGTGGCGCCTTCGCCCGAGGGCACGGGTTTCCGTCCCGAAGAGGTGCGCCAGGCCTGCGAGCAGAGCCTGAAGCGCCTCCAGACCGATCGCATCGACCTCTACCACCTGCATTGGCCCGACGAGAGCGGCGTCCCGCTCGAAGACACCTGGGGCGCGATGGCTGCACTCGTCGATGAAGGACTCGTCCGCTTCATCGGTGTCTCGAACTTCGATCAGGCGCAGATCGAAGCGTGCGAAGCGATCCGGCACGTGGACTCGCTGCAGCCGGAACTCTCGATGCTCGAGCGCGAGCACCGCGACCTTGTGCGCTGGTGCGGGGAGCAGGGGGTCGGGGTGGTGGCGTACGCGCCGCTCGCGTACGGACTCTTGACCGGGGCGATCGACGCGGCGGCCACGTTCGGCGCCGACGATTGGCGAAGCACCGATAAGGACATGTTCGCGCCGGAGCCGCGCGCCGCGGCGCTCGAACTGGTGGAGTCTCTGCGCCCGATCGCGGCAGAACTCGGCGTCACCCTGGCGCAACTCGCGATCGCCTGGGTGCTGCATCAACCCGGCGTCACCTCAGCCATCGTGGGCAGCCGCAACGGTGCCCACATGCGGGCGAACGTCGAGGCCGCCGACCTGGTGATCCCCGCCGACACCCTGCTCTTGATCGAAGCGCTCCTCCCGGAGGGCTAGGGCTACCACTCCGACCCGGTGGCGGCGAGCGCCGCTTCGCCGGTGCACTCACGGCCGCTGTCGCGAGCGATCGAGCCGTCCGCAGCAAGCATGATCCACGCGCAGCCGCCGGGGCTGGCAACAGCGGCCGCCCACATGGTGTCCGTCGTGGCGACGCTCACGATGGTCGGCGCGGTGGAAGGTCCGTCGACGAACAACAGCGGCGAGCCGAGGGTCGACAGGAACGCGGGACCGGCCCCGATGAGCGAACCGTGGGCCGCGAGCACCCCCTGCGCGTACCCGGCTGCCTCGTCCGCCGCGTTGCGAGCCGCTCCGAGGAGTTCGTCCGACATCCCCGCCGGCACGTTCGCGCCGGCGGCCGCTTCCTCGACCCGGGCCTCCTCGACGGCGGCGACCTTCGCGGCGAGGGCGACCCGATGCGCGTCGGCCGCCTGCTCGTGCTCCACGACGTAGACCCCGAGCGCCCCGACGACTGCCATGAAGACGGCCGCGATCACCCCGGCCCGCACGGCCAGGGGGTTGACGGCGCGCCTCGGCATGACGGGCGCGATGAATGCGAAGGTTTCGTCCATCCCCACCTGGGTATCGGCGCTGCGGCTTCGGGCCTGAGCCCGGCTACCAGGAGGCCGCAGCGGCGCCGGCGAGGGCGTCCTGGCCGGTGCAGGAGGTGCCCGAGCCGTACGTGGTCAACGACAGCGCCAGATCGTCACGCATCCACCAGCAGGTGCCGGTCTCCGCCATGGCTGCGAGTCCCACCTGATGCTCGGTCACGGCGACGCTCACGGACACGGACCCGTCCGAGGCCCCGCCGGTGAAGTCCAACGACGGCTCGATCTGCGCGAGCATCTCCGGGGTGACCTCCCCGTAGTCGCCGGAGTCGGTGGAGGCGGTCTTCGCCGCGGCCAACGCGTTGCGGAGCGTGGACTGTGCTCGGCGGTCCTTCGCTTCCGCGGCTGCGTCGAGCGCGCCCGAGGCGGCGCCCGCGGCCTCCTCGCCGCCGCGCTTGGCCAGGAGCACGAACGAGACCGATGCCACCAGCACGATCACGGCGACCGCGACCACCAGGCCGGTGGCAGCGAACCCACGCTCGGTGCGGATGTCCATGCAGAGGGTATCGACCGGGCCGGATGGACCCTGAACCCCGCCCGTGACCTGGCCTACCATGTGGGTGTGAGCGAGATCGCCGACGTCCTGGCCGCCATCGAATCCCTGGCCGCACGAGGTGAGCGGATGGCGCTGGCCACCATCGTGGCCGTCCGCGGGTCCACCTACCGCCGCCCGGGCGCCCGGCTGCTGGTCCCCGAGGAGGGCGCGCCCGTCGGCAACATCAGCGGCGGTTGCCTGGAGGGCGACGTGGCCGACATGGCCAGGATCGTGATGCAGGAGGGCCGCGCGCGGCTGGCCGGCTGGGATCTCACGGCCGATGACGACGACGTCTGGGGCTTGGGTCTCGGCTGCAACGGCGCCATCGAGGTGTTCATCGAACCCGCGGATCGAGCGGCCGAGGTGGCCGGAGCGCTGCGCATGGCCTTGGACGAGGAGCACCCGATCTGCCTCGTGACCGCCCTCGAGTCCGAGGCGCCGGACCTCGTCGCGCCGGGTGCTCGGCTCGTGGTGCGACCCGGCGGTGCCACCGAGGGATCGCTCGGACACGCGGACGTCGACGCCGAGGCGATCGTGGCCGCGCGCGATCTGCTGGGCGCACGGCACTCGGAGATCCGGACGTTCCTGCACGGTGTGCGTGCCTTCGTGGAGGTGCTCGAGCCGCCGCTGCGGTTGCTCGTCTGCGGCGCCGGACACGACGCCATCCCGTTGGTCCACGCGGCGGCTGGGGTGGGCTGGCGCCCGGTGGTCGTGGACGACCGCCCAGCGTTCCTCAACCACGAGCGGTACCCAGATGCGCACGCCTTCGTGGCGCTGGACTCGCCCGAGGAGGTGGCGGCGAAGGCGCCCGCGGACCCCCAGACGTTCGCCGTGGTGATGACGCACAACTTCCTGCGCGACCGCGACTACCTCCGCGGCCTGCTCAAGACCGACGTCGGCTACATCGCGATGCTGGGCCCCGCCGCTCGCACCCAGCGGCTCCTGATGGACCTGGAAGAGGAGGGTGTCGCGCTCACCGACGAGGACCGAGCGCGGATCCATGGCCCCGCAGGGCTGGATCTCGGGGCTGAGGGCCCCGAGGAGATCGCGCAGGCCATCGTCGCGCAGATCGTGGCGGTTCGGCACGACCGGGCGGGTGGACATCTGCGCGAGCGCCCCGGTCCCATCCACGACCGCCCGCGCCCCGGTACCGAAGCGCGTTAGCGCAACGGGGCGCGTCGCATCGAGTTGCCCGATCTCCCAGACCGTGGTTCGATCGTCGTTCAGACCCTCTCGTGCGAAGGAGCACCCCTTGCTGCCTGCACGTTTCGAGTACCACCGGCCCACCACCCTGGACGAAGCCCTGGCGCTGCTCGCCCAGTACGGCGAGGACGCGAAGGTCTTGTCGGGAGGCCAGAGCCTGATCCCGATCATGAAGCTGCGGTTCGCCGCGCCCGAGCATCTGATCGACATCAACCGGATCCCCGGACTGGACGGCATCGAGGGATCCGACGGATCGCTGAGGATCGGCGCCCTGGTGCGCCACAACCAGTTGGCCGCCTCCGCCGTGATCGCTGCCCGCTACCCCACCATCGCCTCGGCCGCCCCACAGATCGCCGACCCGCTCGTGCGGAACCTGGGGACGATCGGCGGTTCGCTCGCGCACGCCGACCCTTCCGGCGACCTGCCGACGGTGATGCTCGCGCTCGACGCGAGCGTGGTGTTGAAGAGCACGGGTGGTGAGCGCGTGGTCGCGGTCACCGACTTCATCACCGGCACCTTCCAGACGTCGATCGAACCGAACGAGATGCTCACCGAGGTCCGGGTGCCCGAGCCGGGCCCGAGCGCGGGGGGCGCGTACCTGAAGCTGGAGCGCAAGGTCGGTGACTACGCCACCGTGGGCGCGGCGGTGTTCCTCTCGCTCGCGAACGGGACGATCGACCGCGCCGGGATCGCGCTCACGTCCGTGGGGCTCGCCAGTCTCAAGGCCACCGATGCCGAGGCTGCGCTCCGCGGCCAGGCGCCGACGGGGTCCGTGTTCGAGGAGGCAGCGCGCCTGGCCGCGGCGGCCTCGAACCCGGTCACCGACGTCCGCGGCAGCGCGGAGTACAAGAAGCACATGGTCGACGTGTACGTCCGTCGCGGGCTCGCCCGTGCCGCCGAGATGGCCGGCGCGGCCTGAGCGCAGAGGAGACGAAGCGATGCAGATCAACCTCACCGTCAACGGGACAGAGCGCACGGCCGACGTGGAACCGCGCGAGCTCCTGGCCTTCGTGATCCGCGACGACCTCGGCCTCACCGGCACCCACGTCGGGTGCGACTCCACCAGTTGCGGCGCGTGCACCATCCTGCTGGACGGCACGCCCGTGAAGTCGTGCACGATGTTCGGCGTCCAGGCCGACGGCCGGAGCATCACCACCGTCGAGGGCATGATGGCAGGCGGTGAGCTCCATCCGATCCAAGCCGCCTTCAAGGAGGAGCACGGCCTGCAGTGCGGCTACTGCACCCCGGGGATGATGCTCGTGGGCAAGGCGCTGCTGGATGCGAACCCCGACCCCAGCGACGACGAGATCCGCTGGGCCATCTCGGGCAACATCTGCCGCTGCACCGGGTACATGAACATCGTGAAAGCGATCCAGACCGCGGCCGTCGCCGCACGCGAAGCGGCCGAGCCGGCCACCGCCTGACCCAGGGGAAGGACGCGAACCATGGCAACCGACGCCACAGAGATCCGCGGGATCGGGCACAGCGTCAAGCGCAAGGAAGACGACCGGTTCATCCGCGGACGGGGCAACTACATCGATGACATCACCATGCCCAACATGCTCCACATGGCCATCCTGCGGAGCCCCTTCGCCCACGCGAAGATCAACAGCATCGACACCTCCGCGGCCGCCGCCGTGCCCGGCGTGATCGCCGTGGTCACCGGTGAGCTGATGGCCCAGCACAACCTGGCGTGGATGCCCACCCTCTCGGGTGACACGCAGGCGGTGCTCGCCACCGACAAGGTGCGATTCCAGGGACAGGAGGTCGCGGCGGTCATCGCCGAAGACCCGTACGTCGCCCGTGACGCGCTCGAACTGATCGACGTCGACTACGAGCCGCTCGGCGTCGTGGTGAACCCACAGGCCGCCGCGGCCGAGGGCGCGCCCGTCATCCGCGACGAGAAGGACGGACAGACCGACAACCACATCTACCACTGGGAGTCCGGCGATAAGGACGCCACCGACCGCGCGTTCGCCCAGGCCGACACGGTGGTCTCGCTCGACACCCATTACCCGCGCTCGCACCCCGCGCCGCTTGAGACCTGCGGCTGCCTGGCCGACGTCGACCCTGCCACCGGCCAGGTCACCATCTACATGACCTCCCAGGCCCCCCACGCGATCCGCACCGTCTTCGCGTTGGTCACCGGGTTGCCAGAGGAGAACATCCGGATCATCTCGCCCGATATCGGTGGCGGGTTCGGGAACAAGGTGCCCGTCTACCCCGGGTACGTCGTGGCGACGGCCGCCTCGCTCTTGCTCGGACGCCCCGTGAAGTGGATCGAGGACCGGACCGAGAACCTCATCTCCACCGGGTTCGCGCGTGACTTCCACATGCACGGCGAGATGGCGCTGAAGTCCGACGGCACGATGCTCGGACTGCGGACCTCGCTCCTGGCCGACGAGGGCGCCTTCCACGCCGACGCGCAGCCCAGCAAGTTCAAGGTGGGGCTGTTCCACATCGTGACCGGCTCCTATGACATGCCGGCGGCCCACGTGGTGGCCGACGGCTACTACACGAACAAGGCGCCCGGCGGCGTGGCCTACCGCTGCTCGTTCCGCGTCACCGAGGCCTCCTACCTGATCGAGCGCCTGGTGCAGAACGCGGCGTACGAGTTGGGGATGGACCCAGCCGACATCCGCAAGAAGAACTTCATCCGCGCCGACCAGTTCCCCTACGAGTCGGTCACCGGGTTCGTCTACGACTCGGGCGACTACCACGGCGCCATGGAGTTGGCGCTCGAGAAGATCGGCTACGCGGACCTGCGCGCCGAGCAGGCCGCCAAGCGCGAGGAAGGCAAGCTCTGGGGTATCGGCCTCGCGTCGTTCACCGAGGTGGTGGGCGCCGGTCCATCGCACGACTACGACATCCTCGGACTGAAGATGAACGACGGCGCCGAACTCAGGATCCACCCCACGGGCAAGGCGATCCTCAAGATCTCATCGAAGACGCAGGGCCAAGGTCACGAGACGACCTTCGCGCAGATCGTGGCCGAGGAGATCGGGATCCAGCCCGAGGACATCAAGGTCCAGCACGGCGACACGGACAACACGCCCTACGGCCTGGGGACCTACGCGTCGCGGTCCACGCCCACGGTGGGCGCCGCTACCGCGATGGTCTCGCGCAGGATCATCGAGAAGGCCAGGAAGATCGCCGCGCACCTGCTGGAGGCCGACGAGTCCGACATCGAGTTCACCCGCCCGAACTTCACCGTCAAGGGCGCTCCCGAGAAAGCCGTCACGATCCAGGACGTGGCCTTCGCGGCGTACACGAACTTCCCCGCGGGGATGGAGGCGGGACTGGAGGGCTCCTTCTACTACGACCCGCCGAACCTGACCTTCCCGTTCGGGACCTACGCGGTGGCCGTCGAGGTCGACACGGATACCGGCGGATGGGTCGTGCAGCGGATGGTCGCGGTGGATGACTGCGGGGTCCGGATCAACCCGATGATCGTCGAGGGGCAGATCCAGGGCGGGCTCACCGAGGGCTACGCGATCGCCGCGATGGAACAGATCACGTTCGACGAGGCCGGCAACTGCATCGGCTCGAACTTCATGGACTACCTGATCCCGACCGCGTGGGAGACACCGAAGTTCGAACTGGGCGAGACGGTGACACCCTCACCGCATCACCCGATCGGCGCCAAGGGCGTCGGCGAGTCGGCGACCGTCGGCTCACCGGCCGCCTACGTGAACGCGGTGATCGACGCGCTGTGGCCGCTGGGGGTCCGCAACATCGACATGCCGCTCACCTCGGCGAAGGTGTGGGAGGCGATCCAGGCGGCGAAGGCGAACGCGTGAGGGTCGGTGACAGTCGCATCTAGGTGTTCCACCTTTAGCATCAAGATGCTATCATCGCGGCATGAGGACGACCGTCACGTTCGAGGACGATGTCGCTGCCGCACTGGAACGGCTGCGGCGCGCGCGCCACGCAGGCATCAGCCAGGTCGTGAACGACCTGGTCCGGGCGGGTCTGACCGCAGAGCGCCAGACCCGACAGCCATTCACGCAGTCCACCAGTGAGATCGGACTTCGCATCGACGTCACCGATGTGGCCGAGGCACTCGAGTTCCTCGAAGGACCCGACCACCGCTGATGCTCGTCGACGCGAACCTCCTGCTCTTCGCCGTCGATGCTTCCAGCCCGTTCCATCGGGCATCATCGGACTGGCTGGTGGCGCAACTGAACGGGCTGCGACCCGTCGGTTTCCCCTGGCAGAGCCTCCTGGCGTTCGTGCGGATCGCGACCAACCCCCGGGCGACGGCGAGGCCTCTCACGCCCGACCAGGCGTGGACCCACGTGGAGGAGTGGTTGCGCGCGGATGTCGGTTGGCTGCCCGTTCCGACCGAGCGGCACGCCGGCGTGCTCGGTGCGCTCGTCCGCCGGCACCAACTCAGGGGGAACATGATCTCCGACGCCGCACTCGCGGCGCTCGCCATCGAACACGGCCTCATCGTGTGCTCCGCCGACACGGACTTCGCGCGCTTCGACGAGATCACCTGGCAGAACCCGCTCGCCGCCTGAGCACGACGGGTTGCCCGTTCCCCGAAGGCGTGCGATAAGGGTCCGATGAGGCCCGAGGTCCTGCGGCTCGCCGGCGAACTCTCCGAGCGGGGCGAGCCGTATGCGCTCGCGACCGTGGTGTGGCGCCGTTCGCCGTCCTCCGGGCAGACCGGCGCCACGGCGCTCATCACGCGTGACCGGACGATCCTCGGCTGGCTGGGTGGCGCCTGCGCGGAGCCCACCGTGATCCGCGAGGCGCTCCGGATGATCGAGGAGGGCCGCTCGGGTCTGCTGTTCCTGGGCCCGCCCGAGGAGCTGGCCGGCCAGCAGCGCGAGGGCGTGGTCACCGTGCCGATCGCGTGCCAGAGCGAGGGAGCGATGGAGGTCTTCGTGGAACCGGTGCTGCCACAGCCGCAGATGCTCGCGATCGGACGCTCCCCCGCCGCCGAGACCCTGGCCTCCACCGCCGCCGGGCTGGGCTGGCGTTCGCATCTGGTGGACGAGGGGCTCGACCTCGACGCGGCCGACGCCGCCACCTCGATCGTGATCGCGACCCAGGGCCACTACGACGAGGACGCGCTCGAGGCCGCGCTGCGGACCCCGGCCGCGTACATCGGCTTGGTGGCATCGCGCAAACGCGCCGAGGCGGTGCTCGGCTACCTCCGCGACCGCGGCGCCTCCGAGGAGCAACTCGCCCGTGTCCACGCGCCGGCCGGGCTGGACCTGGGGAGGATCCCGACCCACGAGATCGCCGTGGCCGTGCTGGCCGAGATCGTGGCGCTCCGCGCCGCGGGGTCGCTCGGCGCGGCCGCCCCCGCACCGGTGGAGGCCCGCCACGAAGAGATCGACCCGGTGTGCGGCATGACCGTGGACGTCGCCGACGCGCGGTTCCGCGCGACCCACGAGGGCCGCACCTCCTACTTCTGTTCCGCGCAGTGCCTCGCGACGTTCACGCGGGACGCAGGAACACCGTCCCCGCCTCGACCTTCGTCTCGTACGTGAGGAGCGGCTCGGTGGCGGGTCCGCGGAGCACGCGCCCGTCCTGCAAGCCGAAGGTGCTCCCGTGCAAGGGGCACGTCACGGACGCGAGCGAACCGGTCTTGACCGGCCCCATGTGCAGCGGCGCGCCCTGGTGCGTGCAGGTGTCCTCCACGGCGAAGACCCGCTCGCCCGACCGGACCAGGAGCACCTTCTCCAGGTCCACGACGACCTGGCTGCCCTTGCCCTCGCGCAGGTCCTCGAGCGGTCCGACCTCGGTCCAGCCGTCCATGACCGCTCATCCTAAGCCGCGCGTTCGGGTACGGTGAGCGCCGCATGCTGATCCAGAACGCGTTCACCGTCAGCCGGCCCGCCGATGAGGTCTGGGCCTACCTGCTGGACGTCGAGAAGATCGCGCCGTGCATGCCGGGCGCCGAACTCACCGAGACCGTCGACGACACCACGTGGAAGGGCAAGGTGAACGTCGCGTTCGGACCGGTGAAGCTCTCGTTCGCGGGGAGCGTCACGATCCAGGAGCGCGACGACGCCGCGCACAGGGTGGTCCTGGCCGCCAAGGGGATGGAGGCCAAGGGCAAGGGCGCCGCCACCGCGAACGTGACCTCGTGGCTGGAGCCCGCCGACGCGGGCGCCACCACCGTGAAGATGGATGCCGACATCACGCTCACCGGAGCCGCCGCGCAACTCTCGCGCGGCCTGCTCCCGGAGATCTCGAAGAAGCTGACCCAGCAGTTCGCCGACTGTCTGGAGGCGTCGCTGGCGGCCGGGACACCGGCGGGAGCCGCGGCCGCGCCGGCACCGGCCGCACCTGCAGAGGCCAAGGCGGTCGGCGGCATCGGCCTCGGCCTGTCGGCGCTCTGGGCCGTCATCAAGGGCTTCTTCGCCCGGCTGTTCGGCCGCTCCTCGGCGTGATCAGCGGCGTGGTGCTGGCGGCAGGTGAGGGCCGCCGGTTCGGCGGGACGAAGCAGCTCGCGTTGCTCGAGGGCCGGCCGCTCGTGCTGCACGCCGTGGAGACCCTGCGCGACGCCGGCCTGGACGAGATCGTGGTCGTCACGGGACACGACGCCGAGGCGGTGGAGGCTGTGCTGCCCCCGGACGTGCGCGCCGTGCGGAACCCTGCCTACCGCGACGGGCAGTCGACATCGCTCGGCGCCGCGCTCCACGCGCTGGGGGATGACAGCGAGGCCGCCGTGATCCTCGTGGCCGACCAGCCGGGCGTGGCGGCCGCCGACCTGCGCGCGCTGATCGACGGCTTCCGTCGCACACGCCAGGCGATCGTGCGCCTCCGCTACGACGACGGACCCGGACCGGCGCTGCTGTCCCGGGAGATCTACGCGGAGGCCGGCCACCTGCACGGCGACACCGGCGCGCGGGTGTTGATGGCGAGCCACCCCGAGTGGGTGGCAGAGGTCACGGTCGCCGGCCCTTCGCCACGCGACGTGGACGAGCCCGGCGACCTGCCGGCGTACTCAGGCGGCGAAGAGGTCGTGGATCCGGATCACGGCTAACCGCCGGTAGTCGCGGTCGGTGGTCCAGACGTGGTCAACGCGGTCTCGGCCGAAGAGGCCGCGGCCGCAGCGCGCTGCTCGACGACGTCGCCGAACAGCGAGAACGACGCCGGAACCGATCACGGGAAGAGGTGGCGGACCCGGCCCTTTCGATCGACGCCCTTGATGAACCCACCCAGTTCTCTTTCAGCGATCTGGACCATCCGGGGAAGCGCCTTCACCAGCGCGGCAGCCATGTCTGGACCGGTCATGCCCTTCGACGGGTGCAAGCAGAAGCACCTGACCCCTGAGGCCAGGACCGCTGCCTGCTCCCCCGGGCGATACCGGATCCTGTCGTCGCGCATCAGGACGATCCATCCATTCTTCCCGGCCGAACGCAGCCACACTTCATCATCGGTGTCTTGCGGGAACACGTCGTCATGCGCGATGACGTGGGGGTGAACCGCTCGCAGCGCCGCGGGGACGACCTTGCCTCCAAGGCTCCGGTCGCAGAAGAACTCAGGCGGCGGCGCGTTCAAGGAGCGACGCCTCGAGCCGGATGGCCGATTCCACCTGGGAGGTCGTCAAGCCGTAGTCCTCGCCGAGTCCCGCGATCGTGTCCCCTGCCGAGAACCGCGCGAACAGATCCTCGGTGCGGATACCCGTGCCGGCGAGGACCGGTGCACCGAACGCGCGACGCGGATCCACCACGATCGGGCCCTGCTTGGCTGAGAGGGAGCCCGGCCACCACCGCGAGGCGAACGAGTCCCTGCCCCATTCGACCTCTCGCAGGTAGCGCCTCACGGCCTCGGGGAACACCTTCTGCCCGCCACGCGACATGTTGACCAGATGGGGTTCGCTCGTTCGCTCCTGGAACTCCCAGAAGAGGTCGAGCCCATCGGAGAGCAGGCGCTCACTCGCGAGAAGGTGCTTCGCGTGCGATTCCCCGGTCGCGTAGTCGAGAGCTCGCCGAACCCGCTGAAGGGGAACCCCCATCTCGCGGAAACCGGCGAGCGTGAGCGCCTCCACCAGGTTGACGAACGATAACGCTGTTGCCCCGCCGGCGACCGTCGGCTTGATCACGGGCATCGCCTTCGCCGAACCGTCCTCGCGCGGATACCTGTAGCCCACGACCCAGTTCCGCAACGTGCCGGGGGGGACGCGAACGAGCCTCGCCACCTCAGGGATGGCGTACAGGCCGAGGTCGAATCGAGGGTCGGTCACGATGTGGGCATCCTCTCACGCACCTCTGACATCTCGTCGCAGGGGCGCGCCGAGGCCTCCTTCTGATCGAGCACGCACGTCGACCGCCGCCACGAGCCCAGCACGGACGCGATCTCGCGGTCGGAGTAGCCGTGGTGATGGCGAAGGATGATCAGCGCGGCGTCGCGCGGCCCCAGGCCTACCCGGGGCCGTCCACGTTGAACACCGGGTCACCCGATCCCGCGCGGACCACGACGATCCTCGCCGGTTCGTCGGTCGGGTTGCCCTCGCGATGGATCGCGTGCGGCGCGACGTAGAGGAAGTCGCCGGGTCGCGCATCGAGCACCTCGGTCCCGGTCGGGCCGAACTCCATCCGCAATGAGCCCGACATCACGTAGATCGTGGACTCGTACTCGCCGTGGTGGTGCCACCCGGAAACCATCCCGGGCTCGGTCGTGGCCACGCCCGACCACATCCGATCGGTCGCGATGGCCTCTTCGCGGACCATCCCGGGCGTCGGGGATCCCTCCGTGCGATCCTCCGGGCGGATGCGTCGTACGCCTGCCGTCATGCCTCCCCTCGCGAGGATAGTGCAGCGGAGATCCCGCCGGCGATGGCCGCATGCAGCCACGACCAGCACCGCACTCATGTCCTCAGGCCAGGAACGCCTTCTCGAGGTCCTGGATCAGCACCGTCAGGTGGTACGGGTCCGTCGGCGAGGATCCGAAGTCGAACCGCTCGTAGAAGGTGCGAGCGGTGTCGTCCTTCGCGTGGACCAACACGGCCCGGACCCTTACCTCCCTGGCCACCCCGAGGCATCGAAGCAAGGCGTCGCGAAGGAGGAACTCACCGACGTGGCGGCCCTGCCACCGTCTGTCGACCGCCAGACGTGCCAGCAGGATCACCGGGATCGGGTAGCGACCCAGCCCGAGGCGCATCCTCCGAGATGCCGTCGCGAACTCGACGCTGCTCACCGCCAGCGCGTAGTAGCCGCGGACGACCGCCCCCTCGCACGTTACGTAGGTGCGCGCGCCGCCGAGTCCCTGGTTGATGAGCGCGTAGCGCTGGAGCCAGTCATCGAGCGCGGCGACACCGCATCGGAACGCGCCGACGTCGTGAGCAGCGTCGAGGGGAACGACCACCGAGGGGGGCCTCACCCCCGGTCAGGCACCCCCGGCCCGGAGAGCAACGCACGGAGGCGCGGCTTGTCGATCGCCGGTCGGTCCAAGAGCTGGAGGAACGCGTCGCGATCGCTGTCGCTGAGTACGAAGGTCCGGCGGTCAGCCAGGACGCGTTGGGCCTCCTGCACGGCCGCGTCCAACATGAAGTCGGATCTGTTCTTGTGCAGGGCCTCGGCGGCCTGATCGATCACGCCGACCTGTCGCGGCGTGGCCCGCAACGAGATGCGGTCCTGCTTACGCTCATCTGGATCCGTCGCCATCACTCGCCTCCTCCGTGAGTGTACGTACAAGTGGCGTACATCTCAAGGCCCGGACCGCGCCAACCCTCAGCCGGCGAACGGATCATGGACCTCGATCCCGTCGAAGCGTCGGAAGTCTCGGTCGTTGGACCAGACCGTCCGAACCCCGTGCTGGAGCATCAACGCGACCAGATGGGCATCGGAGACGAGGTTGCCGCGCGCGTCGGCGTCGATCGTGACCTCGCGGAAGCGCTCCCAGAAGCCGTCCTGCTCACCTGGCGCCACGACGTGCGGGACCGAGAGCAGTGCTTCGATGTTCCCTCGAGCCATCTCGGGCGACATCGGACCATCGAAGATCGACGGGTGCGTGGCGATCCTGAGGTAGGCGATGATCACCGGCCAGAAGAGGTAGACGATGCCGGGGCCTGCGACCAACCCGTCGAGCGTCTCGCGCGCGCGGTCATGCAACGGGCTCGCGCGGTCCGATGCGTACAGGAGGATGTTGGCGTCCAGCGCCAGGCTCACGCGTCCTCCATCGCGCGGCGCACGGCTTCCTCGTCGGTGAGATCGACCTTGGCCGCCATCAGCTTCGAGCTCCAGCGGAAGGGCACCGGCTCCGGTTCCGGCGCCGCGCGCAGAGCGACCGCCAGGAGCTCCGACGCGAGTTGCCCGAGCGACTTCCGCTCCACCCGCTGGCGCCGCTTCAGCATCCGGAGGACCGCTGCGTCCAGGTCGAGTGTGGTCCGAGGCATGATGCGTGATGCTAGCAGTCACCGCATCAGATGTCGAGAGACTCGCTCCTGCATCGACCGACCGTACCTGGACCCTCTGACACCGGAAGACTAGGGACGCGCCCTGAAGGACTACCCGCTCGCTGCCGAGCGGACGACGACCGTGCGATCGCGTGATCTCCCGTCGTGCAGACCGACCCGCAGTTCGAAACCCGTCGCCTCCGCCAGGCGGATCAAGCTGCGCACGCTCGGGATCTGGCTGCCCGCCTCCCACCTCGCGATCGTCGGCTGCGAGGTCCCGATCCGGTTCGCCAGTTGGGCCTGGGTGAGCCCCGCGGCCGATCGAGCCTGCAGGATCAGGTACCCCACACCCATATCACCCCGGGCCGTCTCATAGGCGACGCGAGCTTCACCACGGAGAGGGCTGGCCGCTTTGAAGTCCTTCCAGCTGGTCATCGCTCGCCCCTCCGCATCTGGTCGCGCATCGCTCGGCGGGCACGAGCGAGTTCCTGCGGATCGGTCCGTCTGCCCCGCTTCCGGAAACTCGTGAGGAGGATCAGGCGCCGTTCGGCATCGGCGAAGTAGGTCACGCGCCAGGCACCGGGACGGAGCTCACGCAGACGGCCCTCGAGTTGCCTCGAGTAGGGCTCGGCCAGAAGGACGCCGAACTCCTCGAGTAGGTCGATGTGATGACGCACCGTGCCGTACTCCTTCGGCGAGCGCTCCGAGAGCTCCTCCAGCCACTCCCGGACCGGTTGTCGACCTCGATGGTCCTCGTAGAACAGAACGGCCCAAGGACCGTTCATATCGAAAACAGTATCGGCTCGATGAGGCATCGAGTCAAGGCGACCATCTGCGCCATCGTTGTGCCGTATCCACGAACCGACCGTGATCGCGGTCACATCAGCCGCACGCTGATGGGCGGGGCGCACGAACAGATGTTCGTGTCGGTGCAACCGCGCATAATCGGAACATGTCCTTCCCCCTTGCGTTCTCTAACCCCCTCGATCTGATCGAGCATGTACAGCGTTCCGTGGCCGATGCGCTCGACCTCATCGACCACGAACCATCATCCCCGGACGAGACGTCGGCCATGTTCGACATGTACGCGCTGCTCGACCGAGACGCCGCGTTCAGCGCCGCGCACCTCGCGCTCGACGTCTTGGCGACCGAGCTGGCCGACAGGTTCGGGGTCATGCGCCTGGCGCAGCCGACCGCCTACATGGCCGACGTGTTGCTCCATGCGAGGGTCGCGGGTCCATCCACCGAGGCGTTCCGTGCCGGACTGCAAGATGTGATGGAGGCGACGCTCCGTCAGGTGCTCGGGACCGGCACCGCGCTGTCGATCGGCGTCGTGCCGGCCAGCGAACCCAGCAACATCGTGGCCACCCTGCAGGCACTGTTCCCACGCGACGTCGACCTGGCCGAACTCACCAAGGCGTTCGGGACGCGCGATTACTTCCGCTGGCAACTCGAGTTGGGCGCGATGCCCGGCGTCGGCGAGGTGAGGAGCGAGCCGTGCACGGCGCTCGGAGCCGACGTCCCCGACGATCAGGATCTTCCTCCCTGCGTGATGATCTCGTTCGCCATCCTCGGCCCGATCGGCCTCACCGTCCGGCGCGTGCTGGGAGACTTCGAGCGGCGCTTGGGCGACGCGCCGGAGCCGGCCACGATCGACGTCGGCGTCTCGGTCACCCTTCAGGACACGACCCCGAACGAGGTCACACGTCACATCGCCAAGTGGCGGGCGGCCGGCTACGACCTCCTGAACCACGACGAGGAAGCGCTCGTGCGGCCGAGCGATGAGACCACCTTGCTCTACGCTTTCCCGATGCGATCCGCATGATGCCTGTCCTTCGTGTCAGCACCTCGGGAGGGCAGTGCTCAGCCCTCGGGCTGCGAGTTCCCTAAGCCGGAACTCGTCCACCGGCGCCGACAGGCTCGATGCCGAGATCCTTCCAGGTAAGGACCGCCGCTTACCATCTCCTGGTCGCGTCTAACGGCGGCGCGAAGTGAACAGGCCGTCGAGTAGCGTCCGTTCCCGTGGTGTACGAACGACGAACTGAAGGTCGTTGAACGGGA
>JBBDHX010000031.1:0-2274 GCA_040880745.1 Actinomycetota bacterium
AACGGTGGTTCAACGTGGACGAAGCTCCCCGGCACCATCACGACGACCAGCTCCAACCCGAACGGATCGACCGCTTGGGCGAACGCGCTTGGTTCCGCGGCGTCCTCCGACGCCGTGATCACGGGCACCAGCGGCGACTGGGTCGACGCGTCCTTCGCCCTGCCCGCCGCCTCCGGCGTCCTGGTCCGTTTCAGCTATTTCACGGATGAGTTCTTCGAGGGTCGCGGCTGGTATGTCGACGATGTGGCGGTGAACGGTTTCGCCGACGGGTTCGAGTCGGGCGCAGGCAGCTGGTCACTCGGCGGCTGGCAGGTGACGACGGGCCTGTTCCCGAACGACTGGATCGGGGCGTACGTGAACCCCGTCAGGCGCCAGGGCAAGCCGAACCGGTTGGAGATCGGCTACGTCGACGGGATGATCGGCACCGACGGATACGAACGGTTCTCGACCTCGCTGGACACGAGCCGGCTCGGGAACGGCCGGGTGGTCTTCGTGTTCGCGAACCGAGGGTCGACCGACGAGGCTTTCAACGCCGGCTACCTGGTGCTGGCGCACAAGAAGGGCTGAGCCCCAAGGGGTCCGGGGCGGCGCCGGCCGCCCCGGGCTCTCCCGGACATGAATCCGACCCGTCCGGTAGACTTTCTTCGAGCCGCGAACAGCGGCCCCCACCTCGCCTGGGAGGAGCGGTCGGCGCATGGTCATCAGTCAGGAAGAGCATCTCCAAGAACTGAGCAAGGGATACCGGTTCGACTGGAAGGACGAGTCGCACTCGGTCTTCCAGCCCAAGCGGGGCCTGTCCAAGCAGGTCGTCGAGGAGATCTCGGGGCTCAAGGACGAGCCGGCCTGGATGACCAAGTACCGCCTGAAGGCGCTCGAACACTTCGAGGCGCGCCCGATGCCGTGGTGGGGCGCCGATCTGTCCGGGATCGACTTCGCCAACATCTTCTACTTCATCCGTTCCACCGAGAAGCAGGCCGCGAGCTGGGATGAGTTGCCCGACGACATCAAGGGCACCTGGGACAAGCTGGGCATCCCCGAGGCGGAGAAGAAGTACCTCGGTGGGGTATCTGCCCAGTACGAGTCCGAGGTCGTCTATCACAAGATCAAGAAGGAACTCGACGACATCGGCGTGATCTTCACCGACATGGACACCGCCGTCCGCGAGTACCCCGACCTGGTCCGTGAACACTTCGGGACCATCATCCCGGCCAACGACAACAAGTTCGCGTCGCTGAACACGGCCGTGTGGTCGGGTGGGTCGTTCATCTACGTGCCGAAGGGCGTGCAGGTCGACATCCCGCTGCAGGCCTACTTCCGCATCAACCAGGAGAACATGGGCCAATTCGAGCGGACGCTGATCATCGCCGACGAGGGCTCGTACGTGCACTACGTGGAGGGGTGCTCCGCGCCCATCTACTCGAGCGACTCGCTGCACTCCGCCGTGGTCGAGATCAAGGCGATGAAGGGCGCACGCGTCCGCTACACGACCATCCAGAACTGGTCGACGAACGTGTACAACCTGGTGACCAAGCGCGCGGCCGCCTACGAGGACGCCGTGATGGAGTGGGTCGACGGCAACATCGGCTCGAAGGTCACGATGAAGTACCCGTCGATCTATCTGCTCGGCACGGGCGCGCGTGGCGAGATCTTGTCGGTGGCCTTCGCCGGCAAGGGCATGCACACCGACGCCGGCGGCAAGGCGATCCACGCGGCGCCGCACACCACGAGCGTGATCACGAGCAAGTCCGTCTCGAAGGACGGCGGACGCACGGGGTACCGCGGACTGGTCCGTGTGGAGCCCGATGCCCACCACGCCAAGAGCAACGTTCGGTGCGACGCGCTCATCCTGGACGACATCTCGCGCTCGGACACCTATCCCTACATCGAGGTCGAGGACGAGACCGCGTCTCTCGGTCACGAGGCCACGGTCTCGAAGGTCGGTGAGGACCAGCTCTTCTATCTGATGAGCAGGGGTCTTTCCGAGATCGAGGCCACGGCGATGATCGTGAACGGGTTCATCGAGCCCATCACCCGCGAGCTCCCGATGGAGTACGCGGTCGAGTTGAACCGACTGATCGAGCTGCAGATGGAGGGCTCGGTCGGCTGATGCGTGAGCGCCGCGGCATGGGCTGCGGCCGACGGAGAACGATGTGACCACCTTCGATGACGCCGCGCTCGCCGCGCTGCCCGAAGCCCCCGGGTTCACCGGGGAGCTTCGCGCGCGCGCCTTCGCTGAGTTCGGCACGCTCCCGATGCCTTCGCCCGAGACCGAGG
>JBBDHX010000031.1:2284-17954 GCA_040880745.1 Actinomycetota bacterium
TACGTCACGCATGTGCCCGGTCACGGCCGTGGCGCGCCGTCGCAGGACGATGCCTCGCTCGCGGCCACCATGCTGCAACACAACTCGAGCGTCGTGATGACGACCTCCGGGCAGGATCTGGAGTCTCGCGGCGTGATCTTCTGCGATCTCGACGTGGCTGCCCAGAAGTACCCCGACCTCGTGGAACCGCACCTGCACCGGCTCGTGCCCACCGGACGCACGCGCTTCACGGCACTGCATGGGGCCTTCCGCACCGGCGGGACCTTCCTCTACGTGCCGGCCGACGTTGCGTTGGAGATGCCTCTGCAGACCCTGACGTATCTCGATGCGGACGGTGCCGCGGTCTTCCCGCACACGCTGTTGGTCGCCGAGCAAGGCGCTGAGGTGACGTTCATCGATCGGTACGCCTCGCCCGCGCTGGAACACGGTTTCTCCGACGCGATCGCCGAGATCGTCGTGGGCGACGGCGCACATGTCCGTTACGTCTCCATCCAGGAGTGGGGCAGCGGCGTGACGCATCTGGGGATCCAGCGTGCCGAACTCGGCCGCGACGCCGACTTCCGCTCGCTCTCCATCGGGCTCGGCGCATCCCTGTCCCGCGCAGAGACCGAGACGATCCTGGCCGCTCCCGGCGGTTCCTCCGAGATGCTCGGCATCTTCTTCGGTGACGAACAGCAGCACTTCGACCACCGTACGATCCAGGACCACGTGGCGCCGAACTGTACGAGCGACCTGCTCTATAAGGGGGCGCTCCGCGACTCGAGCCGGGCGGTGTACAGCGGATGGGTTCACGTGCGGCCCGACGCCCAGAAGACGGTCGCGATGCAGACTTCGCGGAACATCGTGCTCTCCGAGCACGCGAAGGCCGATGCGATCCCGAACCTGGAGATCGAGGCGAACGACGTGCGGTGCGGTCATGCCGCGAGCGTGGGTCCGGTCGACGACGAGGCGGTCTTCTACCTGGAGTCCAGGGGGATCCCCCACGATGAGGCCGAGCGCCTGATCGTGACGGGGTTCTTCCAGGAGGTGCTCGACCGCGTGAGCATCGAAGAGGTCCGTCGCGGCGGCGAGCTCGCGATCCAGGAAGAGCTGGAGCGCGCGTCATGACGGCGATCCGGGTCTGTTCGGTGGGCGAGGTAGCGGCCGGCGAGGCGAAGCGCTTCGCGCTGGACGGCCTCGCGATCGCCGTGGTGAACCTCGGTGAAGAGGGCGTGCATGCCCTCGATGCCGTGTGCTCCCACGAGCACGCGTGGCTCGACGAGGGTGACGTTGACCTGGACATGGGCACCATCGAGTGTCCGAAGCACGGTTCCACGTTCGACGTGGTGACGGGCCGGCCCCGGAGCCTGCCCGCGATCAAGCCGGTGACCAGCTACCCGGTCACCGTCTCCGGTGACGACATCCTGATCGAGGTGTGAGATGAGCGGAACGAACGGTGACGTGCGGGCGAGCCTGGAGGTGCGAGGGCTCACCGCGGACGTCGAAGGCAAGCACATCCTGCGCGGCATCGACCTGACCGTGCGACAGGGTGAGATCCACGCGTTGATGGGCCCGAACGGTTCGGGCAAGTCGACGCTCTCCAACGTGATCATGGGGCGGCCCGGCTACACGATCACGGGCGGCGAAGTCATGTACAACGGTGAGGACATCACGAAGCTCACGACCGACGAGCGGGCCAAGCGAGGTCTCTTCCTGGCCATGCAGTACCCGACCGAGATCCCCGGCGTCTCGGTGGTCAACTTCCTGCGCACCGCGTACCAGTCGATCAAGGGCGACCAGATCTCGGCCCTGGCGTTCCGCAAGCACATGAAGTCGCAGATGGACCGGCTCGGCATCGAAGACGCCATGGTCCAGCGGTACGTGAACCATGGTTTCTCCGGCGGGGAGAAGAAGCGGAACGAGATCTTGCAGCTCGCGGTCCTCGAGCCCCAGATCGCGCTCCTGGATGAGACCGACTCGGGCCTGGACATCGACTCGCTCAAGCTCGTGGCGGAGTCCGTGAACGAGTTGGTCGGTCCCGAGCTCGGGGTCCTGATCATCACCCACTACCAGCGGATGCTGAACTACATCACGCCCCAGCACGTCCACGTGATGTTGAGCGGCAAGATCGTGAAGTCCGGCGGTCCCGAGATCGCCCACGAACTCGAGGACAAGGGCTACGAGGGCATCCGCAAGGAACTGGGTCTGGAGGAAGGGCCCGCCGGCGAGGCGACGTGAGGTCATGACGCTCGACGTCGAACGCATCCGGGCCGACTTCCCCATCCTCGCGCGCACGTTCGACGGGAAGCCGCTGGCCTACCTCGATAGCGCGAACACATCGCACAAGCCGCGGCAGGTGCTCGACGCCATCCGCGACTTCTACGAGCAGCACAACGCCAACCTGTACCGGGGTATCTACGCGCTCGCGGAGGAAGCGACGGCGCTGTTCGAAGGGGCGCGCTCGACGATCGCATCCTTCCTCGGTGCCCCCGACCCGGCGACGATCGTGTTCACGCGTGGGACCACCGAGTCCATCAACCTCGTCGCGCACGGGTGGGGGAGGAAGTTCCTGCAACCGGGGGACGAGATCCTGCTCACCGAGATGGAGCACCACTCGAACATCGTGCCGTGGCAGCTCACGGCCGCGGTCACGGGCGCGACGCTGCGGTACATCCCGCTCACCGACGACGGGTTGCTCGATCTCTCCGACCTCGGGTCGCTGCTCACCGAGCGAACGAAGATGCTGGCGTTCACCGGGATGTCGAACGCCCTGGGGACCCTGACCCCGGTCCGCGAACTCACCGAAGCGGCGCACGCGGTGGGCGCCGTGGTGCTCGTGGACGGCGCACAGCTGGTGCCGCACCATGCGGTCGACGTGGCCGCCCTCGGGTGTGACTTCCTGACCTTCTCTGGGCACAAGATGCTCGGTCCCACGGCGTCAGGGGGTCTGTTCGGCCGCGCCGAGATCCTGGACGCGATGGACCCCTTCCTCGGTGGCGGCGAGATGATCATGGAGGTCTTCCCGGACCGCTCCACGTACAAGGAACCGCCGTACAAGTTCGAGGCGGGCACGATGAACATCGCCGAGGAGATCGGCCTCGCGGCCGCGGTGGACTATCTGGAGGCGCTCGGGATGGACGCCGTCCGCGCCCATGAGCAGGAGCTCACGAAGTACACGCTGGACGGTTTGACCCAGATGGGAGCCCGGATCATCGGACCCGCCGACATCTCGGCGCGCGGTGGCGAGATCTCGTTCTGGTTCCGTGACATCCACCCGCACGACATCGCGACCATCCTCAGCGAAGAGGGGGTCGCGGTCAGGGCCGGTCACCACTGCGCACAGCTGGTGATGCGCCGGTTCGGCGTGCCGGCTACGACGAGGGCGTCCCTCTACGTCTATTCCACGAAGCATGACGTCGATCGTCTCCTCGACGGACTCGAGAGGGCAGGAGCGATCTTCGGCGACTAGGCTGTGTGGCTGGATGGGCCCGATGAACGCCTGAGGAGTAGACGTGGCGATCGACGAGATCTACAAAGAGGTCATCCTCGACCACTACAAGCGCCCGCGGAACAAGCGGGAACTTCCCGGCGCGCAGCACACCTGCACGCGGAACAACCCGCTGTGCGGGGACGAGATCGGTGTGTCGGCGATCGTGACCGACGGCCGGGTCGCCGACGTCACCTTCCAAGGCGCGGGGTGCTCCATCAGTCAGTCCTCGGCGTCGATGATGACCGAGGCGGTCTCGGGCCGGCCGATCGAGGAGGCGCTGTCGATGGCCTCGGATTTCCGCGGGATGATGGCAGGCGAGGTCGAGCCCGACGAGGAGCGGTTCGGGGATCTGGTCGCTCTCAAGGGGGTGGTGCAGTACCCCATCCGTATCAAGTGTGCGGTGCTCGCCTGGGATGTGCTCCAGGAGGCGCTCACGACCGACGGCGCATCTGCGGGCACAGCCTCGCACTGATCATCCCGTCGATACCGCTTCGCCGTTCTAGGCTCCATCTGTGCGCCTTCGCAGGCTGACAGTTATCGCCGTGCTCGCAGCCGGCATCGTCCTGCTCGCTGCCGCGGCCGCGGCCGCGGAGACGATCCGGTCCTTCACCGTCCTGATCACCGTGCGACCCGACGGATCGATGGTCGTCACGGAGACGATCGACTATGACTTCGGCTCTCAGGAGCGCCACGGCATCTTCCGCGACATCCCGACCCGTGCTCGCTTCGACGATGTCTACGACCGGGTGACACCGATCAGCGACGTCACGGTCACGGCGACCGCTGCACCCGGCGACGCCGAGGTCTCCGAAGAGCCGGGAGGGATCACCCGCATCCGGATCGGGGACCCGGACAGTGTCGTCACCGGACCACACGTCTACACGATCACCTACCGGGTCGACGGAGCGATGAACGCTTTCGAGGATCACGACGAGCTGTACTGGAACGCGACCGGGGATGAGTGGGAAGCGCCGATGCACGATGTGTCGGTGCGGGTGGTGATGCCCGGGCAGATCGGCAGGGTCGCGTGTTTCCAGGGTTGGGATCGGTCCACCGAACCTTGCCGGCGCGCGGTGATCGACGGGGACACAGCCCGGTTCATGTCGGGCCGCCTGCTGGGACCGGGCGAAGGGCTCACGTTCGTGCTGAGCGTGGACAAGGGCGTCGTCACGTCGCCCGTCCCCATCCTGGATGAGCGGTGGGCCTTCGGCCGAGCGTTCGCCGTCTCCGGCGCCTCGATCGGGCTCACCGCGGGCGTGCTCGCGTTGGCCGGCGCCGGACTGTTCGGGGCCTATATCAGGGTGGGTCGTGACCGGAGGTTCCGCGGCTCCGTGATCGATCAGACGCTCGGGTCGGCCTCCGGCGAGGACGAGCTCGTGCCGTTCGGGGAAGGCGACGTGGCGGCGCCGGTCGAGTTCGCACCGCCTGAGGAACTTCGGCCGGGTCACCTCGGCCTGCTGGTGGAGGAACGTGTGCACACCCGGCACGTCACCGCCACGCTCGTCGACCTCGCGGCCCGCGGACACGTGCATATCAACGAGCTCGATCGCGGGTTCCTGCGCAAACCCGACTGGGAGTTGGTCCAGGGTGCTCTCCCAGATCCGGACGCTCCACGGTTCGAGCACCTCCTGCTCGACGGCTTGTTCGAGGCCCGATCCTCGGTGCGGGTCTCGGAGTTGCGCGACACCTTCGCGGAGCGCCTGCAGAAGGTGAAGGATGCCCTGGCGGCCGACGGCATGCGCCGTGGGTGGTTCGCCGAGGCGCCGGACAAGGTCCGCGGCCGATGGGCGGGACGGGCGACCTTGCTGATCCTCGTGGGGGCCGGGCTCACCTACGTCCTCGCCCGGTACACGCACCTCGCGATCGCGGGACTCGCCGTCGTGCTCGCCGGGATCGCCCTCGCGGCCCTTGCAGGCCGTATGCCGGCACGCACGGCGAAGGGCACGGCGCTCACACGGCGTGTCCGCGGCTTCCGCACGGTGATCGAAACGGCAGACCGCTACGTCGCTCGCTGGGCGGAGGAGGAGAACGTCTTCACGCGCTACCTCGGCTACGCGGTGCTCTTCGGCGTCACCGACAAGTGGGCCAAGGCGTTCGCCGATATCGGGATCGAGGCTGAGGTCGCCGGCTTCTACACCGGGACCCGTCCGTTCGTGGCGGCGGACTTCTCCGAGTCGATCGATGGGTTCGCCGTCACGGCGGGTGGGACGCTCGCTTCGACGCCGTCGAGTTCGGGCTCGAGCGGGTTCTCGGGCGGTGGCTCCAGCGGTGGAGGGGGAGGCGGGGGTGGCGGCGGGTCATGGTGAGCGGCCCGTAGCATGTGCGGCCCATGCGCATCACTTTCAGCGAGGATGGACGGGACTTCACGCGGCGTGACTGGACCGATCTGGTCCGCGCGGACCCCGCGGGCACGTTCTTCCACCAGCCGAGGTTCCTGAAGCTCTACTGGGAGGAGTTCGGTTCCACGCCCGAGCACCTCTTGCTGGCGTTCGGTGAGGAGGGTGATGTGCAGGTCGGCGCCGTCGCATTCGAACGACACGACACGACGCTGCGCTTCCTCGGGGGGACCGAGGTCACGGATTACATGGGGCCGGTCGCGCTCCCCCAGGCCCGCGCCGCGTTCGTCGACGCGCTCTGGGGCGGCTTGCTCGAACGGGAGGACTGGGCGGACGCGGATCTGTGGGGTCTCCCTGAGGATGCCGGCTGGTACGCGCTGCTGGGGGACGCGGCGTCGGCGCATGGACTTGCCGTGGAAGAGGCGCCCGATCACGACGGGGTGGCGCCGTTCCTGGCTCTTCCTGCCACGTGGGACGGCTACCTCGAGGGGTTGGCTTCCAAGCTCCGTCACGAGATCCGCCGCAAGGCGAAGAAGCTCGAGGCCGAGGCGGGTCCGTTCGAGATCGTGACGGCCGACGCATCCACCCTGGTCCCGATGCTCGACCGCTTCGTGGAACTTCACCGGCTGAGCGAGGGACCCAAGGGTGTCTTCATGGTCCCGGGGATGGAGATCTTCTTCCGGCGGTTGGGCGAGACGTTCGGCTCCGGCGTGTTCCGGCTCAACATGATCCGGGTCGGGGGTTCGCTCGCCGCGGGAACGATCGGATTCGTGTTCGGCGGAACGACGTATCTGTACAACTCGGCGTTCGATCGATCGTGGGGTGGGCTCGCGCCCGGGATGGTGCTGGTGGCCGAGGACGTCCGCCTGGCGATCGAGGATGGGTGCTCCGGGTTCGATCTGCTCAAGGGCGACTACAGCTACAAGTACCGGTTCGGAGCGGTCCCACGGCCGGTCCGCAGGCTGATCGCGCGGCGGTGAGCCCTAGGGGTAGGCCCTGATCGTCCGCACGATCACGTCGGCCAGGGCGACGTCGCCGCCGAGGACCACGGTGCCGGCGTCGAGGGCCTCGTCGGCGGACAGACGCCGGCCCGCCACCAGCGAGAACTGCGGTGCACGTCCCACGATCGTGGCGTCGGCGGTCCGATCCGGGGCGGGAACCTCACCGGTTGCCAAGCCCCAGTGCCACGAGCCGCCTCCGGTGCCCTCGAGGTCGAGACGGACGGAGCGTCCCGGGAGGTCGTAGCCGGCCTGCGAGAGCGACCACGGCAGCATCCGCACGCCGAGGTCGATCGTGAGGTGGACCGGCCAGTGCTGCCAGAGCGGCTGCCAGCCGGTGGCGACCCCGTTGGTGGCGCGCATGTCTTCGCCGTGCAAGAACCACTCGACGACGCGCGACTGGATCAGGTACCGAGCCGCGATGTCGCCGGCGAGCCAGGGGAAGCGCCGGTCGCGCCATGCCTGGTCGGTGAGATCGGCCGCGTACGCCAGGAACGAATCGGCCGCGCGCCCCCACGTGTTCAGCACCTCTCGTGTGTCCATGCCGGAACGGCGATCGACCGTCCAGCCGTTGAACGCGTCGACCGTGAAGGGGGCGTCGCCGAGCGTCGCCTTGAAGGCCTCGAGTTCCTCCGCGGGCTGGTCCGCCAGCACCTGCGCAGCGGCGGTGTCGTGCGCCGCCAGATGCGCCATCACATCGCGGTTCCACCACCCCTGTGCGGCGCTGGGCTTCTCCCAGGAGGCGGCGTCAGCGAATTGGATCATCCGGCCCAGTCGCTGGCGTTCCGCGCTCGCCACCCCGATGAGGTCGTCGCGTCCGAGCGTCATGGCGCCGGATCGTACCATCGGCCGATGCGCGTCCTCCTGTGTCCCGACAAGTTCCGCGGGACCGCGACGGCGGTGCAGGTAGGGGCGGCCCTGGAAACCGGATGGAGGCGTGTGCGAACCGGCGACACGTTCGTCGTCCTGCCGATGGCCGACGGGGGCGAGGGGACCTTGGACGCTCTCGCGGGCGGAACCGCCCGACGCAGGACGAGGGTTGCCGGGCCGTTGGGCGACCCGATCGAGGCGGCGTGGGGGCTTCGTCCCGACGGTACCGCCGTCATCGAGATGGCGAACTGCTCCGGCCTGGCGCTCCTCGATCCGGCGCGCCGCGACCCACGCAGGACGACGACGCGGGGCGTGGGGGAGTTGATGCGCGCCGCGATGGATGCGGGTGCCCGCCGGATCCTCGTCTGCTTGGGCGGTTCGGCCACCAACGACGGAGGGACCGGGATGGCGACCGCGCTGGGGGTCGATCTCACCGATGCCGCGGGCGCGCCGCTCCCTGCCGGTGGGGCGGCGTTGGGGCAGCTAGCCCGGATCGACCTCGCAGGCCTCGACCCGCGTCTGGGCAGCGCCGACGTGATCGGGCTCTGCGACGTGGACAACCCGCTCGTGGGACCGGCGGGTGCGAGCGCGACGTACGGGCCGCAGAAGGGGGCGGACGAAGACGCGGTGTGGGAACTGGACCGCGCGCTGGCGCATCTGGCGGCCATGGTGCAGCGCCATCTCGGCGTCGATCCTTCGAAGGAACCCGGCGCCGGCGCCGCCGGCGGTCTGGGTTTCGGACTCCTGGCGTTCGCCGGCGCGCGGCTGCGTCCGGGGGTGGAGGCAGTGGCGGAGGCCGTCGGGCTCGAGCGGTCCCTCGAGGACGCGGATCTGGTCGTCACGGGCGAGGGTGCTTTCGATGCAACCTCGCTCCGAGGGAAGGTCGTGGGCGGGGTCCTGGCTGCCGCCGAGGTTGCACAGGTCCACGCCGCGCTCGTCTGCGGCAGGGCGGACGCCCCGGCCCCGCCCGGCGTCTCGCTCCTGTCCCTCGTCGACCTGGTGGGGGAGCATGAGGCGATGGGAGCCACCCGTCAAGCGCTCGAACATGCGGGTGAGATCTTGGCCGAGCAGGTCGCGTGAGCGGCGGGCTCGAACGCTTCACGGCTGCCGCGAAGGCGCCCGGGGTCGAGCCCGACACGCGCCGCTTCCGGGCGGGGACCCATGAAGCCTTGGTCCCGCGGGAGCCCGACGCGCTGTTCGTGCTGGCCGGAGCCCTGATGGCCGATCCTGCAGAATCCCCACCTGAGGGGTCGGGTTCGGGTCCGCTCGGGGTAAGATGTGAGCCTCACGTCCATACGGCCATCTCGGAGGATCCGATGCTCAGCCTGACCGAATCCGCAGCCGGCAAGGTGAAGGAACTGCTCGTCGAGGAAGGCCGCCAGGACATCGCCCTGCGCGTCGCCGTCCAGCCCGGTGGGTGCTCGGGTCTTCGCTACTCGATGTATCTGGACGATCAGGTCTCCGAGAAGGACCAGACGGCCGAGCAGCACGGCGTCCGTCTCGTGATCGACAAGATGTCGGTGCCCTATCTCGCCCAGGCCACGGTCGACTTCGTCGATTCTCTCGAGCAGAGTGGCTTCACGATCGACAACCCGGCCGCCCAGGGCGGCTGCGCCTGCGGTCACTCGTTCGGCTAAGGATCAACCCCGGTCGCTCGGAATCGAGTGCTCACGTCGTGTCGTAGGCGAGACTCGGACGGAGCCAGCGCTCGGCCTCCGACACGCTCTCGCCCAGCCGCCTCGCATAGTCCTCGACCTGATCCTTGCCCAGGCGTCCGACGTTGAAGTACCGGGCCTCGGGGTGGGCGAGGTACAGCCCGGAGACGCTCGCGGCCGGTGTCATCGCCCCGTGTTCGGTCAGCTCCATGCCGATCTCCCGAGCGCCGAGCAGGTCGAACAGCCGGCGCTTCAGCGAGTGGTCCGGACACGCGGGGTACCCGAACGCCGGTCGGATCCCCCGGTAACGCTCGGCGATGAGGTCCTCACCGGGCAGTCGCTCAGACTGGACGCCCCAGCCGATGCGCGCTTCCTCGTGCAGATGCTCGGCGAACGCCTCGGCGAGGCGGTCGGCGAGCGCTCTGACCATGATCGCCCGGTAATCGTCATGCTCGGCCTCGAACCGCTTGACGAGGTCCTCGGCCCCTAGGCCCGACGTGACGGCGAAAGCCCCCAGGTGGTCGGTGAGGCCCGACTCGACCGGTGCGATGAAGTCCGCGAGCGACTTCGTCGGCTCCCCCTGGCCGCGATCGCGTTGCTGCCGCAGCATGGGGAAGACCGTCCCGTCGCCCAAGACGATGTCGTCGCCCTCGCTGTGGGCCGGCCAGAAGCCGAACACCCCACGGGCCTGCAGCGAGGCGTCGGCGGCGATCTGGTCGAGCAACTCCTTCGCTTCATCGAACAGTTCGCGTGCCTGGGCGCCGTACAGGTCGTGATCCAGGATCTGCGGGAACGAGCCCTTCAGTTCCCAGGCGGTGAAGAAGAACGTCCAGTCGATGAACGGCACCAGTTCAGCGATGGTGGGCTCCACCACGCGCGTCCCGGTGAACGGGGGCGCCGGGATGTCCTCGGCACGCCAGGCGAGGCTGACGCGGCGTTCGGCGGCGACGCGGTAGGGAAGCAGCGGCTCCCGTTCGCGTTCGGCGTGCTGCTCACGCAGGCGCTGCTGCAGGACGCGGTTCTCCTCATCGAGGGTGGCGCGACGCTCGGGATCGAGCAGCGACGACACCACCCCGACCACGCGTGAAGCGTCGACGACGTGCACCACGGGCTGGCCGTACGCCGGTGCGATGCGCACGGCGGTGTGCTGTCGCGACGTGGTGGCGCCGCCGATCAACAACGGGAGGTCGAGCCCGCGACGCTCCATCTCCTTGGCGACGTGGACCATCTCGTCGAGGGAAGGCGTGATCAGTCCCGAGCACCCCACGATGTGGCAGCCTTCTTCCACCGCGCGGTCCAGCAAGACGTCGGCGGCGACCATGACGCCGAGGTCGACGACGTCGTAGTTGTTGCAGCCCAGCACCACTCCGACGATCCCCTTGCCGATGTCGTGGACGTCGCCCTTCACGGTGCAGAGGATCACCTTGCCGCGCGCGCGCGCCGTCCCTCCGGAGGCGATCAGCGCCCGCTTCTCCTCCTCCATGAAGGGCTCCAGATAGGCGACCGCCTTCTTCATGGCGCGAGCGCTCTTCACGACCTGGGGGAGGAACATCTTCCCCGCGCCGAAGAGGTCGCCGACGACCTGCATCCCCGCCATCAGCGGTCCCTCGATCACGTCGAGCGGGCGCTCGTAGCTTTGGCGTGCTTCCTCTGCGTCCTCGACGATCCACCGGTCGATGCCGTGGACCAGCGCGTGGGAGAGCCGGCTCTCGACCGTCGTCTCCCGCCAGCTGAGGTCCTCCTCCTTCTGCAAGGCCTCGCCGTGCACCGTCTCGGCGAAACGCACGAGCCGCTCCGTGGCGTCGGGCCGGCGGTTGAAGATCACGTCCTCGACGTGCTCGAGCAGGTCCTTGGGGATGTCTGCGTACACATCGAGCTGGCCGGCGTTCACGATCGCCATGTCCAGGCCCGCGGCGATCGCGTGGTACAGGAAGGCCGAGTGCATCGCGCGGCGGACCGGCTCGTTCCCGCGGAAGGAGAACGACAGGTTCGACACGCCGCCGGACACCTTCGCGCCGGGGCAGTGTCGCTTGATCTCCCGTGTGGCCTCGATGAACGCCTTCGCGAAGTCGTCGTACTCCTCGATCCCGGTCGCGATCGCCAGGATGTTGGGGTCGATGATCACGTCCTCGGGGTCGAACCCTGCCCGCTCCGTGAGGAGTTGGAACGAACGTTCGGCGATCTCGACCTTCCGCTCCACCGTGCCGGCCTGGCCTTGCTCGTCGAAGCACATCACCACGACCGCCGCGCCGTAGCGGTGACAGGCCGCCGCCTTCCTCAGGAAGTCGCCTTCGCCTTCCTTGAGGCTGATCGAGTTGACGACCGCCTTGCCCTGGACGCACTTCAGTCCGGCCTCGAGCACGTCCCACTTGGAGGAGTCGATCATGATGGGGACCTTCGCGATCTCGGGTTCGGTCGCGATCAAGTTGAGGAACCTGGTCATGGCGGCCGCGCCGTCCAGCAGGTCCGTGTCCATGTTCACGTCGACGAGGTTCGCGCCGTTCTCCACCTGGTCGCGGGCGACGTCGACCGCGGCTTGGTAATCGCCGGACTCGATCAGGCGCGCGAACTTCTTCGAGCCGGTGATGTTCGTCCGTTCGCCGATCATCACGAACCCCGTCTCCGGTGTGATCCGGAACGGCTCCAGACCGCTGAACGACGTGAGGTGACGTGCCTGCGGGAGCGAGCGAGGTGCGACGCCCTGCACCGCCGCAGCGATCTGCCGGATGTGCTCGGGCGTCGTGCCGCAACAACCCCCGACCAGGTTCACGAGGCCGGCGCGCGCGAACTCGCCGAGCAACTCGCTCGTGATCTCCGGTGTTTCGTCGAAACCGCCGAACGCGTTGGGCAGGCCGGCGTTCGGGTAGGACGCCACGGGGATAGGCGCGGCGAGTGCCAGCGCCTCGACGGAGGAGCGCATCTCGCGAGCGCCGAGCGAGCAGTTGACACCGACCAGGAGGGGCTCGGCGTGGGCGACGCTCGTCCAGAACGCCTCCACGGTCTGGCCCGAGAGCGTGCGCCCGCTCTTGTCCACGATCGTCACCGAGATCCAGAGCGGGACCTCCGGGGCGACGTCCGCGGCCGCCGCGAGCGCGGCCTTGGCGTTCAGGGTGTCGAAGATCGTCTCGATGAGGAACAGGTCAACGCCGCCGTCGCGCAACCCCCGCATCTGCTCCGCATAGGCGGCGTACACATCGTCGAACGACACCGTCCGGAAGGATGGATCGTCCACCTTGGGCGAGAGCGACAGGGTCACGTTCAGCGGGCCGACCGATCCGGCCACGAACCGGTCGCCGTAGGCGTCGGCGGCCTCACGGGCCAGGCGAGCGCCCGCCAGGTTCATGTCGTAAGCCGCGTCCTGGAGCGCATAGTCCTGTTGGCCGATCGACGTCGCGGTGAACGTGTTGGTGGTCGTGATGTCCGCCCCGGCGTCGAAGTAGGCGCGGTGGATCTCGCTCACGATGTCCGGCTGGGTCAGGTTCAGCAGGTCGGGGTCGCCCTTGACGTCGCGGTCGTGTTCGGCGAACCGGGCGCCCCGGAACTCCTCCTCGGTGAGCCCGCGGCCCTGCAGGAGGACCCCCCATGACCCGTCCAGCACCACGATGCGCTCGGCGAGCAGCGTCTCGAGGTGGGAACGAGCGTCCATCAGGCCATCTAGCGTACCGGCCGCCCCGGACTCGATGGCTGGCGTCCTGGGGTGTGACGCGGGTAGGATCCAAGCATGACCCAGAGCGCAGCCGACGCCCTGTTCCGGGGCAGCCGCACGAACCTCAGGCCCGAGCCGCAGCCCGAGGTCCGTCCGCGCCGCACCAGGCGCCAGACGGTCGCCGCCCTGCAGGGCGTGCCGATGTTCTCCGGATTCTCCCGCCGCCACCTCGAGCGGTTGGCGAAGGCGACGGATGAACTGGCTTTCGCGCCGGGCGAGCACATCGTGGAAGAGGGGATGCTCGGGGAGACCCTCTTCATCGTGCTCGAGGGCCGGGCGAAGGTGCTGCGAGGCAAGCGGAGGATCGCGGCCGTCCTGCCCGGGGAGTTCTTCGGCGAGTTGTCGACACTCGACGGCGGTCCGCGGACCGCGAGCATCGTGGCCGAGACCTCCGTCCGCGTGATCCGGTTGTTCCGCCGGACCCTGATCGAGCTGTTGCGCGAGGAGCCGCGTTTGACGCTCGATCTCTTGCGGGGGATCGCCGCGCGGATCCGCGAGATCGATCGCCGGATGCACTAGATCGCCACGATCGGCGCCCCGGAGAAGGCCCTGGTTGGCGTTACGCTAGATGGACATGACGAAGACCGTCGAGCAGCATGACCGCGTCGTCATCCGGTTCGCCGGAGACTCTGGGGACGGTATGCAGTTGACGGGGGACCGTTTCACGGATGCAACCGCGGTCCTGGGCAACGATCTGGCGACGCTCCCGGATTTCCCCGCCGAGATCCGGGCGCCCGCGGGCACGGTTCACGGCGTCTCCGCCTTCCAGATCCAGTTCGCCTCGGGTGATGTCGCCACCCCGGGCGATCACGCCGACGTCCTCGTGGCGATGAACCCGGCGGCGCTGAAGGCCGACCTCGACACCGTTCGCCGGGGTGGCACCCTCATCCTGAACCAGGACGCCTTCACACAGCGCAACCTCGACAAGGCCGGCTACGCGGCCGATCCCAGGATCGACGGTACGCTCGAGGGGTACCAGCTGTACGAGGTGCCGATGACCTCGATCACCGTGCGGGCGGTTGCGTCGCTCGGGATCTCGAAGAAAGAAGCCGAGCGCGCGAAGAACATGTTCGCTCTGGGGCTCCTGTCGTGGATGTACGACCGTCCCGTCGACACCACGAAAGCCTGGCTCACCAGCAAGTTCGGTGGGAAACGGGAGATCTTGGACGCGAACCTGGCCGCGTTCGACGCCGGGTATGCGTTCGGCGAAACCACCGAGTTGTTCTCGCATCAGGTCCAGGTTGCGGCAGCTCCGGCCGAGGCGGGTACCTACCGGAACATCTCGGGCGCCCAGGCCATGGCGTGGGGGTTGATCGCGGCGGCCAGCCGCGCTGGGATGCAGCTCTTCTACGCGTCCTACCCCATCACACCGGCTTCGGACCTGTTGCATGAGCTGTCCAAACACAAGCACTTCCGGGTGGTCACGGTCCAAGCCGAGGACGAGCTGGCGGCGGCGAACATGGCGCTGGGCGCATCGTTCACCGGCTCGCTCGCCGTGACCGGCACCAGTGGCCCCGGACTCGACCTCAAGGCCGAGACGATCGGGCTCGCGGTGATCACGGAGCTGCCGATGATCGTCATCGATGTCCAGCGGGCCGGCCCGTCAACGGGCATGCCCACGAAGACGGAGCAAGGCGACCTGCTGGCCGCGATGTTCGGGCGTCACGGGGAGTCGCCGTTGCCCATCATCGCGCCTTCGTCGCCCTCGGACTGTTTCGATGTCGCGATCGAGGCGGCGAGGATCGCCGTCACGTACCGGACGCCCGTCATCGTGCTGTCTGACTCGTTCCTGTCGAACTCGTCCGAGCCGTGGCGCCTGCCCGACGTTGACTCGTTGCCACGGATCGATCCGGCGTTCGCCACGGCTGCCACGGACGGAGCGTTCATGCCGTATCTGCGCGACGCCCGGCTCGCCCGGCCGTGGGCGATCCCCGGGACGCCCGGCCTGCAGCACCGCATCGGGGGTCTGGAGCGCGAAGACGGTAGCGGCAACATCTCCTACGACGGGGACAACCACGAGCGTATGACGCATGTACGGGCTGAACGGGTGGCCGGGATCGCCGCGGACATCGAGCCGCTCGTGGTGGATGACCCCGATGGCGACGCCGACGTGCTCGTCCTCGGATGGGGGTCGAGCGCGGGCTCGATCCGCGCCGCGGCCGAGCACGTCCGGGCCGCGGGAGGGCGCGTCGCCACCGCGCATCTTCGCTGGCTCAACCCGTTCCCCGGCAACACCGGTGAGATCGTGAAGCGGTACCGCACCGTGCTCGTCCCCGAGATGAACACGGGTCAGCTGGCGTTGATGCTCCGCGCCCGGTTCCTGGTCGACGTCATCACCTTCTCCAGGATCCAGGGCCGGCCCCTGTGGGCCGACGAGCTCGCCGATGCGATCCAGGAGGTCATGTGAGCCAGCCGGTCGCCATGACGAAGAAGGACTTCACGTCGTCGCAGGAGCCGCGCTGGTGCCCGGGCTGCGGGGACTACGCGATCCTCGCCGCCGTGCAGGGGTTCATGCCCGAGCTGCAGATCGTGCCCGAGCGCACCGTCTTCGTCTCGGGCATCGGCTGCTCGGGGAGGTTCACCTACTACATGGATACCTACGGCTTCCACGGGATCCACGGCCGGGCTCCTGCGAT
>JBBDHX010000032.1:0-16848 GCA_040880745.1 Actinomycetota bacterium
AGTCGCGGCTGACGCAGGTGGTGGCCGGGACGCGGCTGGGAGACGCGCTCGCGAACGCGCACGACCGGGGGGCGGTGCTCGCCGGGACCAGCGCCGGCGCGAGCGCGATGGCGAGCCACATGGTGGCCTACGGCAACCCGGGCACCACCCCGAAGAACCGGATGGTGCAGCTCTCGGCGGGCCTCGGGATCCTGCAGGGGATGGTCATCGATCAGCACTTCGAGCAGCGCGGCAGGATCGGACGGCTCCTGGCGCTGGTGGCGCAGTCACCCTCGCTGCTCGGGATCGGGGTGGACGAGGACACCTGCGCGATCATGTTCGCCGACCGCACGTTGCACGTGATCGGCAAAGGTGCGGTGACGATCGTCGACGGCTCGCACGTCAAGACCGACGCGTACCGCGGCAAGGGGTACAAGCCGCTCATGGTCTCGGGTGCCATCCTGCACTCGCTGCCATCCGGCACGTGGTTCGATCTCCGCCGGCGGGAACTGCTGGCGGGACCGCACGCGCACGATGTGGAGCGGGAGGCGTCGGAGTAGGTGGCGGCGGGTCGCTCGGAGGCGACGGCGAACCGCGCGGCTCGCGCGCGGACCAAGCGTGAGCCCGTCGAGCGCAAGCCCGCGCGCCGGCCTGACCTCTCGATCGTCTCCTCGCATGTCTTCCGCGGTCCGAACTACTGGTCCTACGAGCCCTGCATCCGTCTCCTGGTCGATCTGGGCTCGCTCGAGCACTGGCCGTCGAACACGATCCCCCGGTTCAACGAGCGGCTGCTGAAGTTCCTGCCCGGCGTCGGCGAGCACTCGTGCTCGCTCGGCAAGAGCGGCGGGTTCCGCGAACGGCTGGCCGACGGCACCTGGCTGGGGCACGTCGCCGAGCACGTTGCGCTGGAACTGCAACGCGAGTCCGGCGCGCATATCTCACGTGGGAAGACCCGTGGCGCCGGGGCGCCGGGTCAGTACAACGTGATCTACGGCTACGCCGAGGAGCAGGTGGGCATCACCGCCGGGCGCCTCGCCGTGCGGCTGCTGAACCACCTGGTGCAGGCCGAGGACGGGTTCGAGTTCCGCGCCGAGCTGGACCGGCTGATCATCCTCGCCGAGCGCCGGCAGTTCGGTCCCTCGACCCAGGCGATCTTGGATGAGGCGGCCGGGCGAGACATCCCGTGGATCCGGCTGAACGAGTACTCGCTCGTGCAACTCGGGCAGGGGAAGTACCAGCAACGGATCCGGGCGACGATGACCTCGCAGACGTCCGCGCTCGCGGTCGACGTGGCCGGGGACAAGAAGATGACGAACCGGTTGCTCGCCGCCGCCGGGCTCCCGGTCCCACGGAGCGAGGTCGTCCGCACCGACGACGAAGCGGTGCTCGCCGCGAAGCGGATCGGATCCCCGGTCGTGACGAAGCCACTCGACGGCAACCACGGCCGCGGCGTCGGACTGGAGCTGCGGACCGAGCGGGAGGTGCGCACGGGGTTCCGCCGTGCGCTCGCGCAGTCGCGCCGCGGCCAGGTGGTGGTGGAGTCCTTCGTCACCGGCAACGACTATCGCGTGCTCGTGATCGGTGGACACATGGTCGCCATCGCCGAGCGTGTGCCCGGACACGTCGTGGGCGACGGCCGCCGGACCGTGACCGAGTTGGTGGCGCAGACGAACAAGGACCCCCGCCGCGGTATCGGGCACGAGAAGGTCCTGACGCGGATCAAGGTCGACGAGACCGCGATCGCGTTGGTGAAGCGGCAGGGCTACGCGATGGATGACGTGCCGCCCAAGGGCGAGCAGGTGCTCCTGGCCGCCACCGGCAACATGTCCACCGGCGGCATCTCGATCGACCGGACCTGGGACGCCCACGAGGACAACGTCGAGATCGCCGAGGAGGCCGCCAGGGTCGTCGGTCTCGACGTCGCAGGGATCGACTTCCTGGCGCCCGACATCACCAAACCCGTCCGCGAAGCCGGTGGCGCGATCGTCGAGGTGAACGCGGCCCCGGGGTTCCGGATGCACACCCACCCCACCGAGGGCGAGCCCCAGTACGTGGCCAAGCACGTGGTGGACATGCTCTTCCCGCCGGGCACGCCCTCGCGGATCCCGATCATCGCGGTCACCGGCTCCAACGGCAAGACGACGACCACGCGGATGATCAGCCACATCTTCCGCGGCATGGGACGCCAGGTCGGGATGACCTCCACCGACGGTGTCTACATCGACGAGCGGTTGGTCAAGCGCGTGGACGCGAGCGGTCCCAAGTCCGCGCAGATGGTGCTGCAGAACCCGCGCATCGACACCGCGGTGTTCGAAGTGGCGCGCGGCGGGATCCTGCGCGAAGGACTCGGCTACGGCCGCAACGACGTCGGCGTGGTGTTGAACGTGACCGGTGACCATCTGGGCCTGCGCGAGATCGAGACGCTCGAGCAGCTCGCCGCCGTGAAACAGGTGGTCGTCGAGGCCGTGCCTCGCAACGGCTGGGCGGTCCTGAACGCCGACGACGAGCTGGTCCTGGAGATGCGACGGCACTGCAGCGGCAACGTGATCCTGTTCACGATGCAGGAGCAGCACAGCCTCGTGGAGCGCTGGGTCCGTCGCGGCCGCAAAGCGGTGGTGCTCGAGACGAGCGAGCGCGGCGAGATGATCGTGATCAAGGAGGGGCGCCGTTCGATGCCGGTGGCGTGGGTGCACACCCTGCCCGCCACCTTCGAAGGCAAGGCCCGCATGATGGTGCAGAACGCGATGGCCGCCGCGGCGGCCGCGCACGTGGCCGGCGCGCATCTGCACGACATCCGCCAGGGACTCCGATCGTTCACGACCTCGATCTATCAGGCGCCGGGCCGGCTGAACGTGTTCGACCTCGACGGCATCACCGTGGTGCTCGACTACGCGCACAACGCCGCCGGCCTGGACACGCTGGGCGACTTCGTCGAGCGGATGGCCGCTGACCGCCCCTCGGGGGAGCGCCCGGGCGAAGCGTCATGGTCGGCGAACCTGCGCGTGGCGACGATCGCGACCGCCGGGGATCGCCGCGACGAGGACATGCGCGAGCTGGGCCGGGTGGCCGCGAAGTACTTCGACGAGGTGATCGTTCGCGAGGATCGCAACCCTCGCGGCCGTGAGCACGGGGAGGCAGCGGCGCTGATCATGGAGGGCATCCGCGAAGCGCAGCTCACCGGGGCGCGCGTGGGCAACGCCGAGGTCATCCCGGACGAGAAGGACGCGGCGACGGCGGCGCTCGACCGAGCACGGCCCGGCGACCTGGTGGTGCTCTGCGTGGACTACGCCACGGAGATCTACGCGATGCTGGAGGCCCGCAGGGGGGTCGCCGCTCCGTCCGCGCTCCGCGCCCGCGAGGAAGGACCCATCGAGGCTGTCGGCGGCGACCCGGACCTGGTCCTGGGTCCCACCAGCTAGATGGACGGCGACGCCGCACGCGCGGCCTTGCAGGAACGGCTGACGTCGCTCGATGAGGACCTCGCCACGCTGACCGCGGTCCCGCGCGATCCGATGGCGGCCGTGGGGTTCGGCAAGCGGATCGGCGACGGCACCACCGAGGCGGTGGAGCGGCTCACGAAGGTCGGTACCGCGGAGAAGCTCGACGCGATGCGTGTGGATGTGGTGCGCGCACTCGCGAAGCTCGACGAGGGTACGTACGGGATGTGCGACCGGTGCGGGCGGTTGATCCCCGAGGAGCGTATGGACGCGCGACCCTGGTCGGTCCTGTGCATCGACTGCGCCCTCACCCATGCTTAGGGTGGGTCCGTGGATCGGTTGAGGGGACTCTGCTCATGGCGTCTCGTGGTCCCAGTCCCAGAGTGAGAGATCCCTCGGTTCTGCGACGAGCACGATCGTTCGCTCCCGAGCGTTCAGCAGCCACGCGAGCCCGAACCCCGCGATCTCGGTCGAGTACACGCCTTCACCGTTGTCGAGGAACGGCCGATCCGGGTTCTGCGTGAGGCCGGCCATGAACGAGACCACGCGAGCCGCGCGCTTCGGCTCGGGATCCTTGTTCAGCCAGGGGAGGAGGTACCTGTCTTGTGACTCAGGGTCGAGGGTCCAGGCCATCGAGCTTCTGGGCGAGGGCCTCGAGTTGTTCCGTGGTCATCCCCGGACCGACCCTGACGCCACTCGTGATCCGCCGCCGTGCCTCCTCGATCTGAGATCGGAGCCCGGCTTCGGTGAGGACCTCGGTGGGGAGGGGCTCGCCCCCGTCGTGATGCGCCTTCGGCTTCCTCCGCATGGGCCGATGGTACGCCTGAGGTCTGACATCGCTCCGAGCCCGGATCCCGCGATGGTCAGCGTTTTGACGAGGCGCGCGCCAGGCGTTTCACGTCGGCCGGGGTGAGTTCGCGCGCCCCGCGGCGCTTGAGCCACCGGAAGACCTCGGCGCGCATCGCCAGCACCGTGGCGCTCACCACGTCGCCGGGCGAGGAGGCCGCGAGCGTCGCCCGGAGCGCGCGGAGTTCATCGGGGTAGACGGGTACGTCGTCCACGCCCGCTTCCGAGGCGCCCTCGGCGAGGCGCGCCATGATGTCCTCGCGGGTACGCCCTCGCAGGTAGTGCTCGAGTTCGGCGAAGGCCAGGTGGTCGCTGCCGAGCGCGGCGTGCAGCGCGAACGCGTGCAGGATGCCATCGGTGCGGTCACCCGCGGTGCCGATGGTGAGCCACGTCGCTGCACCCGGCGGCCGCAGCCCGCGCAGGATCTCCGTCAGGCCGCGGACCCCGGCTTCGTTGTGCGCGTAGTCGATGACGATCGTCCGGCCGTTCATGGTGAAGAGGTTGGCTCGCCCCGGGTTCGCCGTCTGGTCGAGCACGAAGGACCGCAGGCCCTTGATCACCGCGCGCTCGGGCAGACCGACGGCGAGCGCCGCCGAGGCGGCGGCCAGCACGTTCGCGGTGTGGACGCTGGAGATGCCGGCGAGCGTGGCGGGCACGTCGAGCAAGGAGACCAGGGCACGGGCCTCGTGGTCGCGCTGCACCACGATGGCACCGTCGATCACGGTGGTGGCGCGGCCGTCCTCGCCCAGGACCTCGCGGATCGCGGGGTGCCCCGGATCGAGCGTGAAGAGCCAGGGCCGCCCGCGCGCCTGGCGCCGCATCGCCAGGACCCGGGGGTCATCGGCGTTGAGGACGGCCCAACCGCCCGGCCGCGTGATCTTCGTGATCAGACCCTTCACCTCGGCCAACTGATCCACGGTATGGATCCCGTGCAGGTCGAGGTGGTCGGCCGAAACATTGGTGACGACCGCGACGTCGTTGTGCATCACGCCGATGCCGCGCAGCAACATGCCGCCGCGCGCCGTCTCCAGGACCGCGATGTCGGGGCGCTGCGCGAGCGCCTTCGCCGCGCCGCCGAAACCCGAGTAGTCGCCCTTCACCACCCGTCTGCGGCCCCGGTAGACGCCGTCGGTGGAGGAGTAGGCCACCGTCTTGCCCGCGGTCTCCACGAGATGGGCGAGCATCCGGGTGGTCGTCGTCTTGCCGTTGGTCCCCGTGACCTGGATCACGGGGACATCGGGGTCGGGGACGATGGGCTCGGGGCCCGGGTCGGCGGCCGCCACGGTCGCGGCGAGCTCGGCGACGACACGCGACGGCGACCGGCGCGGGCCCGCGGCCATCGCCGCTGCGCACGCGTGGCCGAGCGCCTCGGCGGCACCACGACGACGCCATGGGAACGCGATCACCACCCGGCCGAGGGTATCGCCGGGTCGTGCGCGGACGGCGAGCCGGGTCGTCCCTGCCGCACGCGCGATGCGACGGATGTACGCCTCCGCGATCCGGGCGACCACGCGTTGCCGCTGCTGCGTCCCGGGCTCTCCTGGTTGAGACGCGGCTGTGACCCCGAGCGCGGCACCGGCCTTCATCACCGTGGGGCCCGAGGCCCGCATCCACCCGCCGACGCCGAGCGTCACCTTGATCGCCGGGCGCGGGAAGTACAGGTTCGGGCCATCGAGGACCCGGATCTCGAGGAGGTCGGCAGCGCGAGCGGGCACGGCAGGCGGAGCCTAGCCGTGGCTCTCTGAACCTGTCGAGGTGCGTTCGGAGTCCGGTTCGCGGACCTGCTCGATCGCGTGTGCGAGCGCGATGTCCTTCTCGGTGATCCCGCCCTCGCTGTGGGTGTAGAGGGACAGGTGCACGCGGTCCTCGTGGATCTCGATGTCGGGGTGATGAGCGGCGCCGGATGCCTGCTGAGCGACCCTGTTCACGAAGGCGATGGCGGCGCGGAAACCGCGGAAGCGGAACTCCTTGTGCAGGGCGTTCGCGAACGCACTCCAGTCCGGGAGGTCGCCCAGCGCGAGCCTGATCTCGTCCTCATGCAGCGGCACGTGGCGATCGTAGACCGGATCAGACCGGTTCCGTGGGAACCGCGTGATACCGCTTCAATTGGGGGTACAGCGCCGCGACGAGGCCCGCACCGACGATGCAGGCGATACCGCCGCTGATGACGCTGAACGTGGATGAGAACGCGCGCGCTACCAGGCCCGCCTCCAGATCGCCCAGGCGCGGACCGCCCGTGACGACGAGGATATGGATGGCGGAGAGCCTGCCGCGCAAGCGGTCCGGCACCGCGAGCTGCAGGATCGTGGACCGGAAGATCGCGCTGATCACGTCGGCCCAACCCGCCAAGGCGAGTGCGAGCAGACCCAGCCAGAGGTTGGAGCCCGACCACCCGAACAGCGCGATCGCCGCCCCCCAGACGGCCACGGCGGCGATCACCGCCCGGCCTTGGTGACGAACCCCGCGGGACCACCCACTGGTGAGCGCCCCCACGAGTGCTCCCACCGCCGGGGCACTGAACAGCAGCCCCACCATGGCCGGGTCGCGCCCGAACTGCTCGACGATGAGGAAGGTGAACAACGCCCGCGGCATCCCGAAGATCATCGCGATGAGGTCGATCACGAACGTCGACTGCAGCAGCCGGCTGCTCCGCACGAACGCGAACCCTTCGCGGATGGCCGCCAAGCCGGTGGGGCTCTCACCCGCCCCCTCGGGCATGATCGAGGGGAGCGAGAGCGCGGCGATGAGCATCACACCGAGCGATGCCACGTCGATCGCGTAGGCGACGGGCAGCCCGAGCACACCGACCACCACGCCGGCGACCGCTGGACCGATCAGTCCCGAGCCGTTCCAGACCACCTGGTTGAGCGCGGCCGCGCTCGGGATCAACTCGGCGCCGATCAGCCGCGGGGTCATGGCCGATCGGGCGGGGGAGTCGAGCGCCCCGAAGAACGCGGCGATCGTGAGCCCTGCGTAGATCACGCCGAGCGGGGTCTCGCCCAGGAGCGAGGACACGAGCAGGATCGCGACGCCGAACATCCCGCCGACCTGGGCCAGGACCAGCAGCCGTCGCCGGTCCCAGACGTCGATCACCGGGCCGAACGCGAGGGTCCCCGCCACGATCCCCACGAGATAGGCCACACCGCTCGACCCGACCACGACCGCGGACCCGGTTCGCTCGGTCAATTGGATGAAGACGGCGACGAGCGTGAACTGGCTGCCCGTCGTGGAGGCCAGGAGCCCGAGCCAGAGCCGCCGGTACGCGGGGGAGACCCGCAGCGGCGTGACATCGAGGGCGAAGCGGCGCAGGCGCGAAGACACCCGCGCAGACTAGAGGCCCTCAGCCGCTACGCGAGCGATGCGGTGATGGCCCTTCACCTAAGCTTCTGTCCCGCGAACAAGATGCACATCCCCCGTAGACCGTGATTCGGGAGACAGCCGGATGGAGGAGGAGCACACCATGAGACGGGCGACGGCCCTCATAGCTGTCATATGCGCGGTCATCCTTGGGACGGTGGCGGCCGCCGGAACGATGTCGCAGGACTCGGCCGGGGTGATGCGCTACGAGCGCGCGTTCGTGAACGCCTGGCACTTCGGTTGTCACGCCGATGCCTGTCAAGGAGGACCGGCACCGTTCGAACCGATCGTCCTGTCGTCTCCCGTGTCCGAGGACGCGGTCGACGTCGTCGTGACCGTGACGATGGATTACGAGACCACGCCGGGCGACTCCGGGATCCTGCGCATGCATCTCGATCCTCCCGGATCGGCTTCGAGCGCCATGAAGCCGGGGGACTTCATCCTCGACTCGAACGGCGCGCGCACGACCACATCGCTGAGCTGGATCGCCCGATCCGTCCCCGCGGCGGGCGAAGAGTTGGAGTTCCGTCTGCACGCCCTCCCTCGGAAGGGATCCGCCGACGGGCACTTCCACATCCGTGGGAGCCGGTTCACCGTGGTTATCGAGATATGGTCGTCCGGCTGACAGAGGCCCACGGGCTCGGCGCGCCGGAGTCCTACCCGAGCGATGCCGTGACGGCCTCCTCGAGCACGTCCAGCCCGTCACGCAGGAGCGCCTCGTCGATCGTGAGCGGTGGGAGCAGCCGGATCACGTTGCCGTAGGTCCCCGCCGTGATGACCAGGACGCCGGCTTCCAGGCACCGGCGCGTGATCGCGCCCATGACGTCGGCGCCGAGCGGTTCCTTCGTCGCGGGGTCGGACACGAGTTCCATCGCGCACATCGCGCCGCGGCCGCGGACGTCGCCGATCCTCGGCTCGGTCGCCTGCATCGCGCGGAACCGGTCCATCACGATCGCACCGACGCGACCGGCGGCCTCCAACAGTCCCTCGGCCTCGATCTTGTCGAGCACCGCGAGCGCCGCTGCCGCCGCCACGGGGTTCCCGCCGTAGGTGCCACCGAGCCCGCCCACGTGCACGCTGTCCATCAGGTCGGCGCGGCCGGTGATCGCGCTGATCGGCAGACCGCCGCCCAGCGACTTCGCGCTCGTGACGATGTCGGGCGTCACGCCCTCGTCGACGATGGTGAACCACGTGCCGGCCCGGCCGAACCCTGTCTGGATCTCATCGGCGATGAACACGATGCCGTTGGCGGCGCAGAAGTCCGCGATCCCCTTCGCGAAGCCCGGCGCCGGCACGATGAACCCGCCCTCGCCCTCGATCGGCTCCATGATCACGGCCGCGATGTTCTCCTCGCCGATGTGCTTGTGCATCTCATCGAGCGCGTACGCGAGGCAGGACGTTGCGCAGGTCTCGGCGGTGCCGCCGGTGGGGCAGCGGTAGGGGTAGGCGAAGGGCAGGCGGTAGATCTCGGGCGCGAACGGCCCCATGCCTTGCTTGTAGGGCATCACCTTGGCGGTGAGGGACATGCCCATCAACGTGCGCCCGTGGAACGCGTGGTCGAACGCCACGATGGCCGTGCGGCCGGTCGCCTTGCGCGCGATCTTGATCGCGTTCTCCACGGCCTCGGCACCGGAGTTCGCGAACATCGTCTTCGCGGGGCCCTCGATGGGAGCGATCGCGTTCAGCCGCTCGGCGAGTTCGATGTAGGGCTCGCTCGCGGTGACGTGGAAGCAGGTGTGGGTGGCGAGTTCCAGTTGCCGTTGTGCGGCGGCGACCACCTCGGGGGCGGTGTGGCCCACGTTCAGGACCGAGATGCCCGTCCCGAAGTCGATCAGCCGGTTGCCGTCGACGTCCTCGATGATCGCGCCGGAGGCGCGGGCCGTGACGATCTGATGCAGGTTCGCGACGCCGCTCGGGATGGCGTCGGCTCGCCGCGCGAACCACTCCCTGCTCTTGGGCCCGGGGATCTCGGTGACGACCTTGCGCTCCTGGGTGATGTCCATGGGCAGAAGTTTGATCCTTCCCGGCCCGCCACGTCAGGCGCGGAACCGGCGCTGAACGGCTCTCAGAACTGTACGGAACGGCGCATCCGAACGGCCCCGCGGGGTCTCCGGGAGACTCCGTTCGTCCATCTTGTACGATCGGAGCATGGCCGTCGCCGTCCGCGATGTGGTGTCCATCCCGGGTGCCTCGCTGCGCTTCCTCGCCGGTGAGCGGTTCGCGGTCCGGCCCGTCCGCTGGGTCCACATCTCTGAACTGGACGACCCCACACCGTGGCTCAAGGGTGGCGAACTCATCCTCACCACGGGGCTCCGGATCGGGGCCACGCCGGCGGCCCAACGCGCGTACATGCGCAGGCTCGTGGCGGCCGACGTCGCGGGCCTCGGGTTCGGTGTCGGGTTCGGCCACGACAAGGTCCCGCGCGCTCTCGTCACCGAGGCGGAGAAGCTGGGGTTCCCACTGGTCGAGGTCCCCTACGACGTGCCGTTCATCGCCATCACGGAGGCGCTGTTCACCCGCCTGCTGGCCGAGCAGTACGACACGTTGCAGCGTGCCGTCGACGCCGAGCACGTCCTCACGCGTGCGGTGCTCGAGGGAGGCGGGATCGACCGCGTCGCCGCCTCGCTCGCCGAGGTCGTGAAGGGGTGGGCGCTGCTGCTCGACCTGCACGGCCGGCCCATCGTGAGCACGTCACGCACCGCCTCGCTCCGTCAGGAGCGCGTGTGGCAGGAACTCCGCGTGTCCCGTCCGGAAGCTGCCTCGTTCTCCCTCACGCTCGTGGACCGTGGCCACCACGTGTGGATCCAGCCCGTCGGCGCGCAGGGCCGCGTGGAAGCGTTCCTCGCGGTGGGCAAGCCGGAGCAGCCGACCCAGGTCGACCGGATCGTCGCCGGCCACGCGCTGAGCCTGTTCGCGATCGAACTGGCAAAGTCGCGGGCGGTCGCCGACGCCGAACGGCGCCTGCAGGGCGACTTCCTCGACGAGTTGGCGAACGGCTCCCCGAGCCCCGCCGAGGCCGCACGCGGCCTCGCTCGTTTCGGGTTCGCCCGCGACGCGCACGTCATGGTCGTCGCCCTGGAGGCAGCCGGCGGGCCGTTCGACCCCGATCTGGTGGCGCTGGCCGCCACCGACCTGCTGTCACGCGAGGAGGGCGGCTTCCTCGTTTCGGCGCACGCCGACGTGGTGCATCTGCTCCTGGCGGCCGAGCCGGCGCCGGACCTCGAGTCGCTCGCGAAACAGATCGGGCAGAAGGCGGATCTCTCGCTGCGCGCCGGCTCCGGTTCGGCAGTCGCCCTCGAGGAGGTGGGGCGATCGTTGCGCGAGGCCCGCTACGCGCTGCAGGTCTGCCGCCTGGAGGACTGGCCGCACGCGGGGTTCGCCGACCTGGGGACGTATCGGCTGTTGCTCTCCATGGCCGAGCCCGACGCGCTCCGCGCGTTCGCCGACGCCCTGCTCGCCCCGCTCGATACCTACGACCGCGAGCAGCACGGTGATCTGCTGGGGAGCCTCCAAGCCTTCCTGCAGCACAACGCCCGGTGGGAAGCGGCAGCCGCGGCGCTGTTCGTCCACCGGCACACGCTCCGTTACCGGATCCGCAAGGTCGAGGAACTCACCGGCCGCGACCTAACGAACTCGTTCGACCGCATGGAATTCTGGCTCGCGCTGCGAGCCCGTGATCTGCTCGATGCTCAGGCCGAAGCCTGACCCCTCACGTGTTCGGCTGCCCGACGTTCGGGAGGGTCAAGATGAGGATGGCTGCGCAGGGCAGGATCAGGTTCAAGCGTGCTCTGATCATCGATCATCGCTCCTAGGTGTCGCTTGGTTGACCCTCGATGGCATCCTGTGGCGGTTCGAAGGCGGCCGAGGGGTCTGCGACGACGAGGTGCCCGCTTTCGATCTCCACGCATGGGATGACGGCGATAAGACCGTCCGGTACCTCGGTCTTCCCGTGCAGGTATGGCCGAGGATCATCGGGAGCAACACGAACGAAATCGATCGCGGGGATCGAAGAGGTTAGGTCGACGCCGTCGGGCGGATCGAGCGAGGACAACCGCTCCTCAAGACCCTCCCAATCTGAGTAGCCGACCACCTTCCCTGGAGGACAGTCAGGATTGCCGCCGAAGCGCGAGAGCGCGGCCGCGTAGTCGTGATCCGGTCGGTCGTCGCCCGCCCGCGGCCCAGCGAAACCAGCGATAGACCCGGCCACCACGAGCACCACGCCAGAGGCAACAACGAGACCGCGGAGACCGCGCCTAGAAGATCGGATCGTGCGTTCGCTCGCCATGAGCGCCCTTTCGAACCGTTACTCCTTGATGCTACGCCCCCCCCTCGGTGCGTCAAGGGTCGCTTGTCCAATCGTTAGCGTCGCCCCAGAGCCAGTCCCCTGCCTGAGATCCCCCGCCGCAAGAGAAGGGGCACGTAGCGTCCGTCCATCGCGAAACGGAAGGCCGCTGCCATGCCCGAGCTCGCCCTGCTGGTGGCGCAGGCCGACGGCTGAGCTCTTCCCGTCCGCCGCCGCCGAGAGTATCGTCGTCGCAGGGGTGGTGGGATGCGCCGCTATCTGATCGTGGCGAACCAGACCCTTGCCGGCGGGGCCCTGCTTGGGAAGATCCGAACGCTCCACGAGGCCGGCCCGTGTACGTTCCACGTCCTCGTCCCGGCGACGCCGCCGGCCGGCCATCCGTGGACGGAGGGCGAGGCGCAGCGGACAGCAGCCCATCGCCTGGATGACTGTTTGCGGAGGCTCTCCGCGATGGGGATCCAGGCGAGCGGGGAGGTCGGCGACGCGCATCCGGTGGATGCGATCAAGGACCTCATGCTGAGCGGCCAGGCGTTCGACGAGATCGTGCTCTCGACCCTGCGTCCGGGGCTCTCGCGATGGCTGAGGTGGGATCTGATCAGCCGGGTGCAGGGGTTCGGCCTCCCTGTCCACCACGTGATCGGGGATCTGGACCCGGCCCTCGCCTGAGGAGGGTTGTACAGAGCGTCCAAGGGAGTCGGTCGCGCCGGCCGCCACGGCGGGTGGCGCGTCACCTCGCGAACGCGCGATACTGGCGCCCTATCGACGGTTCAGTGGTCCGTCCCTACTGAAGGAGGAGACATGGCCGACGGGAAGACCTGGCAGCAATACATCGGTGGCGAGTGGGTGGACTCGGGCCGGGGCGAGACCGCGCCCGACATCAACCCGGCCACGGGTGAGGCCGTCGCCACGGTGCAGGTCGGGACGCGGGAGGATGCCGACGCAGCCGTCGCCGCCGCGCAGAAGGCCTACGACGAGGTCTGGTTCGACACGCCTCCGAAGGAGCGCGCGGCGATGATGATGCAGCTCGCCGACGCCCTGGACGCCGACGCGGACAACCTCGCTCTGCTCGAGGCCGAAGACGTCGGCAAGCCCATCTCGGTCTCAGCGGCCGACATCCCCTTCATCACGGACAACCTCCGCTTCTTCGCCGGGGCTGCTCGCGTGCAGGAAGGCAAGTCGGCGGGCGAGTACGAGCGGGGCTTCACCAGCATGATCAGACGGGAGCCGCTCGGTGTCACGGTCGGCATCTGTCCGTGGAACTACCCGCTGATGATGGCGGCTTGGAAGCTTGGACCGGCGCTCGCGGCGGGGAACACGTCCGTGCTCAAGCCGGCGGAGCTCACGCCGCGGACCACCCTGCGGCTCGCGGAGCTGGCGGCCGACATCTTCCCTGCGGGCGTCGTCAACGTGGTCACGGGCCACGGATCTGAGGTCGGCGACCAGCTGGTCCGCAACCCTGACGTTCGCCTGGTGAGCGTCACCGGGGACACATCGACCGGGAGGCTGATCCAGGCCGCGGCCGCCGAGACGGTCAAGCGGGTCCACCTGGAGCTCGGCGGCAAGGCGCCCGTGGTCGTGTTCGACGACGCTGACGTCGGCAAGGTCGTCGAGACGCTGAAGTTCGCCGGCTACACGAACACCGGCCAGGACTGCACCGCGTCCTGCCGTGTCATCGCGGGCTCCGGTGTGTTCGATGCTCTGCTCGGGGAGCTCGTGCCGGCGGTTGAGTCGATCAAGGTGGGCGACATCACCGACGGGGAGGTCGAGATGGGCCCGCTCGTATCGGAGCGGCAGCGCGAGAGCGTCGCGGGGTTCGTCGACAGGGCGCAAGGGGCCGGCGCCAAGGTACTGACGGGCGGCGAGCCGATCGAGGGCCCCGGGGCCTACTACCGGCCCACCGTGGTGTCGGTCGAGGATCAGAAGGCAGAGATCGTGCAGCAAGAGGTCTTCGGTCCGGTCGTCACGGTGCAGCGCTTCACCGACGAGGACCAGGCCGTGACCTGGGCGAACGACATCGTCTACGGGCTGGCGTCATCGGTCTGGACGCGCGATGCCGCGCGTGCCGCCCGGGTCGCCCGGCGCCTCCAATTCGGCGCCGTGTGGGTGAACACGCACTTCATGATCACTCCTGAGATGCCGCACGGCGGTTACAAGCAGAGCGGCTACGGTAAGGACATGTCGATGTACTCGCTGGAGGACTACACGCAGATCAAGCATGTCATGTGGTCGCTGGACTGAAGCGACCGATCCTCAGGACACGCGGTGGCTAGGGGGCGTCCCGCCCGGACGCCCCCTCGTCACGGGAGGTGGGAACCAGATGTCTGAGATCCGTCCGTACCTCGTGAACGGCCGGTGGCGCACCGGCGAGGGCACGTTCGCCGTGAAGAACCCGTACGACGACTCCGTGGTCGCCGAGATCGCGGTGCCCACGGAGGCCGACGTGGAGGAGGCGGCGGCCACCGCCGCGGCGACGTTCCACGAGGCGTCGCGGCTGTCCGTGGCGGCCCGCGCCACGGCTCTGGACCACATCTCCAGGCGCCTGGCAGAGACCTTGGAGGAGAACGCCCGGCTGATCGCGGCCGAGGGCGGCAAGCCGCTCAAGTGGGCACGCGTGGAGGCCGCGCGCGCGGTCTCGACGTTCCGCTGGGCCTCCGAGACGCTCCGCCACGGCAGCGACGAGTTGATGCGCCTGGACACCGAGGCGGCCTTCGGGTCGCGGATCGGCCTCCTGCGCCGGTTCCCGATCGGGCCGGTCCTCGGGATCACGCCGTTCAACTTCCCGCTCAACCTGGTGGCGCATAAGGTGGCGCCGGCGATCGCCGTGGGTGCGCCCATCGTGGTCAAGCCCGCCAGCGCAACCCCGATCGGGGCGCTGCGTCTGGCGGAGTTCTTCGACGAGACGGATCTCCCGGCAGGCTGTTACCAGGTCCTGCCGGTGCGCTCGAAGGTGGCCGACCAGATGGCGCGCGACGATCGCTTCCGCAAGATCTCGTTCACGGGCTCGGCCGGTATCGGCTGGTACCTGAAGGGGCTCGACCCGAAGAAGCGCGTGACACTCGAACTCGGTGGCAACGCCGGCGTGATCGTGCATTCGGATGCGGATCTGGACCTGGCGGCGCAGCGGATCGCGTTCGGTGGGTACTACCAGGCCGGTCAGTCCTGCATCAGCGTGCAGCGCGTGCTCGTGGCCGCCGAGGTCTACGACGACTTCGCGGTGCGGCTCACCAAGCAGGTCGAGCAGCTGAAGGTCGGTGACCCGATGGACGAGACCGTCGACGTCGGCCCCGTGATCGATCGCGGCGAGGTTGATCGGATCGGCGAGTGGATCGCCGAGGCGGTGGCGCAGGGCGCCGAGGTCCTCACGGGTGGCACGGTGGACGGTCCCTTCGTGAGCCCGACGCTGCTGTCGCAGACCACGCCGGTGATGAAGGTCCGCTGCGAGGAGGTCTTCGGGCCGGTGTGCACGATCACGCCCTACGAGACCTTCGACGACGCTCTGGCCGAGGTGAACGACTCGAAGTACGGCCTACAGGCCGGCGTGTTCACCAACGACATCAACCGCGCGTTCGAGGCGCACCGCACGCTCGAGGTGGGCGGCGTGATCGTGAACGACGTCAGTGCCTTCCGCGCCGATCAGATGCCCTACGGCGGGTCGAAGGAATCCGGCTTCGGCCGCGAGGGCCTGCGTTTCGCGATGGAGGAGATGACCGAGCCGCGGATCATGGTCCTGTCGCACGTCCCGCTGTAGTGGGCGTGTGGATCAGGGTCGTCCTGCCGGTCGTGACCGCGCTCGCGTTGGGCGCGGGTCTCGTGGTCGCGGTGCGTCAGCAGGCGCCGGCGCGCCGGCGCAGCGGGCCCCGGATGCTCGTGGAGCCGGGTCTGGACGCGCCTTTGACGCAACCGCGACGGCCTGCCGGACGACCGTGGTGGGGGAACCCGTGGCTCTGGCTCGCGGCGTGCGCACTGTTCGGTGTGCTCGGCGTGTTCGCCGACCCGGGGTACTTCGGAGGCACGTTGCTGTTCCTGCCGTTCGTCTGGATCTGGCGGCCGCGCGACGCTCCCCCGGATCCCCGATCGAACGGACACGGGACGCACGACTGAGTCATCCGAACAGGGTCCGATCCGCGAACCCGCCGATCACCGTGGCCGCCTCCTTCTCGCGGCGCCAGAAGTAGTGATCCGTCCCCTCGATGACGGCGACCTCGGCGCGTGGGAACCCCGTGGCGTAGGCGCGGAGCATGTCGGGCGGGCAGTACTCGTCGTGCTCCCCGCTGAGCAGGAGCGTCGGCCGGCGGAGCGCGCGCAGGTCTGCGGCAGCGGGGAGCGGCGGGAGTTCCAGGTCCTTCGGATCAAGAGGCAGTCCCACCAAGGCCAGCGCGCTGACGGGGGGGTCGTCGATGGCGGCGCGCAGGGCGACGCTGGCGCCGAACGACCAGCCGACGAGCAGGAGCGGGGCACCCTCGGCGGCGAGCGTGGCTGCGTGCCCGATCGCCGCCGCGGCGTCGCGGAGTTCGTCTCGACCACCGCCGTAGGACCCGCTCGAGCCCATCACGCCACGGAAGTTGAACGACACGACCGCGAGGGACCCGGCCGCGGCGAGTTCGTTGCGGATCGCCCACAGCAGGGGATGGTCCTTGGACCCGCCGTGGCGTGGGTGGGGGTGGCAGAGCACCGCCGAGCCGCGCGGCGCGCCCTCGGGCATCCGGATCTCCGCCTCGAGGCGCACGCCGTCCCGGGTCTGCAGGGTCGCGGGGTCCATCGGTCTGGCACCATCGCAGCATGGACGGCGGCCGCCAACCGACGGGCTTCGCGCTGCGTGATGCGTACGCGTGGGACGACCTCGCCGGACTGGCGCGTGCCGGGCACGATATGGGCTACCAGGCGCTGTTCCTGCCCGAGGTGGGTTCGCGCGACACGCTCGCGGCC
>JBBDHX010000033.1:0-27319 GCA_040880745.1 Actinomycetota bacterium
CGGCTCGGTGCAACGCAACCGGGCCCGACGCATCCTGCGAGCGGCGCTGCGTGAACTCCGGCCGGCGGTCGGCGATCACGACGTCGTGCTCGTGGCCAGGCCGGGGATCCGAGGGTGCGGGACGAAAGACCTGGTGAACGAGATGGAGGAGCTGCTGCACGGATGAAGATGCTCCGACGGGTCCTCTGGGGTGCGGGTGCGCCGGTTCGTGCCGTGCTCGTCGGCTTCATCCGCACCTATCGCGCCGTGCTGTCCCCCGCCCTCGGAGGCAAGTGCCGGTTCTATCCCACCTGCAGCCACTACGCGCAGGACGCCATCGAGCTCCGCGGGGCCGTCCGCGGCAGCGCGCTGGCGGTCTGGAGGATCCTGCGCTGCAACCCATTCGGGCACGGCGGCATCGAGCAGGTGCGCGGCGGGTCCTTGTATGACGCTGTCCTGCGTGACGGGGAACAGGTGACCGCCTAGATGCTCGCCGAACTCGTCCCCTGGCAGTGGTTGCTCAACGGTCTCGGGTGGGTCCTCGCCGAGCTATATGACCTCGTCGGCAACTATGGGGTTGCCATCATCATCCTCACCGTGTTGATCAAGATCGTCTTGTTGCCGCTGGCGTGGAAGCAGATCAAGTCCATGCAGCACGTGCAGGCGCTGCAGCCGAGGATCAAAGCGCTCCAGAAGAAGTACAAGAACAACAAGCCCAAGATCCAAGAAGAGACGATGAAGCTCTACCGGGAGGCAGGCGTGAATCCCTTGGGGGGGTGCCTCCCCATCCTCCTGCTCTACCCGTTCCTGATCGCGATGTACTCGGTCATCAGGCCTGTGGCCCTCGTCCCGGTGCCCGACCAGGAGGGGGCGTTCCAGGTCCACGCCGGGAACAACCACATCCCCGAAGACAGCGCTCTGTTCGGCGCCATCATCGCGCACGAGAATGCCGGCTTCCTGTGGATGAACCTGCAGTGCACGCCCCTGCAAGCCGGGACCCAGGCCCCGCTGACCTACATCGCCGAGGGCGAAGACGGAGCGCAGACGCTCCCCGAGGGCGCGCCCATCCTCGGGTCCGACGGCCAGACGCTCGACGCCGTCACACGGTCGAGCGTCGATTGTGGCAAGTCGCGCTTCCCCGCGGCCACCCCGTACGCGATCACTCTCGCGCTGATGGTCGCCTCCGGGATCTACATGCAACGGCAGACGCTCAAGAACACGCCGCCCGGGGGCCAGTCCGCCCAGCAGCAGGCGATCTTGAAGTACATGCCCCTGATGTTCGGCGTGTTCGGCATCAACTTCCCCGCCGGGCTGCTCGTCTACTGGACGGCGTCGAACGCGTTCCAGGTCGGTCAGCAGACGTTGATGCTCCGTGCCGGCCATATCGGGCCGGACGCTCTCGATCGGCGCATCGAAGAGCAGAAGGCGCGGGCGAGCGGACCGACGAAGCCCGGGTTGATGGAGCGGATGGCCGCGAAGGCCGAGGCAACCGAGGAGGCGCGCAAGGCGAAGAGTCCGAAGCCTGATCCGGGGAAGAAGCCATCGAACGGGAGCCGGGCGCAGCCCGCGGCATGGCCGGACGGCACCGGCAAGCCGACGAAGGGCGCGCAGCCGGGGAACCAGCTTCGCAAGAAGAAGAAGCGTGGAGGGTGATCGTGGCTGACCGCCGAGACGACGACTCCGATCTCGAAGAGCAGGCGGACGCGGTGGCTGACTTCGTCGAGGAGCTCCTCGTGAAGATGGACATCGATGCGATCGCGGAGCCGTCCACGGCCGGGGACCGCTACTACGTCGACATCCTGGACGGTTCAGAGGACGACATGTCGCTCTTGATCGGCCGGCACGGGCAGACGCTTGACGCGATCCAGGAGCTGGCTCGGCAGGTGGTGGGCCATCGGCTGGACCAGCGGATCAGGGTGCTCGTCGACGTCGAGGACTACCGCAAGCGACGCGCCGCTGAGCTGGTCGAGAAGGCCGAGGAAGCTGCCGAACGCGCTTTGGAGACGGGCCAGGAGCAGGAGCTGGACCCGATGGACGCACTGGAGCGGAAGATCGTGCACGACGCGGTGGCCGCGTTGACCGGCGTCCAGAGCGGTTCCAGAGGCGAGGAGCCTGGCCGTTTCGTGGTCATCTCTCCCTTGGAGGCCTAACCCCACGGGCCCACTGGGCGCCCGACCCTCGAGGCGATGTTTCACGTGAAACATAGCTACGCGAGCCTCCTCGAAGCCCTGGACCTGCACCCCACCGAACCCCGGCTTCGGCGCCTCGCCACCTACGAGGAGCTCCTTCGAACGAGAGCCATCCCGCTCGGTATGGTGGCGGCCTCCGATGCCGAGCGCCTGGCCACCCGGCACATCGGCGATTCGCTGCGCGGAGCACCACTCCTCGCCGGCGTGCGGTCAGCGGCAGACCTCGGCTCCGGCGCCGGGCTGCCGGGGATCCCGCTCGCGATCGTGACGGAGCAGACGGCGTGGCTCCTGCTCGAGCAGCGACGCCGTCGCGTGGCGTTCCTCGAGCTCGTGATCGCGGAACTCGGCCTCGACAACGTGGACGTCGTCCCAGGCAACGCGGAGCGTGTGGGCCGGCGCGTCGCGGCCGTCGTCGCCAGGGCGTTCGCCGAGCCGACGAGGGCCTGGGAGGTCGCAGCCCCACTCCTGGCAGACGACGGCCGGCTGCTGTACTGGGCCGGCGCCGGGTTCGAGCCGGAGCGCGACGGGCCGTACGGCGTCTCGGTGCGGCTCGTGACCTCCTCGGTTGCGGGTGCGGGCCCTATCGCTATCATGACGCAGCAGTGACCGCCGCCGCTTCGTCCGATACCGCAGCCAGCGCGTCCTCCAGGGGCCGGGCCCCTGCCAAACGCAGCCGGCGGGTGAAGCCGCAGGTGCCCGCCACCCCCGGTGTGGCCCGCATCATCGCGATCGCGAACCAGAAGGGCGGCGTGGGGAAGTCCACGACCGCGGTCTCCCTGGGAGCATCCCTCGCGGACATCGGGTTTCGGGTCCTGGTCCTCGACCTGGATCCCCAGGGCAACGCGTCGACGGGTATGGGCATCCGTCACGAGGCTCGCGAGGTGACCGTGTATGACGTGGTCGTCGCCGAGGCCGCCATCGACGACGCGATCGTCCACACGGCGGTCGAGCGGCTCGACGCCGTTCCCTCCACCATCGATCTGGCGGGTGCGGAGATCGAGCTCGTGAGCCTGTTCTCGCGAGAGGGCCGGTTGAAGCGTTCCATCGAACCGGTCAGGCAGGGCCGCTATGACTTCATCCTCCTGGATTGCCCGCCATCGTTGGGATTGCTGACCGTCAATGCCCTGACGGCGGCCGAGGAACTCATCGTGCCGATCCAATGCGAGTACTACGCCCTGGAGGGACTCGGGCAGTTGTTGCGCAACGTGGGCCTGGTGCAGCAGAACATCAACCCCGGCCTGCGCCTGGCAGGCATCGTGATGACGATGTTCGATCCTCGGACGAAGCTGTCCGAGCAGGTGGTGGCGGAGGTCCGGCGGTTCTTCGGCGACCTGGTGTACGACGTCATCATCCCGCGGACCGTGCGTCTTTCCGAAGCGCCTGGCTTCGGACAACCCATCACCTTGTACGACCCCCGATCCAAGGGCGCCGAGGCCTACCGGGAGCTGGCACGGGAGGTCGCCGTGCGTCCGGCCCCCGACAGCCCGATCCCTGCGATGGAGGACCTCCCCACGGTGGTGATGCCGGCCCAGATCCGCGATGCGACGCCACCGGAGCCGATCGACCTGGAGGAGGAAGAGCCGCCGCCACCCATGGTCGTCGCGCCCGGCGTGATCGAGCCTCCATCTGTGCGGGCACCTGAGCTCGCGCCGACACCGGCAGCCGTGTCCGCGCCGGTCGAGCCTTTCGAGGAGCCCGCGCCCGCGGCGCCCGCGCAGGATGCGCCGAGCGCAGCTGATGAGGGAACCGATGAGGTCTGGGAGGACGGCGAGGAGCCTGCGGAACCACGTGTGCGGCCCGTGGCCCGTCGTCCGGACGGTGAGGCGCCGCGCCGCGTCGTGGTGATTGACGAGGGAAGCGACCTCGCAGGTGGGGCTGATGACCGGGGGTCGCCGGCCCCCGGTGCGCCCGGATCCGAAGACAGCGCCGAGATCGGCGCCACGTTGCACGACGACATGGAAGCGGGGAAGCGCCGCTGGCGCCTGTTCCGTAAGGGAGGCGAGGGATAGATGTCCAAACGCGGAGGTCTGGGTCGAGGGCTTTCGGCCCTCATCCCCGGGGCGCCCGAGATCGGTGAGTCGCCCGGTCTGCTCGAGGTCCCGGTGAACGCCATCGCGCCCAACCCCAAGCAGCCGCGCACCCGTTTCGATGAGGACACGATCGCCTCGCTGGCGGCTTCGATCCGTGAGGTTGGCATCCTCCAGCCGATCGTGGTGCGGCGCTCGGGGGATGGGCGCTACGAGGTGATCGCGGGGGAGCGGCGCCTGCGAGCGGCCCGGACCGCCGGTCTGGCGACGGTCCCGGTCGTGTTGCGCGACGCGGGCGACGACGACCTCCTCCGCGAGGCCCTCATCGAGAACATCCACCGGGAGGACCTGAACCCGATCGAGCAGGCCGAGGCGTTCCGCGCCCTGCTCGAAGAGCTCGGTCTCAAGCAGGAGGACCTGGCCGATCGTGTCGGTGTGTCGCGGTCACACATCGCGAACACCATCCGCCTCCTCGGGCTCCCCCTTGACGTCCAGCAGCTCTTGGCGGACGAGAAGGTCTCCGCCGGGCACGCTCGCGCGCTCCTGTCGCTCGGTGATCAGGAGGCGATGACGGCACTCGCGCTGCGTGTCGTTGCCGAAGACCTCTCGGTGCGGCAGACCGAGGAGACCGTCCGTCGATTCATCGACGCGCCGCCCGCCCAACTCGCATCGAAGGGGGCACCGGCGACCTCGCGAGACTCGGGCCTCACCGAGGTCGAAGAGATCCTGTCTGAGCAGCTGGCGACCAGGGTCGTGATCCAGATGGGCGCCAAGCGAGGCAAGGTTCTCATCGAGTTCGGGTCACCCGACGACCTCGAGAGGATCGTCAGCGAGATCGTCGGGTCGGGCCCAGGCCTCGCGCCTGACTGAGCTGCCTCTCCCGAGTGACAGCGTCATACTCAGGCTCCAGTCCGTCCGTTCAGTCGAGTGAGCCCGGGGGTGGCGGCGGTACCGGGCCGGGCGTCCCCGGTGGGCCTCCGGCCGACGGGGCCGCGCCGGATGAGCCGGGCTTCGGGCGGCCGATCGCGAGATAGATGATCGCGCCCAGACCCCAGAGGAAGATGATGATCAGGACCCAGACCAGCTTGGTCCCGCTCTGATACGAAGAGTCCTCCTTGACCTGCAGGCAGTCGACGAGCGCCCATATGACGAGGACCAGGGCGGCGAGCCAGATGAGCGCGAAGGTGCCGAACACGAACCCGAACCCATCCACCGCCATCCCTCCTCCACGAGCTCAGGCCCCACCTCGGACGCGAGCATCGCGAGCATATCCAGGTCGCCGTCCAACTCGTGGTTGAGGAAGATGCCCTGAACGCCAGCTCGCGGAAGGTGACGGGGAAACGAGCGTCCCGAGCCGCAGTCGCTCCGTCCTGGCGGCGAGCGCCCCGAGGATGGTCCCCGCATCGACGCGTACCCTAGCCGCGTGAACCAGCCCGACGAGAAGAACGTTGACGGTGCCGCTGTCACGCCCGGGCACCTGAGCGAACCAGAGCGGGCGACCCGCGGGGCGGTCCTCGGGCTCGTCCTCGGGCTGGTGCTGCGACTGCTGGCGCCTCGCTAGCCGGAAGGACGGTCGCGGAAGAAGCGCTCGACCCCGAGCGTGATCGACCGCGCCAGCCGGGCTGTGAAGATCGGATCCGCCACCCCACCCGGTGCGGTCGATGGTTCGACCTGCACCGCAGGCATCCTCGTCTCGCGCAGCATCGCGACCGTCAGCCGCTCGGTCCGGCCCGGCACGCCGAACTCACGCTCCAGCGCCTCGAGGATGAGCCGGGCGAGATGCTCCCCAGCGGGGGAGTGCGTCGCGGCGCTGCCGAAGAACGAACACGCCGGTGTCGCTCGATCTGGGTCGGCGTCCACGAGCAACGAGACGCAGAGCGCGGCGCCGAGTTCGTTCGCGATCCGAGCGCGTTCGCTGGGGGTCGGGTCATCACCGGCCGCGCGAAGAAGAACAGGCTTCGCGCCCGCGGTGGCGAGATGATCGGCGAAGACCTGTGCGAGCGCGAGGGCCGCATCGGGAGCACCCGCGCCGGGAGCGCCCCCTGGATCGATCGCCACCGTCTGACCCGGCAGGGATGAGCGCATCGCTCGCAGTTCTTCTGCTTCACGCACGAGTGAGCGGCCGGGGGCACCTTCGATCGGACGCATCCGCTCGAGGATCTCGAGCGTGTGGAGCCCGACGACGCCGTCGGGGACTTCGCCGACGTTGCGTTGGAACTCGCGGACCGCGCGGTCGGTGGCACGGCGGTGAACACCGTCTTCCTTGCCGGCGTCGAACCCGAGGGCGTTGAGCTTGTGCTGCAGATCGAGAACATCATCGCCGCGCATCGGCGGCGCGTGCAGGTACAAGGTTCTATCACCCGGCCTGAACCCGGCCTCGACGAGCTGGCCCCAGGTGTCAGGGCCCACGAGCCCGTCGACACGGAGGTTCCTGCGTTCCTGGAAGGCGCGTACCGCGTGCGTCGTGGCCGGTCCGAACCGCCCGAGCTCCGGAGCGGGCACGGTCATCCCGACGGACGCCAGCCGTCGCTGGATGTCGTGGATCTCCGGGCCTTCGTCGCCTTCACGGTAGATCCGCACGTGCCCAGTCTGCGCACGCGTTCGCGTCCGTCGCAACGTGCGTGTGGGGGACGGCCGTTCAGCCGAGGTGCGGGCTCAGGTCCCGCAGGATGGCCTCCTTGGACTTCGCACCGATCACGCGGGCGACTTCTTCGCCGCCTTTGAACAGGATGAGGGACGGGATCGACATCACGCCGTACTTCCGCGTGGCGTCGGGGTTCTCGTCGATGTTGAACTTGGCGACCTTGAGGGTTTCGCCTTGCTCTGAGCCCAGCTGCTCCACCACGGGCGAGACCATGTGGCAGGGGGCGCACCACTCCGCCCAGAAATCGACCAGCACGGGTGTCTCCGAATCCAAGACGGCCGTCTGGAACAGCGCGTCCGTCACATCTCCTATGTTCGCCATGAACTCATCTCCTCACCGGGGTTGCTGCATCTAGGTGTTCGCGTGTGCCCGATCTTCGAGGTAGCGCTCGGCATCCATGGCAGCTTTGCATCCCTGTCCCGCCGCCGTGACGGCTTGCCGGTAGGTCCTGTCCGTGACGTCGCCGGCCGCGAAGACGCCGGGAACGTTGGTGGTCGTTCGTGGCTCCTGGACGCGGAGATACCCCTCGTCGTCGGCGTCCAGTTGCCCCGTGAACAACGAGGTGTTGGGGTCGTGACCGATCGCCATGAAGACACCGTCGATCCGACGCTCGATGACCTCGCCGGTCTGTTCGTCACGCAGGCGCACCCCCGTCACCGCGTCCTCGCCCAGGATCTCTTCGACGGTCGTGTTCCACGACACGTCGATCTTGGGATTCTCCAACGCGCGGGTCTGCATCACCTTGGAGGCGCGGAACTCGCTGCGGCGGTGCACGATGGTGACCCGCGAAGCGAACTTGGTCAGGAACGTCGCCTCTTCCATCGCGGTGTCGCCCCCGCCCACCACGATCAACTCGCGCTCACGGAAGAAGAAGCCGTCGCACGTTGCGCACGCGCTCACGCCTCGTCCCCGGAGCTTCTCTTCTCCCGGGACGCCGAGCCAGCGCGCGGAGGCGCCCGTGGCGATGATGACCGTCTTCGCGTGCCAGGTCTGGTCGCCCGCACGGACCCGGAACGGCTGCGATGCGAGGTCCACCTCGGTCACATGCACGGCCAAGATCTCGGCGCCGAACCGCGACGCCTGCTTCTCCATCTGCTCCATGAGTTCAGGACCCATGATCCCGTCGGCGAAACCCGGGTAGTTCTCGACATCGGTCGTGAGCATCAGTTGCCCACCCGCCTCGAGACCCTTCAGCACGAGGGGTCGGAGGTCGGCGCGGGCCGCGTAGAGGGCAGCCGTGTATCCGGCCGGCCCCGACCCGATGATGAGCACTTCGCGAACGTCGTCCATCGCCTGTGGAATCCTCCCACAGGGTCCAACGCGCGCCTATTCCCGCAGATCCGCCTGCGAGGAAACGAGGACCGAGCAATCCGCGGTGGCCGCGATCAGCACGCGAGCCTCGGTCGCCGGCTGGTCGGCTCCGGGCCCGATCAGGAACACCCCGAAGATCGCCGGCGTCCCGAGGTAGCGAGCCTGGATGAGCCGAACAGGGTCCCCGGGGAGTTCATCGAATGCGGTCCGCAGGCACGCCGTGGCTCCCTCCACGTCCTGGGCCAGAGCCACCACGGGCGCGGAGCCGCTGCCCATGTCGCTCGTCTCCGGCGAGGCGTCCTCCGTGAACCCTGTCTTGAACGAGGTCGCGAGCGCCCCCACGCCGGCCAGGTCGAAGTCCTGTTGCACGACCTCGACCTCGACCGCGCTCGCACGGCTCGTGAGTTCCGCGCCGGGCGCGAGGGACGGGTCATCTCGGGAGCCGCCCAACCGAGGGAGCGCGACCGCGACCACGGCGACCACGACGGCGGCGGCTCCCGCGACGCTGACGATCCGCTGCCACCGAGCGGCCCGAGCCCCGCTCCCGATCGGCGTCACGGTCGATCCGCCTGCGGCACTCAGACGCTCGGCTCGCGTACGTACACCGTCCAGGAGACCTTCAGGCACGGGAACCACTTCGAGCGAGCGGAGCGAGGTCCGCGCAGCCGCCGCCATGTCGGCCTCTCGGCTGCACAGGGCGCACCCCTGAAGATGCAGGTCGAGGACGGCACGTTCGTCGGCGGTCAACGTGCCGTCCTCGAGGGACACCAGCAGTTCGATGGGATGGCTCATGCGTGGTCCTGCGACGGGTCGGGGGCGCGCAGGGGTTCCCGGGCATCGATGCCCATCGCCCGGGCCAGGGCCAGGCGGCCACGATGCACACGCGACTTGACCGTTCCGATCGGCACATCCAGGACCCGAGAGATCTCCTCGTAGGCCATGTCGTGGACGTCAGCGAGCACCAGCGTGACGCGGAATTCCTCCGGCACGCGTGCCAGCGCCGTGGCCGCGTCCACGGTGCCTACGACCTCGTCGGCATGGTCGAGGGCGGCGGGTCCCTCCTCACGGGCCGGGCCGTCGGGATCTTCGGCGAGGTGCAGCATGGGCTGACGCCGGCGCTTGCGCAGGATGTCGTAGCAGGCGTTCACGGCGACCCGGTACAGCCAGGTGGTGAACAGCGAGTCCCCTCGGAACTGCCCAAGCTTGCGAAGTGCCGACAGGAACGCGTCCTGCACGGCATCGGCAGCGTCGTCGCGGTTCCCGAGTACGCGCAGACAGACCGAGTACACGCGCTGCTGATGACGTTGCATCAGGGTGGAGAAGGCACCCGCGTCCCCGGCGAGATAGCGGCGTACGAGTTCGTCGTCGGGCGCGGGCTCACTCACGACCGCACGCTACAGGGAGGGCGGGCGCCCGGTCTCGCGGATGACGAGCTTGGTGAGATCCTCGGTGAATCCGAGCCGGCCCGCCAGCAGGGTCTTCGCCTGCTTGCGCAGCGTGATGACCACCTCGCCGTTGGACGCGGTGACCTTGCAGAAGCCGTGGGGGACCCGCTGATCCGCTTCCTCACGCTCGATGGCTTCCTTCGCCGCCTGGCAAGCCTCGTCGACGTCGTGCCCGTTGCGGAAGGAGGTCGCGCCGGCGGTGGCCGCGTTCGATGCAAGATCGGAGAGCCGGAACTTGGCGAACAGGATGGACCCCGTGTCCAGAGCGACCACCCCCAGGAGCACGACCAAGAGCAGCCAGATCACGATGATCTTGCCGACCATCCCTGATTCGTCGCGGTGCAGCCTGCTCATCGCCACCTCGTCTTGAGCGCCGTGCGGACGTCATCGACCTCTCGAACCCCGAACATAAACGCGGCGGCGGTGAACGCAAGGACCCCGGCCAAGACCGCGCCGAGCACCTGGACCAGGCGAAACGGGGGCCGGTCCAGGCTCAGCACCGAACCGAGCGCCACGCCGGCTCCCCACGCCGCCACGCCGCACAGCGCGGCCGAGGCGCCCGCCCGCAGGATGGTCGAGGCGAGCTGCTTCCCGTGGAGCCCTCCCAGGCGTCCGTGCAGGATCGCGTAGAGGACCCCGGTTCCCGCCACGTACGAGGCCGCGTGACCGAGCGCCATCCCCCGTACCCCCAGGTCGACCGTGAACGCGAGGAGCCACGCGGCGGTGAGGTTCACGATCGCCACCACGATGTTGACGAACGCCGGTGTGCGGCTGTCGAGCGTGGCGTAGGCGGTCCGTGTGAGCAGCTGGAACGCCGAGAAGAAGGGCAACCCCAGGGCGAAGCCCTGCAGCGCCCCGATGAGCAACCGCTGGTCGGCGTCGCCGACGGCGCCGTACCCGGCGAGCAGTGCGACGATCGGCCCGGCGAGGGCGAACAGACCCGCGGCCGCCGGCAGCATGAAGGCCTGGGTGTTCTGCATCCCCCGGGCGCAGAGGGCGGCGACGCCCTCGCGATCCCCGTCGGTCCAGCGCTCCGCCATGCCCGGCAGGAGCACGGTGAAGATCGAGACCGCCACGATCGCGTGCGGCAGCGAGAAGAAGACGAACGCCTGGGAGTAGGCGGTGTACGCGCCCTCGCCGATCCGGTTGTTGAGGTTGATGATCCAGAAGTACGCGATCTGATTCGCCGCCACGTAGACGGCGACCCACGCTCCGAGGCGGAAGAGCGACCGAACGGCTTCGTCGCGCAGCTCCAGGCGCCAGCGCCAGGAGAATCCGATCCCCCGCAGCGCAGGCCACAGGGCAACGGTCATGGCGACCACGCCGAGCGTCGTGCCCAACCCCAGCAGCGTCACGCGGCCGGCCCCGAGGGTCGCGGACCCGAGGCCGTCGGCCCCCCAGGCGATGAACACGCCCATGGTCAGGATGACGGCGACGTTGTTGAGGATCGGCGCGAACATCGGTGGAGCGAACCGGCGATGGGCGGTGAGGATCCCCCCGGCCACGGCGCCGAGCCCGTAGAAGACCACCTGCGGCATGAACCATCGGAGCAGCGTCGTGCCGAGCGCGATCTGGGCCTCACGGCGCACGGGGTCGGTGACGCCCGAGAGGTAGAGGCGCATGATCCACGGCGCCGCGATGAGTCCCAGCAGGGTCAACCCCGCCAGGATGACGAGCGCCAGCGTGAGGAACCGCGACGCGGTCTCCTGCCACTCGCCACGGCTTCGCATGCGCTCGACGAACACCGGGACGAAGACGGAGGTGAGGATCCCGCCGAGGAGGAGTTCGTAGACCATGTTCGGCGTCGTGTTGGCCGCGTTGTACGCGTCCGACGTCGCGGTGAGCCCCAGCGCCGCGAGCGTGAAGGAGACCCGGATGAGCCCGGTGGCGCGCGACAGCATCGTCCCCACCGACATGAGGGCGGCCCCCCGGGCGTTCGCTCCGTGGGGGTCGAGGTTCATCGGGCCCGCCGTAGTCGCCTCCTCGCGTACAGGAGCAGCAGGCCCACCCCGGCACCACCGGTGATCAGCAGCGCGATGGAGTTCAGCTCCGTGGTCCGCACCACGATCGTCTGCGTGCTGATCTCGCGGCCGTTTGGGGTACGCACCGTCACCGCGATCGGGTTCTGGCCAGATGCTCGCGCACGCACATCGAACTCGAGGAGTTGGTTCGGCCGCTCCAGCGTCACCTCCTGTTCGGCCCCTCCCGGGAAGTCGAACTGCGACGCCTGCATCACCACGACCACGCGCAGGGGGATATCGCCGGGGTCACCCATGCGCAGCGGGACGGTGCCCTCGCCACTCGTGAAGGTGAAGACCTGCTGCACCTGCGGGGTGGTGCTCGCGAACGCGGCACCCGTGAGCTCGGCCACGGGGTCGATCCACGCCTGCGCCGCCGTCTCGCCGGATCCGAGGAAGATCTGCGATTCGGCTCGCAGGAGCCTCCTGCGGAGTCCGTCCGGGGTCGTGCCGGGCTCGACCAGCATCGAGGCGTACGCGTCGATGTCGTGATGCAGAGCGAGGATCCGTTGTGCGTAGGCGTCGGAGAAGGTAGTCGTCGCGGGATCGAGCAGGACCGCGTTCTCACCGGCCGGGAAGACGCGTGCGACGAACTCCTGTGCGTGGACGGGTTCCAGGAACGGAGCATCGGAGAGCCGTCCGACCAACGCGGGCCAGATCGTGGGAGGCAGATCCGGCGGCGGAGCGATCGCGACCCCCCGGACGCGCGGTTCGTCGGGGTTCGGCTCCTCCTTCCAGATCACGGCGAGTTCTCCGAGGATGACCTGCGCCCCCCGCACGGGATCGGCGAGCACGTCCACGCGTTCCATCAGTGCCTGCACGCCGGGGTCGGGTAGCACCAGGTCGACCGGCCCCGCTCCGAGCCCCGCCACGCTCGCCGTCGGCGAGGGCACGAACCCTTGATCCTGGGCGGGCCGAGCGACCGTGTCCGCATCGGCGAGGAGCGTCGTGCGACCCTGAGCCGCGTAGTGGATGAGCGCGCTCTCGCTCAGGAGGTTGCCCGGTGGGCGAGCGACATCGAACGCGGGATCCACGTTCAGAACCTGCCGAAGGAGCGCGTCCCCTCTGTCCTCGTGTCTCGTGAGATCGATCCCGAGCCCGCTGCCGAGCAAAGCGGGGACCGACGGAGCATCCAGGGGGAGACCGACAACCTGCACGGACGGCACACCGGCGACCGCTCGGACCTGGTCGAGGAACGCCTGCGCCGCCGCCGCGGGACCCTCACCGGCGGCGATGACGGCCCCGTCGGCACGCTCATAGCCGGCCGCCATCGTTCGGGCCTGTTCCAGCACCGACGGTTGGATGACCAGGTCGAAGGGGATGCGTCGGGCAGCGGTGAGCGCGCCCAGGGTGGCCATGGGCGCCGAGAGGGCCCCTCCGGGTGCCACCGCGGCTTCGAACGACGCGCTCTGCAGACGCCCGTCGGGGCCGAACGCGGGCCCGGCTGTCACCTCGTACCACCAGGAGAGGAGCATCGGCTGCTCGGGGACCCGCACGAGATGGATCGCGCTCGTGAACAGGTGGGCGACGGCGACCCCGGCGCTGCGCAGTTCGATGCTCGCCGGGTAGACCTTCGAATCGTCCTGGGCCACGCCGGGCAGGCTCGACATGTCGAACTCGAGCCGGAAGGTCCGGGTCTGCCCGGGGTCCAGCCGTCGCTTCAGCGCGATCGTCTGGGAGGCCATCACCGATGACGGACCCGACACGATCGCGTCTTCGTAGGCCTGGCGCGACGAGAACGCCGGGCCGAAGACGCCGGCGGCCGAGAGGTCGCGCAGCGCGAGAGCCCCGTTGTTGGTCGCGACCACGTCGATGTGCAGCACCGGCTCTTCGAGGGTGGTCCACGGGGTCTGGAAGGCCAGCGTGAGCGGTACGGAGGCGGGCGATTGCGCGTGCGCGGGCAGGACCGTCAGGAAGGACAGCGTCGCCAGGGCGAGGGCATGGGAGGCGCGTGCGCGACGGGTCATGACGGCGCCCCATGGTAGCGGGGAGCTTTCAGCCGAGGGTGAGATCGCGGACCTGCTGGGTGCCGTAGACGAGAGCGACCGCGGCCATGAACCCCCCCACCAGGATGCGCAGCGTCCGCTCACCTGCCCGCAGCGCCAACATCGAGCCGATCCGGGCGCCGGGGACCGCTCCGAGGACGAGTGCGAGGACGATGTCCCAAGCGACGTTGCCGAGGGCGGCGTGCACGATGGTCCCGGGCACGACCATGCCGACGATAGCTGCCAGGCTCGTCCCGAGCGCTCGCTTGAGCGGCATCCCGAGCCATCCGGCCAGCAGCGGCACCATGATCAGCCCGCCGCCGATGCCGAGCAGGCCCGACACGAAGCCGGCCGCGGCACCCGTCAGGACGAGCGACCTGGTCCCGGCGGTCGCGGCGTCGGGCCCGCGCCCGGACGTGTCTCCTCCGCGGAGGATGCCGATCGCTTGCCACGCCAGCAAGGCGGCCGTCACGAGCAGGAGCAGCGGCGTCGGCACCACCTCGGTCACGGCCGCACCGGCGACTGCTGCCGGTACCCCGGCAACCACGAGCCAGCGCACGGCTCGCATGTCGAGTTCCCCGGCCGCCCGGTAGCGGAGGGCTCCCGCGATCGCGGTCGGGAAGATGACCGGCAGGGGCGTGGCGAGCGCCGCGATCGGAGAGGTTGCCAAGAAGGTCTGCAGCCCCGGGGTCATCACGATGCCGCCTCCGACGCCGAACATGCCCGACAGCATCCCGGAGGCAAGCCCGATCCCGACCGCGAAGAGGATCTGGGCCGGGGTCACCGGCTCACCGAAGCACCTCGGCGGCGCGCAGCAAGACGCCGCGCTCGCCGCGGTAGGCCGCCCGCTTGATGGCCCGATCGAGCGGGAACCAACGGATCTCCTCCATCTCGTCGTCGCGGTCAGCGACGTCCCCGCCCGTGCAGCGCATCAAGAAGAAATGGACCGTCTTGCGGATCCGTACGGCTTCCCAGACGTAGATGTACTTCGTGTCACCGAGGTCGGCTTCGATCTCGGCCATGAGCCCCGTCTCCTCGCGGACCTCCCGGATCGCGGCCTGCTCCTTGGTCTCGCCGGGCTCGATGCCACCCTTCGCGAGCCCCCACGCCAGGTCGCCCCGGCGCGTTCGGCGCGAAGCGAGGACCACGTCGATGGATGCGCCGTCGCGCCGGTAGACGACCCCACCGGCGGAGATCTCCTTCGTCGTGGGGATGTGGGGACCGCGCGTGACGGTTGCACGCCGGTGTTCCCCAGCCGCGCCCCGCTTCGTCGCGGCCGTGGCTGGGGTGGCCGCCGTGGACGCCTTGGACGTGGCGGCGGCGCCCTGGGAGGAGGAAGGTTTGCGCCGGCGCCGCCGGCGGCGTTTCGCGCCGCCGGCCCCCTCCGCCGGGGTGCCGCCGGGCTGGGTGGGTTCCTCGGTTCCCTCGGCCATGACCACATCGATGCTAGCGGGCGCCTCAACACGAAGCTCGGACGTGCCGAAGGGTTGACGGGATGAACCTGGACGATCTGCTACGTCATGCCGTGGAGGCGGGTGCGAGCGACCTGCACCTCAAGGTCGGCAACGTGCCCTTCATCCGCGTGGACGGGGAGCTGGCACCGGCTCCCTATGGTGACCTGACGTCGGCCGAGACCGAGTCCTTCGCGAACGCCGTCATGGGCGAGCACAAGCGCCGGCAGTTCCAGGAGACGAACGAGGCCGACGTCGGCTACACGCTGACGGGCGTGGGCCGGTTCCGCATCAACGTCTATCGCCAGCGAGGGTTCGTCGGGCTCGCCATCCGCAGGGTCCGCTCGGACATCCCCTCCTTCGAGGAGCTTCGGCTGCCACCGGTGATGCGCCGTCTGGCAGAGAGCCCCCGCGGCCTGATCCTGATCACGGGACCGACGGGGACCGGCAAGACGACGACGATCGCGTCGCTGATCGGACACATCAACCAGACACGCCGCGCCCACATCGTCACGATCGAGGATCCCATCGAGGTGGTGCACGACGACGTCTTGTCGATCGTCGAGCAACGCGAGGTGGGGCTCGACACCGATTCGTACCCTGCCGCGCTCCGGCACATCGTCCGCCAAGATCCCGACGTCATCTTCCTGGGAGAGATCAGGGACGCAGAATCGGCGCTGTCGGCGATCCAGGCCGCCGAGACGGGTCACCTCGTGATCTCCACCCTGCACACGATCGACTGCATGGAGACGATCAACCGGCTGCTCGACCTGTTCCCGGCGGCACAGCAGCGCGAGGTGCGGACCTCGTTCGCGGGCGCCCTTCGGTCCATCGTGTCGCAGCGGCTCGTGACCCGAGCCGACGGGAAGGGCCGGGTCCCCGCCATCGAGGTCCTCATCAACACCGGGCGGGTCTTCGATCGGATCGTGGACCCGTCGATGACCGATCAGATCATCGATGTCATCGCCGAGGGCGACTACTACGGGATGCAGACCTTCGACCAAGCGTTGGTCAAGCTGACCAAGGAGGGGCTCGTGTCGCCCGACGAGGCTCGTCGCACCGCGACGAACCCCCACGACTTCGACCTGCAGATGGCGGGCGTGCTCGACCGCAAGGCAGGGCTCGTGCACGACGAGCCCGCCGTGGCCACGTCCTAGATCTCCGCGCTCCTCGCTCGCATCTCCATGGGGTGGCGGGCATAGCCGAACACGAGAGCGAGCAGCAGGTACACGGGGATCATCAACGGTCCCCACGCGCAGTACTGCCGGACGTGATGACGCTCGTGCGTCAGGAGCCGGCCCTGCACCGGTGAGGCGGAGATCACCACGAACCCGATCGTCATCGCCTCTCGCCGCAGGGCGCGCATCAGGACGGTCAGGCCGCGGTGGTGCCGGTCGAACAGCAGGAGCCCGTGAGCCAGGCGTGGCCGCTGGAAGGTCATGAGTCCGAGCAGGACCCCGATGAGCGTGTTCGGCAGGGTCCACACGAAGCCGAGCCAGGTGGGCACCCCGCGACCCTAGCGCGGTGGCGGACCGACCCACGGGTATCCTCGGGCCGTGGCTGATGGGTCGCTGCCCGGTGCCGTTCTCGACGTTCCCAGCATCGCGAAGGATCTGGGCGCGCGCTTCGCCGATGCCGGGCATGAGCTCTACCTGGTGGGTGGCTCCGTCCGCGATCTCATCCTGGGTCGTCCCATCGGGGACCTCGACTTCGCGACGTCGGCACGCCCGCCGGAGACCACGCGCGTCCTCCGCGGGTGGGCCGACCGGCAGTACCTGGTCGGGGTCCGCTTCGGCACGGTCGGGGCGATGAAGGACGGGCAGTTGCTCGAGATCACCACGTACCGGCAGGAGGTCTACGCGGAAGAGCATCGCAAGCCTGCGGTGACGTTCGGTGACGATGTGGGCACCGATCTTTCGCGTCGTGACTTCACGATCAACGCGATGGCGGTGCGGCTGCCCGACGGGGCGTTCGAGGATCCGTTCCAGGGCGTCCAAGCGCTGGCAGCTCGCACCCTCGACACACCCCTCGAGCCCGAGGTCGCCTTCACCGATGATCCGCTCCGGATGGTGCGCGCGGCGCGGTTCGTGGCGCAGCTGGCCGTGCGGCCGGCGCCCCGGGTCCTGGAGGCGATCGCGGCCCTGCGTCATCGTCTGGAGATCGTGTCCGCCGAACGGATCCATGAGGAGCTCGACAAGCTGCTGGTTTCGGAGAACCCCGAGGCCGGGCTGGCCGTGCTCGTGGACACGGGCCTGGCCGACGGGTTCATCCCCGAGGTTCCCGCGCTCAGCCTGGAACAGGACCCCGTGCACCATCACAAGGACGTCCTTCGTCACACGTACGCGGTGGTGGCGGGCACCGAGCCCCGCTTGCGGCTGCGTTTGGCGGCGCTCCTGCACGACATCGGCAAGCCGGCGACGCGGCAGATCACCGATGACGGCGTGACGTTTCACCACCATGAAGTGGTGGGTGCGCGGATGGCGCGCGAACGGCTCGCGGCCTTGCGCTACCCCTCGGCGCTCATCGACGAGGTCTGCACGCTCATCGAACTGCACCTGCGCTTCCACGGCTACGGGGAGGGGTGGACCGACGCGGCGGTGCGCCGGTACGTGCGCGACGCCGGACCCTTGCTCGACGATCTGAATCAACTGACACGTGCCGACGTGACGACGCGCAACGCCAAGCGAGCCGAGGCGTTCCGCGCCTTGCAGGACGAGTTGGAGGAACGGATCGCGGTCCTGGCCGAGCGCGAGAACCTCGACGCGATGCGTCCACCCTTGGATGGCCGCGCGGTCATGGAGATGCTGGGGCTCGGGCCGGGTCCGGCCGTCGGCGAGGCGCTCGCCTATCTGTTGGAGGAGCGACTGGAGCGCGGTCCGATCGACGAGGACGAGGCGAAGGAGATGCTGCTCGCGTGGGCCGCCGGCCGGGGTCTCACCGGCTGATCCGCGCAGCTTCGAGGAGGCGTTCGAGCGTCGCCGGTTCCCCGCGCCAGTGCTCCGAGACCACTTCCACGCCGGCCCGCCGCACCAGGTAGCGGAGCACGAGAGCGGCGACGACGGCGTCATCGAGCGGTCCTATCACCGGCAGGAACTCCGGGAGCAGATCGATCGGCGAGGCGAGCCAGAGACCGCCGATGACGATCCACACCTTCGCCCCTCGGGGCACGCGCGGGTCGCGCGCCAGATCCTTGAACAGCAGCAAGAGGTTGGGCAGCAGGGTCGCGAGTTCCTTCGCAGCCACGCGCCGCCCGGCCAGGATCAAGCCGAGCAGCACCGCGGCGTAGATCGCCGCTGCGATCACGAGGGCGAGCAGCCAAGTGGGCACCAGCGAAGGCTACGCTGCCTCCGTGGTGCTGGACGTGGAGCGGGGGCTGTCGACGGCGGAGGTCGCTGATCGTGCGGCGTCGGGCCGGGGCAACGATGTCCCGGCCGGGCCCTCCCGCACCGTGGCGCAGATCGTTCGCGCGAACGTGCTGACGCGCTTCAACGCGCTCTTGGGCGGCATGCTGGTGGTGATCGTGATCGTCGCGCCGTTCCAGGACGCGTTGTTCGGCGTCGTCCTCGTCGCGAATACGGCCATCGGGATCTTCCAGGAGCTGCGCGCCAAGCGCACGCTCGATCGGATCAGGGTGCTCGCGGCGCCACGAGCCCGCGTCGTTCGCGACGGGGTTCTGGGTGAGGTTGCGGTCGGCCAGGTGGTCGCCGAGGACCTGCTCGAGGCCGCCACCGGTGATCAGATCGTCGTCGACGGCCGCGTCGTGGCGACGGACGGGCTCGAGGTGGACGAGTCGCTCTTGACGGGCGAGGCGGAGCCGGTGCGCAAGACGGTGGGGGACGAGGTGCGCTCCGGATCGTTCGTCGTCGCCGGCCTCGGCCGGTACCGGGCCACGAAGGTGGGCGCGGAGGCCTACGCGGTTCGTTTGGCCGCCGAGGCGCGTCGTTTCACGCTGACCAGGTCCGAGCTCCGTTCGGGGACCGACCGCATCCTGGTCTACGTCGCGTGGGCCATCGTACCGACGGCGATCCTGCTGTTCTGGAGTCAGTTGCGCGTGTACGACGGGGTGGTGGCCGCCGCGTCCGGGGCGGTGGCGGGGACCGTCGCGATGGTCCCCGAGGGGCTGATCCTGTTGACCTCGCTCGCGTTCAGCGTGGCGGTCGTGCGGCTCGCTCGCCGCCGGGTCCTCGTCCAGGAACTCGCCGCCGTCGAGGTCCTGGCGCGTGTCGATGTCCTGTGTATCGACAAGACCGGGACGCTCACGCGAGGCCGGCTGTCGGTCGAGGCCGTCGAGCGTCTGGACGGGACCGACCCCGCTCAGGCGCTGGCCGCGCTGGCCGCCGCGGATCCGGCTGCCAACCCCACGCTCCGCGCGATCGGCGAGGCGTTCCCCGGGGGGTCTGACGGGTGGGTCGCGCAGGCCCGTGTGGCCTTCTCCTCGGCGCGGGGGTGGAGCGGGGCGTCGTTCGGCGCGCGTGGGGCCTGGATCCTGGGGGCGCCTGACGTCGTGTTGCCGATCGGCGCGATGCGCAGCCGGCTGGAGCAGACGGCGGCCCAAGGGGTGCGCGTGGTCGTCCTGGCGCGAACCGAGACGCTGCCGGACGCTGATCTCCCCGGTGAGGTCGAGCCTGTCGCGGCGATCCGCCTGGGGGATCCGCTCCGTCCGAGCGCGGCCGAGACCCTCGCGTTCTTCGCGGCGCAGGGGGTCAAGGTGAAGGTGCTCTCGGGTGATCATCCCGCCGCGGTGCGTGCGATCGCGGCCGCTGCGGGCCTGGACGGAGCCGAGGAAGCGGTAGATGCGCGAACCTTGGAGGAGGAGGGCCTCGCGGAAGCACTCGCGTCCCACGACGTGTTCGGCCGCGTCACGCCCCAGCGGAAACGCGAGATGGTGCGTGCGCTTCAGCGAGGGGGTCACGTCGTCGCCATGACGGGTGACGGCGTGAACGACGCCCTGGCGCTGAAGGACGCGGACATCGGCGTCGCGATGGGTTCGGGGAGCGACGCCACCCGCGCCGTCGCTCAGCTCGTCCTGCTGGACTCGTCGTTCGACGCCTTGCCCTCCGTGGTCGCCGAGGGGCGGCGCGTGCTGGGCAACATCGAACGCACGAGCGCCTTGTATCTCACGAAGACGCTGTACGCCATGCTCATCGCGCTCGCGACCGGGGTGTTCGAGTTCGCGTTCCCGTTCCTACCCCGGCACCTCACCCTGATCGGCTCGCTGACCATCGGGATCCCGTCGTTCTTCCTGGCACTGGCTCCCAACGGCGAACGGTTCCGGCCCGGGTTCGTGCGAAGGGTGCTGCGTTTCGCTGTGCCGGCCGGCATCTTGGCCGCGCTCGCCACCCTGTTCGCATACGCGCTCGCCCGCCGGGAGCCGGGGATCGACCTGGGTCAGGCCCGGACGGCCGCGGTCCTCACACTCACGTGGATCGGGTTCGGCGTGCTGTGGATCGTCGCAGCACCGCTCACGGCCTGGCGGCTCGCGTTGGTCTGGGGCCTCGTCGCCGGCTCGGTGGCGGTCCTGGCGATACCGGGCACGCGCACGTTCTTCGCCCTGGAACTCCCGCCGATCGTGGTGAGCCTCGCCGGTATCGGGATCGCGGCGATCGTCTGGTCGTTCGCCCGGCTCTTCGTGCCCGACCGCTCCGCCGTCGGGCCGGGGTGAGGCTCAGCCTGGGCCGATGATCCCGCCCAGCCGATCGACGGGCCAGACGATCACGAAGGCCTTGCCCAGCACCTTGTCGATGGGGATGAAGCCCACACCGCCTTGGCCGGGATCACGGACACCGAGCCCGAACCGCGAGTCGAGCGAGTTCGAGCGGTTATCCCCCATGACGAAGAGCATGCCCTCGGGGACCTTCACCTTGCCGGTGCCGCTGGGCCACTGGGTCTCTTGGTGCACATAAGGTTCGTCCAGGACCTCGCCGTTGACGAAGACCTTGCCGTCCTTGCCGAAGATCGTGTCGCCCGGCAGGCCGATCACCCGCTTGATGTAGTCCTCGTGGTCGGGCTGCTCGACGCCGATCTTCTGCCAGAGCCAATGCACGGCGCCGCTCAGGACACCGCGCTCGTCCGCACCCCCGTTCTTCGGGTCGGGCTCGGAGAACACGATGACGTCGCCGCGCGCAGGCTCGCCCAGGTAGTACGGGATCTTCGATACGAGCACGCGGTCGTCGCGTTGCAGCGTGGGGTCCATCGAGGGGCTGGGGATGTAGAAGGCCTGGACCAGGAAGGTCTTGATCAGGATGGCCAGCACGAGGGCCATCAGCACCAAGCCCGGGAGTTCGCCCAGGAAGCGCAGGATCGGGTTCTTCCGGCGGTCGCCGTCCTCGCCGGCCGAGCGTTCGGCGTCGAGGAGCGCCGCGCGCTCTTCGGTCTTCACCGGTTCAGGGTATCGGGTGCACGGCGGTTCGGGCCGAAGAGACGGCGCGCGTGCACGGCGACGAGCGCGACCCCGGCCGTGACCGCGAGGTTGCCGAGCCACGCTCCCAGAGCGCCGGCGGCGATGGCGACGGCGAGGTCGGCGCCCGTGAGGTCGGTGACCAGGAGCGCGTGACGCAGCCCGGCGTAGGCGAGGAACCCGCCGAGCACCCAGACGGGCAGCAATCCGAGGAGCGCCGGGACCTGGCCGGCGAACAGCAGGCCGAGGCTCAGGAACGTGCCGCCGAGCAGCAGGTTCATCCCCGCCGTCTTCGCGCCCAGGCGGACGTGTGCGGTCAGTCCCCCAGAGCCGTGGCACATCGGCATCCCCCCCAGAACGCCCGTCACCAGGTTCGCCACCCCGCCGAGGAGCAGCACCCGGGGCACGCTCACCCTGCGGGCTCGCTCCCCGAACTCCTGGTGGGCGAGGTGATCCACCGCGACGACCGCGTTGCCGAACGTGAGCGGGATCTGCGGCACGACGAGGAGGAAGAACGCGGACGCGAACGCGCCGGTGTCGGGGATGGCGAACGACGGGAGCGAGAGCGATGGCGCGGCGAGGTCGGGCTGCGCAGCCACGATCGTGGCCGCGATGCCGGCGATGAGCACGACGAGTGCGAACCAAGATCGCCCGGACCTCGCGGCCATCCACACGCCGAGGAACGCCGCGACGGCCAGGACCAGGATCCATGAGCGAGAGGGCACACCCTGGAAGACCGCGGGTGGGCGGGCGATCAACCGCCATGCGCCGATCGCGAGGAGGATCCCCACGCCGAACTGCAGCGCCCGGATCACGGGAGGAGTGAACCAAGAAGAGAGCCGCGCGCCGGTCCCGCCGATCGTGAGCAGCAACAAGATCGCCCCGAGCTCGATCCCGGCCGCGTTGATGGTGGCGGGTGACAGTTCCTGCGCGACGGCGATCGCCGTGAGGGCCTTGAGGGGCTGCACGGGGAAGGGGATCTGGAACACCACGCCGGCCGAGATCACGAGCAGTCCCGCGCACACGAGGACCGCGCCCGCGTCGAGCCCGTTCACCAAGATGAGTGCCGTGGCGAGCGGGACGAAGATGCCGAGGTCGGCGACGGCCCCGGACGCTTCTCCCAGTCCCACCCTGAACGGGTGCGTGGGTGCGCTCATCGTTGGGGGACCTCGACCATGACGCTCGTAGCCTTCACGGTGGCGGTGGCGTGCATGCCGGGCTTCAAGCCGAGCTCATCAACCGCTTCACGCGTGATGAGGGACACGACCCTGTGTGGTCCAGCCTGGATCTCGACCAGCGCGGAGACGGTGTCCTTCGTGACCTTGGTGACGATCCCGGGGAAGGCGTTGCGCCTGCTCGTATGCGCGGGCGCCGGGGCGTTCGCCCGGCGCTCGGCCAGGAGTCGCGCGACCTCGGCGATCGGGACGAGACGCTGGCCGCCGCTCGTCCGTTCGGTGCTGAGCGTGCCCTCGCGGTCCCAGCGCCGCAGGGTTTCCACGCGCACGCCGAGGGCGGCCGCTGCCTCACCGATCCGCATCTTCTCCTCAGGCATGGGAGGCGCAGTATAGAAGGTTTCCCTAGCGTTTGAGCTTCCGAAACCTAGGGATGGGGTGGGCCGCGCTGATCCCGGCGAACCGCCGTGTACACGCGGGGGCGGTCACGGGCGTCTATCCCACGACGATGATTGCCGTGATGGAGGGCGACCTGACGAACGCGATCGACCTGGACGCCCTGTTCCGGGAGGAGAGCGACGGCGTGTACCGGACGCTCTACGCCTTCACCGGCGGGCGCGCCGACATCGCGGAAGAGGCGACCGCCGAGGCGTTCGCGCGGGCGGTGGCTCAAGGAGCGGCGCTGCGCGAGCCCCTCGCGTGGATCTACCGCGTCGCGTTCCGCGTGGCGATCGACGAGGTGCGGCGTGAGCGGCGTCGCCCTTCGGTGGTTCCCGCCGAGGTCGCACCTCCGGAGTTCACGGGGCTGGTGGAAGCACTGCGCGCGCTCTCGCCGAACCAGCGGGCGGCCGTGGTGCTCCGCCATGTGGGCGACCTCGACATGGATGAGGTCGCGCGACGGATGGGGTGTTCACGCGCGACCGCACGCGTGCATCTGCATCGAGCGCGGACGCGCCTGCGCGGAGCGCTGCGCGAGGAGGACTGAGCGATGAAGCGGTGGGAGCGGGAACTCGAGCGTCTGCGCGAACTGACGTTGTCCGGGCGGGCGCGGGCGCGTGTCGACCGTGGGCCCGAGGGCGACGGCATGCCGCCCGCCCCCGCCCGGGGGCAGCGTGTCCTCGCCGGCGTCGTGGCGTTCGCGGTGTTCGGTGGCGCGGTGGCGCTGGCCGCCGGCGCGTTCGGCGGTGACGACGCTCCGCCGCTCGGCACCGACCCCGAGCCCGCGGTGATCACGCTCGAAGCCCGCGACGCTGGCCCGGAGATCACGTTGACCTTCGGTGGCGACGAGGCGGGCCAGCAGTGCATGTCGTACGGCTGGGAGATGGGCGGTGGGAGCTCCATCTTCGATTGCGTGCTCGGTGACTTCTCCCAGGCGGACTTCCTCCCGATCCCGCAAGGCCGCGAATTGACGGTCGTCAACCCTGACGGTGCGGATCCGATCGATCTCTGGATCGTCGAAGACTCCAGCTGGCCGGGGTCGATCGTCGAACGGGGCGAGCCGTTACGCCCGGAAGGCCTCTCGTCGATCGGCCCGGGTCGCTACGTGATCACGGTAGAGGCCTCGTGGCCGCAGGGCGACGTGACTAACTACTTCGCAGTGGAGATCGTCGATGCGGTCCCCGATCCGGCGGGTGGCGTGCTCGTCGCGACGCTCGATGCGCCCGAGGCCGGGAGCATGCCGGACCTGGTCCTCTCCTACGGCGGCGTGACCGAAGACTTCTTCGCGCAGGGCGGCGAGTGGCCCGGCGTGACCGGGTTCGACGAGCCGCTGCTGCACTTCACGCCGACTCTCGCTCCGGGGACCGTGTTGCAGATCGGAGGTGACGCCGACGACGTCCAAGCGTGGGTCGAGGCCGTCGATGAAGACGACCGCCTCACGGGCGCGAAGACGCTCCTGGACGTATCCAGCGGTGCAGCTGCCTTGCCATCGGGTGTCACCAGGTACCAGCTCGAGATCTGGGGTTCGTGGAGCGATGGCACGGCCGGCTACTTCGTCCGCATCGAGATCGGCGGACCGGAGACGTCAGAACCACCACCTTCGGCCGACGAGCTGCTCGCCACGCTGGACGCACCCGACGACGGGAGCCTCCCGACGTTCTCACTGTCCTACGGCGATCACGAGAAGGGATTCAGGGCTTGCGGCGGCCGGTGGAACGGCGACCAGACCTTCTGCGCATCGATCGATGTCTCGTTCGATGCACCGGTAGAACCGGGCACGCTCCTGCGGATCGCGGGCGATGCCGACGAGGTCACGGGCGAGACGACCCTCATGTGGCCCGAAGGCGGCCTCGCGCCGCCGGACGCCTTGGATCTGACATCAGGAACGGCGCTGCTACCCACCGAGCCAGGGACCTACCTGCTCTCGTTGACGGGCCACTGGCTACTCGGTCGAGCGGGCATCTCCGTCGACATCACCATCGGGGATCCGCCTCGACCCGAACTTCCGCCCACCCCTGTGATCGAGCCGGGGATCGTGCCCGACGTCGTGGGGATCGGTGAGGGCGATGCGTTCAAGCTGCTTTCCCTGGCGGGATTCGAAGCTGAGAGTACCTACGAGCCGGCGCCCGGTGTCGCCGCCGGGCTCGTGGTCTCGATGGACCCCGAGCCCGGATCGACCCTGGACCCCGGGTCCACCGTTCGGCTCGTCGTCTCCGGGATCAGCCTCGCGCTCGACGGGTACCTCACGGAGTTGGCCTGTCCGTCCGGGGACATGATCCCGTTCGCACACACGGGAGGCGTGCTCCAGCCTGCTGGGGACGCGTACATCCGAGTGAACGTCGAAGGGGTCACGTCCACAGACGAGGTCGTGCAGTTCCGGTTCGATCAGGGAGAGCAACCGATGGGCCTGTGGTACGTCATCCGAGACGGCGACGTTCTGGCGGTGATCCACGTGCCCACGCTGCAAGGGGTCGCGTGCCGAGGATCGGGGATCGGCGGAACCTGAGACCCGGTCGAGGTGTGACCGGCGTCACGGACCGGCCATCCGGCACGGGCGACGCTCGGCGATGTGTCGCGACCCTGGCATCCGGATAAGGATCTCGAACGCGTCCTTCGGTCGTGCGAGCGTCGCGACTGGCGGGTCACGAAGAACCCGAAGGGCTACTTCAAGCTCTGGTGTCCTTGTCCCGAGCAGCATCGGCGATCGGTGCACTTGACCCCTTCGGACCCCCGGTACACCATCAACCTCACGAAGTGGCTCCAGCGATGTTCGTGCTGGATCGAGGAGGAACACCGATGAGGTTCCAGATCGATTTTGAGGGCGTGGTGCCCGTCAGCGACTCGGTGCTCCTCGATGCCGCGATGGACGCCGCGATGGAGGCGCTGCTGTTGCGCGAGGTCGCCGATCCGTCGGTGAGCGGGGCGCTCTCGGGCGGTCGCGTGGAGGTGTCGTTCGTCATCGAAGCCCAGACGACCGAGCAGGCCCTCGCGAACGCGCACGCGTTCCTGCGCGAAGCGACGACGCACGACGGCTGGAGCGGCGCGATCTGGGAGATCGCGCGCGCCGAGGCGATCCGTGCCGCCAACCGCGCCAGCGTCTAACCGCCGCCGCGAACCGGAGGTGGAATCAGACCGCGAAGCGGACGTGCAGGATGTCACCCTCCTGCACCAGGTAGTCCTTGCCTTCCACGCGGATCTTGCCCGCCGCCTTGGCGGCCTCCATGGAGCCGGCGGCCACCAACTCGACGTACCCGATCACGTCGGCGCGGATGAACCCTCGCTGCAGATCGGTGTGGATGGCCCCGGCGGCCTCGGGCGCCGGGGCTCCTCGGCGAACCTCCCATGAGCGCGTCTCGTCATCGCCGGTCGTGAGGAACGTGATCAGGTCGATGGCGCGGTAACAGGCTCCGATCACCGCTTCGAGGCCGGGCTCGGTGACCCCGAACTCCTCCAGGAGCGCGCGAGCCTCGTCCGGGTCCATCTCGGCGACCTCGGCCTCGATCGCGGCGTACACCCCCACCGCCGCCGGGCCCAACTCCGCCGGCACGGCGCTCCCTTCCTCGAGGTTCGCGACCACCACCTCGGGTTTCAACGTGAGCGGTGCGATCCCCCGCAACTCGGCCAGGACCTCCGGGTCGAGCCGGGCGTCTCGCAGCGGTGTCTCGGCTTCGAGCGCCGCCTTCGCGGCCGACAACGCCGCCACCTCGGGGACGGGCTTGCCTCGGGCCTTTTTCTCGGCTTTGTGCAGCGAGCCCTCGATGACCCCGAGGTCGGCCAGCAGGAGATCGGCGCGCACCCCGGCGAGCTCGGCCGCGGGCGCGGCATCGGCGCCGAAGCACCGGACCACCACGGCGAGCGCGTCCGCCTCACGGAGCTTCGCCAGGCCCTGGGCGCTCGCGAGGCCCCCAGGGACGTCCACGAACCGCACCTGCGCCGCAACCGTCTTCTTCGACCGTTCCATCTCGGTCAGGACCACGAGCCGGGGATCGGGGACCGGCACGACCGCCACGTTCGCCTGCCCGGCGTGCCCGCCCGCGTGCGTGAGGGCCGTGAACAGCGTGGATGTGCCCGCGAACGGCGCCCCGATGAGACCGATCTCCTTCACGGCCGGGGAGGCTAGCAGCGGGGGACTTCCGGCCCGGCGGCTCCGCCTCTTGTCCCGGCAAAGATCGGACTTCCGACGGTATCGGCGGAGCGCCCGGACGTCGATGCTCGTCGGGAGGCTGGCTGCGGCCGGGGTGCCGCCAGACCCACCCCGGCCGC
>JBBDHX010000033.1:27329-33157 GCA_040880745.1 Actinomycetota bacterium
GGGGTGGGGGGGGGGGGGGGGGGCCCCCCCCCCCCCCCCCCCCCCCCCCGCCTCACTTGGAACGCTCGGAGGATGTCAGCGACGTGCGAGGGGCGGGGACCCGACGGCCCCGCCCTTCGCCGCGTCCGGGATCGGTTCGGTCTAGCTCTTGGTCTCCCAGAAGACCTTCGCGACCTCATCGATCGCGTCCAAGAGGGCCTGACCCTGCGCGGGGTCGTTCGACTTCTTCGCGGCGCCGGCCTCCTTCGTGGCCTTCCAGAACAGCTCGTGCAGGTCGGGGTGCTTCTCCAGGTGCTCGGGCTTGAAGTAGTCGGTCCACAGCACCCACAGGTGCTCTTTGACCATGTCCGAGCGGGCCTCCTTGATGGCGACCGCGCGTGCGCGGAACTCGGCGTCGTCGGAGTCCTGCCACTTCTGCTGGCAGGCCTTGACCGACTCGGCTTCGATCCGCGCCTGCGCCGGGTCGTAGACGCCGCACGGCAGGTCGCAGTGCGCGTGGACGATCCGGCGAGGTGCGAGGATGCGGTTGAGCATGAGCGGATCCCCTCCTTCTGGCGATGACGATGCTCCGGTGGCTGGATCCTATCGTGTGGGTCGGGATCGGGTCGCCGGTCTGGGGGCGCTGGCGTTCCTCGGCGTCTCGATCTGGTCGTTCCTGCGCTACCGCCCCTCGGGGGTGGCGGTGCGGGGGCCGTCCATGGCCCCGACGCTCCTGCCCGGGGATTGGGCCCTCGTGGTCACGCCGCGGACCTTCGCCGCCGATGATGTCGTCGTCGTGGAACACCCGGGCCGACCCGGCTACGAGATGGTGAAGCGGCTCACGGCCGTGCCGGGTGACGCGGTCGGAGGGCGCATGCTTGGCGCCGACGAGTGGTGGGTCGAGGGCGACCACGCCGAGGCGTCTACGGACTCGCGGCACTTCGGGCCCGTCACCCGCGAGGAACTCAAGGCCAAGGTGGTGGTCGTGTACTGGCCGCCCTCGCGCCGTCGCCGGGTGGGCTAGGGCTCGCAGGAAGACACGACGTCGAACCCGGGGCCTCCGCTGCACGTGTCGAGGCCGTCCCCTCCCACGATGACGTCGTCACCCGTGCCACCGAGGAGCGTGTCGGGTCCCGCGCCACCGTCCAGGTGATCGTCGCCACCGAGGCCGCGGAACACATCGTGGCCGTCAGGGTATGCCCCCGTTTCTCCGGTCATCCGATCGTCGAACGGTGTTCCGAGCACATCGGCTGCATGGACCCACAGGCCCGGACCGAACGGTCCGAACGAGGTCGCGGCCACGGTGTGGACCGTGAAGCCTCGTGTCGCGGTCCGCAGGTCGACGACGTTGCGGCCATCACCACCACTCACGATGTCGATGACCCCCGAGGGCTCACCGGTGAAGACGTCTTTGCCCTCGTCCACGCTGAACACGCCCTCGACGCCCGAGAAGTCCTTCGGTCCTTCGCCGAGGATGCGGCGTGCCGTGAGGTCGACCCGCACAGGATCCGTCTCGCCGACGATCAGGAGGTCCCATCCCTGTCCGCCCTCGATCAGACCCGACCCGAGACCTGGCGCGACGGCGTCATCCCCGCCGCGGACGCGGATCACCTCGCGCCACCCGGCGCCGAAGACGGAGTCGGGGCCGTCGTGACCGACGATCTTCTCGAAGTACGAGGTGTCGAAGGTGGCATCGCTGTCGGTGCAATCCAGGTTGGTCTCACCGAGAGGGAAGTTCTCGACGATGGCCTGACACTCGACAGCGACCCACGCGATCGTGAGCGTGTCGCGTCTGGGGTCGAGCACCGAGGTGGGGGCGTCGCCCCAGTACCCACCGTCGCCGAACCCGGGTTGGATCGTGTCGGCCCCGGCGCCGCCCTCCACCAGGAGCGTCCCGAGGAACGCGGTGTCCTGGTCTGTCCCCGGGGTCCCGGCGAACATCGCGTCCCGCCCCCCGCCGAGCGCGACGCTTGCCGAGAACAAGGAGTCGTGGAGCATGAGGACATCGGCGTCGTCATCGATCCCGGCCGCGTTCAGGTTGAACGTCGCGATCTCTCCCGCCCACGCGAGGGTGGGTGATCGCGTTCCGGCGGTGAGGTGGTCGGCTCCGTTGGAGCCGGTGATCGTGAGGAAGGCCGGCCCACCGTCGATCTGGAACTCGATCTCGGACGTCCCGTCGCCTTCGTCGGTGAGCCCCGGCGCGAACGGTCCACCGCCGAGGTCGATCTCGATGTCGTCCGCGAGGGCGGCGGCGACCGCGATCGTGTCCGTGTTCGATGTGTCGGCGGCGCCGCAAGGCTGACCATCCACCCAGATCTGGTCGCCGCTCACCACCGACAGCACCGCGGAGCCTGCTTGAGGGATCACGGTGGCCGTGGCGCTCCCCGCGTCGAACGAGCACGGCACGACGCCGGCCGATGCCGGGAGCGGCATGACCGCGAGGAAGACGGCGGCCGTGAACGCGATCCCCCGGCGCATGACCCGAGCGAACACCACCTGGGCGGTGGCGTCAACGGTCAGATGCATCAGCCGGCGGTACGTCGTCATCGTGATGCAGATGTGGGCGCCCAAGTATCGGCCGAGGCTAGCCGATACCCCACCTACGATGGATGGCATGGATCTTCCTCCCCGCCCGGACCGTGACGCGCCTGCGCCCCCCTCGCTGCAGGACTGGGCTGCGCAGGACTGGACCGGACCGATGCGATCGCGACGCCCGCCGCGCACGGTGGCGGTCCTGGTCGCCGTCGCGCTCTTCCTCGCGGCTACCGGCGCGCTCATCGCAAAGATCCCGGATCTGGTGGCCTCTCCGAGTGTCCCCACCGATCACGCGTTCATCTACCCCCTCCTCGGGGACCCGGTGCGCTGGAACCCGTGCGAGTCGATCCACTACGTCGTGAACCTGGGCCGCTCACCGGCAGGCTCGCTCGATGACATCGCCGTGGCGGTCGGTCGCGTCTCGGCCGCGACCGGCATCTCCTTCGTCTACGACGGGATCACGGACGAGATCCCCCTACGCGATCGTGCCTGGGTACAGCCGGAGCGGTATGGGCCCGGTTGGGCGCCCGTGGTGATCGCGTGGGTGGACCCCTCGGAGACAGACATCCGGTTCACGGCCGATGGGAAACCGGCCGCGGCGGTGGCCAGGCCCTGGGTCCCGATCGGGGATCGGGTCATCGTGAGCGGGTGGATCGTGATCAACGATCGCGACCCCAACCCCCCGGGCTTCTCCGGTCCAGGGGCACAGGGGCCCACGGTCCAGCACGAACTCGGCCACATCATGGGCCTTGATCACGTGGATTCCACCGCCGAGATGATGCATCCGGCCGGCGGACGCGTGATCGACTTCGGTGCAGGCGATCTGGCCGGTCTGGCCGAACTCGGCGCGGAGAACGGCTGCCTGGAGACGCCCGAGGCGTGAGCGGCGCCATCTTGTCGGAGCACGTGACCTGGGCTACGCTGTTGCACCTGCAAATGGTGTGCACACGCGAAGCCGGCACAGTGGGGGCGATGATCCCCGACCGCGCCTGCGCGTGTCCCGGCTGACAGAGGGACAGCGCAGGGCCGTTCCGCGAGCCCCGCGTCCATCGCTTCGACCGTTCCCGCCCACCTTCCCGGAGGTTCATCGCGTCCATGAGCATCATCACGACCACCACAGCCGCAACCGCCACCACCGTCGACGCCCGCGGTCAGTCCTGCCCCGGCCCCCTCGTCTCGCTCGCGCGAGCTCTCAAGGGCGTTCAGGTCGGAGAGCATCTGGAGCTGCTGGCCACCGATCCGGGGTCCAAGTCCGACGTCCCGTCGTGGGCCACCCTGAGCGGCAACGAGCTGCTGGGCTCCGAGGTCCTCGAAGACGGGTCGTTCCGCTACCTCATCCGCAGGACGGTGTGAGCATGGCCATAACCGAGGATCGCGCGGAGCTCGCGACCCAGTTCGCTGACCTCTTGCAGCGTGTCGAAGCGCTCGAGGTCACCGACGCGAAGCGGATCGAGAAGAAGAACAAGCTCACGATCATCGCGTGGGGAGGCGATCTGGACCGGATCTGGCCCACCACCATCCTGGCCACGACCGCCGCTGCCTCGGGTATGGAATCGTCCGTGTTCTTCACATTCTGGGGTCTGTTCGCAATCGTGAAGCCGGGCGTAAGGATCACCGGTGACAACTGGATGCAGAAGATGATGTCGGTGATGAACCCCGGCTCGGCCCAGAAGGCGAAGCTCTCGCACTACCAGTTCATGGGCGCGGGCCCCGCCATGTTCAAGAAGCTCGCCGGCGATAAGCAGGTCGCCGAACCCGACGAGTTGATCATCCTGGCCCAGGACCTCGGCGTCCGGTTGATCCCCTGCCAGATGACGATGGACCTGTTGGGCCTCAAGCGCGAAGACCTCATCGAAGGACTCGAGGAGCCCATCGGGGCCGCTACCGCGATCGCCGAGATGCGCGACGCCGCGGTCTCGTTGTTCATCTAGCCCCGCGTTTCCCTGTGGCGTTCCGGTGGAAGTCCGGGACGCCCGCGCCAGCGCATGCAAGCGCGTACTACCGTGGGTGGGTGCCGAACGATGTGCTGAAGGTTCACCCAGCGTGAGTCCTCGGCTGGCCGCCGCGTTCGCGCAGACGTTCTCCTCGGCGCGCGGTTCCCGCAACTTCCGTCTCTACCTCATGGGTCATCTCGTGTCCGCGGTCGGGACGTGGATGAACTTCACCGCCGGCTCGTGGCTCGTGTTGCGGCTCTCTGGCGGCAGCGGGACTGCGCTCGGCATCAACGCCGCCCTGATGTTCGGCCCGATGCTGCTGCTGGGAGCGTTCGGTGGGGTCCTGGCCGACAAGCACGACAAGCGGAAAATCTTGGTCGTCACGCAGAGCGCCTACGCCTGCGTCGCGCTGGCGATGGCGGTGCTCGTGGCGCTCGGAGGCATCGACCTGTGGATGGTCTACTCGATGTCGGTGCTCGCCGGGCTCGTGACATCGATAGACAACCCCGCGCGGCAGAGCTTCTACGTCGAGATGGTCGGCGAGGACACGCTCACGAACGCGGTGAGCCTCAACAGCGCTGCGTTCATGCTTTCCCGCGTCGTCGGCCCCGCGCTCGCGGGTCTGCTGATCCAGACGGTCGGGATCTCGGCGTGCTTCTTCGTGGATGCCGCCTCCTACGTGGCGGTCCTCGTCGCGCTGCTCGTGATGCGGACCGGTGAGCTGCACGTGCAACGGCGGTCGTCCCGGGAGCGCGGTCACCTGCTGGCCGGTCTCCGTTACATCTGGGCGACCGACGATCTGCGCCGCCCACTTCTGCTCATGGCGTGCGTGTTCACGTTCGCGTTCCAGTGGCAGGTGCTCGTGCCGCTGCTCGCCGAGCATGCCTTCGCGGCGAGCGCAGGTGAGTTCGGCGCCGTTTCGGCCGCCGCAGGTGTCGGCGCCTTCGTCGCGGCCATGCTGATGGCCAATCGCAACCCGACACCGTCGCTCCGGTTGCTCGCCCTGTGGGGGATGGCGTCGGGTGCGGCGATGGCGGCCGTGTCCCTTGCCCCGACGCTGTGGGCCGCCGCCCTGCTGATGGTCCCCGTGGGGTTCGCCGCGATGACGTTCATGATCGTCGGCAACACGGGTCTGCAGCTGGCTGCGCGCCCCGAAGCTCGGGGCCGGGTCATGGCGATCTACGGGGTCATCTTCCTGGGCTCGACGCCGATCGGCTCTCCGGTCGTCGGGTGGATCGGCGAACACCTCGGGCCGCGGATCGATTTCGCGCTGACGGGTGGGCTCGCCGTGGTGCTGGGCATCGGGGCCCTGTGGGCCCGCCGCAGGATCGCCCTGGGCGACGCCGTCCCCGCATAGTCGTGGGGGGGGCGGGCGGGGGG
>JBBDHX010000033.1:33167-55491 GCA_040880745.1 Actinomycetota bacterium
ACTGCCCCGTCCGACGCCCGCGACGTCGGGAAGCCTCAGGCCGCTCGGATCTGTCCCTGCATCGCGGTGGTCAGATCGAACGCCACGAGCGCCGCGTACCAGGTGGGCTCGTAGGCGGTTCGCCGGCATTCCGCACAGTCCCTGATCGGACCCGGGCGGTGGTTCATGTGATCCATGTCGGCGTCTCCTTCGCGGCGAGGCCCGCGTTCATCCGAACTCGATGCACGGATGGTGATCGTGTCCGGCCCGGAACTCGATACCCGGACGAGGGGGATCTCGCGTGCCCTCCCCGTGGTAGTCGAGATCAGGTAGGGGGGTCGTTCACCGTGCCGGGCTCGTCGCGTTCGCGCTCGATCTCCCAGATGCCTGCCGGCTCGGTGCGGCCGAGGTCAAGGACCGAGCCGTCTTCCAGACGTACCCGCAGGAGACGGCGCCGCGCGCCGTCGCGATCTTCGATCGCGTCCCGAAGCACCTCCACCTTCTCCTCGGCGCCTCCCCAGCGCACCCCGAGCGGCGGGCCGTGGCCGTCGGGCGCGAACACGACGTCGATCGGCCGCAGGCCGCGGAGCCACAGTGGCAGCACAGGCGTGCTTGCCAGGAAGACGACCGCCACGACGGCGACGGATCCTCGTGTGCCGAGCGTCGGCACCATCGCGATGGCGAGCCCCGCCGCCAGGATGCGTGCGGCGTTGTAGGAGACGTCGAAGATCGCGAACGTGCGTCCTCGGTATCCGTCGGGCAAGGACTCCTGCACCATCGTGTCGGTCGGGATCTTCTTCCACGCGAACGCCAGGCCGATGAAGAAGGAGGCGACCAGGAGCGACCAGTCGCGAAGGTACAGAGCCACGCCGAGCGATGCCGCGCCGCCGACCGCGAAAGAGAGCGCGATCACGAGGGTCCGGGTCAGGCGGCGCTCCAGGGCACCCACGGTGACGATCCCCAAGAACACGCCCACCCCACTCGCGCCCACCACGTTGGAGACCGAGCCGATGCCTTCGCCGAACTCGTCACGGAACACCACGAGTGTGAGCGTGAGGATGATGCCCTGCCCGATCTGGTCGATCGTGAACGTGGCGATGGGCCCGATCGCGAAGGGCGTGCGCACCAGCACGCGGGCTCCGTCGCGCATCTCGACCAGGATCCGGCGAACGGCGTGGCGGAGCAACTCGCGACTCTCGGGGATCGCCATCGGTGCGAGGTCGCTCCCGATCCGCGACGCGTACCAGGAGGTGGCCGTCCACGCGACGGCGGCCATCGCGACCGCGGGCAGCGGCGTCCCGGCGGCATCGGCGATCTTGCCCCCGGCGAAGATCCCGAGCAGGGTCGTGAGCGAGCCGCCCACGGTAGCGAGCGAGTTGGCGGTGAGCAGATCCTGGACAGCGACGAGCCGCGGCACGACCGCGCCCGCGGTGGTGAGGTGGAAGCGGTTGACCGAGATGACGGCGAGCGCCCCGAGGTAGAACAGGGGAGCCCAGCCCGAGGGGTCGAGCATCGCCAGGGGGAGCAGGGCCGCCTTCACGAGCGGCGCGATCGTGAGGATCTTTCGGCGAGGCCATCGATCGATGAACACACCGACGAACGGCCCCAGGATCGTGAACGGTAGCGCCGTCACGAGCACGGTCAGGAACAGCCCGACCGTCGTGTTCTGTTGGTCGGGCGCCAGCACCGATGCCAGCAGGGCGACCTGGAACAGGCCGTCGCCGCCCTGTCCGATGAGCCGCATCGCGAGCAAACGCCGGAAGTCAGGTTGCGCCAGCGCACTGCGCGCGCGATCTGCCGTCTCCGCCATCGGTCGCATCCTAGGGCGTGCCCGTGGAGGTGCCGATCGGTGCGCGGCCGCGCGGTCGGCGCAGATGACCGTCACCGTGACGTGAGACGGGGGCCCCTCACGGGCCCCCGTCGTGGTCCGGATCCCTACGCCTGGGAGGCGTCGAAGAACGCGGTCCAGTCGGCGTTCGCGCCCTCGCCGGTCCCGGCGATGAACTGCTCGACCATCTCGCGCCCCATCTCGTCGGTGAACTGCACCGGCGGAGACTTCATGAAGTAGGCGCTCGGACCGATGATCGGACCGCCGATCCCGCGGTCCATCGCGAGCTTCGCGCACCGCAGCGCGTCGATGATGACGCCGGCCGAGTTCGGTGAGTCCCAGACCTCGAGCTTCATCTCGATCGAGATCGGGACGTCGCCGAAGTTGCGGCCCTCCAGCCGGATCATGGCCCACTTGCGGTCCTCGAGCCACGGCACGTGATCCGAGGGCCCGATGTGGATCTGGTCTTTGGGCAGCGGAACCTCCAACTGCGACTGCACCGATTGCGTCTTGGAGATCTTCTTCGAGATCAGACGTTCGCGCTCCAGCATGTTCATGAAGTCCATGTTGCCGCCGAAGTTGAGCTGATACGTCCGGTCGAGCGAGGCGCCGCGATCCTCGAAGAGCTTCGCGAGCACTCGGTGGGTGATGGTGGCGCCCACCTGCGACTTGATGTCGTCACCCACGATCGGCACACCCGCCTCACCGAACTTCCGGGCCCACGTCGGGTCGCTCGCGATGAAGACCGGCAGGGCGTTCACGAACCCGACGCCCGCGTCGATCGCGCACTGGGCGTAGAAGCGGTCGGCCTGCTCCGAACCCACCGGCAGGTAGGAGATCAGCACGTCCGCGCGCGTATCACGCAGGACCTGCACGACGTCGGCGTCCGGCTCGTCGGACTCGGTGATGATCTCTCGGTAGTACGCCCCGAGCCCGTCCAGCGTGTGGCCTCTCTGCACCATGACACCTGTCGGGGCGACGTCGGAGAACCGGATCGTGTTGTTGGGCTCGGTGAAGATGGCCTCTGCGACGTCGCGTCCCACCTTCTTCGCATCCACGTCGAACGCCGCGACGACGTGCACATCGCGGATGTGGTAGCCGCCGAGCTCCACATGCATCAAACCGGGGACGCTGTCGGTCGGGTCGGCGTCCTCGTAGTAGTTGAGTCCCTGGACGAGGGACGAGGCACAGTTACCGAGCCCCACGATCGCGATACGGATCTCACTCATGCGGTGCGCTCCTTCCTGCGCAGCGTCGCTTGCGCGCGACGCCGATCGCCTTGGGGGGCGGTGATGCCGTACCGGGTGCGCTCGTGCTGGATCAGGCCGGTGAGCCACGCGATGTCGGTTTCCGTGGCGGCGCGGCCATGCTCCATGAGCGCCCGGGTGTACTCGTCGTCGGCGTCGGCCGCCGAGCGGATGGCGGCCTTCACGCCGGCGAGCCGGTCTTGCAGGCCTTGACGCCTGCGGTCCAAGAGTCGGATACGGGTTTCGGGCGGGAGGTAGCGGAAGAACACCAGACGCACGCGGAACCGAGCGTCCTCGGCTGCGCCGTCGTGGATGGGCTCCTCCAACAGCTGCAGGAAGAGCGCCTCTCCGTGCTCGGTGATCCGGTACACGGTCTTGCGACGCCCGCCGCCGGTCCCGGGGGTTCCCGAGGTCGCCTCCACCGCGCCCTGGCGTTCCAGGCGGCGCAAGGTGGGGTAGAGCGAGCCGTACGAGACCTTCCAGAGGCCACCGAGCTGGTCCGTCAGCTCCCGGGAGAGCTGATAGCCATGCATCGGATGGTCCTTCAGGAGGCCCAGGATGGCGAGTTCGATCACCGGTCCGTTCCTCTCCTTCACATATCACCCCGCTATATCGGGTTGATATATGGATACCACGAACCCGGGTTCCTGTCGATCGTTAGGGTCGCACCCCGGTTGGAGGCGAAGGGAGAGCTTGCCTCAGCCGCGAGGTCTCGTCAAACCCGACCCCACCCGGTCACGTAGCCGGGGACGCCGACGCCCGGTCGGTTGAGGGGGTCGCTCTGGGGATCCCCGGCGTGCACGGACAGGGGAAGGATGCCGGCCCAGATGTCGAGCGCCAGGTCTTCATCGGGCTCCTCGGGGAACCCCTCGCTCACCTTGGCGCTGCTCTCCTTCAGGGAGACCTTCACGAACGTTGTTTGCCGTAGCTCGTCGTCGTTGGGACGCCGCGCGTCCGCGCTTCGGCCCGGCGCGACATGATCGGTGATCGCGTCGAACACGCCGGCGAGCTCCTCCGGATCCGTGACCTCCTCGGCGACGCCGTAGACGATCACCGTCCGATAGTTCATCGAGTGCTCGAACATCGAGCGGGCGAAACGGATGCCATCCACGATCGTCACCGCGACGGCCACGGGGAGCCCGGTCTTGATGGCCCGAAGGGTGCTGCTCGCGGCAGATCCGTGGACGTACAACGCGTCGCCCATGCGCACATGGATGGTGGGGATGACCCGGGGATCGCCGTCTGCGCCGACCCAGGCCAGATGGCAGTAGAGCGCTTCATCCACGATGGCGTCGACCCGTTCCCGCTGGTAGACGGCCAGTTCGGGGAGGCGCCGGACGCGGGTGCGCGCGCTGGGTACGCGTTCCGTCATGGCCGCGTGAACCCGCCCAGGTACGCCGGCGGTGCGATGCCGGGCTTCAGGTCGTGCGCCGCTTCGGGCTCACCCGCGACGGTGTGCAGCGGGAGCACGCCCGCCCACACGTCCAGGCCGAGGTCCTCGGGGTCATCGATCGGCGGGCCGGTTCGTACCTTGGCGCTCGCCTCGTCGATCGGCATCGCGAGGATCAAGGTCTCTCGCCAGTCCTTCTCGTTCGGCTCGGCGGCATCCACCTCCCGCCCCGGCAGGACATGGCGAGTGATCGCCTTCGCGGCAGCCCTCAGTTCGGTGGGGTCGGTGACCTCGGTGGCCCGGCCGTAGACCACGGCACTGCGGTAGTTCATGGAGTGCTTCGGTGACGTTCGGGCGAGCACCAGTTCGTCGATCAGCGCTGCGACGACGCAGACCTCGGCGCCGGCCGCCACCGCCTTCCAGGCGCGCGCCGCGCGCGAGCCGTGCAGATACAGGGTGTCCCCCACCCTCGCCTGGATCGTGGGGAGCGCCCGAGGACGGCCGTTCTCATCGACCCAGGCGACCGTGCAGAGCAGAGCCTCGTCCAAGACGCGGTGGACGGTCGCGGTCTCGTGATCGGCCCGTTCAGGGTGGCGGTGGACCGTGGTGCGGTCCGTGGGGGCGGGCGTCATGGGCCGGGAGACTACCGTCCGGACGGAGCCGTTCGTCCGTATCGCCTCCGGCCGAACGCGGCTACCATCTGTGGCGATGGATCCCCCCGGCACCCATGGTGCCGTCGACGTTCCTGTGCAGGGAGTCACCGTCGTCCGCATCGAGATGGAGGACGGTGGTTCCATGACCGCGTCCACGGCCGAGTTCGAACCGACGGAGCATGGCCTCTTGGTCGGTCTTCTGCTGATCCCCTGGCATCGCGTCCGGCGGTACTCCTGGGGGCTCTCACCCCGCGATTACATGGCTGATGCTGACGGGCATGCGCGCGCGAAGGTCCGTCTGGCGATCCACGGTGAGGACGAAGTGGTGGTGCCGGCGGAGCGCTTCGAAACCGGCTCGTGGACCGTCAACGTGGTGGTGGACGACTTCGTGGACGCGCAGACCGGTCTGGTGCACCGGCACCGGCTGTTCATCCCGTGGCACCGGGTCCTCGAGTACGAGCGGATGCCGATGACGCTGGACGCGCCGCCTCGACCCGACGGCTGATCTCAGGACGGGGGGATGGTGCCGCCGGGTCCTGACCCGGCCCCGCCTTCGCTCCGCAGGAACTTCTCGATCTCCGCCGCCAGATCTTCCCCGCTGGGGATGTCCTCTTCCGATGCGCTCTGCTGCAGGCGTTCGAGTATCTCGCGAACGTCCTCGTCGGCGTCGACCGCGGCGTCCAGTCGGCTCCGTTGTGCCTCGGCGTCGCGTTCGAACGAACCGAGCGGGAGCCCCACCTTCAGGTGCTGGCCCAGGTGCTGCACGAGGGCCAGGTTGGCCGCGGCGTAGGGCCCGCCGATGTAGTGCGGAACCTGTGCGTAGAAGCCGACGCAGGGGATCCCGCTTCCGCTCACCGCCATCTCAACCGCCGAGAGGCACGCGCTGGGGACGCGGAGGAGTCCGGGCGGACCTTTGGCTTCGGAGGCGTCCAGGAGTCCGTCTGCGGAGGCGGAGGCCATGATCGTCACGGGTCTCGTGTGCGGCACCGCCGCGGGGATAGCGCCGAGCGAGATCCACTCCACGACACCGAGGCGCAGTGCTAACTCCAGGATCTCGTTCCCCAGTTCGCGCCAGCGGAAGTCGGGCTCGGCGCCGTGCAGGATCAACAGATCGCGGCCCCCGTGACGTACGCGATGCAGTTCGAGCGAAGGCCACACCAGGCGTGTGAGGGTGCCGTCGACGATGTCGAGCACCGGACGACGCGAGCGGTAGTCGTAGAGAACGTCAGCATCGAACGCCGCCACGAGTTCGCCGTCGCGCGCGAGGTGTTCTGCCGTGGAGCTGGCCGCCGAGGCGGCGTCGACCCATCCGTCGAAAGCCGCGACCATCGCGGGGGCCACGAGGTCCTCGGGCATGCGGTCGATCCGATGAAGAGGCATCGGAGCCAGCATAGTGCGGACCCCGCGAACGGCCGACCTCAGGCCGCGCGGGGCTCCATCGCGGCGCGGCACTGGTCGCGCGTGGGTCCTTCGATGCGTGCGAACGGCGGCGTGGCCAGGACCGTTTGCGTGAAGGGCATCGCATACGCGGACGCGTCCACGGTTACGGCGCGCAGCGGCCAGGAAGCATCAGGCTCGGCGGAGAAAACCGAGCAGTCGAGATCGCCGTTCGCCTCGTAGGTGATGAGCACACCCACACCCTCGCCGGGGTCGATCGTGATCGGTGTGAAGTCGGCGGCCGCATCCGCCGATGCCGTTTCGCCGTCACCGAGTGCGAGCGAGGTGGGCACGTACAACGCCGCGCCCGCGTCGGCGTCACCGAGGCCCGTGATGGTGACGGGCATGCGGCCTTCGTTGCGCAGGGTCGTCGCCACGTGGATCGTCCCGGCGCGACGCAGTCGCGGAGCCTCCGAGTTCGCCCCGGTCTTCACGAGACGAACGGTGGTCTCACCGAGCGCCAGCGGTTCCTGCACGCGCACGTAGACGAACAGGACCGCGCTCGCGACGATCGCGAGGAGGGCTGCCCAGAGCAACAGCCGCAGAGCGATGCCGCCGTCCTCGCGCCGCATCCCGCGAGCATAGGCCGCTGAGGGGCGCCCAGGGATCAGCCGGCGTCACGGTCCTGCTCTGCAAGCACCGTGCGCAGGGTGGACATCGCGTTCATCGCGGGCGGGAAGCCCGCGATGGAAGCCGTGAGCATGATCGCTTCGCGGAGCTGGTCGGGGGTGAGCCCCGCCTTGAGGGCGGCCCGCAGATGTTGCGGGATCTGGGAGGATCGACCCGTCGCCGCCAGGGCCACGACCGCCCCCAGCTCGCGGTCTCGGTCGGTGAGCGCGGGCTTCGTGTACAGCTCGCCGTAGACGAACTCCACGACGTGCCTGCCGAGGTCGCCGAGCCCCTCGACGGCCGCGAGCGCCTTCTCGTCGTGGACCTCGAGGAACCGCGCCCGGCCTCGTTCGTAGGCGTCTTCATTCATGGGCGCCCACCCTACGACGGGGTGGCGCCGGTGCGTGGTCTGGGCGTAGGGTCGAGGGGTCCACGAGGGGAAGGGGAACGTATGGCGAGGTATCTGTTCAAGGTGTCCTACTCCGTGGAGGGCATGAAAGGCGTGATGAAGGAGGGTGCGGAGAACCGCGCGACCTTCGTCGGCAAGATGGCGGCCAACCTCGGCGGATCGGTGGAGTCGTTCGACTTCGCGTTCGGTGAGACCGACGTGTATGCGCTCTGCGAGATCCCGGACGACGAGACCGCAGCGGCGATCGCGATGGCGGTCGGTTCCTCGGGGGTCGGCAGCTGCGACACCGTGAAGCTGCTCACGCCAGCCCAGGTCGACAAGGCTCGTGGCATCACCACGGGCTACCGTCCGCCGGGGTAGGCGTAGTCAGAGCCGCACGCGGAGCCCGTCGAGGCCCCGGATGAGTTCGGCTTGAACCGGGGTTCCTCGGCGGGCCCGATGCGTGGGAACCGCTCCAGGAGCGCCCGCGTAGGCGGTCCGCCTAGATCGTGAATCGCAGCTTCGCGCTGCTGCGCTTCAGGCCCGCCGTCGCGTTGAACAGGACGCGGAACCGGTAGCGGCCTCGGGCGGGCTTCGAGAACGATGCGACGTACCTCGCGTCGATCTTGCCGTCACCGTCGCGGTCGCGCAGGCCCTTCACGGTGACCAGGGTCGTCCGGAGGCGCATCCAGCGGCCGCCCTTGCTCTTCTGCAGGGTCACCTTCACCTTGCAGCCTGGCGCGGCGGTCTCGAGGAGACCCTTGGCTTTCACGGTCGTCCGTGTCTTGACGGCGCGGAGCGTGAGTGCGGTCGGGGCCTTGTCGTCGTCGAGGATCGTGATCGTCGCGTCGGGCCCCGCGGAACCGTTCACCACGTTCGATACGGCGAACCCGAAGGTCTCGTTCGGCTCGTCCTGCGTGTCGCCCAGCACGCTGAGGTCGATCGTCGTCGACGTCGAGCCGGCCGGGATCGACAGGGTGCCGCTCGCGGTCGTGTAGTCGGTGCCTGCGGTCGCGATCCCGGGGGTCGTTGCCCAGTCGGCGGTCACGTCGGCGGCGATCGGGAAGGGAAGCGAGATGGTGACGGACACGTCACCGGCGGACTCGCCGACGGATGTGTCGTTCGCCGACATCGTCGGTATCGAGTCATCCTCGAGGATCGTGCCGATCGCCAGTGTGTCGCCGAGGGTGAGGTTCTCCTCACCCGAAAGCGTCACGTTGAAGGTTTCGACGCCCTCGGAGAGCGTGTCACCCGCCACGGTGACGGCGAAGGTCCCCGCCGTCTGGCCGGGCGCGATCGTGAGCGTGCCGCTCGTGGCCACGTAGTCGACGCCGGCCGTGGCGGTCCCGTCGCTCGTGGCGTAGTCGACGGCGGTGTTCAGCCCGCTCGCCGCGTCGAGCGTCACGGTGATCGTGGCGTCGGCGGTCCCGGCGTCGCCCTCGGCGACGTCGACGTCGGCGATGGTCGCCGAGGGGTCGGCGTCATCGTCGAGGATGGTGCCGATCCCTTGATCGTCGAGGATCGTGGTGTTGGTGGCGTTCGAGAGGTTGAGCAGGACCGTCTCGTCATCCTCGGCCAGCGCGTCGTTCGCGATCGTGACGGCGACCGACTTCGAGGTCTGACCCGGTGTGAACGTCAACGTGCCGCTGGTGCCCGTGTAGTCGGTTCCCGCGGTCGCCGTCTCGTCGGCGGTCGCGTAGTCCGCCGTGATGGTCGAAGCGCTGGCGTCGGTGAGCAGGACGGTGAAGGCGAGGGACCCTGCGGACTCGTTCGCCGAGGTGTCACTGACCACGAGCGTCGGCGGACCTTCGTTGTCGTAGATCGTGCCGATCGCCTGGGCATCCGCGATGGTGCCGTTCACCGGGTTGGCGAGGTTCATCTCGAAGGTCTCGGTGCCTTCCGTGAGGACGTCTCCGAGGATCGGCACGCTCACCGTCGTGCACCGGCACTTGCTCTTCGAGAGGTACGCGGTGCCGGACACCGCCGTGTAGTCGCTGCTAGATGTGGCGGTCGCATCCGCGGTGGCGTACGTGACCGTCGGCGCTGGGCCGCTCTTCGGGCCGCTCCACCTGATCGTGAATGCGAGGTCCTGCTGTCCGGCGTCACCCTCGACGATCGACGCGTCGGCGATCCTGATCGCCTTCCCTGCGGCCAGGGCCGTGCCGGCGTTCATCAGTGGGAGCGCTGCGGCGCAGACTGTCACGACGGTGACTTTGGTCAATACGCGGGTGGCGGATCGCATCTCTGCATGGTGAGGGAGGGTTACCGTTCCGTGAATACCCGAGGGCCGTGGGATCTCGCTACCCGTGAGCGGGTACGCGTCTATCCACCGAGTGAGCCGGCGGTCAGCGCGCCGGTGTCGCGATACGGGGGGCGACGAAGAACAGCAGCGTGACGGCGACCGCCGAGACGGCGAAGGCGCCGGCGAGCCCCGGGGTGAGTCCGCCCCCCGCGCGGTCGGCGATCGCGAGCGAGGCGCCTCCCAGGCCCGCGCCGACGGCGATGCCAAGCATGTCCATCAACAACGTAGGGCTCAGATCGCTCGCCTCGGTCCCGGCTCCGGCGGCGCTCATCGCTGCGAGCGGCATCGTCGGGAACCCGATCCCCATCCCCAGCGCGATCACGACCCAACCCGTGTACGCGATCGCCAGCGGCACGCCGAGCATCAGGCCCGCGGCGGTGAGCGAGAGGCCGACCGCGACGATCGCGGCGGCGACGGCGGTCAGCCACGCCAGCGAGCGCCGTTCCACTTCGCGTGACTGCCACCACGATCCCCCGGCCCACGCGAACGGTGTGACGGCGAGCACGACGGCGACCTCGGTGAGGGCGCGCATCCGCACGTCGGTGAACATCAAGGGGGCGAAGCTCTCGGTGGCGACGAACGCGACCGAGAGGAGGAATGCCCCGACCGCCGCGGCGGCCGGACCCGTCCTCGCTCGGTGCGTCCCTGCGGGGACCAGCCCCTTGAGGGCTGCGAGCGCCACGATCGCTCCGACGATGAGCACGGGCAGGGTGAGGAGACTGAGCGCCGTGAGCGCGCCGAAGAACGCGCCGGCGCCGAGCATCAGGACGAACGGCCGTCCCAGCGGGATCGTGCCCGCGCCGGTCCCGGTGATCGCGCGAAGGGAGGGGAGGATCATGAACAGGCACGCGACCAAGACAGGGAACGGCACGAGGAAGGCGAACCTCCAGCCGACGGTCTCGGCGAGCACGGCGCCGAGCGGCGGACCGAAGAGCCCCGGCAGGAGCCACGTGGTGGCGAGCAGCGCCAGCACGCGGGCGCGATGACGCTCGGGCAGGGCCTTCGCCACCACCCCGAGCGACAGGGCGTAGGCGCCGCCGCTCGCGGTCCCCTGCAGGAATCGCCCGGCCACGACGACGCCCATCGACGGCGCCGTGGCCGCCACGATCAGCCCGGCCGTGTAGGCGATCGCCACGAGGATGGTGAGCACGCGGGGTCCGAACCGGTCGACCGCAGCTCCGGCGACCGGGATCACCGCGAGTTGGGCCAGGCTGGCCGCGGTGAACGACCATCCGTACAGCGCGATACTGCCGAGGTCGTCCAGCACCGCGGGCATGACCGTGGTGATCGTCAAGAAGTGAAGGGCGAACATGGTCTCCAGGACCAGCAACCCCACGATGAGCCGTCCCCGCTCACCGTGGAGAACCTCGCGCCACGTGGGCGGCTTCGCGGCGAGGGCAGACATGCTGAGCAGCCTATCTACGGCGCGGTCGGATCAAGCCGTTCGGCCGAGGACGAGGCGAATCCCGCCGGGTCATACTGCGTGGGCAAGCAGGGAGGAGGTCCATGAAAACCGAGATCCGATTCATCGAGGGCGAGGCTCTCGTCTACGACCAGAACGCCGACATCAAGATGACCGCGCTCGGCGTCGAGATCACCGAGCGCGATGGCGGGGACACCGTCCGGGTCCTGTTCCCATGGGCCCGCGTCGAGCGCGTCACCCAGCGCGGCGCTGAAGTCTCGGCGATCTACCACTACTGATCTACGCGCCGGGCGGCGCCGCGTCGGCGACGGTCCGCTCCGTCACGAGCATCCCGCCGCCCTCGATCGCGGCCGACGCGCCCGATGCCGTGTCCGCGACCCATTCGAACGCCGCCGGTATTCCGAGTGCGCGCTGTCGATCCCGGACCGCGAGAACGTAGGCGGGAGTGAAGGTAGTCGCTCATGGTGAGGGGCGCGCGTAGTAGGGCCATCCGCCGCCTTCGTTGATGAACAGGGTGAACGGCCGAGGAGCCTACGCGTGCATCGGCATGACGTATGGCTATCGGCCCCGTACGGTGCCGGCGTGGATCCCGCGACCGAACCCGTGCGGGCGCTGATGGCGCGCGCCACCGGCGACGAGAAACACGATGAGAGCAGCACCTCCACGCTCGACGCCCTCTGGGTGCTCTACGACCGGATCCTGCGCGTGGATCCGTCGCGGCCCGACGCCGAGGACCGCGACCGCTTCATCTTGAGCAAGGGCCACGGGCCCGTGGCTCTGTACGCGATCTTGGCTTCGAGGGGGTTCTTCCCGAATGAGTGGCTCGACTCGTTCATGGAGCACGGGGGCCGGCTGGGCGCGCATCCCGATCGCACGCTCGTCCCGGGGATCGAGGCGTCGACGGGTTCGCTCGGGCACGGCCTGCCGATGGCCGTCGGTGTCGCGCTCGCTGTGCGAGCCAAGGACCTGACCGATGTTCGTGTCGTCGTGCTCTGCGGCGACGCGGAGTTGAACGAGGGCTCGAACTGGGAGGCGATCCTCCTCGCTCCCACCCTGGGGCTCGGCAACCTGACCCTCCTCATCATCGACAACCATTCGTCCACGCCGGACATGGCACCGTGGCGTGAGCGGCTCGGTGCGTTCGGGTGGGACGTCCACGTCGTGGATGGTCACGATCACCGGGCGCTCGAGACGGCGTTCCGGATCCGACACGATCGCCGTCCGGCCGCCGTGGTGGCAGACATCCCCGAGGGGGAGTGGTGACCGACTCGATGCGAACGGCGTTCGGCCGTACGGCGACCGCTCTTCTCGACGAGGATCCGCGCGCCGCGCTCGTGCTCGCTGAGATCAGCGTGTCGCAGTACCTGGGCGAGGCGGTGTCACGCCACCCTGAGCGCGCTCTCAACCTCGGGATCATGGAACAGGCGATGGTGGGGGTCGCCGCGGGCTTCGCCCTGGAGGGCTTCCTTCCGATCGCGCATTCGCTCTCGCCGTTCATGGCCGAACGCCCGTACGAGCAGCTGAAACTCGACTTCGGCTATCAGGGACTCGGCGGCACGTTCGTGGGCCTGGGTGGCTCCTATGACTACGCGGCCGAGGGCGGCACGCACCACTCGCCTGCCGACGCGACGCTGATGCTGGCGATCCCGGGGATGGAGGTGCTGGTGCCTGGGCACGCACGCGAGGTCGAGGCGCTGCTCCGCGCGACCTATGCGAACGGCCGGCCCACGTATCTCCGCGCGAGCGCCACAGCCAACCCCGAGGCGTTCGACGCCGCACCCGGGGAGATCGTTGTCACCCGCCGCGGTGCCGACGCGACGATCGTGGCGTTCGGTCCGATGCTCGGGCGCACGCTCGATGCGTGTGCGGACCTGGACGTGACCGTGCTGTACGCGACCAGCCTCCGGCCCTTCGACGCCCCCGCGCTCAGGGACGCAGCCGGTGACCGCCCACTCGTGATCACGGTGGAGCCGTTCTACGAAGGCACGGCCGCCGCCGCCCTCACGGAGGCACTTCGGCATGCCCCGTCTCGATCCGCGTCGATCGGCGTTCCCCGAGCCTTCATCCACTCCTACGGCACGGCGGCCGACATCGATGCGGAGCTCGGTCTGGACGCGACGGGGATCCGCCGCCGGATCGTCGAGATGATCCAGCGCGGTTCGTCGTAGGGTCGAACGACAGGAGGGAGGCGATCGGATGCCCGAGGAGCCCACGCAGATCACCGTCAAACGGCTCGGCGACTATCTCGACGTGCTCACGCAGGCGGTGTTCCAGTCGGGGATCAGTTGGAAGGTGGTGCAGGCGAAGTGGCCCGGGACGCGCGAGGCATTCGGTGGCTTCGTGCCGGAGAAGGTGGCCGATCTCACGCCCGCCGACGTCGACGCGCTGGTGGCCGACACACGCCTGATCCGGAACCGCCGCAAGATCGAAGCAACCGTGCAGAACGCGGAGACCATGCTGGCGGTGGAGGCCGAGTTCGGGGGTTTCCGTCTCTACCTGCGTTCTTTCTCTGACTACGACGCGCTGCAGGCCGACCTGGTGCAGCGTTTCAAGTTCCTCGGACCGATGGGTGCCTACTGGTTCCTGTACGTCGTGAAGGAAGAGGTGCCACCCCACGAGGAGTGGGAGGCCACCTACAAGCCCGGGGGGCCGCCGAAGGCTCGGAAGGGCAAGGAGGGACGATCATGAGCGGGTCGGGAACGGCTCAGATCCCTGGGTGTTGAAGACGCCCCCGGGACATCGCAGTACCGGATGTGGCGCGACGAGCAGGCGGACCCTCCGACGCTCGTGCGCCAGGTCGGATCCACGAAGCTCGGGTACCAGCTGCGGTGCATCGGAGCTGGAGCACATCGCGCGGAACGACCGGATGCGCGCCGGATAGATAGTCGTCGCTACGAAGGACCGGCTCGATGAGCCGGTCCTTCGCGCGAGGCGACGGAGCAGGTCAGGTCTTGATGACCTTCACCAATGACAGGAGTTCGTTCCCGCCGGCGACATCCATCTCCAGGACGATGCCGAGACCGGGTGCGTAGAACTTCTGCGCCATCACGCCGGGCTCCAGCCGGGTCCACTCGAAGGAGCGCACCACCTCGTTCAGGTCGCCGTAGGGGACGCTGACCTTCGCACCGCGCTGCACGATCCAGCCTTGGTCCTCGGCGTGTCCGACGTAGAACTCCTGGCGGTAGGCGTCCGTAGGTCGTGGATCCGCCGGCATGATGATGCCCGCGACCGCACCGTCGAACCCGGCGAGCCATGTGCCTTCGGTGCTCTGCACGTTCCCGTCGGCGTCGTAGGTGGCCGTGTCCTCGCCGAAGTACCACACGTTGCCGTCGTTGTCGGCGGCGTACCAATCGATGGTCTTCTCCACGAGCGCCCCGTGCGAGCGGATCACATCGTGGACCACGACCGTGCTGACGCCCTCGATCATCCGGTGCTCGGCGGTGATGCGGACGCGCTCGCGGAGCGCCTCGCCGCCCTCGCTCCCCTTCAAGATCAGGACCGTCCCTGGCTCCAGCGGGAAGTACGTGTTCGCGACCGGATCGGTGAAGTTCGAGGGATCCACTCCCCCGGGGGCCCGGCCCGCGGCCCATGTGTATGTCGCCATCGTGCCCGCGGCGATCGCGAGCAGGGTTGCGATCGTGATGACTCGACCGCTCTTCATGATGTCCTCCTTCCGTCGATGACGTGTGCGAGTCTGCGAGCGACCGCCTGAGCCTCCGCTGAACACCGTGCACGAACGTTCAGCGCACGTTCAGCGGTTCGCGGGAAGATGGCGCGGGATCTCTTCGAGGAGCGTCGATGCGGGTACTGGTGGTGGAGGACGAGGAGTTGCTCGCAGAAGGCCTGCGCAAGGGACTGGAGGCCGAGGGTTTCGCGACCGACGTCGCGGCCACCGGGACCGACGGGCTCTGGATGGCGCGTGAGCACCCCTACGACGCGATCGTGCTCGACATCATGCTGCCCGGGATGAATGGTTACAGGGTCTGCGCAACCCTGCGAGAAGAAGGCATCTGGACGCCGATCCTCATGCTCACCGCCAAGGATGGTGAGTTCGACGAGGCCGAAGCCCTGGACACCGGCGCCGACGATTACGTCACGAAGCCCTTCTCCTCGGTGGCGCTGGTCGCGCGTCTGCGCGCGCTCATACGCCGGGGCGCCGCTGAGCGTCCGGCGGTGCTCAGCGCCGGCGACCTGCGGTTCGATCCGGGTGAGCGGCGCGCCTACCGCGGGGACGCCGAGGTTCGGCTCACCGCGCGCGAGATGGCATTGCTGGAGTTCCTCCTGCGCCGCAAGGGAGCGGTCGTGTCGAAGATCGAGATCCTCGACCATGTGTGGGACGCGCACTTCGAAGGCGATCCGAACATCGTCGAGGTCTACATCCGGCACCTGCGCAACAAGTTGGACCGCCCCTTCGGCCGCGAGACGATCCAGACGGTCCGTGGCGACGGGTATCGCTTGGAGGCCGGGGATGGCTGAGGCGCTCGCGTCGCGCCGCCGCCTCGCCGGCGGGATCCGGTTCCGGACCACGACGGCCTCGGTGCTCATCGTCGGCCTCGTCTTGATCGTGGCCTCCGTGACCATGGTGACGTTCGTGGCTCGCTCGGTGCACGCCCAGGTGAGCGACGAAGCCGAGATCCGGGCACGGCAGATCGCGGACAGGACCATCGCTGCGGGAGACGCGATCGCGGTGAGCGATCTGATGGAGGAATGGGTGCAGGTGCTCGATGGAGAGCGTGTGATCGCGTCGAGTGAGAACGCAGCAGGTCTGGGCCCGATCGCGGCCCAGGGCTCGGGCATCGGGCCGGACATCGTGAGCGTTCCTTTCGCGCCGGGGCCGTTCACGACGTTCGCGGTCTCGACCGGTGAGGGCCGGACCGTCGTCGTCGGGCGCAGCACGGATGACGTGCTGGAGGTGCGGGCCACCGTCGCGCGCGCGCTGCTCGTCGGCGTCCCGGGGATCATGATCGTGGTCGCGGTCGTGACCTGGTGGATCGTCGGGCGAGCGCTCCGACCCGTCGAGGACATCCGTGCCGAGGTCGATCGGATCTCGGTGCAGGATCTGGGCCGGCGCGTACCCGAGCCCGCGAGCGGTGATGAGATCGCCCGGCTCGCCGGCACGATGAACGCGATGCTCGCGCGGTTGGAGAGCGGCCAGGAGCGCCAGCGCCGGTTCGTCTCGGACGCCTCCCACGAGTTGCGTTCGCCCGTCGCGTCGCTCCGTCAGCACGCGGAGGTCGCGGCGGCGCATCCATCCGGGACGCCGGTTGCAGAGCTCGCGCGGGTGGTGCTCGAGGAGGATGCCCGACTGGAGCTGTTGGTCGATGACCTGTTGCTCCTGGCCCGCCTGGATGAGGGCGCGCTCGGTGCTCGGACGGAGGTCGACCTCGACGATCTCGTGCTGGCCGAGGCCGCTCGCTTGCGGGACGATGCCCGGGTCCGGGTCGACACGCAGGCCGTGGCCCCGGCGCGGGTGCTGGGGAACCCGGCGCACCTGGAGAAGATGGTGCGCAACCTCACGGCCAATGCAGCGCGCCACGCCCGGTCCCAGCTTTCGTTGAGCCTGCGCCGGACCGAGAGCGAGGTGGTCTTCCAGGTCGAGGACGACGGACCGGGGATCGCGCAAGCCGACCGCGACCGGGTCTTCGGCCGGTTCGTCCGCCTGGATGGGGCCAGGAGCCGGGAAGCAGGGGGGACAGGGCTCGGTCTGGCGATCGTGCGCGAAGTCGTTGCGTCGCATGCGGGACGGGTCGAGTTGTCCGACAGCCCTCTAGGGGGTCTGCGCGTCGAGGTTCGTCTCCCGGCCCACGCCTGAGGAGTCGAGCGGCCCGTGCGCGATGCCGCCGATCGAGGTTGGATGGGGGCATCCAGACCACAGGAGGGGACGATGGAAGGCTTCGTGGACGTTCGGGAGACCATCGAGCAGGCCAAGGACGCCATGACGGTGCGGCGCGTGTTCGGCGATCCCGTCGAGAAGGAAGGCGTGACGGTGATCCCCGCGGCTCGGGTGCAAGGCGGAGCCGGCGGTGGCGGCGGTGAGGCACCTGGCGGCCAGGGGTCAGGCGGAGGGAGCGGGTTCGGCGTGAACGCCAAGCCGGCCGGCGTCTTCGTGATCAGCGGCGAGGACGTTCGCTGGCAGCCTGCTCTCGACGTGACCAAGATCGTCGTCGGCGCGCAGGTGGTTGCGGTCGCGGCCCTGCTGCTCGCGTTCAGGATCGTTCGCTCGCGCGCCGCGCGGACCGCGTGAGGGCCGCATCTCAGGGTTCGACCGGTGTCCGGTCATCGACTCGGGTCCGAACCTCATGTCGGACCCTCATGCCCCCTCGGCTTCCAGCAGGGTCTTGAGCCGCTCGAGGTCGCTCGCGATCGACTTCTCGGTCTGTCGGGCGAGCATGGGACCGGTCAGCCGGTACATCCGCCCCGGCTCACCCCCGACGCGGATCCGCACCGTCGTCCCCGGGCCGCCGTCCTCGAACGCGTAGTCCACGGTCATCGGGAACGGCGCCTTCACCGAGCGCATGCCCAGGAACGTACCGGGGTCGAGGCGTTCGACCCGCAGCACGTAGTCGATCCGCCGGCCCAGGAAGTGCGCCACCCGGCGCACATCGGAACCGACCCGCAGCGGCGGTTCACCGAGCAGCTCGCTCTCGGTGATGCCTCCGATCCACGCGGTGTCATGCTCGTGATCCATGACGTAGTCGGCCACGTGCTCGCGCGGCCGCGCGATCGTCGTCTGGATGGTCACGTCCATGTCGGCTCAGGTGAGCGGCGGCGTCGTGGTGCCGGTCTCGGCCAGCTCCTTCAGGTGGTCCAAGATCGAGGACCAGGTGTGCGCCACGCTGCCGAGCTCGAAGGACGGCACGTCATCGGAGAAGCCCGTGTGCATGAACAAGACGTTGGTGCCACCGTGCTCGTCCTCGGGGGAGAGCGACCAGGTCACCTTCGTGCCTTCCCAGTTCGGGAAGTCGCCCAGGCACGTCCACTCGATCTCCTTGGCTTCATCCAGCCGGTCCACCCGCATCCGCAGGCTCACCGGCGCTCCGGTGAACTGGAACGTCGACTCGCTCCCGACCACAGGCTCTGCGGTGACGTTCGGCACCCAGAACTTCGACAGCCCCTCCTTGGAGGCGATGGCCGTGTAGATGGGCTCGGCGGCGGTGTGGATCCCGATCCCCAGCACGATCTCGCGCGACATAGCTCGTCCTCCCTCGTCCCTCGCTCGGATCCCGTCTATTTAAGCCCACCCTAAAGGATTGTGTCAACCTTAAGCATGTGGTTCGATACCCTGCATGCAAGCGGTGCTCGAGGCGATCAGCAGCCCCCGGCGGCGCGCGATCCTGCGCCTGGTCTGGGACGTGGAGCGCCCCGCAGGCGAGATCGCGTCCAGGTCAGACGTCAGCTGGCCGGCCGTCTCGCAGAACCTGCGGGTCTTACGCGAGGCCGGTCTCGTCACGGAGCGCCGCGAAGGCACCCGGCGGTTCTATCGGGCGGATCGCGAAGCGCTCGGATCGCTGCAGGCGGTGCTCCGCGAGATGTGGGAGGGAGACCTCGACGCGATCGGCGCGGCCCTGGAGCGAGAGCGCCGTGGCTGACCGCGTCCTGGAAGTGGAGCGATACATGGCGGCGACGCCGGATGAAGTCTTCGCCTTCTTGACCGATGCCGCCCGCTACACGAAGTGGATGGGGCGCGCAGCGGAGTTGGATCCACGACCCGGCGGTATCTATCGCGTCGAGATGTCCGAAGGCGTCGTCGCCCTCGGTGAGTACGTGGAGGTAGATCCGCCGGTGCGGATCGTCTTCACCTGGGGCTGGGTCGGGAGCGCTGACGTGCCACCGGGGTCGACCACGGTCGAGATCGCGCTCGAAGCGGCAGAAGGCGGTACGAGCCTTCACCTGCGCCACTCCGGCCTGCCCGATGAGGCCGCCAACGTGCTCCATCGCGAAGGATGGGAGATGTACCTCGGCCGCTTGGCGATGCTCGCCGACGGTGGCACGCCGCGCACCGGGGACTGAGCCTCGCGCGTCAGCGATCGAGTCAGGAACTTCCCGCGTTCTTCGCGTAACGCCTACGTGCCTGGCGCGCACCGTAGCCCGTCCGAGACATGGAAGGGGGAAAGGGCCATGGAGAGTTCCATGGAGGGCGCGGTGTTCGTACAGACCAACGCGCCGCACAACGAGGTGATCGCGTTCTCGCGGACGGCTGCAGGCGCGCTCACCCAGACCGCTCGCGTCGCTACCGGTGGCGCCGGCGACGACGTGGCACACCTGACGTCGCAGGGCTCCGTCACGCTCACGCTCGACCGTCGCCACCTGTTGGTGACGAACGCCGCGAGCAACGACGTGAGCGTTTTCTCCGTCGCAGGTGGCGGCGTCGAGCTCACGAAGATGGCGCCGGCGGGCGCCGCGCCCAAGAGCGTCGCCGAGTTCGGCGGCCTGGTGTTCGTGCTGGCCACCGGCGACGCCGCGATCAACGGCTTCCGCCTGGTGGACGGCGATCTGGTGCCGACCGGTTCGTGGGCGTTGTCCACGCCCGACGGTGCGCAGGTGGGCTTCACCGCCGACGGTGCCGAGCTGATCGTGACCGAGCGCGGCGCCGACATGATCTCGGCGTGGCCCGTGGGGATGGACGGGACGCTCGGCGAGCGCCGCACGATCATCTCGCAGGGTCCCACGCCCTACGGGTTCGCCGTCTCGAACGAGGGAGTCCTGGTCGTGACCGAGGCGTTCGGTGCCCAGGAGGGCGCCGCCGCGGCTTCGTCCTACCGGATCGACGGCGACAGCGTCGTCCCGGTGACGGCGAGCGTCGGCAACGGGCGCAGCGAGATCTGCTGGGCCGTGATCACGCGTGATGGGCGCACGGCCTTCACGACCAACTTCGCCGACGGCGCGGTCTCCCGCTACGCCATCGGCATGGACGGGTCGCTCACGCTCGAGGACGCGACCGCGGGGATCACCGTGGACGGACGGCCAGGTCTGCGCGACGAGGACCTGAGCGCGGACGACCGCTTCCTCTACGCGATCGACGCCGACCAGGGTCAGATCGCCGGATGGTCGGTCGGAGCAGACAGATCGCTGACCTCGCTCGGGTCGTGGGGCGGCCTGCCGTTCACCGTGGCGGGGCTGGCGGCGCGCTGATGCGGCTCGAGCCCTTCTACCGCGTGACGTTCACGACGCCTGAGGCGTGGAGCGTCGCCATCGAAGGGACCGGTGGTACCGAGGGACAGAGTTTCCTGATCGCCGAGGGGCGGACCGATGGCCGCCTCTCGGCGCGGTACCGCGCGGCGAACTTCCCGCGCCGGCGCGTCGATGACGCCCTGGTGCCGGAGTTCCGCGGCGTGCTCGAGACCGACGACGGGGCGACGATCCTGTTCCATTGGTCCGGGCTCGCTCGCCTCACGGGGTCGGGGATGCGTCAGCTGCTCGGCACCATGGAGCATGTGACCGACGACGGCCGCTACGCCTGGCTCAACGACCGGACGTTCGCCGTGGAAGGCGAGGTCCGTCCGATGCCCGACGGTGGCTTCGACGTGATCCTGCAAGTGAGCGAGATGATCTGGGAGCCGGTGGCGGCCTAAGCTGTGCCCCGCGACCAGCGGTCGCGATGAACAACCTCTTCGAACGGCCGGCGATCCAGCCGCTCGATGGGTGTCAGTGGACCGTCGGCGGGCTCGCCGAGCGCGATCAGCCACATGCACTCCCGGTCCGAAGGCAGACCGAGGATCGAGCGAGCCAGATCCTGATCGCCGACCGCTGCGTGGCAGCTCCCGATGCCGAGGTCGGCCGCGGTCACCATGACGCTCATCGCCACCTGACCGAGGTCGAACTGGATCGTCTCGCGTTCGTCGGGGTCGTTCGCCGCCGGCCCGACGAGCGCGATGGTGGCGGCGGACGTGGCGACGTGCTGGGCGTAGCGCCACACGCGGGCCAGGTCGCGGAGCCGCTCTCGGTCGGTGAGGACGATCAGATCCCACGCCTGCTGGTTCATCGACGAGGGGCTCCGGCGCCCAGCCTCCAAGATCCGGTCGAGATCGGTTGGCACGATCGACCGATCGGTGAACGACCGAACGTTGCGCCTGGCGCGGATCGCATCCCACGTGTCCATGGAGCAGACGTATCAGACCGCGAAGCCGTTTGAATGGAGAGGACCACTATCCAGTAGCGGATAGCGATACTATCTATACGTGCGAGTATCCGATCTCTCGCGTCACGCCGGCCTCGCGGTGGCGACGGTCAAGTACTACCTCCGCGAAGGTCTCCTGGATCCGGGCACAGCCACCGCGGCCACGCAAGCAACGTACGGTGACGAGCACCTCAGGAGGCTCCGCCTGATCCGCGCACTCACCGACCTCGGTGGATTGTCCTTGCGGCAGGTCCACACGGTCATCGATGCCCTCGAGGAAGCGGACCCGCTCGGTGCTCTCCGCGCCCTGGACGCGAGGTTCGTTGCGGCTGCGGCTGCGGGTACAGATCGCGGCTCGGCCGATGACGAGGTCGACACGTTCATCGACGGTGAACTCGGGTGGAAGGTTGGGGCGGATGCGCCTGGACGCCGCCTCCTCGCCGACGTGCTCGTGGCCGTGCGGGGAAGCGGCCGGGACGTCGACGTCGCGATCTTCCGCCCCTACGCGCGGGCCGCCGGGTGGCTCGTCACGGAGGACCTGGAGGCCAAGGATGTCTCCTCGGGTCCCCATCGAGCGGAGCGTACGGTGGTCGCCACCCTCGCGGCGGACGCGGCATCGATCGCGCTTCGTCACCTGGCGCGGGAACACCTCGGATCTGGCCGCGCAGACCGAGACACGATGTAGGGCAGCATGAGCGACGCGCATGACAAGTATGCAGCACAGATATACTGCAGAGGTGAGCATGAGTGGCCACTTCCTCCGCGAGGCACGCCGGCGGGCGGGTCTCACCCAGCAGGTCGTGGCCCGGCGTGCGGGGGTCTCCCAATCCCTGGTCGCCCGGATCGAAGGAGGCGAGGTCGAGCCGTCCCTCGAGCGGTTGCTCGGGTTGATCCGCGCTTGTGGTCTCGACCTGCAGATCTATGTCACACCCTTGGACGAGGATGCGTGGA
>JBBDHX010000033.1:55501-84042 GCA_040880745.1 Actinomycetota bacterium
CGACCGTTTGCGCCAGCGTCACCACTGCTCCGTGCGGCGCCGCGGCGACGCCCGACGAGCGGCTCGAACGGATGCTCGAGGGCCTCGCGCTGATGGGTCTGGGGTCGATGGATCGACCGGATGGCTGAGTTCCGACCGCAGGAGATCATCGCGACGCTGGATCGTCATGGCGTCCGGTACGTGGTGATCGGGGGACTCGCGGCCGTCCTTCATGGAGCCGCGCACGTCACCACCGACCTCGACATCGCGCCGGAAGAAGCCAAGCGGAACCTCGAGCGTCTTTCCGACGCGCTCAGGGAAATGAACGCCCGTATCCGTGTGAGCGGAGAACCCGACGGCGTGCCGTTCGATCACTCTGCGGAGTCGCTCGCTCGGGTGCGCATCTGGAACATGCAGACCTCGATGGGAGACCTGGATGTCGCGTTCGAGCCCAGCGGGACGCGCGGGTACGAGGATCTGCGACGCGACGCCGTCGCCATGACCGTCGCCGGCGTGCAGGTGCAGGTCGCCTCGCTCGCCGACGTCATCCGGTCCAAGGAAGCGGCGGGTCGCGAACGTGACCGAGCGGTGCTCCCGGGGCTTCGCGAGTTGCTCGCACGCCGGGATGAGGCTTGACGGTGGTAGCGCCCGCAGCCTGGGCGGCATGGGATCTCCGAGTCGATCAGGAGGGAGTCACGGGCGTATCTCGAAGACTCGGAGGGCAACACGCTCGGTCTGTTCGAGACCGCCGAGGGAGCGCAGATCATCTTCCCGCGCGACATCGACTGCGCCCTTTCGTTCGCCGCCGTACCGTTGGTCCATGTCGATCGGTGAGGGCGCGTTCCGTTCGTTCGGCGGTCTCGTCGCGCTGCTCGTCGTATCGGCAGCCTGCACGACCGCCGTGGATCCGATCTCGTCCGCGAGGACGTCAGCGGTCACGACGACGTCGGCCCCGTCAGCTTCGGGTCCACCGTCCCCGGTCGTCGAGCTCGGTCAGACGGTCACCCTGGAACCGCCTGCGGACGGTTCCTTCCGGGTCCGTGGCGCGTATCCGCATGTCTCCTCCGAGTGCGTGGATGCCGAACAGCCTCGTCTGGAGGCCCGCTACCCGGGCCGCCTCACCGTCACGAGAACAGACGACGGGTCGTTCACGCTCACCGCCACGCTCTCCTTCGAACGGTACCTCGAGGGCATCGCCGAGGTGCCGCCGTCGTGGCCGCGCGCTGCCCTGGAGGCACAGGCGATCGCCGCGCGCAGCTACGCGCTCGCCTCCATCGGCTGGCGAGGCGAGGAGGGAGAAGCGCTGAGCACGCCGATCTGCGCCACCGCCTCGTGCCAGGTCTACCGCGGGATCCCCCTCGAGCGGCCGGGCTCGATCAAGCCGTGGATCGGCGCGGTCCGAAGAACCCGCGGTCAGGTTCTCCTGTTCGACGGACGTCCCGCGACGACGCTGTACTTCTCCACCTCGAACGGACGCACGTACGCCAACGAGGACATCTTCGGCGGCTCCGCACTCCCGTATCTCCGCGGCGTGCCGGAACACGACGACACGGCCTCGCCCACCTCCCGGTGGTCGGTCAGGATCGGATCCCGCCACCTGGCGCGGTTCCTGGCGAGGGAGGATCTCTGGCCGGCCGACCGGCGGATCTCCTCCGTCTCGGGTGGCGCCGAGCACGTGAGGGTTCGCGGCGGCGGGACCTCGACGACGCTCGAGGCGAGCTCCTTCCGTGCAGCCATCAACACCTGGGCCCCGTGCCTGGAGCCGAAGACGTATCCCTCCGATCGCCTGCCGCTCACGATCCCGTCGCGGTGGATGTCGGTGTCGTCTGCGAACGGCGCGGTCCTCGTGCATGGGCGCGGCTGGGGACACGGCGTCGGGATGGTGCAGTGGGGAGCCTACGGCAAGGCGAAGCGTGGACGCTCGGCCGCGCAGATCCTGGCGGCGTACTACGGCGGCCTGCGTCCCGAGCGCTTCCCCGAACCCGGGCTGATCCGTGTCCAGATCGCGACCGGGCTCACGCTGCTGCGCATCATGCCGTCGGGACCGGGTGCGCTCATCGACGGCGAGCCGTTCGGCCCTGCTGCCGCCGTCTTCGACGCGGGTTAGACCGGCCCTCTATCCCCGACGCCATCGGGTTGCGTTCCGGGGGTTTCATCGATAGGTTGCGTTTCGACACGCTGATGGAGGTTCCCCGTGGGGCGAAGGCTCGCCGTCGCTATCTCCGTAGCGATGCTGCTCGTTCCCTCCCTGGCACCAACGGTCAACGCCGCGATCACCGTCTCGCGGAACGACGGGAACGACGCCCGCGGCCCCCTGGACCTGCGATCGGTCGTGGCGAGGCACCAGCGAGGAACGACTCGGTTCGTCATCCACACGCACGAGCCGTTCTCGAACGCGCAGGTGGACGGTGAGATCGGCTTCTTCGAGATCGACATCGACACGAACGCGGATAGGCGGGCTGACTACCTCGTCGGGGTCTTCTACGCGGCCGGCCGGATGCGAGGCGTCTTGCTCCGCGCCAACGGAGATCTGGTGGATCGCAGCCTCGCGGCCGGCCGCGCCGGCGGCAGCGGCGTGACCGTAGAGGTCCTCGAGCGGAAGATCGGGTCGCCGGACAGCTTCGACTTCGTGATCTTCTCGGTCTGGGCCGGCGATCCGTGCTCGAACCGACGTCCGTGCGTGGATTCCATCCCGAACGAGTATCCCTTGCTTCGCATGGACTACACGGCGCCGGAGATCAGGTTCCCCGCGCCGGAGCCCCGGGCGTCCTCCCTCACGCACCCCATCTCGTTCTCGATCAAGGACGATCGATACGGCACGGGGGTCGGGGGGTGGGAGATCCAGGTTCGCCGGTGGGGAAGGACGAGGTGGGCCACCATCGATGAGGGGACGAAGTCATCAGCTACCAGACGGATCGCGCCCGGCGGTGGATCGTGGGAGGTCCGCATCGTGGCGGAGGACAGGCGGGGCAACTCGGCGGTCTCCCAGATCCGACGCTTCGTGATGCCGTGGGACGACGCGGATCCGGCCGTCAGCTATGGGGGAAGCTGGGTCGCCAACGTCGGTGTGGTCGACATGTTCGCCGAGACGTCGCACGTGGGTCAGGACGGGGCGACGTACAGCATCACCGTCCCGACGGGGGACCGGCTGTGCGTGCTCGGAGGACCGACCACCGGACCTGACGCCACCGCAGCGGTGACGATCGAGGGCGTCGCGGCAGGGGACCTGCTGGAGTCCGGCGGCACCCTCGTCGGAGCCGCGGTCTTCTGCACGATCGATCTCCCGGCGAGTGGGCCAGCGGAGATCGTCATCACGGTCACCTCCCCCGAGCCGGTGACGATCGACGGCCTCTACGTGGAGGGCCGGACCGCGTAGCTACGCTTACCATCCCTTCATGGACGCGGGATCGTTGCTCGCCTTCGTTCGCTTCCACGCGTGGGCGAACGATCGGATCCTGACGACCGCGGCGGGCCTATCGGATGAGGAGTTCCAGCGGACGGCGAACCTGGACCACCGGAGCGCTTTCCAGACGCTCAGGCATCTTGTCGATGTCGACTGGAGCTGGCGCGAGTTCTGCGAGGGCAACGATGTCGGCGAGACCTACGTGTGGGACGTGCTTCCCCTGGAGGATCTCGAGAGCATCCACGCGTTCTGCACCGAGGAAGATGGGCGCCTGCTGACCTACGTGGGTTCGCTCGATGCGGCCGTACAGGCGGAGTCCTTGGCTCTGGACGCCGAGATGTCCGTTCCCAGGTGGTTGATCCTGGCCCACATCGTGAACCACGGGACGCAGCACCGCAGCGAGGTGGCGCGCTACCTCACCGAGTGCGGACACTCACCCGGGGAGTTCGACCTCATCGACGCCTTCGAACTGCCGTAGAGGCCGGCTCCCCGGGTGACGCAGCTCAGCCTTGCCCGTTCGCGATGCAGGCCGCGGTGTCTCCGAGCTGGACGTGCGCGAAGCGGCTGACTTCGGCGCCCGGCGGGATCCCGAACCCGGCGGCGATCGCGTGCGCGACGTCGTCGCGGATCCCCTGTTGACCGAAGAACGCCGACGCGAGCCCGACGCAGGTCGCCTCGCTGCTGGGCGTCGCGGCTCCTGCGGAGACGGGCGCCGCGAGCATCACGACCGCTACGAGCGCCGCCACGATGCGTGCACGTGTCATGGGTGCTCTCCTTCCGTTGGCGTTCTCGGGGTCAGGCGCCGACCGGCTTCAGCTGGGCGAGGACCTGGTCACGGGTGACATCCATCCCGTGCTTGGCGGTCCCGTGCGCCTGGACGACGACGACGAGGTCCTCCTCGATCCCGCGGGCGTAGAACCCGCACTCACAGGTGACTTCCTTGATCATGTGATCACCTCCTCGAGCCCGGATACTAGGGAGGCGGCGTTGGCGGAACGTTGGCGTCGCTCGAGGGTATGGACGAACCGCAGCTACGGATCTACCTGGCCGGGAACATCGCGCTCGAGCGCGGCGACGTCTTGGTGCCCGAAAGCCGGCTGCCGGGGAGCCAGGGCCGCCTCGCGTTCGCGCTGCTGGCCTCCGAGCGCAGCGATGCGCTGTCGATCGAGCGCATCGCCGATGTCCTCTGGGATGGAGCCCCACCGGCGTCGTGGAGCGCGGCCCTGCGCGCGATCGTCAGCAAGCTCCGGGGCGTGCTCGCCGAGAGCGGCGCCGCGGCGACGATCGAGCACGCGTTCGGCTGTTACCAGCTGCGTCTGCCGCCGGATACGTGGGTGGATGTCGAGGTGGCGGCGGCCGCCGCACACGACGCGGAGGCGTTGCTCCGTGACGGGGATCGGTTGGCCGCGCACGGCGCCGCGCTGGTCGCGAACGCGATAGCCCGTCGACCCTTCCTGGAGGGCTCGGACGGCGACTGGGTCGAGCAGCAGCGGGCCCACCTTCGCGCGATCTGGGTGCGCGCGTTGTCGTGCCGAGCGGAGATCGCGTTCGCGAACGGCGACCACACCGGTTGCGCGCAGGACGCCGAGAGGGTCATCACGCTCGAGCCGTTCCGCGAGCAGGCGTACGTGACGCTCATGCGGGCGCACGTCGCAGCCGGCAACAACGCGGAGGCGCTCGCGACCTACGAGCGTCTGCGCGTGAAGCTCTCCTCGGAACTCGGTGCGAGCCCGTCGCCGGCCACCCAGGCGGCGTTCATCGAGGTGCTGGGAGCAGCGTGACCGGACCAGCTCCGGACGCCGGGTGGAGTCCGGGTCACACGGAGGCGACGGCGTAGATCTGCCACTCGCCGGGGACGCCCTTGAGTTCGTGCTGACCGCGGTCCTCGAAGTCGATACCACTCCCGGCAACGAGGTCCTTCACGGTGGAGGAGACGAGGACTTCGCCGGCCCCCGCCAGGTCGGCGACCCGCGACCCGATATGGACGGCGATACCGCCGATGTCGCCGTCGCGCACCTCGACCTCACCCGTATGCAGGCCGCCGCGGATCTGCAGACCCACCGCCGAGAGCGACTCGCCGATCCCGCGGACGGCGCGGATCGCGCGCGCGGGGCCGTCGAACGTGGCGAGCATCCCGTCCCCGGTGCTCTTCACCATCTGACCGCGCGCTTTCTCCACCTCACGCCGCGCAACGGAGTCGTGCGTTTCCAGCAGCTCGCGCCATCGCCGGTCCCCGATCTCGGCCGCGAGTTCGGTCGAACCCACGATGTCCGTGAACGCGAGCGTCGCCAGGATCCGCTCGGTGCCGAGGCGTGCCCGCGTCCCCGTGAGGAACTCCTCGATCGCGTCCATGGAGTCAGCGGCGTCCCCCGACGCCCATGGCCAGTGGCCCGGTCCAGCGAGCTCCAGCGAGCGAGCCCCCGGGATGTGCTCCGCCAGGAACCGCCCGTGCGCGGGGATCACGTACGGGTCCCCGTTCGTGGACATCACGAGCGTCGGGACCGAGATCGCAGGCAGGACATGGCGGATGTCGAAGTCAAGCACCAGTTCCTGCTTGCGGACCGCCCGCCGCGGCGAGCCGGCCGCGCGCTCCACGCTCGCCCACCACCGGATCGTCTGCTCGTCGCCGGCGATCTCGGGCGCCAGGGTCGCGAGCGAGATCCCCGAGCCCCACCCCAACCGGATCTGGTCGAGGATCGTGCGCTCGATGTGCTCGGGCATGCCTGCGGGGTAGTCCTGCGCGCGGCGCAGTCGGGCGAACGCGTTGATCAGCACGAGCGCCCGCGTGCGCTCCGGATGCGAAGCCGCGAACATCGCCCCGAGCTGACCGCCGTGGCCGTGTCCCACGATCGCGGCTTGCGGCGAGCCGACGGCGTCCATCACCGCGCGCACGTCGTCCATCCACTCCTCGGGCGCCGGTGGGGTGATGACCGGATCGGACAGGCCCATCCCGCGGGGGTCGAACACCACGAGACGCGAGAACGAGGCGAGCCGGCGCAGGAACCGCTCGACGCTCGCGTGCTGCCAGATGAGCTCGACGTTGCTCGCCCAGTCGAACGCGAACACGAGATCGAGGTCCCCGTGCCCCAGGACCTGATACGCGATCTGCGCATCGCCGTCGGTGTACCGGATGTCCGGCTGCATCAGGCTCGGAGCATATGCCCGAGGCGTCGATCGCTTCGCGCAGGATCGTTCACAAGGCTTGGAGCTGCACCGACCGCGCCGCCGCCCTCGGTTCGACGCGGAACCCGAACCCCCGCACCGAGACGATCGACATCGGTGCCTCGGCCACCTGCAGCTTGGCGCGCAGCCGTTGGATCAGGGCGCGGACGGAGGTGACGTCGAACTCCATGGCGGCGCCGCCCCAGCCGCATGTGCGGAGTTCGTCGAACGAGACGGCCCGCCCTGGAGGGTCCAACAGAGCGTGGAGAACGCGGAACTCCAGGTCGCTCAAGGGGAGCGAACCGCCCCCGACCAGGATCCTCCTGCCGTCGAGATCGATCACCGTGGCGGACGCCGCTTCCATCGCCGGTTCCTCGGCGGCCCGGGCGATGCGCCGTTCGTCATCCCAGGCGTCCAACGTGCGTTGATCCGGAGCGACGACGACGACGGTGCCAAGGTTCAGATACTCGGGGATGAGGGGCAGCCGCTCGATCCCCACGAGGTACACGGTCGGGATGCTCATGTCTCTGTATTGCCGTGACGGCGCTGAACCGTTCGCTCCCGAGCCTCCGTTCCGTTCCGGTGATGAACCGATGCACCAGGATCCTTCCTCGGTGAAGTGCGGATGGCTACGTTCGCGCCGTCTGGAGTCTGGAAGCGATGGGAGGGAACCATGCGGAGGGTGTTGCCCCTGCTCTTGCTCGGTTCGGTCGTGTTCACGCCGACGTTCGCCGCCGCTGAAGGGGGCGATGATTGCGCCTACGAGTTGCAGCCGATCTCTCAGGAGGGCGATCGCGTGCTCGCGGAACCGGTGCTCATCGGTTGCTTCGACACCTACGCCGAAGCACTGGCCGCCGGATCGGACGGTGCGCTCTCCGTGTCGTCGGACACGACGCCGCTCACGCTGTCGGAGTCGACCGTCAACTCCGCCGCCGCCTCGAGCGTCGTCCTCATCGGGACGGAGTTCGACAACACGTTCTACTCGGGCTCGAGCAAGAGCTATTACGCCAGCGCCACCTGTTCGGCCTCGCTCACCTGGGAGGTGGACTACGTGACCGACACGTGGAACGACCGGTTCTCCTCGGGGAAGGGGTTCGGCGGCTGCGACCGCAACCGGAAGTTCCAGCACTCGCAGTTCGGCGGTTCGTCGGTGCTCTGCACGCCGAACTGTACGAACTATGGCACGCTGAGCGCCTCGGTGTCGTCGCTCCGCTGGTCGAACTGAGTTCGGCGCGCCCGCTAGCCTTGCCCGGTGCATGACGGCAAGGTGATCGCAGCTTCGATCGTCGACCCCGAGGCGTTCGGTGCCATCTTCGAGCGGCACTACGATGCCGTCACCAGCTACGTGGGGCAGCGGGTTGGTGACGTCGTGGGTGAGGACATCACGGCCCGGACGTTCACCGTGGCGTTCGCTCGACGTGACCGGTTCGCCGTGTCCGCGAACTCCGCGCGGCCGTGGCTCTACGGCATCGCGACCAACCTGATCCGCCATCACACACGGGATGAGCGCACGCATCTGGCCTTGCGGGGACGCGTGCCCATCCCAACGTTCGAGCCCGACCCGAACCAAGACGTGGCGCATCTGGACGCGAAGCGGCTCGCGGGGACGATCCGCGATGCGCTCCTGGCGCTGCCGGAGCGCGACCGCGAGCCGCTGCTCCTGCACGTGCTGGGCGAGTTCACGTACGAGGAGATCGCCACCGCGCTCGGCATCCCTTCCGGCACCGCCAAGTCCCGGGTGAACCGGGCGCGCCGGTTGCTCCGTGAACGGATCACCGCCGCAACGGGAATACAGAGTTGGACGGCATATCTCGACGAGGACCCAGATGGCGATGGATGAACGAGACCTGATCCGGCACTTCTTCGGGGAGCCCGGGGTCGACCCCGCTGCCAAGGCGCGCGCGCGCCTGCTGCTGGGCGAGGCGATGCAGGGCCGCCGTCGCGACGTCTCACGGATCGGTGTGGCCGCGGCGATCGTCGCCGTGCTCGTGGTCTCGGCGCTCGTGTGGTCCACCTCGCGTCCCCGGTCGGCTGCGGCCCGGGCGCTCGACGACCTGGCAGCCGTCCCCTACACGGCGCTCGAACCGGGGTCCGGCGAGTACCTACATCAGGTCTCGGAAGAGGTTCGAACGGAAGCCCAGGAGGTTCTGGGGGGCGGGGAGGTCAGAGCGCAGGTGCTCCTCGATGTCGATCAGTGGCTCCGGGAGGACGGCTCGGGTGAGGTGCGCTCCGTCACCCGGGCCGTGACGTTCCCCAGCCCCGAGGACGAGCGAGCCTGGTCGGAATCGGGTGGCCCCCCGCTTCCCGTCGCCGGGCGCCTCGTCCGCGACGAATTCGGTCCAGGGGAAGGGCCGCTGGTGGCCGCCGAGGACATCCCGGTCGATCCGGACCTCCTCGTGACTTCGCTGCGGGACGGTTCGATCGCGCCGTATGGACAAGGTGATGCCCTCGCGTTCGCCCTGATCGGTGACCTCCTGGCACAGGGCAACCTGCCCGGACCGACCCGTACCGCGTTGCTCTCTGCCGCCACCACGTTGGATGGGGTCCGGTTGCTGGGCCCCGACGAGGACCAACTGGGGCGTGAAGGTGAGTCCTTCTCCGTGCGCGCCACCAACGTGGAGACCCGCTTGCTCTTCGACCCGGACACCGGTGGGCTCCTGTCGCGGGAGACCTACGAGCAAACCCCTTCGGGCGCATGGGACCTCGTGGGATGGCAGGCGTACATCTCGGTCGAACTCGTTCGGCGGATCCCGGCCGCCGCGTCGTGATCAGGGCCGTTGGGTCAGAAGGTGGACCCAACCGAGCCCCCTGGCGCTGGGAAGACGCCGAAGGATGTTATGGGGCCGGTTGGGTCCATCTCGTATTGCCACCAACCGCCCGAAGGGTTCACGCGACCCTTCCCGCGCAGGCAGTTTCGTTTCGTGAACACCCCGGCGTCCTCGCGGCAACGAGGTCGGGGGAGGGATCAGGAACCAGGCCGAAGAGGAGGGTCGCACATGCCTGAACGCACCAGGTATCTGGTCAGCCCCGATGAAGACGCCTGGAAGGTGGCCGAAGAGGGTGGGCGGCGTTTCACCCGGCACGCGTTGAAGCGCTTGGCGATCCGGGCGGCGATCGACCTGGCGCAGACGAACCCGCCGAGCCAGGTGTTGATCCAGGGGCGGGACGGCCGGTTCCAGGTGGAATGGACGTACGGACTGGACCCGTATCCGCCGCCCGGGTGATAGGTCCACATGGCCGACCCCGCTCCAGGTTGAGGTGCCGTTAGCAGCCGAAGTCGTGGAACTTCGTGAGGAACTCGTCGAAGAGCGCCGCCGTGTCCTCCTGGGCCTCGTTGGCGTCGCTGATCGCCTGGAGGAGACCGGCGAGTTCGCTGGCGTCCTGCGCTTCTGCCGCGAACCCTTGGTCTGCGAGCGCCTGCGCGTCCCCGGCGACCGCCCTCCCGGCGCTCGCGAACGCGTCGGTGCGGATCATCATGTCCGGGGGAACGTCCTCACAGACGGCGGCGATCAGCGCCGCAGCGTCCTCGCTGCCGTTCCCGCCTTCCGGAGCGTCACCCCTGCCGGATAGGAGCCATACACCCAGGGCTACGAGCGAGGCCGCGAGGACGACGCCCGCGATCCGGGTCGATCGGTTCGGCTGCGGACGTTCCACCCGCGGGAGCGTACAGGCCGGTGTCAGTATCCGGCTCACAGCCGGCTGATCGGTGCGGTCTCACCATGGCGATCGAACCACGAACTGCACCAACGAAGCCCATGCCAGCTGTGGTCCAAGCCACAGCCGTAGCGACCGCCCCTCGAACACCCCCGTTCCCGCCATGACCAGTGGAACGAAGGGCAGCCAGATCCGCTCCACCTCTCCTTTGGAGAGACCGGAGATATCGGCGACGAACATGAGCGCGAGCCCGAAGCCCGGAAGCAGCCACCTCCGCCATCGGAGGCGGGTCAGGGCCACCCAGACCGCGGGCCCGAAGACGACGAGGATGGCCGCGATGTTCGCTACGACGAAGTACGAGTAGGGCCGGCTGCGTACCACGCTCGCCAGCACCAGTGGGCGAGCCGCGAGGAATCCCTCGAGCCACCAGAAGCCTGCGAGCGCGAAGCCAGCCGCGACCGCCGCGACCCCCACGGCGACTCGGGTTGCGGCGTCGAACCGCCGCTGCGCCAAGCACACGGCGATCGCCGCCAGCACGACGAGGATCATCCCGTAGGAGAAGAAGCACGCGGTCCCCAGCACCACCCCGCTCGCGACCATGGATAGACCCTTCGGCGCAGGAGGTGCATCGCGAAGACCCTTGACCATCAGCGCCACGCCCGTGATCCCGAGCAACATGAAGAGGGGATCGGCCCCGGAGCCGTAGAAGACGGCCGCCGGCGCGAACGCGAGGAACGGAGTTGCCCGCCGTGCCCATCCCTCCCCCTCGACGTTCCGGATCAGGTGAAGCATCACGGGGACGGTGAGGGCAGCCGCGACGTGGCCTACGGCGGCCTCGCCCCACGGCCCCCCGAGTCCGGCTCGGTCGAGTGACCAGAGGAGCAGCACCATCCCTGGGGGATGGGAGAACGCGTGGCCCTGAAGGGCCGGCAGGTGATCGACGAAGGACCGGAGGAAGCTCAGCGGATCCGTCACTCGGCTCACGGTGTGGAGGTAGTCGACGCTGCTCGTCGGCGATCGCAGGAATCCATCCGCACCGTCGGTCGCGGCGAGGCCGATCGACCACAGCAGGGCTCCTGCGGTACCGGCGATCAGGAGATGTCGCCACCTGAGTTTCGAGATCCAGTTCGGCGTGAGCGCGAGCGCTACGCCGGCCACTCCGACGGGGATGGCCGATGCCCACGACAGCCGCGGTTCGATGTTGCCGGTCAGCGGCGGAGCGTTGACGAACGTGCGGTATCGCTCAGCCTGCAGCGCTCTGCCCCAGCGGTACGTCACCAGGATGAGGAGGAGCGCACCGCCGATGATGATCGCGGAGCGCAGCAGGGGTGGTGCGCCAGGGCCAACGGGCTCAGGCGACGCGGAAGCCGGCATCGACGGATGATAGGCACTCACGCCGGCTCGACGTTGCCGGTGTCGCCTTCGACCGTGACACGCATCCCGTCGTGCAGGCGGGCCGTTGCATCGCCGCAGCCGACCACCGCCGGGATCCCGTACTCGCGCGCGATGATCGACGCGTGCGCCGCCGCGCTGCCGACGTCGGTCACCACCGCGACCGCCCGCGTGAAGAGTGGTGTCCACGCGGGGGCCGTGAGCGGCGCCACCAGGACCTCGCCGAGCTGCAACGCGTCGAAGTCCTCCGGCCCGCGGACCACTCGGACCGGGCCGCTCGCCCGACCCGGCGACGCCGGCGTCCCCGAGACGATCGCGCGCTCTGACGGCTCGGCGCCGACCAACCGCGGGAAGTAGTCCCACATCCGCCGAAGCATCGGGTTGAGTCTGCCGACGAGCAGCGGCGCAACCAACCTGGCCTGATCCTCGCGCGCCGCACGGCGGGCCGACACGTCGATAGCGGTCGTTCCTCCAGCGGTCGCCTCCTCCCGCGTGAGGAAGAAGACGTCGTCCGGGTCCCCGATCACCCCGTCCGCCACGAGCGACTCGCCGATCCGCAGCACCGCTCGCCGCATCACCGGCCAGGCAAGGGTCAATTCGCGGGCCTGCTCCTCGCGCAGCGGGACCATGTGCTGGGCCTCGGTCAACAGCCGCCGGAACTGCCGGAGACGCCGCGGCGACGACGCCAGCGACTCGAGCGCCGCCGCCTCCGCCGCCTGCCGAACCTCGACCAGGCGGGCGTGGTCCGCGGCCGGCGTCGTCGCCCTCGCCGTGGACGGCGACGGCGCCTGCCACCAGTCGAGCGACATCACGGCGTGCCGTTCGGGATCCATGGGCGGTTCGAAGCCCGCTACGAGCGGCAGGTGGCTGCCACCGAGCGATCCGGCCAGGTGCCGGCGATAGAACCGCGCCAGGTTCACCTCGGTCTTGTACGCGGCACCGGCCAGTGCCGCGATCGACGCGAAGGAGTGCCCGGCCTGGTCGGCCGATCGGTCGATCAGCGCCGGGAGTTCGGTCACCGGCGTTGACTCCACGCGGGCCTCGGCGTCCGCCACCGCGGCCAGGTAGCGCGGCCGCACCTCCTCGTACCACTCTCGCTCGAAGATCGGAACGCTGTGGCGAACGGTCGGGGGGATCACACCGGCGACGCGCTTGGGCTGGCGCACCAAACGCACGACGATGCCCGGCAGGCTCCGCAGGAACGTCCCGCCGGACAGCCAGTTGATCGAGTAGAAGTACCAGCCGTTCACCACCACGTGGAAGGGTCGCGGGGCGCGCTGGCCGAGCCACTCCTTGAGTTGTAGGTGCAGGCGGTCTTCCATCGCGGTCAGCAGCCATGACTCGAACAGCGGCGTCACGGGTTCGCCGATCCACTCGCCCAAGCGGATCGAGCGGGTGTAGGCACCCCGCGCGGGCGCGTCCCACGACACGTCGGGCGGGAGCGCCGTCATCGGCCGGGCCTGGAGGATCCAGAGCGTTCCGTCGGCATCGATCGCCCACTCGATGTCCTGCGGTGCGCCGCGAGCACCTGCGATCCGGCGAGCCTCGCTCGCTACGCGAACGGCCTGGCGACGATCGATCGCGTGCTCGGGCTGGCGGCGTGCCGTGGCTGCCTTCCCGCGGACGATCCATTCATCACCGAAGGCCTCCCCGGACACCAGGCGGTCACCCGTGCCGCGCACGGCGGTGACGACGCAGCTGCGCCGATCGCCGTTGATCGGATCGGCGGTGAGGGCCACGCCGGCCGCGGCGGGCGCCACCATCCGCTGGATGATCACCGCCATCCGACGATCGCCGCCCGGCTCGTACTCGCCCAGACGAGCGCCGCCGGCGCTCGCGAGGCACTTCTCGACCGCTTCGGGAAGCTCGCCGGCCGGCACGTTCAACACCGACTCGAACATCCCCGCGAACGACCGCTCGGCGCCGTCCTCCGCGATGCCGCTCGACCGCACGGCGAAGGGCCCGGCCCCCAGCGCCCAACGCTCGTCCGCCGTCATGTCGGTGACCCCGGCGGTCACGACCACGCCGTCCGGGACCCGGACACCCGCGGCGAGCAACTCGCCGAGGCTGGCCGCCTTGCCGCCGACCTCGGCGGCGTCGGACATCCGTACGTCGCTGAGCCGCCGCACGTTCGCGGCGCTCATCGCTTGGCCCTCGGCGTCGAGGCCGCGATCGCCGCATGGATCATCCAGTCGATGTCGTCGGCCGCCTCCTCCACGGACGCGCCCAGGTGGTCGCGCCACACGCGCAGCGACGATGACGAGATCAGGACCACCAGGAGGCGCGCGATCCGCTCGCGGTCGGCTTTCGTGGGTTCGGGCTCGATCGTGCCGGCGAAACGGCGCCCCAGCTCCAGCCGGCCCGGCATGTGGATCGCTCGCGCCTCCTCGGCTGCCGGGCTCGCCATGGCCGCCCAGGCCAGGTCGTCGACCGCGTCCAGGCGCGAGAAGAGCGAACGCACCCCGTCGCGCAGTTCGTCGATCGACCGCGGAGGGACCACCTCGTCGAAGCCGGCGCGACGCATCACGTGGGGGTGTAGCTCAGCCATGAGGTCGCGCTTCGTGCCGAAGTGCCGGTAGATCGTGGGGACGGACACGCCGGCCTCACGTGCCACCGCGGGGATCGTCACGCTCGCTAGGCCGCCGGCCATGACCCGCAGCGTGGCCTCGAGGATGCGCGTCCGGGTCTCCTCGGCCTGTTCGTCCCGGAGTGGGCTCCGATAGGGCCGCGTATCCGTGTTCACGATAGGAGTCATATCGTGGATATATGACCCGTGTCAAGAAGCTGGTCGCTGATGTTCGCTGGGAGGATCCGTGGGATCAGATCGTGATGACGATCTTGCCGAGCGTGTGTCCCTCGCTCATGGAGCGGATCGCGTCGCGGACCTCGCTGAGTGGGAACGTGCGGCCCACGACGGGTCTGACCTGGCCGGTGTCGATCAGTCTCGCCACGGTGGCGAGGTCCTCGGGACGCTCCCTCTTGACGCCTCGCAGCCCTGGCAGTTGCCGGACGAACGGCGACAGCACCAGCTGGCCGGCGAAGCGGCCGAGACTGCCGAACCACTTGCCCCCCACGCCGAAGTGGTCGTGGCCGATGAGGACGTAGGTCCCATCCACGGTGATCGCACGCTTCACGACGGACCATGGGTGGTTCCCCGCGACATCGAAGACGATGTCCCAGCGATCGCCGCTCTGGGTGAAGTCTTCGTCCATGTAGTCGATGACCCGCTCGGCCCCGATCGATCGGAGCATCTCGAGTTTCTCCGTACTGTCCACGGCCGTGACCGTCGCACCGAGCGCCTTCGCGATCTGCACAGCGAAGACGCCGACACCTCCCCCGGCGCCGTTGACCAGGACCGTCTGCCCGGCCTTCACGCGACCCTCATCGCGAAGAAGACGTAGCGCGATCAGCGCGGATGTCGGGACGGCCGCGGCTTCCTCGAACGTGACGCCCGCCGGCTTCGGCTCCAAGAGGCTCTCGGGCACGGCCGCGTACTCGGCGTAGGCGCCGGCGTTGCGCCACTGGTTGACCCGCACGATCTCACCGAACACCTCATCGCCGGGCCGGAACCGCGTAGCTCCGGCGCCGACCGACTCGACGACGCCCGCCAGGTCGGTGCCCGGCACGGGGTTCTTCGGCCGCCGAAGCCCCGACCCCATGATCCTGAGCACGTAGGGGCGGCCGGTCACGACGTGCCAGACGTCTGGATGCAGTGAGGCCGCACGGACGCGAACGAGGACCTCACCGTCGCCGGGCGTCGGTACGGAAATCTCCTGGAGCGCGAGCGCGTCAGGCGAACCGTAGGCGTCCTGCACCACAGCTCGCATCAGCGCCCGCGGCGGTGAGGGCGTGGGCGAACTCATGGCTCTTCCTTCCGGACTCGGTCCTTGTGGCGTTCGAGCCCTTCCAGCATCAGGTCCAACGCGAACTCGAACTCGAACTGGTCATCGCAGCCCGGACCCACGACGGACGCGTCGTCGTGGCTGACCGCCAGGTACAGCTCGTAGATCGAGGGGTACATGTCCGCCATCGCCGTGTACATCTCGGCTTCCATCTCCGGGGGCGTGTCCGAGTTGTCGTTGAACAGCTCCTGGGAGAACCCCATCAGTCGGCTGCCCATCGCGTGCATCGCGTGGTGGGTCAGGTCGATCGTGAACCCGCCCACCCGGAACATCCCGATCATCGAATCCATGTAGGCCATCACGATCGGGGTCGGCTCGGTCCGCGTCTCCATCACCCGCGACGCCCATGGGTGACGCAGGAGCGCCCGCCGCGCCGAGAGGATCCGGTCGCGGACCGCGGTCTTCCAGTCTTCGTCGGTGCTGGGAGGGTCGATCTCGCCGACGACCACGTCGAGCATCCCGTCGAGCAGTTCCTCCTTGTTGGCCACGTGTCGGTAGAGCGCCATCGGTACCACGCCGAACTCGAGCGCGAGCTTGCGCATGCTGAGCGACTCCACGCCATCCCGATCGGCCAGTTCGACGGCGGTGCGGAGGATCCGCTCGCGGCTGAGGGGGACACGCGCCGTGGCCTCGGTGCCCGGTTCCGTCTCCATCCGCTCGGCCATTTGACAAGTGTACGCCGTACACGGTAGGTTCTGCACCCTGAGTGTACGCCGTACACACCACCGAGGAGGAACGAGCGATGAAGGCGATCGTCCAGGACCGGTTCGGCTCGGCCGACGTGCTCGAGTTCCGCGACATCCCCGAGCCGGTCCCCGGCCCCGGCGAGGTCCGCATCCAGGTCCGTGCCGCGGGCATCGGCCCCGACGTGTGGCACCTGATGACCGGCCAGCCGAAGTTCGCGCGGCTCATGCCCGACTTCAAGAAGTTGTGGAAGGGTCACCCCCGTGGCCGCGACGCGGCCGGCATCGTCGAGTCGGTCGGCGAGGGTGTCACCGATCTCGCCCTCGGCGACGAGGTGATGGGCATCGTCGAGGGCTCACTCGCCGACCTCGCGGTCGGCGCCCGCGCCACACTCGTCCGCAAGCCCGCGCGCCTCTCCTTCGAGCAGGCTGCCGCTGCGCCGATCTCCGGCATCACCGCCCTCATGGCGATCCGCGACGTGGCGAAGGTGCAGCCCGGCCAGCGCGTCCTGGTCGTCGGCGCGGGTGGCGGCGTCGGCACCCTCGCCGTCCAGATCGCGAAGGCCTACGGTGCTGAGGTCACCGGCGTCGCGAGCGGCGCCAAGCGCGACCTCGTGGCGTCCTTGGGCGCCGACGACTTCGTCGACTACACGCGCCAGGACTTCACCGACGGCGCCCGCCACTGGGACGTGATCGTGGACACCGCCGGTCGCCGACCCCTCCACCGGCTCCGCCGCGCCCTCACCCCGAAGGGCGTCGTTGCGATCGTGGGCGGCGACGGCGGCGGCGACTGGACCGGCGGCTTCTTCCGCCAGATCCTGCGCGGCCCCGTGCTGTCGCTCGTCTCCGGCCAGAGCTTCCGCCCGGTGATCTCCGCGGAGAAGCCCGCGGACCTGCGGGCGCTCGCCGAGTTGATCGAGTCCGGGATGGTGACCCCGGTCGTCGGCCGGACGTTCGCGCTCCCGGATGCCCCCGAGGCGCTCCGCTACCTCGAGGAGGGCCACCCGGCGGGCAAGGTCGTCGTGACGGTGTGACGACTACTTCAGGGCAGAAGCCTCCGCGATGCCGCCCAGGATCTGGGCGAGCTCCGTGGGCTTGGACCACATCGGCCAGTGGCTCGTCGGCAGGTCGAGCCAGGTGACGTCGTTGAGCTCGGGGACGCCGGCGAGCCACGCGTACCCCTCCTTCACGGCGTCCTTGTACTGCTCGGACGAGTACGCCGTGCAGATCATCGTGGTGGGCACGTCGAACCGCGCGTCGTTCGTGAGCTCGACCGCCTCTCGGATCAGGGCACCGGGCTCCGGCACCGCGCGCTGAGCGAACGTCGCGAGCTGCTCCTCCGAGAGACCGTCGAGGTTCTCCTCTGCCCGAAGTTCCTCTAGGGACATCGGCTTCTCGGCACCCTTGAAGTCCGGATCCGGAGCTCCCTTCCCGGGAGCGGAGTCCACGTAGACCATGGTCGCGATCCGCTCGGGGATCCGGTCGGTGGCGGCGTAGCCGGAGAAGCCGGTACCGCTGTGCACGGCGAGCACCACGGGCCGCCCCGCCGCCTCGACCGCCGCGCAGATCGCGTCGACGTGATCCGTCAGCGTGACCGCGGAACGGTCGGCGTCGGCCGACTCGAGACCGGGAAGCGTCAGCGCCGTGACCTGGTGGCCGTCGGCACGCAGCATGCCCGCGACCTCGTCCCACGCCCACGCGCCGAGCCAGAACCCCGGAACCAGCACGATCGGTGCGCTCTTCATCCCTGTCTCCTCAGTCCCAGAGGTCGATCTGCGGAAGTCCCGCGGCCCCGAGCGTCTCGTTCAGCTCGGCGCTGTGCCAGACGTCATGGGTGAAGACCCGCTGGATCACCGAGCCACGGGTGTGCACCCAGTCCTCGCCCCACTCCGGGCGGCGGATCTCCTCGTCGAGCATATCCAGGGTCCACCGGTCCAGGCATGCCTCCACGATGCGGAAGGTCGAGTCGAGCGCCTCGACGAGCTGCTCGGCGCCGAGCACGTGCTCGAGGTCGTCGTCGCCCGGGCAGTCGTTCGAGGCGTTCGTGAACCGCGTGGTCTCCGCGCCCGGCTCGCCGGCGAAGTCGCAGAGCCAGAACACCCGCTGGCAGGCGAGGTGGCCCGCGGTCGCCCAGGCCGGCCACCGCTCAGGCGAGGGTTGGATCGCGAGCTGTTCCTCGCTCATCGCGCCGACCGCGTCGCGGAGCCGCTGGTTGTACACGGGCCAGTTGCTGTACGCGGGCCGGATGATGGATGCGCTCATCCCGCGAACGATACCCAGAGGTTCGGACGTGCAGAGCGCCTGAGCGCTACGGGTTCCCGGGGGCTCCCCAGGAGGGGTCGCTCTCGGTCGCCACGGTCTGCGTCACCTGTGTCGCAACGCCGGTTGCGATCTCTACCGTCCAGATATCGCCCCCGCGCTCGAACGCGATCGAACCCGCATCGGGCGACCAGGCGGGCGCACCTCCGCGCCACGCCAACCCCTCGGCCAGGAGCTGGCTGGTCCCGGACGCCGCGTCCACGATCCAGAGCTGCTCGCCTTCCGTCGGCCCGATCGGCACCGTGTAGAGGATCGACGAGCCCACGGGTGCCCACGCCACCTTCGAGAGGCCTTGGCCATCGAGCCCGCCGAGGAGTGTGCGCTCCCCCGAGCCATCGGTGGCCACCAGTACCAGCCGCCCGTCGGAAGCGATCGCGACCGTCCGGCCATCGGGCGAGGTCGACGGCTCGTTGAAAGACCCTCTGTAGATCTCGCGCACAGATCCGCCGTCGAGCGGGATCACGACCAGCCGGTTGGGGCCACCCTCGTCGGCGCCGTAGAACATCGCGATCACGGCGCTGCCGTCGTCCGACCACGAAGCGTCGGCCCACAGGCCGGGGGTGTCGACCCCCACGATCTCCTGGATCTCACCGGTCCCCAGGTCCAAGATCAGGGCGAAGGATCCGTGACGGAAGAACAGCAGCCGTTCGCCGGAGGGATCGAACGCCGGAGCGAACTCTGCCCCGTCGCCCGGGGCCAACCGACGCAGCCCCGAGCCGTCCGCGCGCACCGACCACAGCCCCATCTCGTCGCCATCTCGCGTCCCCCCGAACACCAGGAGACTCCCGTCCTGTGACCACGCGACCGGCCGGCCGACTTCCGGCACCACGTGTTCGACCGCGCTCGCAACACCCGTGATCCGCAGCGCCGGCTGCGCACCTTCTTCGGTGATCACGTACGCGATCGGTCCGTCGTGGGGCGACGCCGCCGGGTCCACTGGGCCGCCACCATTTCCGAACGCCCTGAACACCAGCGAACCGGCGAGGGCGAACACCGCGAACGCGGTGGCGGTCGCGACGGCCCTGCGCCGAGCACCCCGCCGCCGCGCTCCCTGCGCGATCTGATCGATCGTGAACCGGGCATCCCCGAACGGGGTCGCCGCACGTCGAAGGTCGTCCTTGAGGTCATGCATCTTCGTCCTCCGTCATCGTTCGGAGCGCGCTTCTGGCGCGCGAGGCCTGCGTCCGTACCGCCCCCGGGCTTGACCGGAGGATCCGGGCGGCTTCCTCAGAGGTGAACCCCACGAGATCCACGAGGACCAGGGCGGCACGCTGCTTGTCGGTGAGGTGCGCGAGGAGTTCCAGCACGCGAGCGCGCTGCTCGACCTGCACCAGGGCGTCATCGCGTTCGACCTGGATGGCGTGCCGGCGAAGCGCCGTCTTCGCCCGTCGGTAGCTGCTCCGGTACGCGTTCATCGCGGTGCGGTACAGGTAGCCGATCGGATCCTCGAGTCCGCCGACGCGTTCCCATCGTTCGTAGACGCGAACGAACGCTTCCTGCGCCAGGTCCTCCGCCTCGTACCGATCGCCCGTGAGGAGGCAGAGCGCTTGGAAGAGGCGGGTCCGCTCGGCGTGGAAAAGGTCCTCGAAAGCGACGCCAGTCAAGGCGGGCTCGTCGGTGCCTCCAGCGGCCCCCGCCTGGAACGTCTGATCCTCGATCACCATCGCACCATGAACGGATCGGGGGGTGGATGTGTTACACGCGCGTTCGGCGACCTCGATCTCCTGTCCGTCGGTGGCGCTCCGGGTTCACCCGGCCCGGTAGTGCAGGTACACCATCCCGTTGGGGAAGCGGCGCTCGTCCAGCAGCTCGAGCGGCACGCGGACGCTCTCGGGGAGGGCGCGTGTCCCGCCGCCCACCACGATGGGCGCGATGAACATGTGGCACTCGTCGACCAGGCCGGCCGCGAACGCCTGCGCAGCGAGGTTGGGGCCGCCGATGCTCAGGTCACGTTCACCCCTGGACTTCATCCGGCGCACCGCGTCGGGCAGGTACCGACCGATCGCTCAAGATCGTTCACGAACGTATGCATGTCGTCGGCCGGCACGCCCCAGTCGAAGTTGGCGTCCGGGTCCGCGACGTAACCGTTGAGGGTGGACAGGACAATGATGCGGCTAATCTTAAGAATCATGTTTGTAAAGATGCAAACAGCCTCTAAAACGGAGGAAAGGCTATGGAAGTCGGGTACAGAACGGTCGCCGAGTGGGAAGGGCTCGTCGGCGAACAGGTGAGGAACGCCAGGATCGCGAAGGAGTTCGATCAGAAACGTCTCTCTCAGGTGGCGAACGTCTCCGTTGGTGCGATCTCGAGTCTCGAGAGAGGTAGCGGGTCTTCCCTCAAGACGCTCGTCGCCGTTATCCGAGCATTGGATCGGACCGACTGGCTGGAGTCGCTGGCTCCATCTCCCTCCATCTCCCCGCTCCAGGCGCTCCGTGCCAAGGAGGGGCTCCCGCGGAAGCGGGTCCGCGTCCGGCGATCGAAGCCCGCGAGCCCGTGATGGCCTACGAGCCCGTCGACGTCGTCGAGGTCAGGTGCTGGGGTTCCCGCGTAGGCGCCATCGCACGCGATCCGGGCTCCGGCTTCTACGTGTTCGAGTACGAACCCGCGTGGCGTGCGAAGGGCGTCGAGTTGGCGCCGACCACCATGCCCGTCGACGCCGGCACCAGGACGTTCGTCTTCCCGGGGCTCGCGCCCGATACGTTCTCCCGGCTTTCCTCGATGGTCGCCGACTCGCCTCCCCGATGATTTCGGCAACGCGCTGACGACCGCGTACCTGGCGAATCAGGGCGTGCCCAGGGACCGCATCGCATCCCTCGACCGGCTGGCCTATCTGGGTGCGCGTGGGATCGGAGCACTCGAGTACCGCCCTCTCCGAGGTCCGCGCACCACGACGGCGACCGCGATCGACCTGGCAGATCTGGTCCACGCGGCTCTGAGGGCCATCGTCGGCGAGACGACCGCCGAGCGTGGTCTCACCGATGCTCGCCTAAAGCGCTTGACGAACGGAGCGCTCCCGCTTCGTGTCTACGCGAGGCGCAGATACGCGTACGGCGACTTCCCACTCACATGGTCGCGGTCCGCAGGGAAGATCGCGTGGACTCGATAACGTTCGCCGACGGCGAGCTCGATGACGACGGCGGCGTTGCTCTTGGAATTCAACTTCAGTGTCAGGTTGTCGATCGTCTTCCAGCCAGAGGCGCTTTCACGCTGCAGCACGAAGGTGATCGGCTTGCCGGCGTGAGACGGCGTGACATGCGCCGCATAGGTCGGGACATCACCTGCTCCGTACAGTCGGTATCGACCACTCGTGGCGGAGTAGCCGACGAGCACGCCCCTGACGATCACCGCGACTCCCACGAGTCGCTTGGTCGTGACCGGGGCTGATCGCGCGTCGCCACCCCACTCCGCCTGGATCCACGTGTTCCGGGTGAGGTTGTTCAGCTTTGCAGAGACGTTCCCGTTCCCGTCCACGTCCTGGGTCTTGAGCAGCGTCTTCTCTCCGCCAACGACCTTGTAGACGCTGACGGTCGGGTTCGACGTCACGGCGTAGGGGCCGAGATGGACCCGGAAAGATGCGTCGCGGCCGTAGCGCACCTTCGTGGGCGCGTTGATCTTCAGTTCAGCTTCTTGGACCTTCAACAGCAATTGGCCCGTCCAGTCCGCACTCGCGATGTCTGTGCGGGCATCGCCGTTGAGGTCTCCGAGCGCCAACCCCTTGGGTTCGACGTTGTCGTACGTGGTGGCATACAGCGTCTCGGTCGAGAACGAGCCGTCCGAGCGCTGGAGGTACACGCCGATCGACACCCAGGTGCCGTGTCCGACCACGAGATCGGTTCGCCCGTCGCCGTTCATGTCCTCGGCCTCAGCCGAATCGGGGATGTCCTTGCTCTCGAGCTTGACGAACGCTGCCAGCGACCCACCCAGGCGCTGGTAGAAGACGTTCAGCTTCGAGTCCGCATTGCCACCGACGGCGGCGGCGACGTCGATGCGACCGTCGCTGTTGAAGTCACCGAGCGCGAGCCCGCCGATGCTCGAGGAAGCGTCGTACAGCGCTCCTGGCGCGAACCCCCCCGCTCCATCGCCTTCGTAGACGACGACCGTGCCGGCCACGGCATCCACCAGGTCGGGCAGCCCGTCTCCGGTCACATCGCCAACCTCGATCTCGTTGGTCCCCTCGTTGTCGATCAAGGACTTGGTGAACCCCGCCCCCGTGTTGGTCAGCAGGGATAGCCCGTCCTGGTCGGCCACGACGATGTCATTGAGGCTGTCGCCGGTGAACTCTCCGATCGCGACCTGCTTTCCGGCGGAGGTCGACGACACCCTGGATGCCGCGCCCAGCGTCCCACCGCTCTGCAAGAGCACGTCGACCCCGTCGGATTGCGCCACGGCCAGGTCCGCAAGACCGTCATCGTTCAGGTCGCCCGCGGCGATGCCCATCTGGCCAGAAGGGAAGCTGGCGGTGGTGGCGATCACGGTTGGGCTTGCATCGAGGGTTCCATCTGCATCCTGCGCGATCAGGTGCACGCTGCAATAGCACGTGGAGGACACTGCTATGTCGCTCAATCCGTCTCCCGTGAAATCCGCGATCGCGACCGAGGACGGTTCACCGTCGCTCAGCGAGCGTTCGACGTCGGCTTCGAAGATGAGTTTGGGCGGGTCGGAGACCGCGAATGCCGCTGTGGAGAACGGAGAAGCGAGCGTGGCGAGCATGAGGGCGGTGAGCAGGCCGACGGTCCGAGCGGGTCGCATGGGAGCAGGAGACTAGCATCGAGGCGTTCCCCCAGGGAACCCTCCGTTGGGCTTGAATGTCGACGAGGTTGAGCGCCCTGGACGGCGATCGCTCGAGCTGCCCCAGGGGCGCCGCGCGGGGTACGTTGCATCTCGTGGGTACTCGCGTGTACGCCGCTCGCCGCACGAAGAAGACGAGGACGCGGCGTAGCCGGAGAAGCCGGTGCCGCTGTGCACGGCGAGCACCACGGACTGCCCCGCGGCCCCGACCGCCGCGCAGATCGTGTCGACGTGGTCCGAAAGCGTGACGACGGAACGGTCGTCATCGGCCGACTCGAGACCGGGAAGCTGTGAGCCAGATGGTCCAGCCGATCGTGACCGCGACGCCTAGGAGCGCGGAGAATCCCGCAGTCACAGCTCGCGCACGCCCGAGCGACACCGTGGCGACCGCTCACGGGCCGAGCAGGATCGCGAAATAGACCGGCGGCTCGTGCGCACACGAGGCGCCGTGCCAGGTATAGCACGCGGAGAAGTAGCCGACGGCTTCGAGAAGTGTCCCGCCTGCCTCGGTCGCGACGCCCGCTGCGAGACACACCAGCGCTGAGCGACGTGGGTTGACCATCTCGCCCTATGACTCGCAGCCCGAGCCGTCGTTGTCGGAGTCGAGTCCGTACTCGTCGTAGCCGACGACCCTGACAAGCCCCGTGTATAGGGGGCCGTCGCCCGAGCCGCCGGCGCAGTCGTAGTCGCTCGCGTTCGGGTCTAGACACTGCCCTTGATACGACGGGTGACAGTTGCTACCGATCGGAGAGGCGGGCGCTTCCTTGGCCACGACGAGTGTCACCGTTCTCCCGGGCAGGAGCGGGCTCCCCGCTGCGGGCCGGACCTCGATGACCGTACCTGCCGGCGCGTCCGACACCTCTCTCTTCACCGAAACCTTGAAACCCGCTTTCCGAAGCGCCGACGAAGCTGCGCCGGCCCCATCGGACATCACCAGGGGGACCTTGGGGTAGGCCAACGCGACCACGAGAGTGACCTTGCTGCCTGCGCCGAGTTCAGATCCCTCGCCGGGGGAGACGCCGAGGACGGTGCCGGGCCTCTTCTTGGAGTACTCCTTGTCAACGTCGATGCGGAGGCCGAGCGCTCTCAACTCCATCCTTGCTTCGTTCGCCTCGAGATGAGACAGGTCCGGGATCGCGATCGTCGCGGGCTCGTCGTTCGGTGCGGAACCCGATGGTTGGTCAGCCGTGACGGTTCCGTCCGTGCTTCGTGGTGTCGCGGGAGGCGCTTCTGCCTCGCTCAGGTTCGCGATCGTCCCGATGATCAGCATGATCCCGATCGTCGTGAGGATCTTGTGGGAAGACATCCAGCTCGTCTTGCGGCCGGGTCGGGCCGAGGCCGGGCCTGGGCCGGGGGAGAGGTCTGGACGTTGGGGGGTGCTCATAATCCCTCGACCGAGTCCATCGGTGGAGGTGCCGGCGGCAGAGGGGGTCGAGTTGTCTCACCGACAAGTTCGCGCAGCACCGGCCGCTCGGCCTCGATCGCGGCGACGTCGCTCTTCAACTCGGCGATGAGGTCGTCCAGATCGGAGGAGAACAGCGCGAGCGCTACGTCTAGCCGGAAACGAACCTCGTTGGCGACGGCTTCGCCGTATGCGAGTCCCGAAGCGTTCTGCCGATTCGAGACGTGGATTATGCTCGATCCACCTTCGGACGCGTGGTCGATGCCGATCAACTTCGTGAACAGCCATTCGCGGGTCTTGCCCATGCCCTGGAAGACCACGCGCTGGTTCGTGACCACCGCCGTCCCGTTGTCGACGATCTTGAGTATCTCTGGGCCCTGGACGAACACGCCCTTATGAGCCCCGACCCGGTAGGAGACGCCCTTCATCGCGCGGACGGAAACCCCATGCGAGCCACCTTGATACGAACCGCGTTCGCGGCCCATCTCAACCAGCCCGGCTCCCGCGATGACGGCGAGTGCGAACTCACCCTTCTTGAGCAGGATCGGAGCGTCCTCGTCGAGGTCGATCCCATCCGGGTCGGCGACCGCTTGAGCCAGCTCGAGCCTGGCGGTGGCCCCGTCCAGCTGCTCCCGCCACGCGTCCGTCTCAGCCGCATGGTCGAGCTGCGCCGAGCGAGCCTCGCTCTCCGCCCGGGCGCTTTCGCGCTTGGCCTTGAGGTCTCTGAAGAAGGAAGCCACGAGCCCGGGACTACTCCTTGGTTGCGCTTCCTGTCAAGTTCTCGGCCTCGGCAGGACGGTCGGCACCGAGGAGTTGTTCTATCCGCTCGAGCTTTTCGTTGATCTCCACGAGCTGAGGGTCCATCTCGTCGACGGCGTCCTTGCGCACGAAGAAGGCAGACACCGTCGCTGCGAGGAGCCCGAAGAGCGCGATCCCGATCACCATCAGCATGGCCCCGATAGCGCGCCCTCCAGCCGTCGTGGGGAAACGGTCGCCGTATCCAACGGTGGTGATCGTGGTGATGGCCCACCACAAGGCGTCTGGGAGCGACCTGATGTTGGACTCCTCGCCGGGTCGCTCGAACTCGAGGACCATCAGCGCTGCGCCGACCGTCGCGATCCCCGCGAACAGCAGCGTGTAGTTCAGCCGGCGCTTCTGCAGAACGTCGCGGAGCGCGTCGACTCCCCTTGCGGCGAGGACCAGTACGCGACCCATCCGTAGGAGTCGCAGCACGCGGGCTGAACGCGCGAGGCGGAGCGGTCGCAGGAAGGGGAGCAGAACGACCGCCAGATCGATCAGGTTGGTGCGAACGAAGGCGCGCTTCATGGGCGCCAGGTAGAGGCGGACGACGTACTCCAGCGCGAAGGCGCCCCAGATGAACCAGTCCAACGCGAAGATGGTGCTATCGGTGGTGCTCGAGAACTCCCAGATCAGCGGCGCGGCTAGGAGCGGCAGGCTCGCGATCGCGAGGACGAGAGCGGGGAGCGCGGTTTGCCGCTCGAACCGCTCGAGCGCTTCAACAGAACCCGCCAAGCACGTCCTCCTCCTGAGACCCGCAGCCGATCCTACGTCGCGATTTGAGCGGGACTGCGAGCCAACATCCTTCGCCCACTGAAGTTCGACCTTGCCGCTCAACGCTGATGCACCCCGTCTAGGAGGCGGGCCGTCGCCCAGCAGACTGAGCGGCCCACTGCCAGTGGCGGCTGTCGCTGGGGATGGCCACCACCGTCTTGGCGTACTCCGGCGGTGCGCACTCGATCGGAGTCACAGCGTCGGTGTTCACTCGCTTCTCGCCGACGTTCTTATGCCTGTCTGCTTTGGCAAGTTTGTTCCCAGCACGCTAGGGCGCCGGCTTGCGGCACCGATCCCACCTAGCGATGCCTCATCTAACACCCAGATACCGAGTAACCGTCCTTGAGCTGACTTACGGTGATCGAGGCTCCAGGTACTTGCGCAACAACAGCTCCATTCGAATAGATGCAGACAGCCTTGCTGCTGCCTCCATCGGCGGCGAACCAAGCTATCCCCACGCTGCTAGCTATGAGTCCCACGCCGATGAAAGCGATAACGATGGCTGCACCGAGGGACCGTCTTGACCGTTGTTCGACGGTGATTCTGGCGGAAGCCAGGCGCGCAGCCGCACCTCTCAGAGGCTGCCGATCTACGGTCACCTTCCTGAACGGACTTCCGAAGGCGGCGCAATAGGCGAACACTGTCGCGACAGCGAGGGAGGCGAGCGCGAGCGCCAACAGTTTCGCCACTAGTTCTCGGTCGTCCTTGCGAATAGCTGCCGCCGATTCCGGACCCTTGATTACGAGCACCGTGGCGACGAGTCCGGAGATTGCCGCAATGCCAGCGACCCACTTCTCGGCTCGCCCCTGCATGTGAGTGGCGCGTTCGTTGCTTGAAGTGTCTAGTTCTGAGTCTGCGTCCAAGTCGGCAAATGATGGGGGGCCGTAGGTGCAGTTGGCACGCTCATGTCGTTTCGACCTCGCAAGAGACCACTGTCTCGGTTCCGCAGCCGGTGACTCGGTTATCCGCCTTAGGGTGGTGGAATCCGCAGATACATTGAGCCCGAACGTCTACTCGCTGCCCAGCGGCGACGTCGACTGCAGTCTCTGCGTTCCTGCAGGGGAGCCAGCTGGCGCGGGTTGGTTGGTTGTCACGCCGGAAGCCGGGCCGAAGCAAGTCGGACAGTTCCCTTCGGCCGTCACCCGCCACTTGCCTGCCGCACGAGGGATGGGCTCGGTCGAACAGCTCCATCCAGCTGGTGGGTCGCTCGCGTAAAGACGCCGCGACCACTCAACCTGATTATTGTGCTCCATCTCGGCCCCCTTCTCAGCGTTGTACGCCCCAGTTCTCTGTAGGTCAACCCCCCTCCCCCGGCGTCCTAATGGGTCTTGGCGTGATTCCTCGCTCTGCTTCCCTCCTGCCCGGCTGTGGCGTCGGCTCATAGCGCCCGGTCCAAGGTCCTTATGAGGGTCGGCCCTTCCCATGCCTCCAATGGCCGACCTCGACCGGATTGCCCCATGTTGGCAAGTGACCTGGGGTTGGGACGAGCCCATCCCGGGTGTCCCCCGCAGGGAGTCAGCAACAAGCTGCTGGGCGCAGGAGCCCACGGCTGGGGGATGTTGCACCCATCCTTGGCGCATAGTCGAGGCGTATTGTTCGGTCATGGTGCACCTACCCCGCCAGCTCTTCGAGACGCTCGACATCGAAGGTGCTGTGATTGAGGAGGTCAGCCGACCTCGACAAGCGATCCCAAGTCGAGTCTTAGAAGTGGCCGTTCGAGAGAACCTAGATTCAGCCACGGAGTACCTGCGCGGCCTGCTGATTGAAGGTCTAGAGGTCGCCCCGGGCGAATTGCTGCAAGCAAACAAGGGTGGGCGCGGATATCGCCCTCTGACCCTTCTCACACTTCCCGAGCGCGTTCTGTTTCAGGCTCTTGCCGCGGCGTTAACGAGTGGAATGGAGATTCAGGCGCGCACGTTCGAGCGATGGAAAGAGATTCACGAGGCACCCATAGCCAACCCGCTCGCCAACTACATCGTCGAATGCGACGTGGCCGACTTCTACGATCACATTGACCATGGATTGCTCGGGTCGGAGCTCGTGTCCCAGACAGGCAAGGCGGACTTAGCTATTCACCTACGTGAGTTCCTCCATGATTGCATGGGCCGAGAGTTCGGCTTGCCTCAGCTGGCATTCGCTTCGGATCTCTTGTCGGAGCCCGTCATCGATACTGCCGAGAGGCGCCTCGCGAGACTTGGGTACGTCGATGTGGTGCGCTTCAATGATGACTTTGAGCTTGCCCCCGTTCGCCGGACACATCTGACTATGACGTGAGCGCAAGAGCG
>JBBDHX010000034.1:0-20322 GCA_040880745.1 Actinomycetota bacterium
GGCCGGCGCTGATTTGGTCGCGTCGCGGCATGCGATCAATATAGCCGAAGGGCGGCCCTATGGACCGCCCTTCGGAGCGTTCAATCCGTGCTCGGCTCACACCGCAAGAACAGCAACGATCCTCAGCGTGCGCGGATGCACGACGATGATCTTGGCACCGAGGCTCGCGGCCTTGCGCAGCCGCAGGTGCAGGACCGGCACCTCCTGCTCCGCGTCCAGGCCGAACACCACGATGAGCTTCGCGCGCTCCAGGTCCTTCGCGGTCACGGCCATCGGGGAGGCGGCCGCGATCTCTTCGGCGAAACCGCCGTCGCCCCACCGACGGTGGTCGAGGTCGTTCGTCCCGACCACCGTGCGCGCGAGCTTCGACAGCGCGTAGGCGTCCTCGTCCATGAGCCGGCCGCCGGCCAGGAACCCGACACGCGCTCCCTTCGCACGATCGGCCACCCACATGAGGACCTCGCCGAACGAGGCGGGCTCCAGGCCGTGGTCGCGGATGAGCGGGACCGTCACACGATCCTCCGCGTCCGCCGATCGGAACGCGAACCGCCCCTTGTCGCAGATCCAGGCGTCGTTCACCTCGGCGTTGTCACGCGCGAGCACGCGGACGACCTCGCCGCGCCGTACGTCCACGCGCACGTTGCAGCCCACGCTGCAGTGACCGCAGACGCTGTCGCCCCCGGACAGGTCGAACGGCCGTGCCACGAACCGGTACGGCGTGGCCGTGAGCGCTCCCACGGGGCAGATCTGCACGGTGTTACCGCTGAAGGGCGAGCGAAGATCTTCACCGGCCGCGATGGACACCCGCTCGCCGGCACCCCTGGCGAACAACTCCAGGAACCGATCACCGCTGATCTCGTCGCAGAACCGCGTGCATCGCGCGCACAGCACGCATCGCTCGCGGTCCAGGTTCACCAGCGGTGACATGGGCACCGGCTTGGGGAAGACGCGCTTGGCCTCGGTGAACCGCGAGTCCCCCGGCCCGTGCGCCATCGCCTGATCCTGCAGGGGACACTCGCCGCCGCGGTCGCAGATGGGGCAGTCGAGCGGATGGTTCAAGAGCAAGAACTCGATGTTGGCGCGCTGGGCCGCGGCCACGCCCTCGTGCGAATCCTGGGTGCTGATCACCATGCCGGGGGCGACCGGGACCGTGCACGACGTCGCGAGCTTGGGCTGGCCCTCGATCTGGACGTAACACTGCCGGCACGCGCCGGCCGGTGCGAGATAGGGATGGTCACAGAAGCGCGGGATCTGGATGCCGAGGCGCTCCGCGGCCCGGATGATCAGCGTGCCCGCGGGCACGGTGATCTCCTTCTGGTCGATCGTGACGGTCACGGCGTCGGGGCTCACGAGAGCGCCCCCGCGTGCTCCACCTTCATCGGGCACCGTCCCAACCGGACGTGCTCGGCGAATTCGTCGGCGAAGTGCTCGAGGCTGGAGTTGATGACCGAGGCCGTGCCGTCGGCCAACGCACAGAACGCCTTGAACAGGATGTTCGTGCCCATCTCGGTCATCAAGGGGAGGTCCTCTGTGCGACCCCGGCCCGCTTCGATCCGCCCCATCACCCTGGTGGCCCACCACGATCCCTCGCGGCACGGCGTGCACTTGCCGCAGGACTCGTGTGCGTAGAACTCCACCATCCGCGTGGCGCAATCGACCACGCAGTCGGTCTCATCCATCACCATGATCGCGGCCGTCCCGAGCATGGACCCGGCCTCGGCGAGGGACTCGTAGTCGATGCCGACGTCGATGTGCGCGGCCGTGAGCATCGGGGTGGAGGACCCACCCGGTGTCCACGCCTTGAGCGCGCGTCCGCCGAGCACACCGCCCGCCACGTCCTCGAGGACCGTGCGGAACGGCGTGCCGAGGGCGATCTCGTAGTTGCCCGGGCGCTCGACCTTGCCGCTGAGCGTGACCATCTTCGTGCCCGGTGATCGCTCGGTCCCGACCGATCGGAACCACTCGGCGCCGCGCGTGATGATGTCGGGCACGTTCATCAGCGTCTCGACGTTGTTGATCACCGTCGGCGATGCGTAGAGACCCTCCACGGCGGGGAACGGAGGGCGCAGCCTCGGCTGGCCCCGGAGCCCTTCGAGTGAGTTGAGCAGCGCTGTCTCCTCGCCGCAGATGTAGGCGCCCGCGCCGCGATGCAGGACCACGTCGATCCGCGTCCCCGAGCCCAGCACATCCACACCCAGGTAGCCCTTCGCGTAGGCCTCCTCGATCGCGCGCTCGAGCACGAGGCTCTGCCACAGGTACTCACCGCGGATGTAGATGAACGCGGTCTGCGAGCCGATCGCGAGCGCCGCGATCGCGGTCCCCTCCAGCAAGCGGTGCGGCTCGCGCTCCGCGAGCTCGCGGTTGTTGCAGGTACCCGGCTCGGATTCGTCGAAGTTCACGACCACGTACGTGGACTTGCCGGTGTCCGTCGGGACGAAGCCCCACTTCATCCCGGTCGGGAACCCCGCGCCGCCACGTCCACGCAGGCCGCTCGTCTTGACGGTTTCGATGACGTCGGCCGGAGCCATCGCGAGCGCGGCGCGGAGGCCGTCGTAGCCACCGGCCGCCACGTAACCGTCCACGCCGACGGCACGCGGGTCCCCCCAGTTCCGGGTGAGGCGGGGCTCCACGTGCACGCTCACGTCGAGGGCACCTCCTGCAGACCCGCGAGCACGCGCGAGGCCGCGCGGAAGGAGTCGAAGGCGGGCCCCCGCGCGGGCGCCGGCACCTCGCCGGAGCGGAGCGCCCCGATCAGGGACTCCATCCGCTCGGGCGTGACGGCGTCGTGGTTCGCGAAGTTGATCTGCACGGCCGGCGCGAAGTCGCACACGCCGAGGCACTCCTCCTCGTGCAGGGTGAGCAGGCCGTCCTCGCTCACCTCCTGACCATGCACCATCCCCGCCGCCCGGTGAGCGGCCTCGTAGACCTCCTGAGCGCCGCGGAGCTTGCACGACAGGTTCGTGCACACGTTCACTACGTGGGTGCCGGTCGGGCGCAGCCGGTACATCGAGTAGAACGACGCCACGGCTTCGACCTCGGCGGTCATGATGCCGAGCAGTTCGGCTGTCTCCTTGAGCACCTCGCGCGAGACCATCCCGTCGACCGACTGACCCAGGTACAACAGCGGCATCACGGCCGAACGCTCCCTGCCGCGCGGGTAGCGAGCGATGATCGCGCGCGCTTCCTCCAGCGCCCCACCTTCGAACACGCTCATCAGCGGTCCACCCCGCCCATCACGGGATCGAGCGACGCGTTGGCCGCGATCGAGTCGGCCACCAGGTAGCCCTCGACCATCGCCGGCAGCGACTGCATGTTGACGAACGAGGGGTCGCGGATCTTGACGCGGTAGGGCCGGTGCCCGCCGTCGGACACGATGTGGAAGCCCAGCTCCCCGCGAGGAGACTCGACCGCGCTGTAGACCTCGCCGGCGGGGACGGCCACGCCTTGGGTGACCATCTTGAAGTGATGGATCAACGCCTCCATCGACTCCTCCATGATGTGGCGCAGGTACTCGGGGTCATTGCCGATCCCGTCGGGCCCAACGGACAGGCGCGAAGGCCAGCCAACCTTCGGGTCCTCCACCATCACAGGCCCGGGCGTGGTCTCCAGACGTTCCAGTGCCTGGCGGACGATCCGCAACGACTCGCGCATCTCCTCCATCCGCACCCGGTACCGGCCGTAGGCGTCGGCCGTCGTCGCCACGGGCACATCGAACTCATACGTCTCGTAGCCGCCGTACGGCATGTCCTTGCGCAGATCGGCGGTCACGCCGGCGGCACGAAGGACCGGGCCGGTGACCCCGAGCGCCAGCGCATCCTCGGCGCGCAGGACGCCGATCCCTTCGTTGCGCTCGCGCCAGATCGGGTTGTCGTCCAGGAGCGTCTCGAACTCGTCGATGCGCGTGGGAAGGATGCGGAGCAGATCGCGGATCGCGCCGGCGCCGCCTTCGGGGAGATCCATCAGTACCCCGCCGATCCGGATGTACGCGTGGTTCATGCGAAGCCCCGTGATGGCCTCGAAGATGTCGAGGATGACCTCGCGCTCGCGGAAGCCATAGAGCATCACGGACACGGCTCCGAGCTCGAGGCCGCCGGTCGCGAGCCAGACGAGGTGCGATGAGATCCGGTTGAGCTCGCAGACGAGGACGCGGATGATCTGTGCTCGCTCGGGCGCTTCGATCCCCAACAGGCGCTCGACGCCCAAGCAGTAGCCGAGTTCGTTGAAGAACGGCGAGAGGTAGTCCGCGCGCGTGACGAACGTCACGCCCTGCTGCCACGTGCGGTACTCGGTGTTCTTCTCGATGCCGGTATGCAGGTACCCGATGATCGGCTCGCACGTGATCACGGTCTCGCCGTCGAGTTCGAGCAGCAGGCGGAGCACCCCGTGGGTCGAGGGGTGCTGGGGGCCCATGTTGATGATCATGGTCTCCTGCCGGAGCTCGCCCGTGGCCGGATCAAGCAGGCGGTCGCGGGCGGCGTCCATCTCGCTGTCGCCGAGGCTCATGCCATCTCCCGCTCGTCCACCGGTGGCACGCGCGCACCGCGGAACCAGGTGGGGACACCGCCGAGTTCCTCGTCCTTGCGGAGCGGATGACCATCCCAGTCCGCGGGGAGCAAGATCCGGCGGAGCCTCGGGTGTCCGTCGAACACGATCCCGAACAGGTCGTAGATCTCGCGTTCCTGCCAATCGGCCGTCGGGAAGGAAGGGGTCACGCTCGGGACCCGGGGGTCCGAGCCCGACAGGCCCGCCTTCACGCGCACGCGGTGGTGGTGCGGCATGGACCGGAGCTCATACGTCACCCAGAAGCGCGGATCGGCCCCGGGCCCGTCCGTAGCACTCACGCACGAGAGGAAGTCGAAGGAGAGCGCGGCATCCTCGCGCAGCCACTCGAGCGTGGCCGGGACGTCGTCGGCGGGGACGAGCACCGTCACCTCCCCTCGCGCGAGGACGACGTCGTCGAACCGTTCGCGGATCATGGACGCGAGGTGCTCGGCGTTCACCCGAACGACCCCTCGGTCCGCACCTTCTGCTGCAGGGTCAAGATCCCGTGCATCAACATCTCGGGCTTCGGCGGACACCCGGGTACGTAGACATCGACGGGGACGATCGTGTCCACTCCTTGCACGATCGCGTAGTTCGTGAACATCCCGCCGGCGGAGGCGCAGACCCCCATCGAGATGACCCACTTCGGTTCGACCATCTGGTCATAGACACGCCGCAGGACGGGCGCCATCTTCTGCGACACCCGCCCGGCCACGATCATCAGGTCGGCTTGCCGCGGCGACGCACGGAACAGCTCCATCCCCCAGCGCGACAGGTCATAGCGCCCGGCGCCGGTGGACATCATCTCGATGGCGCAGCACGCCAGGCCGAACGTCGCCGGCCACATCGATTGCTTCCGGGCCCAGCCGACCGCACGGTCGAGCGAGGTGAGGAGGACCCCGCGCTCGACCTCTTCCTCGATCTCCTCGGGCGTCGTGCCCAGGTGGATACCCTCGATACGCTCAACCGGCACGGCGTGCCTCCTGGAGTTCGCGTTCTCGCTCGGCGGTCTCCGGCGTCTGCACCGGCGTGGGTTCGTCGATCCAGTCGAACCCGCCCTTGCGCCAGACGTAGGCGTAGGCGACGAAGACCAGCACCACGAAGATCGCCATCTCCACGAGCCCGAAGATGCCGAGCGAACGGAACGAGACGGCCCACGGGAACAGGAAGATGATCTCGATGTCGAAGATGATGAACAGCATCGCGACCACGTAGAACTTGACGCTGAAGCGCTCGCCCCGAGGCAGCCGCACCGGGTCGTTCCCGCACTCGTAGGCCGACAGCTTCACCGCGTTCGGGCGGTGCGGGCCGAGCATGGCCGAGGCCGCCAGCGAGGCCACCGCGAACACGGTGGCGAGCCCCGCCAGGATGACGATCGGCAGGTAGTCCCTCAGCATCGGCGCGCCATCCTACGGGTCATGGGCGGGCCACCCGGCGCATCAGCGCGAAGAGCTTGTCCTGCAGATCGCCGTCGGGCCCGTCGGTCAGGTTGCCCATCACGCGGAGCGCGAACGCCATGATCCGCTGGTTGGGGAGCAGGTACTTCGTCGCCCGCCCCATGATCGCAGGTTTGCCGACGAGTTCGGCGAAGCGCCGCCCGATGAAGAAGTACCGGCCGTAGGTATCGCGAAGGACCTGCGGATAGCGCATCGCGAGACCTGGGCGGCCGCTCACCAGCGATCCATGGATCAGATCGGCGGCGATCCGCCCGGTCTCCATCGCGTAGGCGATGCCCTCGCCGTTGAAGGGGTTCACGGCTCCGGCTGCGTCACCGATCAACAGGAGGCCGGGCGTCGCGAGCGGAGTCCGGTCGAAGCTCATCGGGAGCGGGCCCGACAGCACACGCCCTTCCGCGGTCTGCTCCCCAACGTCCCACGCCTCCGGCAGCATCCGCGCGAACGCGCCGAAGAGCCGCTGCGCCGAGACGTCTTCGAAGTTCTTGAAGGTGTTGAGCAAGCCAGCGCCCAGGTTGATGCGGCCCCCGGCCATCGGGAACAGCCATCCGTAGCCGGGCAGCAGCATGTCGCCGTCCCACAGGTCGAGCCAGGATTCGAACCACGGCCCCGGGTGATAGGGCACCCGGTAGTACCGGCGCGCCGCGATCCCGAGCGGCCTGGTCGCGTCACGCCGGACCCCCATCGGCTTCGCGAACCGGCTGGCAGCGCCGTCGGCGGCGATCGTGAAGCGAGCCCGCACCCGAACCGGAGGCGCGTTCGGCTCGTGGGCAGAGCGGACCTGTGCGCCGGTCACCCAGACGCCATCGCGCTCGGGCGCGAGCACCTCGGTCGCCTCCATGAGCCGGGCGCCCGCCTTGACCGCCTTCTGAGCAAGCAGGTGGTCGAACCCGTCGCGGGGCATCACGAGGCCGTAGCCCGGGAAGGTCGTGAGATCGGGCCACGGGAGGTCGATCGTCGTTCCGCGCGCGTGGACGCGGAGCCCGGTGACCCGTTCGAACCCGGGATCGTCGGTGTCGACGCCCATGTACAGGAGCGAGCGCACCGCCCGGGGCGTGAGTCCGTCGCCGCAGACCTTCTCGCGGGGGAACGTGGCTTTCTCCACGACGGTGACGTCGATCCCGTGGCGGGCCAACGCATAGGCAGCCGCCGAGCCACCCGGGCCCGCACCGACCACGAGCACGTCGGTGTCGATCGTCCGCTCGCCGCTCACGCGCCCCCCTTCGGCGGATCAGCTGCTTGTGAAAACTTTCACAAGACGGAGCCTACCAAGGTCCCGGGTATGCCTCTGCCCCGAGTCTAGAGATGCGACGGCCTCGGCGCACCTGGGCCGGCCTTCAGCCCTGGCGGTGATCCCAGGCGTCGATCGCGGCCGGCGCGACACGGAGGAACCCGAGGTTCGGGACGTCACGGGAGAACCGCTCGAACCCCTCCCCCTCCAGCAGGGTCCGGTACTTCTCGTGCCAGGCCGACATGGGTGAGCGAAGGTCCGGGTGCTCGGCGGGCATCCCCTCGGCGACGCCGACGACACGGACGCCCTCGAGATCCGTCCAGTCCCGCCCCCGATCGATGACGATGCACACGCGCGGGTCGCGCGTGGCGTCCTCCCAGGTCACGTCGCCGATCCGTGTGGTGACCCACACCGCGTCCTCGAGCCACACGAACCAGCGAGCCGCCAGGTGCGGACCGCCGTCGGGGCGCACGGTGGCCACCCTGCAGGTCAGGACTTCGTCGAACGAACGTCGGAGCCGCTCGGGCACCTCGGTCACGACTGCACCACCAACGCGGTCAACCCTGCGAGCGCGTCGACCGCGTCATCGGGGAGGAGGTCGCGATCGAGCGCGGCCAGCGCCGTCTCGACCAGAGCGTCCGCGTGCTCGCGCTCGATCCCGGGTGCCGCGTCACCGTCGCGCAAGTCATCGAGCAGTTGGAAGGCGACGCCGAGCGGTCGGCCGAACCCCTGCAAGCACGTCCGGACCTCGACATCGGCTCCCGCGAGGGCAGCGCCGACGAGCAGGGGACCCTCGACGGTGTACGAGCCTCCCTTGAGCGACGCGACGAGCTCGGGGTCAGCCGGTGCCCCCGTCGCGCCGAGATGCTGGCCCGCCGCCATCTCCAGCCGCATCCGATGGGAACGCGCGAGCGCGTCGACCAGCACGGAGGGGGCGAACGCGCTCGTCATCAGCATGTGGTCGGCGAGCACCGCGGACAGGTCTCCGCAGAGCAGCGCCACCGCTTCTCCGAAGGCCCGGGGATCGGGCTCGCCGGAGGACTCCTCCGCGATGGCCCGGTGCAGGCTCGGCGCGCCGCGACGCATGTCGGAACCGTCCAGCAGGTCGTCATGGATCAGCGCCATCGTGTGCAGGAGCTCGAGGGAGGCCGCCGCCCGCACGATCGCCTCCCCGTCTGCACCACCCCCCGCCCGGTACCCCCAGTACGCGAACGCCGGGCGGAGGCGGCGGCCGCCGGCGAAGAGCAGCCGCTCGATCTCATCCACGAGGGCGACCGGCCCCGGGTGGATCGCCGAGAGATCGACGCGCCGCTCGGACAGGTAGCCCCGCAACGCTTCGTCGAAACGCTCGTTGAGGGTCGGCAGGTGCTCGTTGGTGCGTGCGGCCATCGACCCCGAGTATGCCAAGGCCGTGCGCGGGAGCACGGCAGGGTCGCTCGCCCGCGACGACTATCATCGGTCGGCCGGGCCACCCGGCCATCTCATGCGACGCATCCGCACCCTCGCGATCACCACGACGGTCAGCACACTCGTCCTCATCGGATGGGGCGGCCTCGTACGTGCCACGGACTCCGGAGACGGCTGTCCCGACTGGCCGAGGTGCTTCGGCTCGTGGATCCCTCGATGGGAGATCCACACGTTGATCGAATACATGCATCGCCTCCTCGCCGTCGTGTCCGGGTTGCTCGCGCTGGCGATGGCGATCGTCGCGATCATCGCCCTCGTGCGACGCGAGACCCGGGGGGCCCGAGGGGCCGCCTGGGCTTGCGTCGCGCTCGCACCGCTGTTCCTGGCGCAAGGGGCGCTCGGCGGCTGGGTCGTCCTGAGCGGGTTGGATCCGGGCGTCGTGACCATCCACTTCGCGATGGCGTTCCTGGTGCTCGGTCTGGTCGTGACGATCGCGGTTACCTCCGGTGAGCCCGCGGCGGGCGCCCGCGTACCGGCGGGCGGACTCCTCCGGCTCACGACGACCTCAGCCGCGCTCACGTACGCGCTGCTGTTGGTCGGGACCTATGTCCGGGCAGAGGGCGCCGGCTTGACGTTCCGCGACTGGCCCCTCATGGCGGGACGTCTGATCCCGAGCCTGGCGCCCGACGGCGCGCTCGCGATGTTCTTGCACCGCGGGCTCGCGTTGGCCGCGGGCGCCCTCATCGTGTGGACGGCCGTCCGGGTCCGCACGTCAGCAGGAACCTCGGCCCGCACACGACGCCTCGCCTCGTGGACGGTCATGACCGTCGTGGCGCAGATCACCCTGGGCGCCCTCAACGTCGTCACGGAACTCGCCACGGCGCCCCGCGCCCTGCACGTGGCGATGTCGGGGCTGCTGTGGGCGAGCGTGGTCGCCCTCGCCGTGGCGACCCATGTCGAGGGGGTGGCCGAAGGAGCCGTTCCTGAGGCTCCGGTCGGTGAAGGGGCGTTCCTCCGAACGGCCGGTGCCTACCTGGCGCTCACCAAACCGAGGATCATCGTGCTCCTGCTCATCACGACCGTCCCGGCGATGCTGCTGGCGGCCGGAGAGGTCCCGTCGGGGTGGTTGATCGCCGCCACGCTCCTGGGAGGCATGCTCGCCGCCGCCTCAGCCAACGCCATCAACATGTACCTGGACCGCGACATCGACGAGGTGATGAAGCGCACTCGCCAGCGGCCACTGCCCGGGCACCGGGTGAGCCCTTCCGCGGCGCTGCGCTTCGGCTACGTGCTGGGCGTCTTCGCGTTCGCGTTCCTGGCACAGACGGTGAACGTGTTGTCGGCGCTGCTGGCGCTGTCTGCCATCGCCTTCTACGTCTTCGTCTACACGATGTGGCTCAAGCGCTCCACCGTGCAGAACATCGTGATCGGCGGCGCGGCGGGCGCCGTGCCCGTCCTGGTCGGCTGGGCAGCCGTGACCGGTGGGCTCGCCTGGCCCGCGTGGGTGTTGTTCGCCGTGATCTTCGTCTGGACGCCGCCCCACTTCTGGGCGCTCGCGATGCGGGTGCAAGACGATTACGCGGCCGCGGGGGTCCCGATGATGCCGGTGGTGCGCGGCGACGAAGAGACCCGGCGGCTGATCCTCGCGTACTCGGTGGTGCTCGTGGCCACGACGCTCCTGCTGATGCCCGCCGAAGGGATCGGCGTCATCTACCTGGTGGCTGCGGTCGGCCTGGGTGGAGCCTTCGTCGGGCGGGCGCTCTTGCTGTGGCGGCGCCCCTCCGACGGGCGGGCCTGGGGTCTGTTCCGGTACTCGATCGTCTATCTCGGGGCCCTGTTCGGCGCGGTCGCGATCGACGCGCTCGTCTGAGCCTCAGGGGGTCGAGGTCGGCGCCGGCTGCGTCAAGATCTCCTCGAGCAGCCGCACCAGCGTCTCCTCATGTATCTGGTCGAAGACGACGAACCGCATCGTGCCCGAGCGGTCCACGACGTAGGTCGCCGGGAGCCCTGGGTAGCCGAGCACGGCGGCGAAACGGCCCGCCTGATCCGAGAACGAGGGATAGGGGACACCGAATCGTTCGACGAACCGCTGCGCCTCGGCCAGCTGATCGGTGTGGTTGATGCCGAGGAACCGCACCCCGCGGGGCTCGTACCGCTCCGCCATCCGCACGAGCATCGGCGTCTCCTCCTCGCAGGGATCGCACCACGACGCCCACGCGTTCACGACGAGCACCGATCCCGCGTATCCCTCGGTCGACAGCGCCCGCCCGTCGAGGTCGGTGCCCGTGAGCAGTGGGAGGGGCTCGTCGAGCGTACGGACCAGGTCGCCCGAGGTCGTGGCGCCGATGCAGCCGGTCAACACCGAGGCGACGAGCAGGACAGCGAGGGTGCGCACGAGCACACGGTAGCGGGAGGCGGCCGAACGAAGGGGCGGGCTCTATCCGCCGCCGTCATCCGGCGGTGCCGGACCCCCGCCCTCGGGGCCACCGTCGACGATGACCGTGCCCAACATCGGCGGATGGGTGTCGCAGTGGAAGTAGTACTCCCCCGCCGCGATCGGCGGAACCGTGTAGTCGATGGACCCCGGACCGAGCACGTCGGGTCCGTCCCAGATGAGCGTCGTCGCCGACTCGTCGGTGTAGATGGCGATGTTGTGCGTGGCCCCCGCGTCGGCGTTGTCGAGCGTGATGGTCGCCTCGGTGTCGGCAGCCAGCTCGATGGTGTCGGTGTCGAAAGCGATGCCGGAGGCGAGGACGGTGAGACCTTCACCCGGAGAGGTGACACCCTCCTGCACCGTGAGCGTCCCCGTCATCGTGGTGGGGTGGTACGTGCAGAAGAAGAAGTAACCGCCGGCATCCAGGGGTCCCACCGCGACCTCGCCCGACCCGCCTGGGCCTAGAACGTCCGGGCCGGTGACCAGCGGCGTCTCGCCTTGCGCAGGCGCGACGGCCACGTTGTGGACCACGGGGTCCTCGCTCGTGAGGCGGATCGCGAACTCCACCGCCGCCGGTGCCATGAGTTCGGTCTGCGCGTACCCGTCGACGGCCGCGTTGACCGGCGCCGCCAGCGCCACGACGGTCTGCCCCTCCCCGCCGCCCGCTTCGTGCTGTCCCAGCAACAGCGCGGCGCCACCGGTGAACATCGCGATCCCCACGACGCCGCCGACCAGCGAAAGGATCGCCGTCCCGCCGGCTTCCTTGCGGCTCGCCACGATGGAGGCGACGACCATGATCCCGGCCGCGACGGCGAGTGCGGTCGCGGTGGCCGCCGTGTGGCTCACGCGCAGCAGCACGCGGGAGAACCCGAACAGCGCCGCGCCGATCACGGCGAGCGCTCCCACGGGGATCGCCAGGGGCAACAGCAGGCTCTGGCGTGGCCCGCTCCCCCGGCTCATCGGCTCACCTCCGCGCGGATCTCCGCATCGGCGTCACGCCATCGCAAGGCGTCCCACCCCTCCCGCTCCTCGCGGTTGGCCCAGCGGAAGAACACCACGGCGATCACGATCCACAGGATCGCCCCTCCGGCCAGCTTCATGATGAGCCCCGCGAGCAACTGATCGTCCAGCGCTGAGATCCCCCAGATCCGCGGGAAGGTGGCGTAGATCGGGTAGAGCGGCTCGGTTCCGAACGTGAGGAACGACGCGGGGATGGTGGGTGCCAGGGACTGGAAGAACAGGTACAGCATCTGGGCGGGCGGTGTGATCGGCGGCATCTCGGGGAGCGGCGAAACCACCGGCCACCACATCACGAGAGCGGAGCCGACCACCAACAGGTGCAAGCCCAGGTGGGTGATCTCCGATCCGACCGACGCGGTCACCACGGCGGGCCAGTGCGTGAAGAGCAGGACCCCGTTGAACACCACGAGCGCCGGCACCGGCCGGGTGAGGAACCGCCACGCGATCCGTGCGGGCGCGTGACGCAGCACCGCGCGCCACATCCACACCGGGATACCCGCCACCAACATCGGCGCCGCAACCAACGTGAAGAGCAGGTGCTGCGTCATGTGCACGCTGAAGAGGTAGCGCTCCGCCAAGTCGTGGATCGGCCAGCCGGAGGCGAGCCACAGGATGGCCATGCCCCCCAGGAACATGCGCCGGTCGCGCTGCGGCGTGGTCTGCCCCGGCGCCGCGTCGTGCCGGTGCACGGCCAGCAGGTACACGGCCACCACCGTCCCCAGGACCACCCAGACGTCGGCGTGCAGGTGCCAGGCGGGTAGCGACATGGCTACCTGAGGAACACCTTCGAGGCGAGCAGGACGATGAGGTAGAGCGTGACCGCCCCCGTGAGACCCATCACGAAGAACCGCGCGTAGCGGCGGTCGTCGTACTTGAGGTGCATGAAATAGGCCACGACCAGGACGAACTTGATGATCGCGGCCGTGAACAACGTGAAGATCAGCAGCGCCCCCGCGAGACCGGAGTACGACATCCAGACCTCAGCGCCGGTCAACACGGCGAGGATCGCACCGATCCGGACGTACTCGCGTGGCGTCGGACCGTGGTGCGGGGCCGCGTGCGTGGTTGTGGGCTCCTGCTGCACGCCTTCAGCCTCCCGGCGATGGGGTCGGGACCAGGTAGACCACCGTGAAGATCACGATCCAGACGATATCGACGAAGTGCCAGTAGAGCCCGACCATCTCCACGGGGAAGGCCTGGTCATCGGGCAGCCGCCGCGCTGAGGACATGCCCACGAGTGACAGCAGCATCAACACGCCGACCGTGACGTGCACACCGTGGAAGCCGGTCAGGACGAAGAACGTGGTCCCGAACAGGTTGGTGTCGATGCGCAGGCCCTCCTCGACGAAGACCGTGAACTCATAGACCTGCCCGCCCACGAAGGTCATCCCGAGCATCGCCGTCGTGAGCAACCAGACCCGCATGCGCCCGAAGTCGCGCTGCTCCGCCGCGGCGTGGGCCAGGACCATCGTGAGCGAACTGGCGAGCAGGACGAACGACGACACGGAGGTGTAGGGGATGTCGAACACGTCGTTCGGATACGGCCCGACCAGGCTCGAGCCCCTGTACAGCACGTAGGCGGTGATGAGCGCGCCGAACAGCAGGCATTCGGAGGACAGGAAGAGCCACATCCCGAGCTTCGTGCTGGGCAGGCCCGTGGTGGTCTGATGCTCGTCGTGCGCGATGGCGGCGTCGGCCATGCTCAGTGCTCCTCCGCGACCGACGGCTCCATGGCCCATCCCATGAGCGCGGTGACGGTGATGATGGCCCCGATCCCGATGAGCCACCACGAGTAGATGACGCCGTAGCTCATCACGGGGAGTCCCAGAGCGGCGACCAAGGGCCAGAACGATGGACTCGGAAGATGGATCGCGAGCGCAACCCCGTGCCCATCCGGCTCGTGATCCGACGCACCCGCCGGCACGCGCACGAGCCGTCCTTCCTTGTCCTCGGCGTACTTGCGGTGCCAGAACTCATCCAGCGCGTGCACCGTCGGGATCTCATCGAAGTTGTGCGCGGCCGGCGGGCACGCGGTCATCCACTCCAGCGTGCGGGCGTCCCACGGGTCCTCGTTCGCCAGGCCCTTGGGCTTGCGGAACGAGGCGATGGCGCCGAGCGCGAAGATCGCGACGGACAGCGCGATGATGAACGACCCGACGGTCGCCAGTTGGTTCCACAGCGTGAGCCCCAGGCCCTCCGGGTAGGTGTAGGTCCGCCGGATCATGCCGCCCAGGCCCAAGATGTGCATCGGTCCGAACGTCAGGTTGAACCCGATCAGCATCAGCCAGAACACGAGCTTGGACAGGCGCTCGGGGAACATCCGCGCGAAGACCTTCGGCCACCAGTAGACGAGCCCACCGAAGAACGCGAACACCCCGCCGCCGAAGATCACGTAGTGGAAGTGCGCCACCACGTAGTACGTGTCGGTCTGCTGGTAGTCCGAGGGCACGATCGAGTGCGTCACGCCCGACAGTCCTCCGATCACGAACATCATGATGCCGCCGATGCAGAACAGCATCGGCGACTGCAATCGGAGGTCGCCCTTGTACATCGTCGCCATCCAGTTGAAGATCTTGATGCCGGTCGGCACACCGATGATCGCGGTGGAGATGCCGAAGGCCGTGTTCGCCACCGGCCCGAGCCCGGCCGCGTACATGTGGTGCGCCCACACGCCGAACCCGATGAACCCGATGGCGATCCCGCTGAAGACCACGAACTGATAGCCGAACAACGGCTTGCGGCTGAACACCGGGAGGATCTCGCTGAAGATGGCGAAGGCGGGGAGGATGAGCACGTAGACCTCGGGATGGCCGAACAACCAGAACATGTGTTGCCACAGCAGCGGCTCGCCGCCCCGGGTGGGATCGAAGAACGCCGTGTTGAACCGCCGGTCGAACAGCAACTGGAACAGGGCGACCGTGATGATCGGCAGCGAGAACACGAGCAACAGCTGGACGACCAGGCCCATCCAAACCAGAACGGGGACGCGGAAGAGCGACATGCCGGGGGCCCGGAGGTTGATCACGGTGACGGCCAGGTTCACGGCACCGACGGTCGAGGCGATGCCGGCGATCAGCAGGCCGAGCGCGTAGAAGGTGGCGCCGCTCGTGGGGTCGGTCGTCGAGTTCGGGGCGTAGCAGAACCAGCCGCAGTTCGGCAGCCCGCCCAGGAACGCCGAGGAGTACAGGAACATCGCGCCCAGGATGAACGCCCAGAACGAGAACGCGTTCAGCCGGGGGAACGCCACGTCGCGCGCACCGATCATCAGCGGGATCAGGTAGTTGAAGAAGGCGGCCGCCATCGGCATCACGAACAGGAACACCATCGTGATCCCGTGCGTGGTGAAGATCTGGTTGTACTGGTCGGCGTTCAGCAGCGTGCCATCAGGCTGATACAGCTGCGCTCGGATCAGGAGCGCTTCCAACCCCCCGATCACGAAGAAGACGAAGGCCGAGATGCCGTACATGATCCCGATCTTCTTGTGGTCCACGGTGGTGAACCACGACCAGAACCCGCCCGTGGCCATGGGACGGCGCACGAGCCCCTTGGAGGGCGCCACCACGCTCACGCTCGCCATCTGATCATCTCCATCACGTCAGGCTGTACAGGTACGCCGCGATCGCATCGATCTCGTCCTCGGAGAGACCGTAGTCCGGCATCTTCGCTCCCAGCTTCACCGCGCCCGGATCACGGAGCCAGGCTTTCAGATCGTCCAGGTTGGGCTCGCCGTTCACGAACGTATCCCAGTTACACCCCGCGAAGCACTCGTGCGTGGGCGCCGCGAAGTGCGTGAGGTCGGGTGCCGCGATCCCGCCGGCTTCGGTGCCACCGACCGCATGGCACGCGATGCACTGGCCGCCGTCGAACTCCCCGTTCAGGAACAGATCCATGCCCTGCCGGGCGAGGGCGGACGAGGGCTCGGCACCGGGGGTCTTCTCGTTGGCGACCCACGCGGCCCAGGCCGCCTCGTCCAGCACGACCACGCGGAACCACATCCGGCCGTGCTGCAGACCGCAGAACTCCGCGCACTGGCCCCAGTACGTCCCCGGTTCGTCCGCGGAGAACACGATGTTCCCCTCGTGGCCGGGCACCACGTCCTGCTTGCCGAAGAGCCGGGGCGTCCAGAAGGAGTGGATCACGGCGTGGTCGGCCTCGCCCTCGGCGTCCCTGGCACCGCCACCGACGGCTTCGAGCGAGAGGTCCACCGTCTGACCCACGGGCACCACGAGCGTGTCGGCCGTCACGATGGGGCCGCTCGAGCCATAGCCCACCGTCATCTCCGGGTCCGTGTACTCGAACCCCCACCACCACTGGTACCCCTTCACCGTGACATGCATCGCATCGGCGGGTCGTTCGCTCAGCTCCCAGATCAGCCCGACCGTGGGCACCATCACGAACGCGAGGATCAGGGCGGGCGCGATGGTCCACCCGATCTCCAGGCGTGTGTTGCCGTGGGTCTGCGGCGGCGTCCGCTCCTCACCCTTGCGGTGCCGGTACTTGAGCGCGATCAGGACGATGCCGCCCTCCACCAGGACGAACACGCCCGCGGCGACCCACAGGACGGGGATGATCAGGTCGGCCTGCTTCTGGGCGACCGGGCCGGCGGGGTCGAAGGTGTTCTGCGGCAGGTCCCCGGAGCAGGAACCGAGCAGCAGGGCGACCGCACCGAGCCCGATGGCCCCGAACAGCCTGTTCCGCACGCCGCCTCTTCCTCCCGGGATGGTGACGCGCCCGCTCCGGGGCGCGGATCGGCAGGACTGTACCACCGGGTCCTGCCCCGCTTTCGACCGCCCGCTCACGTCGCGTAGGAGTGGATCGACGCGATCCACAGGTTCACCGCGTAGTAGGTCACGAACAACGAACCGAACCCCACGAGAGCGATCACGGCGGCGCGCCGGCCCCTCCATCCTGCCGTCGCCCGGGCGTGCAGATACCCCGCGAAGATCGTCCATGTGATGAAGGACCAGGTCTCCTTCGGGTCCCATCCCCAGTACCGGCCCCACGCGCCCTGAGCCCAGATCGCGCCGCAGATCGTCCCGAACGTCCAGATGGGGAACCCGAGGGCGATGAACCGGTAGGCGAGATGGTCGAGGACGCCGGAGGCGGGCAGGACGCCGCGACGGACCGAGGGTCCGAGCACCGGTTCGTCGGCGCCGGGCGCGAAGTCCGGCGGAGCGTCGGCGTCGATGGCCCCCCCCATGATCGGCGGCGGATCCTGCTGGGCGAGCATCGACACCTGCCGGCGTTCGGAGCGCTCCTTGATGAGGAACAAGATGGTGAACACGCACCCGAGCCCCAGGACCGACGTCGCCGTGATCATGGATGTCACGTGGATCTGCCGCCAGTAAGAGTTCAGCGCGGGGAGCAGGTCCTGTGGCCCGACGTAGAAGAACAACACGGCCATCGCCATCGAGAAGACCACGAAGGCGTAGGCGAACCCGCCGAGCGTCCGGATCTTCGACCGCCACTCGACGCCGATCAGGTAGGCCGCGACCGCCATGGCGGCGAGCATCGAGGAGTACTCGTACATGTTGCCCCACGGCGTGCGGCCCGCGGCGGCTGCCCGCAGCACGATCGACACGACGTTGGCTGTGAGCCCCACGACGCCGAGGACGGTCGACAGCCTGGCCATCGATCGCCGGCGGAAGGCCACGAACGCGAAGGAGGCGAGCATGGCGGCGATGTAGACGAACAACGCCACCGTGAACAGATCGCGGGACCAACGTGCGAGTTCGTCGGTGCTCATGGGGCCGCCACCGCTTCCCGCACGGACCCGCCTGAGGCCGCGACCAGCGCGTCCACCGTGCGATCGAACTCGGTCTGGAACTGCGACCTGCGCTGCAACGCCAGCCCTCCCACGATCAACCTCGACCCCTCGCCTGCCGGCTCGGCCCGCACCCACAGCTTCCGCCTCGAGGTGTACAGCGCGGCGAGCAGTCCCACCACGATCAGGATAGCCGCGGCCAGGACCACGGGGACGCCGATATCCTTGCCGACCTGCAGCACGGAGTAGTGCGGGAGCGAGTCGAACGTCAGGGTGAGCGAGGGCTCGACGCCTCCAGGGCACCCCGCCTGCGCGGTGACGGTGGCCGCTGGACCTGCGGCGATACACGCGCGGTCCAGATCCACGGTGCTCCCCTCCCACAAGAATCCTCCCCGCACCACGCGCATGAACCGCGTATCCAGGCTCGCCTTCGACGGATCGAGCAACCGCCCCTCCCAGACCTGGTACCTGATGAGCGGGGCGTTCGCGTCGAACATCGGCATGCCTTCGAACAAGAACCCGCGGCCATCGGGCCACAGCTCCAGCTCGACGGCCATGTCCACCTCCGGGCGCACCTGTGGCAGCTTCACGAAGCCGTGCCATGTCTGGGCGAGCTGCGATCGTCCCTCCGGGGCCGTCTGCTGCGACATGAGCACCGGACCGTCGGCGAGGACCTGGCCATCCTTGGCGGCGGACACGACGGGCGCCCACCCGAACCCGTACTGATACACCCGCAACTGCTCGAACGCCACCGGATGGTTCACCGACGCCACGGCCGTCCCCACGGGTGCACCGGATGCGTCCAACAGTTCCAGCTCGGACTCGAAGTACAACGGCAGCGCAGTCTCCGGATCGAACGCATCGCGGTAGTCGATGAGCCGCAACCCCAAGCCAGAGAAGTCGCCGTCGAAGTACCGGCCGAGTCGCAGGCGCGTCGCGTCGTAGTTCAAACGAGCGTCGGTCCAGGTCTGCCCCTCGACGATCGCGGCGCGACCGCTGTAGCCCGTCCCCTTCCCGACGATCACCCCGACCAGCAGGAGCACGAACGCCCAGTGGAAGATCAGGCTGCCGGCTTCGCGGAGCGCTCCCTTCTCGGCGGCCACCGAGGCGCCTTCGGTCGCCACGCGGAAGCGCCGGCGCCGCAGCACCCGCGCGGCCGTGCGGGCGGCCACCTCGGGCGGCGCCGCCACCAACATCTCCCGATGCAGCGGCAGCGCGTCGAGTTCGCGGGCGTGAACGGGGCGCTGCCGGATGGCCCGCAGGTGAGCACGCGACCTCGGGAGCAGGCACGCGATCAAGGACGTGAACAGGAGCGCCGTGATGAAGCCGAACCACCACGTGCCGAACACATCGAACAGGCCGGCGCGCCGGTACACCTCGCCCAGGACGCTGTGCGTCGAGAGGAACTGCGCCACGCGCTCGGGGCTGTTCGGGAACTGCGGGATCAGCGATCCGGCCGCCGATGCCAACGCGAGCAGGAGGAGCAGGATGAGCGCCGTCCGCATCGAACGGAGCGTCCGCCACGCGAACGACGCGGAACGGCGAAGCGTGGGGCGGCGCGGCGGGGAGGTCATCGGGACGCCCACGATGCTACCCCCGCGTCTGCAGGGGGTCCGCCCCCTACAGCCCCGGCGCGAACCGGAGCAGCGGTGCCACGATGCGTGTGAACTGGCCCGTCGCGATGAGGACCCCGACGAGCACCAGGAAGGCGCCCGAGACGGTGGTGATCACGGTGTAACGCCGCTTGATCCACCCGAGGGTGCCCGTCAGCCACTGCACGCCGATCCCGAGCAGCACGAACGGCAGCCCGATCCCGAGCGAGTACACGAACAGCAAGAACGCCCCCCGCGTTGCGCTCTGCGCCCCTGCGATGGCGATGATCCCCCCCAGGATGGTGCCGAGGCACGGCGTCCAGCCCGCCGCGAACGCCATCCCTAGAGGGAACGCTCCGGCCACACCCGGCCGGACCTTGCCGAGCAGTGGCCTTCGCTCCGCGAACACCCAGATGGGTCCACGCTTGAGGGCATAGGCGATCATCACGAGGCCGAGCACGATCACGACCGCCCCGGAGATCCGCAGCCCGATGGTGCCCTTGAACACCTTCACGAACGTCGACGCGAACGCCCCGTACAGGGTGAACACCACGGAGAACCCGGCCACGAACAGCCAGATGGGCAGCAGGCGCCGGGTGCCCGCCGCTCGCTCGCCCTCGCGTTGCGCGTGCACCAGCGACTCCCCCGTCACGAAGGACAGGTAGCCGGGGACGAGCGGCAGCACGCACGGACTCGCGAAGGACACGACGCCAGCCACCAGGGCGATGGCAGGCGCGTACCACTGCGACAGGCTGTCGGTCGAGATCGCGAACATGGGCTCCGAGTCTAGGGGCCGCCCCTGCCCGCGCACGTCGTACCCCCGCCGAGTTGTCTGCCGCCCCCTCGGATGCAAACATGGCGGGCGTGGGGGGGGGGGG
>JBBDHX010000034.1:20332-49459 GCA_040880745.1 Actinomycetota bacterium
AAGCTTTCACGAGCGGGGCGCCGAACCGGCGGCGAGGGTCGGATCGTTATGATGCGGCCCGCCGACGAACGGATGAGGGATGAGCCAGATCGACGTCGCCACGAAGTCCTCGCTCGCCACACGCGCCAAGGGCGTCCGCGCCCGCATCGAAGGCTTCGTCCGCGACTTCGAATGGACCTGGACGAACGCGGTCCTGTTCTCCCTGGCCCTCACCTTCTTCGTGGTGATCACGACGTCGGTCATCCCTTCCTTCTTCATGTACTACGCCGAGAACATCCTCGGGTGGGGCGGGCCCACCGACCTCGAGGCCTTCCTCTCGGGGTCGCTCGTGGTCTTCGATCCGGAGCTCGGGTTCCCCAACCTGAGCCCCGACACCCTCCTGCAGATCCGCGACGGCATCGCGATGGGCCTCACGACGGGGCCTTTCGTCACCATCCTCGTGGTGGCCGCAGCCATGCAGAACTGGCGGAAGAAGCTCCGGGGCGGTTCGGGCGACACGCGCCCCACCGGCGGGTACCGCTGATGCCCTACTCCAAGACCGAGGTCGACATCCACGACGACTACGTCGTGGAGCAGGTGGATGTGGCCTGGCTCGCCCAGGGCGTCAAGTCACCGAAGCACCTGATGCTCGACCCCGACAACTGCATCTTGTGTCGCGCCTGCGAGGACGTCTGCCCGTGGAACTGCATCTGGATGATGTCGCCCGACATCGTCAACGGTGCCGGGGAGGAAGCCGTGGGGGCCGAGGTCTCCGGTTCCAACGCCATCTTCGTGATCGACGACACCGCTTGCACCAGGTGCTCGGTGTGCGTGGACCGATGCCCCACAGACACGCTGTACTATGCGCGCCTGCCGGAGGGAACAGGGAGCAAGCGCGCGATGGCCGAGGTCCCCACGTCGCAGGCGGACGAGGGCTGAGGCACGGGTAGGGGAAGGGAGCCGTGGCGAAGATCAAGCTGCCGTCGCCCTCGCAGATGGGCGACCGACTGCGGGAAACCGAGGTTTGGAAGTCGATCTTCCGTCCCGGATCCATCTATCGGAAGGGCTACAAAGACACCTCACGCGACCGCGCGCTCGCGACGATGAACAACGTGCTGTACCACCTGCATCCCACGAAGGTGAAGCGGCACGGCTTGAAGCTGACCTACACGTTCTGCCTGGGTGGGATCTCCTTCTTCCTGTTCATCCTGCTGACCCTCACGGGGGTCTTCCTCATGTTCTTCTTCCGACCGATGGCCGACATCGGTGGAGCCGTGGCGTATCAAGACATGCAGGCGATCCGGACGCAGGTCTTCTTCGGGGACCTGATGCGCAACCTGCACCGGTGGGGAGCGCACCTCATGGTGCTCTCCGTGACCCTGCACATGGCACGCGTGTTCTACACCGGCGCCTACAAGCCCCCGCGTGAGTTCAACTGGGTCGTTGGCGTCGTGCTGCTGTTCCTCACCCTGGGGCTCTCGTTCACGGGGTACCTGCTCCCCTGGGACCAGCTGGCGATCTGGGCGGTCACCGTGGGGACCTCGCTCGCCGGGTACTCCCCGTTCATCGCCAAACAGGCCAACTTCTTGCTCCTGGGTAGCTCGGTCGTGAGCCCGAACACCCTCCTGCGCTGGTACGTCTTCCACGTGATCGCGTTGCCCTTGGTCACCGTCTTGTTCCTCACCGTGCACTTCTGGCGGATCCGCAAGGACGGCGGCATCTCGGGGCCTCTGTAAGGAGCGCATGCGTCGATGAACTGGGAAGAGTTGGAGAAGGACCTGGAGGCCTACCAGGCCGCCCTCGATGCGCAGACCGCCTCAGGCGTCGACCGCCGCGTGGCCGAGGGCCGCGCCCGATCCAAGGCCATCCGCACCTGGCGCGAAGCGAACCCCGAGGCCGCCGCGGCCCACGACGCTGCGGCTCCTCCCGCCGCCGCAGCAGCAGCGTCCGCCGAGCCGGCTCCAGCGGCGGCGGCTGCACCCACGGCAGCGCCTGTCGGCGCCGCGGTGATGGCGGCGGCACCGACGCTCACGCAGCCCAAGCGCGAGGCCCCGCTCCCCACCGGCAACGTCCCGGTCCCGAAGAAAGGGGCCGCGGAGAAGCACCGCCTGCTGGCCCTCGTCCCTCCGGAGGGGATCCAGCGGGTCGAGCGCGAGCAGGGCGACCGCGTCCACACCTGGCCCCACCTCCTCATCGAGGAGTTCGTGGCCATGCTCATCGTGTTCGCGGGATTGCTGGTCTTCTCCACGCTGATCAACGCCCCGTTGCGTGAGGTCGCCAACGCGAACCTCACCCCGAACCCCTCGAAGGCCCCGTGGTACTTCCTCGGCCTGCAGGAACTCCTGCGGTACTTCCACCCGATGGTGGCAGGGATCGGCATCCCCACCTTCATCCTGGTGGCGCTCGCAGCCACGCCCTTCGTGGACCGCAACCCCAGCAACAAGCCGGGGGACCGCAAGGTCGCCATCACGCTGTTCACCATCCTGTTCATGTTCGGGGCCACCCTGACCATGATCGGCTCGTTCTTCCGCGGTCCCGGTTACAACTGGGTGTGGCCGTGGGCACAGGGGGTGTTCTTCGAGCTGTGAGCACCCTCGCATTGACCACCGCCACGGTCGCCGCGCTCGCGGTGCTCGGCGTCCTCAACCTGTTCGCCATCGTGTTCGGGCTGTCGTTCCTGCGCGCCAACAAGGCCGCGAAGGCCGCGCTCTCCGGCGAGCCCGCGGCTCCGCCGGTCAAGGTGATGAACCGCCGCGACTTCTTCCGGCGCTCCCTCATCACGTCCGTCCTGCTGTTCGGAGCGGAGTTCGGGGCGGGCTCCATCGGGTTCCTCTGGCCGAACCTGCGTGGCGGATTCGGCTCCGTGATCAACGCGGGATCGCTGGCCGACATCAAGGCGCAGCTCCCGGACGGGCCCGTCTACGTCGGGGCCGGCCGTTTCTACATCGTCGGATGGGAGGGCACCCCGGGCAGCGGTCAGGCCGATTACGTCGGTCTGGGTGTGACGGCCGAGGGGATCATGCCCCTGTACCAGCGGTGCGTGCACCTGGGATGCCGTGTGCCCTTCTGCGGCTCATCGAAATGGTTCGAGTGCCCCTGCCACGGTTCGAAGTACAGCGGATCGGGCGAGTACAAGCAGGGCCCGGCGCCTCGAGGGATGGATCGATTCACGGTCACCGTCGAGGACGGGAACGTGATGGTCGACACCTCCGCCATCTCGCTCGGGCCACCGAAGGGCACCGACACCACCGGACAGAGCCAGCAAGGCGCGTTCTGCGTCGCGACGGGGTAGAGGGAGAACGATCGCACCGATGCTCGCCGCGACCAACGTCACCGCGATCGTGCTGCTCGTCCTGGGCGGCGCGCTGGTGCTGCTCGCCCTGGCCGCGCTCGCGCTGCGTCAACGGACGAAGGGTGAAGGGCCGGAGGTACCGCATGCGATGCGTCCCGGTCCCTCCGACGCCGCGCTCGAGACGCCGGTCCTGCAGCGCTTGCAAGGCTGGGGCGTCGTGCTCGTCGTGTTCTTCGTTGCGTGGTGGCCGGCGCAGTGGCTGTTCGAGCCCGGCACGAACCAGCGCCAGGAAGAGGACCTCCTGTCACTCGGCCTCGCGCGCGGGGAGCTGGCCGTGCTCCCCTTCTCCGAGGAGAACCAGCTGGGCGTGGGGTGCGTGCGTTGCCACGGCCCCGAACTCAAGGGCGGCACGATCTTCGCGTTCGAGAAGTACTGGAACCCGCCGAACCTGACGAACGTGTGCGGCGGCCCGTGGATGGGGCACGCCCGCGTCACCTCGGTGGATGACCTCTACATGATCATCGAACAGGGCCTCGGCGAGGACAGCCCCATGCCGTCGTGGAGCATCCGCTACAAGGGCGCCTTGCCCGACCAACAGATCAACGACATCGTGCTCTACCTGATCTCGATCAACGAGGCGAACGTCCCGTTCAACCAGAACGTGTGCACGAACGAGGACGCGGCGAAGGCCGCGGCGGCCGGTGAACCGCCGCCGGCTGCGACGACCGCGACTCCGGCTGCGACGACCGAGTCGCCGGCACCGGAGGCCGCCTGATGGAACCGGCCTCCTGCATCGGCTTCAACGTCGCGTGCGACGTCATCCTCAAAGGGGCAGGCGTGACGATCGCCGGGCTGCTCCTGTTCGTCGGAAGCGTGTACGTCCTGCTGTCGGCCGTGTTCGGCCGGTGGATGGGCTACCTCGTCGTGATGGTCGCGTTCTCCGGGTGGATGCTCGTCCTGTCCTCCCTGTGGTTGTGGGGATTCTGGTCGCTCGGCCCCGAGACCACGGTGAACCTCGGGCCACGGGGCACCTCGCCCTCGTGGCTCGTGGTGAGCGCGGGGCTGCATCCGGAGAACACCGAGGCAAGGACCGAGTTCGCGTCTTACCCGGGTGCCCCCTGGGAGACCGTGGCACCCACCGACTATGCGGAGTCCGAACCCCAGGCGATCTCGGGCGCGGCCGTGTCCTACCTGGCGGACATCGCCAACGAGGAGTTGGGCCGCCACGAGTTCGACCAGGATGCGGTCAGCGCGACACAGTTCACCGTGGACACGCTCGCCGTCGCGCAGGCCGAGGACGGCACCGACCTGGCCGTGGTCCAGGCCCATTTCATCGGAGGAGGGCCATCGACCACCTTGTCGATGGCCTACGACGACGGCAGCGAGGCCATCTACGGCTGGCTGTTCCTGGTGGCGTCGGGCTTGGTGTTCGCGATCCACCTGCCGCTGCTCGATCGCGCGGAGCGGTCGCGCACGGAGTTCCTCACCGGCGGGAACGCCCCCGCTTGGTACGGACCCGCATAGGGAAGGAGCACGGAGGCCATGCTGGGGATCGAAGCGCCGCTGCTGGAACAGGGCAGCGTGCAGTTCATCCTGATGACCGTGATGATCCTGGTCGTCTCGTTCGTGGTCTGGCTCACGATCTCGAAGTAGCGCGTCCGTCCTTCACATCATCGAGCGCGGCCTTGCGTTGTTCGTAGAACGCCAGGATCTGCAGTTCGATCGCGAGGTCGACCTTGCGCACCGTGACACCTTCTGGCGCGGAGACCACCGTCGGCGCGAAGTTGAGGATCGAACGCAATCCGGCCGCCACCATCGCATCGGCCACGTCCTGGGCGGCGCTCGCCGGCGTGGCGATCACGCCGATCGCGGCGCGTCGTTCCCGCACGACGGCACGGAGCGACTCCATGGGACGGATGGGCATCCCGGCGACCTCCTCCCCCACCTTGGCCGGATCCACGTCGAGCAGGCCCTCGACGCGGAACCCACGCTCGCCGAACCCTCGGTAGTTCGCCAGCGCGTGACCGAGGTTGCCGATCCCCACGATGACGATGGGCCAGTCCTGGGTGAGTCCCAGCTCCCGGCGGATCTGGTGGATGAGGTAGGCGGCGTCGTAGCCCTTCCCGCGGGTCCCGTACGAACCCAGCGCCGACAGGTCCTTGCGAACCTTCGCAGGGGTGACGCCGGCCGCCTCCGCCAAGATCTCACTCGAGACCGGCCCGGGCGTTTCCGCGAGTTCGACGAGCACCCGCAGGTACAACGGCAGCCGGCTCACCGTCGCCTCCGGGATGGGACGTCCACTCACCATGCCCGGGGCTCCTGCGACATGCCGGAAGCCTACCGGCCGCGGACGAGGGCCTCGAAGGCATCCGCCGGCACGTCGATCTCGAAGACCTCCGCACCGTCGACCTCGACGACCGGGATCCGGTAGCCGAAGTCCCGGATGAGCGCATCCGATCGATCGATGTCGACCTCGGTGAACGCGAAGGGGTGCCGTTCGCGGACCGCCATGATGGTGGCGCGAGCCACGTCGCAGAGGTGACAGCCCTCGCGGCCGTACAGGGTCACGCTCGGCATGGGCCGCGAGGATAGCCGTCTGGCAGGATACGCAGCGTGCAGGATCTGGCCGCCGAGGACGTCGAGCTGCACCGCCGACTGAGCGCCGGGGACCGTGACGCCTTCGACGAGCTCTATACCCGGTACGCCCGGTTCGCCTACGGGCTCGCCTACCGACTGACCACGAACACGGCGCTGGCCCAAGACGCCGTCCACGACGCCTTCTTGGCGCTGTGGCGAGCCCCCGAGGCCTACGACCCTTCGCGAGGAGCATTCCGGACGTTCTTGCTGGCGCTGGTGCACCACCGGGCCGTCGACACGATCAGGCGTGAGGAGCGGCTCCGGGCACGGGGAGAACGGGCGGCGAACCTCGAGCCCGTGGCGAGCGAAGACATCGCGGACGCCGTGACCGAGCGGTCCTACCTCGGCATCCGCCGAGGACAGGTCCGCGAGGCACTTCGCATCCTGTCACCGGAGCAGCGCCAGGTGCTCGAGATGGCCTACTACGAGGGACGAACGCAGGTGCAGATCGCGCAGGAGCTGGGCATCCCGCTCGGTACCGTGAAGACCAGGACGTTCGCCGCGCTCCGGAAGCTGCGGGGCGCGCTTAAGGAGACCGAGTGACGGATCACGAGGCGATCTGGGAGCTGCTGGCCGGCTACGCGCTTCGATCGTTGTCAGGCCCCGACGGGGCCGAGGCCGACCGGCTGCTCGCCGGTCACGTGCCCGGGTGCCCCGAGTGTCGCGACCACCTGGAGTCGTTCGGCCTTCTGGCGAGCGACCTCGCCCTGGCCATCCAACCGCTGGATCCCCCGGACCTCCTGCTCGCCAGGTTGCATCGCGACATGGAGCCGGATGCCGGCGCTCTCCGGCGCTTCGGAGCGGGGTGGATCGCCGCGGCGGCCGCGGGTCTCGTGGCGCTCGTCGTGCTGGGGAGCCTGGCCCTGTCGGGCGGTGGTACGTCGGCGACGCTCGCCGTGGCCGATCTGCAGCAGGCGGTCGCGGCGGCGGCGCGGCCCGGAGCGCGGACCAACGACCTCGGCGCCGTGGACGAGGTCGCCCTCCCCGACCGCTCGGGCTTCTACCTGTGGGGCGAGGACGTCCCGCAGCCATCCCCCGGGCAGGTGTACCGGCTGTGGCTCCTCGTCGGGCAGGACGCGTACTACGTCGGGCAGTTCGTCCCCGATCCGTCGGGGGTCGTCGCCATCCAGGTCGAGGTCCGAGGCGCCTACGACGAGGTGATCATCACCACGGAAGACGCGACGAGCGCTCCCGAAGAGCCCTCCGGTACCGCTTGGTCGGTGAGCTCCACGCCGGCAACCCCGGCCCCCTGAGCAGGTCAGGCCGGGCGATCGGGCGGAACGATCGGCCGCACCGCGCGCAGGAACCCCGCGAACATGATGGTGATGCCCACGGCGAGGGTGACGGAGAACCCGGCGATCAACCCGTTGACGGCGAACCCCGAGCCGCCCGCGACGACCGTGGCGCCGAGGGCGACGAGCACCGTGCCCACGGTTCGGTTCCGCACCTCGGGGCGCCCGCGCATCCGCCAGACGGACCAAGCTGCCCCGGCCACGAGCAGGAAGTACGCCGGGTAGGCCACCGCCGGCGCCAGCCGTTGAGCGGCCGAGCCGGCACCGAACACCTCACGGCCCAGAGGGAGGGCTTCCGCGAGAGCCGCCGCGTCCATGTCGGCACCTTGCAGCGTTGCCACCGCGAACGCGGTGATGAAGATCAGCACGAGCCAGGCGGCCCAGCGGACCCAGGGAGCCCGGAAGATCAGGAGCACCTCCCCGCCTGCGAGGAACGGAACGTTGAGGACGGCGCCGAGGGCCCAGTAGGTGGCGAAGGTCGTGCGGGACCAGCCGTTCGTGACGCCCGCGAGCACCGCGAGGGACGCCACCCCGTACATCGCCAAGGCGACGATCCACAGGAGCTCGTGCGGAGCCCGGCGCTTCGCCCACGACATCGCCAGCCGTCCCGCGAAGGCGAACGCCACCACGGCCGCGATCATCGGGAAGAACCACATGGACCCAGAGGATACGGGGCAGGCGGCAGGCCGGAGGAGCCCCGCGCGGGGGGTAGCCTGACCTCGTGGCCCCACGAGTGCTCTTCTCCTCTGCAGCGTTCTTCGCCCGCCCCCTATCGGACACCTTCCGGCTGATGGCCGATGCGGGCTACACCGGTGCGGAGGTCCTCGTGACCCGCGATCTCGAGAGCCAAGACGGAGCCACGATGAGCCATCTGGCCGCGCGCTTCGGCCTCACCATCGAGGCGATCCACGCGCCCGCGCTGCTGCTGACACGCCGTGTCTGGGGCACCGACCCCGTGGGGAAGATCGACCGAGCCATCCAGGAAGCCCGCGAAGCCGAGGTGTCACTCGTCGTGATGCACCCCCCCTATCGATGGCAACACCGCTATCGCCGGTGGCTCCAGGACGAGCTCCCTGCCATCGAGGAGCGAACCGGTGTCACCGTGGCGATCGAGAACATGTTCCCTGTCCATGTGGGCTCACGCCCGCTCACGTTCCACGCGAACGCGGACCTCGACACGCTGGAGGGCCTGCCGCACCTCGTGCTCGACACGAGCCACGCCGCCGTGGCGCGACACGACCCCCGTGAAGTGCGGCGCCGGTTCGGCAAGCGCCTGCGTCACGTCCACCTCTCCGACAACGCGGGCAAGGGGTGGGACTCGCATCTGCCGCCCGGCGACGGCGTCCTGCCCTTGGAGTCGTTCTGCCGCGAACTCGCCGCCCAGGGGTTCGAGGGCGCGGTATCGCTGGAGGTGGACCTCCGGGCCGGTCTCGCCGACCCCGAACGCCTGGTGCAGAAGATGGCGGCGATGCGTGAGGACGTGGAGTCGTGGCTGGAAGGAGGCCGCGATCGTTAGCCTGCGGCCGCGATGCGACGGCCCACGCTGATCATCTTGCTCGTGTTGATCGCGGTGCTCGCGGGCGCCGCTGTCGCACAACTCAGCCAGGACGCTCCGCGCCAGCCCTTCCCGGGCCCGGTCGGCGGCACCCCGCTGCCTTCGGGTCTCACGACGGTCGCCCCCTCGCCGGCGTAGCCGCCCGTTACGGGGCCACCGGGAGGTGGGTCAAGAGCCACAGATCCATCAGATCGCGAACCCGGCCCGATGCGCTCCCGGTGAGCATGTCCGTCCCGTGGTCATCCGACGACAGGATCTCGAAGCGCTTGGGTTGCCCTGCCTGGTTGTAGAAGGCCTCGGCCGTCGCGGCGGCGCTCCCATCGCCGATCCCCGCCAGGAAGAGCTTGGCGGCCGTGATACGCGCCACCGTGTCCGGGCCGGCGAGGAGACCTCCGACGGCCGCGGGTGCCGACAGTGTGATGATGGCGTCGACCCCCTGGCCCTCCGATGCCGCGACCACGAGCGCGGCGGTCCCTCCGATCGAGGCGCCGAGGACACCGACCCGTTGCACGCCGCGTGACCGGATGTAGGCGACGGCGGCCGCCAGGTCGACCCCGGCCGCCTCAGGTGCCTTCACGCCTTCCGAGCAGCCCGCGTCACCGCCCGGGCAATACCCCCGGAGGTTGAAGGTCAGGACCAGGTATCCCGCGCCGGCGTACCGGATCGCATCATCGAACCAGGAAGACTGGTCGGACGGGAGCATGTGCGCGAGGACGATCCCCGCCGGCGCGGGCGCCGCCGGATCGCCGAACACACGGCCTGCCAGCCGAACGCCGTCGGACGTGGAGAACGCGACCTCCTCGGAGGCCCCGAGGGCCGCCGAAGAGCGCTGCTCGGCGGCGCTGCATGCCGCCGTCACGGTGATCGCCGCGGCGAGGGCCGCCACCACGATCCGGTGACGAACCGCGCGCACGGCGCCTACTTGCCCAGTTTCAGGCGCTGGTGTCGGGTGCGCTTGAGGAGCTTCTTGTGCTTCTTCTTGCGCATCTTCTTCCGGCGCTTCTTGATCAGCGACGGCACAGGGGCAACCCTTTCACTCGGTTCCGAAGAGGGTCCGGAGGTCTACACGCTTGGCGCGGTAGGACTCCTCCAGACGGACAGACCCCAGTCTAAGGGCTTTCGGGGGCTCTGCCACGGGCGAGATGAGCCGGAGTCCTCCGTCCTCGGCCACGTGTTCGAGGTAGCCGAGACCCGTGAACCCTCCCGCCCCATCCGAGAGCCCGACCAGGAGCCGGTCCAGACTCGACAGGTCGAACAGCGGCGGCAGCGTCGGCATGAACACGGTGGGCCTCACCCGGAAGCGTTGCAGCGGCGCCCGCCCGAAGTAGCGAGCCATCATGCGCTCCCGCTGGGCCATACGGTCCTCGACGCTCATGGGCCGCACGTCCGGGTGCACCGGAGCGGTGGCTGTGGCGACACCGAAGAAGCGCTCGACGACGCCGAGGATCGGCTCGAGTTCCTCGCCCCGCTGCAGACCCACCACCAGGTCGGGCTCGAGCACGTCGACCTTGTAGTACTTGACCAGCTGGCCGCGGATGCCACTCACCTCGCCGCCCGTGTCGACGATGATCAGCTCGGCACCTTCGGCTCGAGCGCGCTCACGCAGGCGTTGCAGGGCACCGACGAGCGGGACGAGGTGATCCTGGGGCGAGGTCGAGCCCACGAACCCGAGAGCGTCGGCCTCGGCCATCACGTCCAAGGTGAGATCATCGGCGGCGCGGATGTGCTTCAGACCGACCGTGGCAGGGGGCCCTACCGTCTTCTGCGCGACGTCGGCATCGAGGTAAGCGACGGTTCGTCCCAGCCGCAGAGCGAACGCCGCGGTCGCCCGGGCCAGCGTGGACTTGCCGGCATCCATGCCACCCAGGAACACGACCGTATGGGCATGACGAGCCGCCTGATCGACGAGCTGCTCGTGCTCGTTCATGGTTCGGGTCCTCCGTGTCTTCACGGAAGGCCCGGCTGTCGAGGGTGAGAACCCGCGTTATCCGGCCACGGTGTAGCGTTGGCTCAGGTAGTCGTCGACGTCATCCTCGCGGAGTCGGTAGCTGCGGCCGACCCGGAGCGCGGCGATGTCGCCCTCCTTGATCAGCCGGTAGACGGTCATCCTGGATACCCGCAAGAGGTCTGCGACCTCGTTGACGGTCAACAGCCGAGCTTCGGTGAAAGGTCGTTTCGTCACTGTGGGTCGATGGTAGGGGCATGCGTGTGACGGCGTCTAGCCCCAGGTCCAACGCCGCAGGTAGATGGCTGCAAGGCTCAGCTCGTGAGAGCCACGAACACCGGCCAGTAGTCCTGAGGCGCCACGTGATCATCGAACACCAGGACATGCTCGGTCCGGCCGTGCGCCTGCGCCACCAGGAGCGCCGGGTCGTTCACGTCGGCGATCGAGATGGTCTCGACCCCGGCCTCGATCGCGGCCCCCGCGAACCCGTGGTCTGCGAAGACGAGGTCGGGGCGCTCGTCGTGAAGGACCCGGTGCATCGCGTACGGCCAGTGGGTGTGCCGGGGCTCGGAGGTATCGGTCAGCATCACCACGCCCTCGTAGCCTTCGACGACCCAGTCGTGCACGAGGCGCTCGTCCCGCCAGCGCGCCCCACGGCCTGGCGTGCGGACGTCGGCCCCACCCTCGGCGAGCCAGCGGGCCAACCCGAGGTACAGGTGCGCCAACCCGGTGGGATGACCCGTGGCGAGCACCACCCGCTCGCCCCGTTCGCGAGCCAGCGCCAGGCGAGGGGCGGCCGCCGCGCATGCTTCGAGGATCGCAGCCGGCTCGATGAGCACCGCACCGGACCGGGCCTCACGGTCGATGGGGGCTCCTGCGGCTCGCTCGACGAGCCCGAGGACCGCATCCAGGTCCATCCCCTCCTGCAGACCCTGCAAGCCGAACTCCTTGTCGGGATCGCGATCCAGGAGCATCTGCGCGTTGCCCCGGACGTTGTCGAGCGGGTGCGTGGCCGGACCCGCCACCCGGCCCCTGAGCAGGGCGTGCTCGAGCTCCGCGGCCCGCACGCCTCGGGGGGCCCACAGCACGGGATCGGGCGGCGGCAGACGCCGGACGTGGTTCTCGATAACGTCGGAGGCCATACCCCAGCCTAGGCGAGGAGTCGGCGATGGAACTGCGTGGAGCGGTCGTCGTGGTCACGGGCGCGTCCTCGGGTATCGGGGAGGCCACGGCGCTGGCGTTCGCCAAGCGGGGGGCGAAGGTCGTGCTGGCGGCCCGGCGCATCGACCGGCTCGAGGAGCTCGCGGCGCGCATCCAGGCCAAGGGGGGGCACGCGCTCGCACTTCGCTGTGACGTGTCCGAGACGGAGGAACTGATCAAGCTCCCCGGCGTGGTGCAGGCGCTCCTCGGACCCACCGACATCCTCGTGAACAACGCCGGTATCCCTGGTGGCGGGCGGTTCCTCGATACCTCGCACGAGCAGATCGACAGGGTGGTCGGGGTGAACCTGCTGAGCGTGCTGCACGCAACCCGAGCCTTCTTGCCCGGCATGGTCGCTCGCGGCCATGGTCACGTGATCAACGTCGCTTCGCTCGCGGGCAGGTTCGCCACCCCCGGTGCATCCGTCTACTCGGCGACCAAACACGGCGTGGTCGCGTTCAGCGAAGCGCTCAACTACGACGTCGTGGACCGCGGCGTGCTCATCACCACCGTGAACCCCGCGTTCGCCGATACCGCGAGCTTCCCGACCTCGCTGCCCCGGTCCCTCGTCCTCAAGGTGGACACCGTGGCGGAAGCGATCGTGAAGGTGGCGCGGCTCGGCATCGCACCCGAGTACTCGGTCCCTCGATGGCTCGCCCCGCTGCAGGTCTTCCGTGTGCTGACCCCACCCCTGTACCGATGGGGCGTCCGAACCGCCCGGAAGGTCAAACCATCCACCCCGATCCAGGGATGAGCACCGCGCCGAGCGTCCTCGACCGCCCCACGGCGGACACCCACGTCGAGCCCGACATACCCTGGGTCGTGCTCGTGTGGAACGACCCGATCAACCTGATGACCTATGTGACGTGGGTCTTCCAGAAGGTGTTCGGCTACCCCCGCGATCGTGCCGAGCGGTTGATGTGGGACGTGCATACCAAGGGCAAGGCTGCCGTCGCGCACGGGCCCAAGGAACGGTGCGAAGCGCACGTGGCCGCACTGCATGCCTACGGTCTGTGGGCGACGATGCAGAAGGACCGCTGAACGTGGCCGCGCGCATCTCGATCACGCCCGGGCCACGCGGCGGCGTGACCGTGGACCTTCCCAGCGAACTCCGGTCCTTGCTGCTCTCGGTCGCCCGCCAGATGCGAGAGATGCTCTCCGACGAGAGCTACGCGGACAGCCCCGTGCTCGCCCGTCTGTTCCCGCCGGCGTCCATGGACGACCCGATGGAGGCCCTGGGGTTCGAACAGCTCATGGGCAAGGCCATCCACGACGGCAAGGTCGAGTCGGCGACCATCCTGGAGGCGACCGCACGCGCGGAACAGCTCTCGGCCGAGGAGGCCCTCTCGTGGCTCCGATGCCTCAACGACGTGCGACTCATGCTCGGCACCCATCTGAACGTGACCGAGGACGACGACATCGAGACGTTCCTCGCCGATCCGAGGACCGAGCACAACGCGATCGTCTACGTCGCGCTCACCGAACTGGTGGACCTGATCGTCCGCGCGGTCGACCCCGGATAGGGCCGCCTCAGGCGGCCGAACCCACCAGGTGGATCTTCAGCATGTTGGTGGTGGTGCGCCCCGCCGGTGAGGACGCGGCCATGACGACGGCGTCGCCGGGCTGGGCCAGGCCGTGGGCCCGCAAGCCTTCGTCCATCATCGCGATCATCGCGTCGGTATCGGCGGGGACCTCGGCCGGGAGGGCCTCCACCCCCCAGAGCAGACTGAGGGTCCGCCGAACATCGGCGGGCGGTACGAACGCGTAGACCGGCACGCCGGGTCGCTCGGCCGAGAGCAGACGGGCCGTGCGTCCGGTCTCCGTGTAGCACGTGATGGCCACGATCTTGAGGTCTGCGAACGGGATCGACCCCGCCGCTTTCGCGACCGCCGCCCCTTCGCTCATGGGGCGCGACGGGGGGCTCGGTGCGCGGAAATCGGCGCCGTGAGACTCCACGTGCGCCGCGATGGTGGTGGCAGCCGACGCCGCCTCGAACGGGAACCGGCCGATGGCCGTCTCCCCCGAGAGCATCACGGCGTCGGCACCGTCGAGCACGGCGTTGGCGACATCCGTGGTTTCGGCGCGGGTGGGCCTGGGCGCCTGGATCATCGACTCGAGCATCTGGGTCGCCACGATGGCCGGGCGCCCGGCGGTCCTGGCCTTGCGGACCAGTTCCTTCTGGATCAGCGGGATCTCCTCCATGGGGAGCTCCACCCCGAGGTCACCGCGCGCGATCATGAGCGCATCGGCCTCGTGCAAGATCGCATCGACCTCGCGCACAGCCGGCCGGGTCTCGATCTTGGCGATGATCGGAACGGTGCGATCTTGCATGAGCGCGCGGAGCTCGCGAACGTCCCCGGGCGCACGCACGAACGACTGCGCGATGAAGTCGGCGCCCAGATCCAACGCGCGGATGAGGCCCTCGCGATCACGTTCGGTGACCGCGGGAAGGCTGAGCCGCTCGGCGGGCACGTTCACGCCCTGACCACCGGAAGCGAAGCCCCCACGGACGCACTCGGTGTGCACCAACGCCCCGTCGACGCCCGTGACGGTGAGTTCGACCGCGCCGTCGGCGAGCAGCACGCGGTCGCCCTGGCGCAGGTCGTTCGCGAGACCCGGGTACGTGGTCGCGGCACCGCTCGCATCGCCGTCGCCCGAGGGGCGGAGATCGAAACGCAGGCCCGGCTTGAACGTGAACGGATCGGGGGCCAGCCGGCCGAGCCGCACCTTGGGACCAGGAAGGTCCACGAGCACGGCGAGCGGCCGACCGACCGCCACCTCGGCCTCACGCACCAGCGTCACCATGCGCGCGTGGTCCTCTACCGCGCCGTGGGAGAAGTTCAACCGGAAGACCGAGGCGCCCGCCCGGACGAGGCCCCGGACGAGCTTCGGGGTCGCGCTCGCCGGGCCGAGCGTGCAGACGAGCTTCGTGCGGGCCATCAGGCGCCCAGTATGGCGGCGACCGCCTCGCCCACCTCAGCGGCTTCGGTGTCGGCATCGGTCCGTTCGAGGGAACGCTCGGTGAACGTCGCCGGGAACTCACCGGCCGGATCGCCGGTCGCCACGAGTCTGCCGCGGGCTTCGTCCACCCAAGCCGGCGGCAACCGATCGTCCAGGTCTCTTGCCGCACCGGCCATCTCGGCGAACCACAGGGTCCAGATCCGCGGGACGGCACGGGCCCAGCCGTATCCCCCTCCCCCGGTCGCGATCCAGCGACCCTCGCAGAGTTCGTGCGCGAGCGCGTGGATCTGCGTGGCCGCCTGCCGGTAGACGGCGGTGGTCAGCCGCAGCTGCGCCAGGGGATCTTCGTGGTGCGCGTCGGCGCCGAGTTGGGTGAGCAGGACCTGCGGTCCGAACGCGCGCAGGGCACCGGGGACGACGGCAGCGAAAGCCGCGAGCCATCCTTCGTCGCCGGTGAAGGGTGGCAGCGGGATGTTGATGGCCGACCCGGGCGCGTTCGGTCCCCCGCGTTCAAAGACCCCCCCGGTCCCCGGGAAGAACCATCCCGGCTGGTACTGATGGATCGAGATGGTCAGCACGCGAGGGTCGTCGAAGAAGATCGCCTGGGGGCCGTCGCCATGGTGCACGTCCACGTCGACGTAGGCGATGCGTTCGGCCCCGTTCGCCAGCAGCCACGCGATCGCCACCGCCGGGTCGTCGTAGACGCAGAACCCGCTGGCGCGCGCCGGCATCGCGTGGTGCAGGCCGCCGGCCGCGCTGAAGGTGTGGTCGCGTTCACCGGACCACACGGCGCGCGCGGCTTCGACGCTCGCACCCGCCACGAGCGCCCCCGCCTCGTGCATGCGGTCGAAGATCGGGTTGTCGCCGGGGCCGTAGCCGTAGCGAGCCCAATCCCCATCCTCCCCGTGCCCCGCGCGGCGCGTGGCATCGATGAAATCGGGCTCGTGCACGCGTCCGAGCGTGGCGTCATCGGCCGCGCCCGCGCCGAGGCGTCGCACGTTCTGCCGGCGGTCGAGGCCGCACGCGTCGATCAGCGACCACGTGAGCAGGACGCGATCGATCTTGAGCGGATGCGCCGGACCGAGTTCGTAGATCCGGGCCCCGGGCACGACGAGGAGACCGACGCGCTCGCTCACCGGATGGCGTCGAGCGAACCGACGGTCCGCTCGAGCACGGCGGAGATGTCGTCGTCGGACAGGACGAACGGAGGACCGAGCATCAGCAGATCGCCGTTCTGGCCGTCGACGTGACCGGTCGAGGAGTACAGGAGCAGGCCGGCCTCGCGCGCCTGCGCGAGCAGCCCCTCGGTCAATCGCTTGGAGCGCGCGAACGGCTCCTTGGTCTCCCGGTCCTTCACCAGTTCGATCCCGATCATCATGCCGAGGCCACGGACCTCGCCGACATGGGGATGATCCGCGAGCGCGGCCGCCAGGTCGCCCTGGATCTTCGCACCCAGGTCGCGCGCCCGGTCCACCAGACCCTCACGCAGACGCCGCAGCGTCGCGAGCGCCACAGCGGACCCGAGCGCGCCGTGTGACCACGTGAACCCGTGGACGAACCCCTTGGAGGCGACCGCCTCATAGACCTCGCCGGTACACGCCGCGAACCCGAACGGTACGTAGCCGCTCGTGGTCCCCTTGCCGGCGACCACGATGTCCGGACGCACGTCCCAATGGTCGACGCCGAACCACCGACCGCTCCGCCCGAACCCGGTCATCACCTCGTCGGCGATCACCAGCACGCCGTAGCGGCGACATACCTCGACGACCTTGGACCAGTAGTCCTCGCACGGGACCGCCGCCCCGAGCGTGGCCCCGGAGATCGGCTCCGCGACGAACGCGGCCACCGTGTCCGGACCGTAGGACTCGATCATCCGCTGGAGTTCGGCGGCGTGCCAGTCACCGCACCGCTCGGGGTGGCTCGGGTTCTCGCACCGATACTCGTATGCCCGGGGCGCGTGCAGGAACCGGCCGAGCCACGGGGTGTAGGGCTTGCGCAGCGGCTCCTTGCCCGACAGGTCGAGCGCACCGAGGGTGTTGCCGTGGTACGCGCTGCGCCGCGCGATCACGTTCACACGGCCGGTGTGCCCGCCCGCTAGGTGATAGGCGCGAGCCATCTTGATCGCCGTTTCCACCGCCTCTGAACCACCGGACACCGGATAGATCCGTGCGTCGTGAAGGGGCAGGACCGTGGCGACCTCATCGGCGTAGGCCTCGAGCGCCTCGGTCGTGAACACCGTGCCGTGCGTGTATTGGGTCTTCTCCAGTTGCCGCTGCGCCGCCTCGATCAACGATCGGTCGCCGTGCCCGACCCCGACGACGACCGCACCGCCGGCGGCATCGAGGTAGCGCTTCCCGTCGGCGTCGGTGATCCAGGCTCCCTCCGCCGACACGGCCGTGGGGAGCACGCGCTGCACCCGCGGGAAGACGTGCGTCACGTCTGCTCGCCCCCTCCGTCGTCCTCGAACGAGGAGTACACGTCTTTCAGGCGAGCGGCACGAGCCTTGCGCAGAGCCCGGATCTTCTCGGCCCAGTCCGGCTCCGGTTCCTCCGCCGCCTGGCGCGCTGCAGAGCGCTCGCGCTCTTCCTTCGGTTCTTCGCGTTCCATGATCACTTCGTGTAGATGCCGCCGGGGTCAAGGACCTCGCGGATCAGGCGCAGTTCCTCGGTGGTGGGAGGGGGGGTCTCGCCGGGATCGTCGGTGAGCTTCGGCTCCCACCCTGTGTTCGCCGCGACGTCATCCATGCTGACGCCGGGGTGCAGCGTCAGCAAGGTCATCTCACCGGTCGCAGCGTCGAACCCGTACGCGGCGAGGTCGGTGACCACGTTCGTGGGACCGCTGCCGGACCACCCGCGGGCGGCGTCGTGCGCCGGATCACCGCTGTGCCCCGGCGAGGTGCGGAAGTCCAGCGTGTCCACGAACGAGCGCTGGGCCTGCCGCATGATCACGAGGATCCGTTTCGCGTGGATCGCGATCTCGCACGCACCACCGGAGCCCGGGAGGCGCACCTTCGGGTGCGCGTAGTCACCGATCACCGTCGTGTTGAGGTTGCCGAAGCGATCGATCTGCGCCCCACCGAGGAACGCAACGTCCACCAGGCCGCGCTGCAGGTAGTAGGCGAACAGCTCGTACATGCTCGTGATCGCGGTGGATCCGGTGGCGAGCGTCGGATCACCGATCGACAGCGGCAGCCGCTCAGGGCGAGCCCCGTAGACGCCGGATTCATAGATGAGTTGCAGGTCGGGCGCGACCGTCGCCTGTGCCAGGTTGCAGACGATGTTGGGCAGACCCACGCCCACGAAGCAGTTCGCCGCGCCGCCGAGCAGACGCGCGCTGGCCGCGATCATCAATTCGCTCTTCGAGTAGCCCAGGCCGGCCGCGGCGGCGTCGCTCATGCGTACCTCCCGTAGTCGACCTCGCCCGAGAGCGCCTGCTCCGGACGGAGCGCATCCCAGTAGGCGTCGCCGAACTTCGCCACGTACTCGCGGTGGTTCGCCAGGCCGTAGACCCATTCATCGAGCCAGGCCTCGAGCGTCTCCGGATCCTTCGCGATCGCATCCCATGCGAGGTAGAACGCGTTGTCGCGGTCGTAGTAGCCCTGCGCGAACGAGGGGTGACACGCGAACGGCTCTTCCACCACGGCGGTGACGACGGCGCCCGGGATCACGGTGCGGTTGGGGTCACGCCGGATCACGGCTTCATCCACGATCTCCTCGACCACCACGATCACGCGCTCGGCCGCGATGGCTGCCTCCTTCTGACAGCCGAGCAGGCCCCAGATCTGCGTGTCCCCCGCCGCGTCGGCGCGCTGGGCGTGCACGATCGCCACGTCGGGGCGCAGCGGCGGCACGACGTAGACCTGGTCCTCCGGGTCGTAGGGCGACGCCATCGGCACGATCTTGGGGTTCACCTTCGGGATGTCGGACTCGTAGTAGGAACGGATGGGGAAGAACGGCAGGTTCGCGGCACCCGCCATGTAGCGGCACACCATCCCGAAATGGGAGTACTCCTCGATCTCGAGCGGTGCCGGGTCGGCCCTCTCGATCCGGCGCCGGACGGCGTGGAGGTTCCCAACACCGGGGTTCCCCATCCACGAGAAGATCAGTTTCGAGGCCACCCCGGCGCCGATCATCTGGTCGTAGATAACGTCGGGGGTCATGCGTGCGAGGGTCAGGTCGCGCCGCCGCTGGCGGATGATCTCGTGTCCGGCCGCGAAACAGATGAGGTGCGTGAAGCCCTCGATCGCCACGGTGTCACCATCGCGGACCAGGTCCGCCACGGCCTGCTGCATGGTGGTGACCTTGTCAGAGCTCACCCGGTGACCATCCGTCCCCGGGCCCGCGGAGCACGCAGAACTCGTTGCCCTCGACGTCACGCATCTGGGTCCAGAACGACCCACCCTCCTCGATGAACCCGCGGATCGTGGCCCCGAGTCCCTGCAAACGCTCGACCTCCTCGGCCATGCTGCCGGTGGGCCGCACGTCCAGGTGGACGCGGTTCTTCACCGTCTTGGACTCGGGCACCGACTGGAAGTACATGCCGCGCGAGGCTCCGGACGGATCCCGCACGAACGGGCCGTCGTCCTCGGGGTCCTCGGGGTCGTGGTCGATGACGTAGCCGAGCGCCGCCGCCCAGAACGACGCCACGGCGAGCGGGTCGGCGCAGTCGAACACCAGCGCGTCGGGCACCAGGCCCATCTAGGACCCCGCTTCGACCGCCGCGACGACCTCCTCGAAGATCTCGAGGGCGACGCGGGCCTGGTCTTCACGGAACACGAGCGGTGGGCTGATCCGGATCGCGTCGTCTCCGCAGGTGAGCATCAACAGGCCCCGGCGGAACGCCTCGATCTCCACGGCGGCGGCCACCTCGTGATCGGCGAAGCTCATCCCGATCCACAGCGCGCGGCCCCGGACCTCCCGGATCAACGGATGGCGCGACGCGATGTCGCGCAGGCCTCCCAGGAGCACCTCGCCCACCGATCTCGCGTTGTCCATCAGTCCCTCGTCGCGGATGACGTCGAAGGTGGCCAACGCCGCCGCGCATGGGATGGGCGAACCGCCGTAGGTGGAGCCGTGTGCGCCCAGATCCCATCGCATCAGGTCCGCGCGCGCGATCATGGCGCCGAGCGGCAGCCCGCTCGCGATCCCCTTGCCGGCCGTCACGATGTCGGGGACCACGCCCTCCTGCTCGATCGCCCACATCGTGCCGCTGCGGCCCATCCCCGACTGGACCTCGTCGCACACGAGGAGGATCCCGTGGCGGTCACACAGCTCACGCAGGTAGGCGAACCAACCTTCGGGAGGCACCACGTACCCACCCTCGCCGAGCCAGGACTCGACGACGATGGCCGCAACCTCGCCGGGGGAGACGAGCCGCTTGAAGACGACATCCTCCAGATGGTCGAAATCGCCGTAGAACGAGTGGTGCACGCTCGGCAGCATCGGCCCGAACCCGGCCCGGTACTTCGCCTTGGACGCGGTGAGGCTCACGCTGCCCATCGACCGTCCGTGGAAGGACTGGTACATCCCGATGAGGTACTGCCGCCCGGTGGCGTGACGCGCCAGCTTGATCGCGCCCTCCACGGCCTCGGTGCCCGAGTTCGTCAGGAACGTCCGGGCGGGTCCGCCGCCGAACGGGGCCATCTCGTCCAGCCGCTCGCAGACATCGGTGTAGATCGGGAGGTAGAAGTCGCTGGCCGAGTAGTGCAGCAACTCCGTGGCCTGGCGCTGGATCGCCTCGACCACCCGGGGATGTGCGTGGCCCGTGGAGGTGACCGCGATCCCCGCGTTCAGGTCCAAGAAGATGTTGCCGTCGACGTCTTCGACCACGCTGCCTGCTCCCCGGCGCGGCGCGAACGGGTAGGCGCGCGGCAGCGACGGCGAGGTGACCTTCCCGTCGCGCTCGATCAGTGCCCGGGCCTCGGGCCCCGGCACCTCGGTGATGAGCTTCGGACGGTCGTGCGCGGCCAGCCCCTCGGAGGTGAGCTCCGACGCCGCGGAACTCACTCCGAGATCACCGTCCGCGACTGCTCCCGGAGGTACTGGGTCACGTAGTACGGGCCGCCCCCGGCCTTGCCGGTGGTGCCCGACGCCTTCCAGCCGCCGAACGGCTGCACGCCCGGCCACGCGCCGGTGGTGGAGCCCGCCCGGCGGTTCACGTAGACCACACCGGCGTGGATCCGGTCGAGCCACTCGTCGATCTCGCCCTGGTCCTCGCTGAACAGGCCCGCGGTCAGGCCGTACTCGGTGTCGTTGGCCCTCTCGATCGCGTCGTCCAACTCGTCGAACGGCGCGACCGCGACGAACGGCACGAACAACTCCTTCTTCCAGATCCAGGAGTCCGCGGGCACCTCCACGATGGTGGGTTCCACGAACAGACCGCGGCCGAAGTCACCCTCGGTGATGCGCTGGCCACCGGTGACGATGGTCCCGTGCTTCCGGGCCTCTTCGGCGGCCTCCTCGTAGGTCTCCAATGCCGGCTCGTTGATGATCGGGCCGAGGTAGACGTCGCGCTCGATCGGGTTGCCGACCTTGATCGCCTCGGTCTTGGTCTTGAGCGCGGACAGGAAGTCGTCGTAGACCTCGCGCTCGACGTAGACGCGGCTGCACGCCGAGCATTTCTGCCCACCGAAGCCGAAGGCGCTGCGCAGGACGCCGTCGGAGGCCTTGTCGATGTCGGCGTTCTTCGTGACGATCGTGGGGTTCTTGCCGCCCATCTCGCAGATCACGGGCTTGGGCACGTCGGTCGTGAAGTTCCGGTAGATGTCCATCCCCACGCCGTAGGAGCCGGTGAAGGTCACGCCGTTCACGTCGGGATGCTTCCAGAGATGGTCGCCCACGACGACACCGCGACCGATCACGAGATGGAAGGCGCCCGGGGGCACGCCGCCGTCGCGGTAGCACTCGTAGAGCTTGTACCCGAGCAGCGCTCCCTGGTTCGACGGCTTGAGCACGACCGTGTTGCCGGCCACGAGCGCGCCGCTGGAGGGCCCGCCGGACAGCGCCATCGGGAAATTGAACGGGCTGACCACAGCCCACACGCCGTGGGGACGCAGCACGTCGTAGTAGTCACCGGCGGCGCCGAGTCCGCTCATCGGCGTGCGGAAGCCGTCGTGCTTCTCCATCTCGTCGCAGTTCCAACGGATCAACTCGGCGGTCTCCTGGACGTCGCCGAGCGCCTCCAGGCGGCTCTTGCCGACCTCGTAGGCCATCAGCGCGGCAAGGTCGAACACCCGGTCCTCCATGATGTCGGCCACGTTGCGCAGGATCCGAACGCGCTCCTGCCAGCCGGTGCGGTCCCAGGTGAGTTGGTAGGCGCGGGCGGCGGCGACGGCGTCGTCCACGTCCTGGGTCGTCGCCTGCGAGAACCTACCGATGATCAGATCCCCGTCGATGGGCGAAGGCTCGTCGTAGGTCTCGTCGTGCCAACGCTCCTCGCCGTTCACGATGACGGGATAGGACTTCCCGAGTTCGCCTCGGGCCCGCTCGGCGGCCGCGTCGTAGGCCGCCTGCAGGTCCTCGTTGTCCGCGGACATGGTGGCGTAGGTGATGCGGAACTTCGCGGTCATGGGTGGTGGACCCCCTTCACGGATGGGCGGCCGACACGGCTACGTGCAGGGCATGGTATCCGAGCCCCGAGGGGGCCGCCCATGTGGCGCTGACCTGCGGTTGCACCACGCGCGCGGCCTCGCTCGCGGGTTGTGGAAAACCGCCCTCCGGCTGCTGTTATCCGGACCGGGGCAGGCGTACGCTTCGGCTCCCTTCCATATGAGACTCGTCACCTACGACCGCGGGGGGCAGCGGCGACTGGGGGCGATCTTCGAGGGTGAAGTGGTCGATCTGCCGGACGCCGTGGGGCATCCGGCTTTCCCCACCACGCTCGAAGGTCTCGTCTCGAGCAGTCGAGGCACCGTCATGGACGCGGCGCGCGAAGCGCTCGGGGCGAACGACGTCCTCGATCAGCGCGTGAAACGCCCCACCATCCTGACGCCGCTGTTCCCGACGTCCCTGATCGCGCCCGACGCGATGGACGTGGAACGCCGGATCGTCGGGCCCGAACAGGAGGTCCCCTGGCCCGGCGGCGCCGCGTGGCTGGAGTACGAACCGATGGTAGCCGCGGTGCTCGGGCTGGAGGCGTCCCGTGTGATGCCCGAGGACATGGGCAACCACGTCTTCGGGTACACGTTGGTGAGCGACTGGCGCGCGCGGGACTCGAGCGGGGCGCCGGTCACGAGCGCGGAAGGTGTGCCGATCGCCATCGGCCCGTGCGTCGTCACCGCCGACGAACTCGACCCGCAGACGATGTTCATGCAGGTCCGGATCGACGGGGATGAGGTCGACAAAGGCAACCTCAACGGCGCGGCGGCATCGTTGTTGATGCTCATCAGCGATGTCTCGCAGGAGGCGATGCTGGAGCGAGGCGACGCACTCGCCCTTACGCCGTTCCCGGGCCGCGATCGCCAGCTCTGGCCCGGAGCCACGGTGGAACTGGGCGCCGAAGGCGTCGGGACGCTGAGGAACCGGATCGGCACCGCGACGACGTGATCTCAGCCGCTAGTTCGACCACACGATCGCGGTGGCTCCCTGGGTCGAACCCTCGGGCGGTCCCGCGGTCACGACGAATCGCCGCCGGTAGAACGAGCCCCACCGAGTGCCCGTCCAGGTCTTCACGACGAGACGGATCGTGAGGCCCCTCACATCTCCTCGCCCGGCGACGAAGCCCCGCGTGCTCACCATCTTCCGGGTGATCGGCGTGCTTCCCCCGAGCTTCACCAGGAAGTAGCGGGCCTCGAACCGGCGCGTGCCCTCCGTGCCGTGGAACACGAGCTTGCGGTTGCCCCAGTATCTCGTGTCAGCCTCGAACGTGAACACGACGCGGTCGAAGAGGCGATCCGCCCGGACCTTCACTCTGGGCTGCGGGCCGATGTCCCCGGACGAGACAAGGATCGAGACCGTCGGCGTGCCCCAACGCGCCTGCGCGGGCGCGATCATCGACAGCACCAAGAGTGAACCGAGGAGCGGCAGCAGCTTCATCTTCACCGTTCAGGTATCGGCAGGGCGCACCCACGCCGCGATACCCCGAACCGGCTACTTCTTCTTCTTGGCAGCCTTCCGCGCAGCGCCTCTTTCGGCAGCGCCCTTCTTCGCGCGCGCCTTCACCTCACGCTGACGGTCCTTGGCGCTGCGCACCTTCTTCAGGTCTCCACGTCCCATGCCTTCAGCCAACCTCTCTAGTCGTCATCGTCGCCACCCTGGGCGAGCTCTTCGCTCCTCTTCCTCGCGGCGTCGATCGCGTTCAGGAACGCGGCGCGAACGCCGGCCTCCTCTAACCGGCGGATCGCCTCGATCGTGGTGCCGCCAGGCGAGGTCACCATCTCGCGCAGCTCCACCGGGTGCTTGCCGGTGTCACGCAGCATCTTGGCTGAGCCGAGCATGGTCTGGATGATGAGTTCGGTCGCGACATCGCGGGACAGTCCCAGCAGGATGCACGCCTCGATCATGGCTTCGGCAAGCAGGAAGAAGTACGCCGGCCCACTGCCGCTCGTGGCGGTGACGGCGTCGAGGTGCTTCTCCTCCAGGCGGAGCACCTTCCCGACGTAGCCGAGCAGTTCCTCGGTGGTGGCGAGGTGCGCCTCGGTCGCCTGACGGCCAGCCGCCACCACGCTCATCGCTTCGTCCACCATCACCGGCACGTTCGACATCACGCGCACCACCGGCACGTCATCGGGCAGATGCTTCTGGACGAACGAGGTCCGCACACCCGCGGCGAACGAGATCACCAGGTCCTCGCTCGTCACGTGCTCGCGGACCTCGGCGAGCAGCGCCTCGATGTCCTGCGGCTTCGTCATCAGCACCAGGACGTTGGCCCAGCGCGCGGCCTCGGCGTTGTCCAGGGTCGCCGTGATGCCGTACTTCCCGGCCAGCTCGCGCGCACGCTCGTCGCGGCGGTTCGTGACCATGATTTCCTCGGCCGTGCGGCCTCCCGAGCGGATGAGACCGCTCACGAGTGCTTCGGCCATCTTGCCTCCGCCCAGGAAGGCGACCTTCCGATCCGTCATCGCGTCCTCATCAGGTTCGACAGGAAGAACCACAGGTTGGCGGGCCTCTCGGCCAGCCTCCGCGTCAGGTACGGATACCACTCGGTGCCGTACGGGATGGACACGCGGACCGGGTAGCCCTGCGTGGCCAGAGACCGCTGCAGGTCCGGGCGAACACCGTACAGCATCTGGAACTCCACCCGCGACCAGCCGTCTTCCATCGCATCCACGCGCGCCCGCACGCCCTCGATGAGCGACGGATCGTGCGTCGCGACGTCGATCGGGTGATCGCGGCTGAGGAGCGTCGAGAAGAGCCGGCGGAAGTTCTCGTCCACCTCGCGCTTGGAGCGGAAGACGAGGTCCTTCGGCTCGAGGTAGGCGCCCTTCACCAGGCGCACCCGGCATCCCTCGGGCAGCGCGAACACGTCATCTGCGCTCCGACGGAGATAGGACTGGATGGCGACCCCCGAGCGCGGCCAGCGATCGTGCGCCAGCCGCAGGATCTCGAGCGTCCGGTCGACGTACGCGTGACTCTCCATGTCGATCATCACCCACGACCCGGTCCGCTCGCCCTCCGCGAGGATCGGCTCCAGGATGGACCAGCACGCATCGACCGACAGGTCCAGGCCCAGGTGCGTGGGCTTCACCGAGACGACCACGTCGAGTGCCGGATCGGACCGAGCGGCCGCGATCTCGGCCAGGTACGCCTCGCGCACGTGCAACGCCTCTTCGGCCGACTCGACGTTCTCCCCCAGCACACTCCACATCGCTGTGATGCCGTCGCCAGAGATGTCCCGCGTCACCGCCATCGCCTCGGCGAGGGTTTCACCCGCCACGAAACGCGAGGCCACGGCGCGGCCGGCGCGGGTCCGGGTGACGAGGCCCTCGACCCACCGATGGTGCGCGAAACCGAGGATCGCGGGCCGCAGGACGGAGGTGGACAGTCCCAATGGTCAATCCCCGGGGCGCGCGACGATGCCATCGCGCACGATCTCCACGAACTCCTTGATCCGCATCCCGCGGCGCTCCGGCCTGCGGTGGATCAACCCCGGGTCCAGGTCCTTCGAGATCAGGGCGTCCTGGAACCGTTCGGCCGCCCAGTCGAGCATCGACGCCAGCATCTCGGCATCGACGTCCTCGCGAAGCTCACCGCGCTCGACCCCGAACTCCACGAACTCGAGCGTGCCGTACGGATCCTCGCTCCGCATGAAACGATCGATCGGCCGGCGGAGATCCAAACCGGCGTCGACCCGCCCGATCATCGCCACACGATGCGGGACCGGATCGGTCGCCACGAACTCCTCCGCGCGCTGCATCCACCAGTCCAGGGTCGCCCAGAACCCCTCGTCGACGACCTCGGGCGGAGCGTCGAGCCACGCCGGGAGCAGCCTCACCGCCGCCTGGTAGGCCGCCAGGAAGAGCTCTTCCTTCGAGCCGAAGTCCAAGAACACCGTGCCCTTGGCGACGCCGACCTCTTGGGCGATGTCTTCGACCCGGGCTCCGCGGTACCCATGGTCGGCGAAGTGCCGCATCGCCGCCTCGACCGTGCGTACCCGGCGATCGTCCGCCTCGGCAGCGCGACGGGAGCGGGGCTCGGTCATCGCCGCAGACGGTAACGCACGTCGTGGGCAGAAGAAGGGGGGAAAAACAGAACCCGAGAAACCTCCGGCTCGCCTCCCGCCGAAGCGTTCGGCCTCCGTCGGCCTCTCGGGCCCTGGTTGCTCCGAGCGACCCTCGCGTCCGGGGTGACGTGAGGATCCGGACCGCCGGCGGTTCCTCCAACCTTTCGGCCTTCGGGTCCCGCCTTCGCCGCCAGAGTTCCCCCGTCCGGTGTCACCACCGTCCGGCGGTCCTCGGGCGCCCGTCCCGGCCTTGCGGCCGAACCGATCGCCCCAAGCGACGGACCCCCGGCTGGTTCCGCCTTGCGGCTTCCCCACCCGGGTCGCCGGTTCCGGCCTCGCGGCCTTCCCCGGCGCCGAGAGCTCCTTCCGGCCGTGTGACCTTGCGGCCTCACGGCTGGCGGCCCTCCCTCGGAGCGCCCCTTTCCCCGGTCGTTAGGCCTCGCGGCCTTCCATCCGGCTCGGGTGCCCCTCCACTCGGCGTTGCCACCTCGCTTCCGGGCCGGCGCTTCGTCCGGTCTCTCCGTCTCGGTCACTCGGACCGCTCGGAGCGATGCGGAATGTATCGGCGCCCTCCGACCCGGTCAACTCCGCATCACCGCAGGTCAAGGCATATAAGTGCAGGTCAGCGACCCGCGACAAAGAGTGACAAACTGTGTGCAGATCGCGCTCTCGGTGCGGGGCAGTCGGTCACACGAGTTCGCGGTACACACCGAGCACCGCTTCGGTCGTGACGTCCCACGTGAACCGGAGCGCCTGGCGAGCGGCACGCTCACCGAGCGAAGATGCGAGCCGTGCATCGCGCAGGATCTGCAAGGTCCGCTCGGCGTGATCACCGGGGTCGTGCCCTTCGACCAGGAACCCCGTGACGCCGTCCTTCACGACCGTGCGGAGCCCCCCCACCGCGGCGGCCACCACCGGGGTGCCCACAGCGCCCGCTTCCAGAGCGACCAGCCCGAACGACTCCGAGCGCGATGGCATCAGCACGACGTCGGCGGCTGCGTAGAAGTCGGCGAGGCGCGCCTGCGCCTGCGGCGGGAACATGATGAGCCGGTCGGCGACACCGAGGGCGCGAGCGAGTTCCATCAGCCGGACCACCTCGGCGTCGCCCCCGCTCGGTCCTCCGACGATGGCGAGCTGGAGGTGCGCAGTGGCCGCCGGGTCGCGCGCCACGGCCTCCGCCAAGATCCTGACCGCGACGTCGGGACCCTTGTGGGGCTGGATGCGGCCCACGTACAGGGCGAGCCGCAGCCCGGTGAAGTGAAGACGTCGGCGGGCAGCTTCGCGCGAGCGCGGCGTGAAGATCGTGTGGTCCACCCCGGGCGGCACCACCCGGATCTTGTCCGGGTTGGCGCGGTACAGACCGACCAGTTGCCCCGCCTCGAGGGGTGTCGGTGCGAGGATGCGGTCGGCCGCGGCGATGACCCGCTGCTCGCCGTCCAGACGCACCGTGGGCTCTGGGGCCTCGCCGCGTGCGAGCGAGTAATTCTTCACCTTGCCAAGGGTGTGGAACGACGTGACGAGCGGTGCGCCCCAGATCTCCTTCGCGGCACGCCCGACCCACCCCGAGAGCCAATAGTGACTGTGGACGATGTCGTAGCCGCGGTCCTCGGCGCGAGCGTTCCGGATGACCCCACCCAGGAACTCCGGCAGGAACCGCGGGAGGTCGGCCTTCGGGACGAGTGAACACGGGCCGGCCTTGATGCTGATGACGCGGATCCCCTCGCGGAGCTCCTTCGTCTCGTGGTCATCCCCGCCTCGGCACCGGGTGAACACATCCACCTCGACGCCCTCCTCGGCCAGCCGCTCGGAGACGGCGCGGATCGACACATTCATGCCACCGGAATCCCCGATGCCGGGTTGGTCGATGGGCGAGGTGTGCACGGAGAGCACCGCGACGTGTGGGGATGTGTTCGACACCACCACCGATGGTACGGCGCTTGGGGGCGAACGTTACCGATGGCGAAGTTCGACCAGAGGTTCCAGGTGGCCGACCGCGCGTCCCCCGCCGCGTACGAGGGGACGGGCCAACTTCTCGAGCGACCGCCGGGCCGGCGACGGGATCGAGCCGAGCGCCTCCAGCACCGCGATGGTGGCCGGCCCCGCCGCGCGATACCCGCCATCGGCGACCTTCACCGCGATACCGAGCCCGGCCGCCGGCACCGCCACGCAGTTCAGCGCTTCGGCTCCCTCCTTCATCACGATCCCCGGGATGGCGGCCATGACGGCCGTATCGTCGCGGTCACGACCACCGACCAGGTACGGCTCGGCGCGCATGGCGTCCGTCGCTCGGCGCAGGGTGGGCGCGAGGGTGGCCCCCGCGCGCTCGGCGTCGCCGAGCCGGGCGTACATGGTGGCGATCGCGCGCAGCGGCATGCCGTGCACCGGGACGCCGCAGCCGTCGACTCCGACGATCGGCTCCACCCCCGCCAGGGAACGGATGGCGCGAAGGACGCACCTCTGGAGCGGATGGGTCTTCGACCGGTAGTTGGGCGCCGCCCACCCTTGCCGCACGCACGCGAGCAGCATCCCCGCGTGCTTGCCAGAGCAGTTATGGAACAACGGGGTGGGGGTGCGGACGCCCGCCGCGGAGGCCGGGTCGAGCGGACGG
>JBBDHX010000034.1:49469-55893 GCA_040880745.1 Actinomycetota bacterium
GGGGGGGGGGGGCCCCCCCCCCGCGTCGCAGCACCGACCGAACCGCACGGACGTGGACGGGCTCGCCGTTGTGCGATGCGCACATGATCGCGACCTGCGCATCGTTCAGTTCCTCACCGATGGCGGCGAGCGATACCGCAGCCTGCACGGGCTTCATGCACGACCGCACGAACACGACGCTGTCCGCGTCGCCGACGAAGGCCAGCAAGCGGCCGTCCGCGTCACAGACCGCCACGTGACCGAGATGGCGCGATTCCTCCAGCCCGGATCGAACCACGCGAGCGAGTGGAGCGGCGGCGGACACCGAACGCCTCCTCAGTGCAGGGCGAGCGTCGGGTCTTCCTTGTACCGGCGCTTGAGTTCGTCCTGCACCGCGTCCAGGGCATCCATCACCGCACGACGCGTAGCCGAGATGATCCGCTCCTCGGTGGCGAGCGTCTGCACCGCCGCCGCCAGCGCGTCGTCGTCCAGCGTCGTGGGATCGGAGATGCCCGCGTCGCCGGCGAGTTTCTCGACCCGCCGACGCGCCAGGAGCAGTTCCTCCTCGGGGAGCGCGACGGTGAGCGACTCGCCGCGAGAAGGTCCAGCAGGCTCGTCATCAGCCAGGATCTCGCTCAGGCGCTCGACGAGCGGCGCCTCATCCTCCGAAGACGCACGCGAGTGCATCTCGGCTCGCAGGATCTCGGACCGGCCCTGCAACATCCGGCGGAGCAGCGACAGGTGCTCACGCTCCGAGAGGGCTTCGTCGCGGCGCCCGCGCAGATCATCGAGTGCGAGCGCGTTGAGCCCCTGAACGAAGGAAGGCTCCAGGACGCGGTCGATCCTGCGGTTGCGAGGGTGGTCGTCGGTCACGGGCGCGATGCTACACCGAGCCGCAGACCCACCCCGACAGCCATGCTCAGCCCTGCTGCATCGCCGCGATCAGGATGTCGGCGACCTCTGAGCGCGAGAACTCCTGCGGCGGGCGCTCGCCGTTGGCCAGCATCTCGCGCACCTTCGTACCTGAAAGGGAGACTCGGTCCTCGGCCTCATGGGGGCAGGTCTTCGGCGAACCCATACCCTCACAGCGGTTGCACCAGAACGAGTGCTCGAACATCAGCGGGGTGATCCCGAGTTCTCCGGGCTCGAAATCCTCGAAGATCTTCTGGGCGTCGTAGGTGCCGTAATAGGACCCCACGCCGGCGTGATCACGGCCCACGATGAAGTGCGTGCATCCGTAGTTCTTGCGCGCGATGGCGTGCCAGATGGCCTCCCGTGGTCCTGCGTAGCGCATCGCCGCGGGGAAGACGCTGATCATCGCGCGATCGTGCGGGTAATACCCCGAGAAGAGCGCCTCGTAGCACCGCATCCGCACGTCCGGCGGGACGTCGTCGGCCTTCGTGGCGCCCATCAGCGGGTGCACGAGCAGGCCGTCGACGATCTCGAGGGCGCACTTCTGGATGTACTCGTGCGCGCGGTGGATCGGGTTGCGGGTCTGGAAGCCGACGATGGTCTTCCACCCTCGCTCCTTGAACGCGTACCGGGTCTCGGCGGGCGTCAGCCGGTAGTTGGCGAAGTCGTCGTGACCGGGAAGGGCGATGACGTCCAGGGTGCCGGCCGCGCAGGTGTCGCCGGAGTCGTAGAGCGCCTTGACCCCGGGGTGCTCCAGGTCATCGGTGCGGTAGACGGACGTGGCCTCCTTGTGCTTGTCGCGCTTGAACTGCTCGCTCACGCGGAGGATGGCGAGCGGCGGGGCGCCCTCGGATGCCGTGAGGGCGATCGAATCGGCGCCGCCCACCTTGTGGGCATCGTCGTCCGTGAGACTGAGGACCACGGGGATGGCCCAGGCGAGGCCGTCGGCCAGGTGCATGGTCTCCAGGACGCTTCGGTAGTCGGCTTCGCCCTGGAACCCGGTGAGCGGGCTGAGGGCGCCGGTGGCGAGCATCTCGAGGTCGGCGAGTTCACGCTCGCTCACGACCACCTTGGGCAGGTTCTGCGCTTCGGCGACGAGCGTTTCGGCGCGTGCCTGGTCCGCGAGGAGGTTCACCAGGGTGCCGCCGTGTGGCGCGATGGGGTACGTGAGGTCGGACATGGTGGACGGGAGCCTTTCGTCGGGGTTGCCGCTCCGAAGGATACGGAACCGGCGGGAGGTGCGACCTGGCGCGGAACGTGGTCGTCAAGCGGTTGACACGTCGGGCGGTGTCAACAGGTTGACGAGCGAAGCCCCCTCAGCTACGCGACGACCCAGAGCGCCTCGCGGGCGAGTTCCACCTCGAGCCGCCGGTGGTCGCCCAGCGAGTCGCCGTCCACCTGCACAGGGAAGGGGTCGGTGGACTCGATCAGCACGTGTGAGGCGTCATGCACGTAGTCGATATCGCGGCCATGCACGTGCCGCGCCGATCCGAAGACCTGCCACGCGATCCGCGGCAGGTGCCGGCGCTCCAGCCGCCGGATGGACAACACGTCGAGCCCGGTCTCCAGCGAGGCCTCGGGCGTCATCCGCAGCCCGTAGCCCTTGTAGAAGGTGTACGGATCGGTCCGGCCCACCATCACCGAGAGCGACGGAGCCGGCTCGCCCCCGTCGATCCGGGTCTGCAGATCAGGTGTCTTGCCCGCGTAGCCGACCAGCAACTCGCGGGCCACGGCGCGGAACGCGGCCGATTCGTAGCGCGCCTGCGTCTTCGGGAACTTCTTCTCCAGGCGGAGCATGGCCGCCGCGTCGATCCCTGCCCCGCAGTTCACCGCGAAGTACCGCCCATCGGCCCGCCCCAGATGCAGCCGGAACGCCTCATCATCCAGTGCCTTCGGGATCAGCTCTCCGAGACACTCGATCGGGTCGGCGGACAGGCCGAGTGCGCGGACCAAGACGTTCGTCGCCCCGCCGGGCAGCACACCGAGCGCCACTTCGGTGCCCGCGAGCGCGTTCACGACCTCGTTGATCGTGCCGTCGCCGCTGAAGACGACCACCAGGTCGATGCCGTCGTGGACGGCCTGCGCGGCCAGCTCGTTCGCGTGGCCCTGGTCCTTCGTCTCGGCGACCTCCAACGCGAAGTCGGCCGACAGCGCCTTCTCGATCACGGCGAGCGTCGGCTTGGAGACGGTCCGGGCGACGGGGTTGACCACCAGGAGGACGCGGTGGAATCGCACGGCCGGAGTATCCCAGCCCGAGCCGAGCCGCGCGAAGCCGCAGGTAGCATCGGGTGCGATGCGGACGACGCTGCTGGTGGTACACGTGCTCGGGGCCATCGTCGCCCTCGGGTTCTCCCTCTCGTATGCCCTCTGGATCGGGCGCGGGGAGGCCGCCGGAGGCTCCGAGCGAGCCTTCGCGCTGCAGACCGTTTCGTGGATCGACCGGCGGGTCACGACCCCCGCCTTCGTGCTCCAACTCGTCACAGGCATGCTGCTCGTTGCCGTGACGGACTGGGGGCGCCTCCGCCAGACATGGCTCGCCGTATCGCTGGCCTTGTACGTCGCCCTGACAGCACTCGCCATCACGAAGTTCGCCCCGGCGCACCGGGCACAGACGGCCATCGCCCTGCGAGCCATAGGCGGCGACGACATCGAGCCAGAGTACGCCCATGCCCGTGCCGCCTCCCGGCGGTGGGGCGTGGTCGTGACGACCCTCACGGTGGTGATCGCTGTGCTGATGGTCTGGAAACCAGACGGCAGCTAACGACCGCCCGAGACCGGCGGCAAGATCGCCACGTCGTCGCCATCGGCGATGACCGCGGAGCGCGCCGCGCTCTCCCCGTTCACCACGAACGACGAGACGGCGACGATGGAAGCGAACCTCTCGCCATGGGCCCGCGAGAGCGCGTCGGCGACCTCTCCGACCGAACGCCCCGTCGCCTCAACGCGACCCGAGCCCGCCAGTTCCCGCAGCGCCGCGAACAATCGCACCTGGACCGTCATCGCAGGTCAAGCCTACCGGCGGCGATGCCGACCCGATACCCTGGAGGTATCACCATGGCCGTGTGGGCGCTGCTCTCGGATCGTTCCCCCGCGCGCGTGCTCCCCGCGCTCGATGAGGTGCGCCCCGACCTCAAGGTGGAGCTGCTCGAGGTCGGATCACTCGAGCACGTGATCGCCATATCGCCGGCAGCCATCCTGGTCGATGCGGTCGAGAACCCCGGGCAGGCCTGGTCGGTGCTGAGCGCGCTCGCCGCGATGGAGGTCCGCGCACCCGCGGTGGCCATCATCGAGCGCGACGCCCTCGCGCGATATCCCTGGCACGAGATCGTCGATGACTTCCTCTCCCCGGGTGCGACCGAGGCCGAGCTCCTCACGCGGATGGCGCTCGTACGCACGCGCACCGGCGGAGCCGAGGGGAGCACGCTGCACCTTGGCCCGCTCCGGATCGACATGGACGCCTACCGGGTCTCGTCGGGGAGCCGGACGCTGGATCTCGCGTTCAAGGAGTTCGAACTGCTGCGGTTCCTGGCGCAGCACCCGGGACGCGTCCACACCCGGCCGGCGCTCCTGCGCCAGGTCTGGGGCTACGACTTCTACGGCGGCACGCGCACCGTCGATGTCCACGTCCGGCGCCTCCGCGCGAAGCTCGGTCCCGAGCACGAGCACCTCATCGAGACGGTGCGTGGCGTCGGGTACCGGGCAGCCGAGACGGAAGGCTGAGCCCGAAGGACGTAGCCGGGCGGTGCCATCCAGGGATGACTCCGATGGGCTCTGCGCCGACTCACCGCCGCCCGCCGATACCAAGGTGGCGAGGACGAACCGGCCAGGGTCCACGGACCCCATCCCCCCCGGCATGGCGAGCCCGGCCCCGTCCGATGCGGATCGCGCCGGCGATCGTGAGGGACGCACGGACCCTCCGCGGTCGCCGGCGCGGCCATGCCCTCGCGTAACGCAGAGTTAACGCCGCGGTTACACCGACGCCTGAGCCGGCACCTACCCTTCTCCCTATCGCGAACGATGAGGGGAAGGAGTGATCGTGGCGACACCGAAGGACGTCATCGCTATGGCCAAGGAGGCCGGAGCGCTGATCGCGGATCTGCGGTTCACCGATCTGCCGGGCCAGGTGCAGCACCTATCGCTGCCGATCCACGAACTGACCGAGGACAGGTTCGCCGATGGCCAGCCGTTCGACGGCTCCTCGGTCCGCGGCTTCCAGGAGATCCAGGAATCCGACATGCTCCTCGATCTCGATCCGAACACCGCCTATCTGGATCCGTTCACGAAGCACCCCACGATCAACATCACGTGCTTCGTGAAGGACCCCATCACCGGTGAGGACTACAGCCGCGACCCGCGCAACATCGCGCGGAAGGCCGAGCTGTACCTGGAGCAGACCGGGATCGCGGACACCGCGTACTTCGGACCCGAAGCCGAGTTCTACATCTTCGACTCGATCCGCTACGACCAGAACGAGTTCGAGGGGTACTACCACGTGGATTCGGTCGCCGGGGCGTGGACGAGCGGCCGCGAAGAGACCGGGGGCAACCTCGGGTACAAGCCTCGGTTCAAGGGCGGCTACTTCGCGTTGCCGCCGATGGACAAGTACCAGGACCTGCGCACCGACATGGTGCTGAACCTGGAGAAGGTCGGGCTGACGATCGAGGTGCATCACCACGAGGTGGGCACCGCGGGCCAGGCCGAGATCGACATGCGCTACGACACGCTGCTCACCACGGCGGACAACGTCATGAAGTACAAGTACGTGGTCAAGAACACGGCCTACCAGGCCGGCAAGACCGTCACCTTCATGCCGAAACCGCTGTTCATGGACAACGGCTCGGGCATGCACACCCACCAGAGCCTGTGGACCGGCGGTGAGCCGATGTTCTGGGACGAGGTCAACTACGGCGGGATCAGCGACCTCGCGCGGTGGTACATCGGCGGGCTGCTGGCGCACGCGCCTTCGCTCCTGGCTTTCACGAACCCGACCACGAACTCCTACCGCCGCCTGGTGCCCGGCTACGAGGCGCCGATCAACCTGGTCTACAGCCAGCGGAACCGCAGCGCCTGCATCCGGATCCCGGTGGGCGGCTCCAGCCCGAAGGCCAAGCGGATCGAGTTCCGCACGCCCGATCCGTCGTGCAACCCCTACATCGCCTTCAGCGCGATGTTGATGGCCGGCATCGACGGGATCAAGAACAAGATCGAGCCGCCGGAGCCGATCGACAAGGACCTCTACGACCTGCCGCCGGAGGACAAGGCGAACGTGAAGCAGGTGCCGGGCGATCTCCACGAGGTCCTGGACGCCCTGGAGTCCGATCATCAGTGGCTGCTGGAGGGCGGCGTCTTCACCCAAGACGTCATCGACACCTGGATCGAGTACAAGCGCTTAGAGGAGCGCGACGCGGTCCGGCTGCGTCCGCACCCCTACGAGTTCACCCTCTACTACGACGTCTGAGCCGGGGCCGGAAGGCCCACGGTTGCAGGGCCCGGGGGGGGGGGGGGGGGGGGGGGGGGGGGGGGGGGGGGGGGG
>JBBDHX010000034.1:55903-64580 GCA_040880745.1 Actinomycetota bacterium
GGTTCCTTATTCGCGGTGCTCGTTACCCTGGGGCTCGTGGGCACCATGCCGAGGGCCACGGCCCTGGAGACGACATGGCAGCGCAGGGTCGGCGAGGCGGCCAACGCGGTGGCCGTTGCCCCGGACGGGTCGGTCTACGTGGCGGCGCAGAGGCGGGTGTCGATCTCGGTGGGCGCCGTCCTTCGGAAGTACACGCCGGGTGGATCCCTCGTGTGGAGCCGCACCTGGGTCCCGACCCCCTCGACCGCGAGCACCCGCGGCGAGGTGGTCGCCGTGGCCGAAAACGGCACCATCGTCTGGGGCGGAGAGCTGCACGGTTCGTGTGAAGGCGGCGGCTGGTTCCTCGAGTGGCGAGCGCCGGGCGGACGCCTGCTGCACCGCTACAAGACGCCGGACTGGCGTTGCGGGCGAGCCGAGCGCATCATGGACATCTCGGCACGTGACGGGCAGGTCGTCGTGGCCGGGTACTCGCACGGGTGCTGCGGCGATCCCTTCGACGATGGCTGGATCCGGGCGTTCGGGATGGACGGCCGGCCCACGTGGGAGACCGACATCGAACCGCCGGCCGGCACGCCGAGCGCGTGGTTCGACACGGCGACGGGCGTCGCCGTCGGAGGTCTGGGCAGCATCTACGTGAGCGGGTGGGCCGCCACCGAGAGGATCACCTTCGACCCCGGGAAGGGAACCCCGATCCTGGTCAAGCTCACATCCGGCGGTGGCCTCCTGTGGTCGAGGAGGGCCCCGGTCAAGCTCTTCCAGTTCGTGACACCGATCGCGGTCGCTGCGCGCGGAGACCAGATCGTGGTGAGCGCCGGCGCGGGTGGCCAGTTCATCGGGTGGGGCTCGGGGTCGGCACCATCGGGCTGGCTCGGGTCCTTCGACGCTGGCGGATCGCTGCACTGGTCCGTTCGATGGGACGACGGACACAGGCAAGGAGCCCAACCGGCAGATGTGGCGATCGATGCCAGCGGGACCACGTGGGTCATCGGGCGCAGGCGCGACCTTTCGGACAGGGGCTACGACGCGTTCGTGCGCCGCTACGGCCCCGGGGGTGGCGTGCGAGGGGTGCTGAGGTTCGACGGCCCGCGCGAGATGGCCGGGACCGGGGTCGCGATCGGCCCCGGTGGCGCCTACGCCACGGGTCTCATCGGGACCGCGTCGTACGACGCCCACGGCGGGAGGGTCTGGCGGCTCGCCGCCTGACGGAGAAGGGCGGGGCCACTTCGCGGCCCCGCCCCTAACGCGCGACCTCGGCGCTAACGCTGACGCAGAGCGTCGCGGATCTCGGTGAGCAGTTCGATCTCCGAGGGGCTGGCCGGAGCGTCCTCGGTCGGCTTCTTCATGGCGTTGATCGCCTTGACCATCATGAACACACCGAACGCGATCAGCAGGAACTGCACGACGGCGCCGATGAACGTGCCCAGGCCGATGATCACGTCGTTCAGCTCGAAATCGAGGAACGAGAAACCCGGCTCCCCGAAGATCGCGCCGATGATCGCGAGCAAGACATAGTCGACGAACGCGTTCACCACGGCAGCGAACGCGACACCCAACACGACCGCGACCGCGAGGTCGAGCACGTTGCCTCGGTCGATGAACTCTTTGAACTCCTTGAGCATCGGACCCTCCTCCTCCTCCCGGCGACCCGAGTCGCCTGGACGGAACGAGTCAACCCGCCAGCATGCAGGGGCGTCAAGTCTCAGACGCGCTCGTTCGCGCCGGCCGCCAGCCAGGCGGCGACCGAACGAGGCAGGAGGCGCGTTCCGAACACGATCGCGCGCCGGCGCGCGCCGTGGACCGCGAACGGGACGCCCCGCTCAGCCTTCGCCCATCCCCACTCGGCGACGTCGGCCGCGGACGGGGGCCGCTTCCCTCTCACGAGTTTCGCGTCCCGCATCGCGGCACGCGCCTGGAAGTCCGTCGCCGTCGGACCCGGGCACAACGCGGTCACGGTGACGCCGGTGCCGCGGACCTCCTCGGCGAGCGCGATCGAAAGGTTGAGCACGAACGACTTCGACGCACGGTCGCTCGCCATCCCCGGGCCGGGCTGGAAGGCCGCGTTCGACGCCAGGTTCACGATGCGCCCGCGGCCGCGCGCGATCATCGCAGGGAGGAATCGCCGCGACAGCACGGTGAGGGCCTCCATGTTCACGCGGAGGAGCGCAAGCATCACCCGTTCGTCGGAGGTCGCGAACGGCGACCGTTGCGTGAACCCCGCGTCGTTGATGAGGACGTCGACGTCGATCCCCCGCTGGGCCACCTGATCGGCAACCTGCCCCGCCGCTGCGTCGAGCGAGAGGTCCTTCACGAGCACCGTGGCCGCGACACCGAAGCGCTCCTCGCAGTACTGGGCGAGCTCTTCCATCGCCGACCCGCTGCGCGCCACGAGCACCAGGTCGTGCCCCCGTTCGGCGAGCAGCTTCGCGAACTCCAGACCCAGGCCGCCGGAGGCCCCCGTGATGAGCGCGGTGGGCCGTTCGGACATGCAACGCACGATAGCGCGAGCCCGGCTCGCCGATCTCGGAGCGACGCGCGATACTGCGCGCACGGTGACGGGCGAACGGGGAACCCGCAGGAGGATGACGTTCCACATCGACGTCGCTGCCGACCCGCAGACCGCCTGGGATCTCCTGTCAGACGTCGAGCGTCATGGCGAGTGGTCGCCGCAGGAGTTCGAAGCCACGAAGGAGACCGATGGCCCCGTCGGCATGGGGACCCGCTACCGCGCCGCAGGACGCAAGGGAGCGCGGAAGGGACATCTCCGAGCGACCGTGGTCACGGTGGTGGAGCACGAGCCACCGACCCGGTTCGCCTTCGACGCCGTGGAGGACGCCGGCACCTATCGAACGACGTTCGTGCTCACACAGCTCGACACCGGCTCGAGGGTCGAGCGGATCATCGATCCACCGATGACGGGGCTGGTGCCGTTCATACGACACGGCCTGCTCGGCCCCGTCGTCCGCCGCTACAACCAGCAGAACATGGATGCACTCAAGTCGCTGCTGGACGCCTGAGCGCTCACGTCAGGGCATCGCGGAAGACGCGTTCCATCGCCCGTCGGCATCGCCTCGTGATCCGCAGGTAGTCGTCCAAGAACGTCTGGCGCGGGTACTCCTGGTAGCCGAGGCGACGCGCGAGCGCCGTCTGCTGGCCGGGCGCGGCAGGCACCGCCTCGGCGTGCACCCGGCGGTCGATCTCGAGCGCGTCCTTCACGTCGGTGAGGAACACGAACGCCTCGCCCAACTCCCTGGCGACGCTGTCCTCGATGATCCGCGCCGAGGCCAACCGTTCGATGGCGTCCAGCGTGCCGGTCGTCCGCAGGTGAGGGCCGGCGCCACCGTGGCGTTGCAGCAGCATCTCGACGGCGAACTGCACGTCGGCGAGCGATCCGTGGCCCAGCTTGAAATGGAAGCGCGCCGCTTCCGGCGGTTTCACACGTTCGCGTTCGATGCGCTCACGCATCCGGCGGATCTCCGCGACGCGATCGTACGAGATCCCGTCGGGCGGGTACGCGGTCTCGGCGGCGGCCGAAGCGAACCTCGACCCGAGGACGGCGTCGCCGGCGATCGGCCGGGCGCGCAGCAGCGCCTGGAACTCCCAGGGCTCGGCGTAGCGCTGCCAGTACTCCAGGTAGCCCGCCATCGAACGGGCGAGCGGTCCGTTGCGTCCCTCCGGACGGAGGTCGGCGTCGATCTCCCAGCCCGCGTCGCGGACCGCGCGCATCAGGGCCTCGGCGCCGTCGTTGGCGCGGCGCTGGTCCTTCGCCCCCTCCCCTTCGTAGACGAACACGACATCGAGGTCGCTCGCGAAGCTCAACTCGCGTGCGCCGAGCTTGCCGAGGCCCACGACCGCGAACGGCAGATCCACGCCCGCCGCGTCCAGCGCCTCCGAGATGATCCGGTCCGCGATCGACGCGAGCGAGGCCCCCGTTTCGCGCGCCGAGGCTTCCCGCGCGGCGTAAGCCGCGACGACCTGCACCAGGGCGGCCTCGGGGTCATCCGCGTAGGTCATGCCCCGTGCGAGGGCGCGGATCCGCTCGGGGTCACGGACCATCAGATCGGTGGCGAAGCTGCTGGAGGCGGCCACGTGCACCAGCCGGCGCGCCGCCGCGGGGTCGGTCGCGAGCGCGTCGGCCGGGCCGGCTCGCGCCCCGACGGCATCGCTGATCCGCACGAGGCGCACCAGGGCTGCGTCCGGGTCGGCGGCCAGCGCGAGCGCCGGTGCGACGACCGGGAAACTCGCGCCCAGCACCTTGCCGATCCGCGTCGCCGGATCGACGAGCCGCGCGAGGAGGTCGTAACCGCGAGCTGGTTGCGCGAATCCCAGCCCCTCCAGGAGTTCCTCGGTCGCCTGACGGTCGCGTCCGATCGAAGGCGCCGCCGGACCCGCGAACGCCTCGAGCAGCGGGCGGTAGAACAACCGCTCGTGCAGCTGACGCACCGCGCCCGTCGTCCGCTCGTACTCGGTGCGGAGCGCGCCGGCGTCGGGGAGGCCGAGCGAGCGTGCCAACGTGAGCCGAGCATGAGCGCCGGCGGGCAGATCGTGGGTCTGCAGGTCGCGGACCATCTGGAGCCGGTGCTCCAGGCGTCGGAGGAAGCGGTAGGCCCCGGCCAGCGCCGCGGCGTCGCGTTCGGCCACGAACCCCTCCTCGGCGAGCGCCCTGAGCGCCTCCAGCGTGTTGGGGCTCCGCAGCCGCTCGTCGCGGCGGCCGTGCACGATCTGGAGCAGTTGCACCGCGAACTCCACGTCGCGGATCCCTCCGCGGCCCCGCTTGACCTCGGTGAACTCCTTGCCTCGTTGGCGGATGTACTCCTCGAGTCGGACCTTCGTCCGGCGGACGTCGTCGATCGCCGTGGGCTCCAGGTGCTCCGGGTAGACGAACGGAGCGACGCCGCGGACGAAGAGGTCCCCGAGTGCGGGGTCCCCCGCGGCGGCGCGGGCCTTGATCATCGCCTGGCGCTCCCAGGTCGCGGCCTCGCGTTCGTAGTAGGCGAGCGTCGCGGCGAGCGGCCGGCTGAGCGCCCCTGCACGGCCACCGGGCCGCAGCGCAGCGTCGATCCTGAGCGCCACACCCTCAGCTGTCGTCTCGCTGACCAGGTGCAGGAGCTCTGCGGCGGGGTTCGGGTCCTCACCGACGAACAGCAGATCGACGTCGCTCGCGTAGTTCAACTCGCGCCCGCCCCACTTGCCGAGCGCCACCACCGCGAGCGCGTCGGAGGCCGTGGCGCTCACCGCGGCGGACAGGATCGCGTCCGCCGCGTCGCTGATCCGCAGGACCACGTCGTCCACGGCAGCGCCGCCGAGGTCCGCCACCGCGATCCGGAACATCGCCCGGCGGCGGAAACGCCGCAGCCCCGCCGACGCGCCGAGTGCCCCGACGTCCTTCGCCACCTCCGCATCCAGCGCGGAGCGGTCGAAGGCGGAGGACCCCGCGACCGCGGGCGCCTCCTCCGGGTGGCGCACCAGATAGTCGGCGACCGCGCTCGAGAAACCCAGGAGCCGGATGAGCCCCGGATCTTCGACCAGGGCGCCGGCCGCACGGACCCGGTCCACGGCGACCCGGGCGAGCACGGGATCGGGTGCATCGGCGAGCGGATCGGCGGACACGGCGCATCTTCCCACGGGTGCTGCTCGGTTCCGTGGCGCGAGTTAACGGCGACGTAACCGAACACCCCGGGACGCGCCCTAGGCTCGTGTCATGCTTTCCGCCGAAGCCGAGTACGTCCTGCGCACGATCGAAGAGCGCGGCATCCGGTTCGTGCGCCTGTGGTTCACCGACGTGCTGGGGTTCCTCAAGTCGTTCACGATCACGTCGCAGGAACTCGAGGGCGCGCTCACCGAGGGGATGGGCTTCGACGGCTCCTCGATCGACGGCTTCAGCCGCATCCAGGAGTCCGACATGATCGCGGTGGCCGACCCTTCCACCTTCCAGGTCATCCCGTGGAAGACCGAACAGCCCGTCGCGCGCATGTTCTGCGACATCTACGAGCCCGACGGATCCGCGTTCGCCGGGGATCCGCGCGGCGTGCTCAAGCGTCAGCTCAAGCGCGCCGCAGATATGGGCTACACCTTCTATGTAGGACCCGAACTCGAGTACTTCTATTTCAAGGCCTCCGACGATCCCACGTTCCTGGATCACGGCGGCTACTTCGACGAGACGCCGCTCGACGTCGCCACCGACTACCGCAAGCGCACGGTCCAGTACCTGGAGGCGATGGGGATCCCAGTGGAGTACGTCCACCACGAGGTGGCGCCATCCCAGCACGAGATCGACCTGCGCTACACCGACGCCCTCACGATGGCCGACAACGTGATGGCCTACCGGCTCACCGTGAAGGAGGTGGCCCAGGAGTTCGGGATCTACGCGACGTTCATGCCCAAGCCCGTCGCCGGCGTCAACGGCAGCGGGATGCACACGCACCAGTCGCTGTTCGCCGGTGATCGCAACGCGTTCTTCGAGGCCGCCGATGAGTACCACCTGAGCGACACCGCGAAGGCCTACATCGCGGGCCTGCTCCGCCACGCGCCCGAGATCACCCTCGTGACGAACCAGTGGGTGAACTCGTACAAGCGGCTGATCCCCGGTTTCGAGGCGCCGGTCTACGTGTGCTGGGCTCGGCGCAACCGCAGCGCCCTGGTGCGCGTGCCGCAGTACAAGCCCGGCAAGGAGGAAGCGACTCGCATCGAGTACCGCTCGCCGGACCCGGCGTGCAACCCGTACCTGGCGTTCGCCGCGATGCTGGGCGCCGGGCTGGCTGGTGTGGAGGGCTCCTACGAGCTCCCGCCCGAGGCGTCGAACAACATCTACGAGATGTCCGAGGCCGAGCGCGGCGCGGCAGGGATCGCCTCGTTGCCCGAGGACCTGCACGACGCGATCGGACTGGCGGAGGGCTCGGATGTGCTCCGCGAGGCCCTCGGCGAACACGTCCACGAGTTCCTGATCCGCAACAAGCGCGCGGAGTGGGACGGCTTCAAGGCGTACGTCACCCCCTATGAACTGGCCCGCTACCTGCCGGTTCTCTGAAGCGCGATCACGCCTCCCCGGCCGAGGGTTGACGCTATCCCGCGAACGGCCTACGGTGAGCAGCGTTTCACCTAGGCAGAACGAGCGGCCACATCTGACCGGCCAGGAGAGGGAGGGAACCGTGCATCGACTTCTGAAGCATGCCCGACGCCCGTTGGTAGCAAGCCTCGCGGTGGTCGCGGTCCTCGCCGTGGCGGCGATCTCGACGGTACCCGTCCTCGCCGCGCCGACCGGTACCAAGTACTACAAGTACGAAGTGACCTCGTCGCCGTCTCCGGTGCAGGCCGGGCAGGCCGCGACTTTCACCGTGACGATCAGGAACACCTCGCCGAAGCAGTCGTCCTCGAACATCAGCTCGGTCGCGGTGGTCGTGCCGGCGCAGTTCGCGATCTCGTCGGCGGCGATCAGCACCGAGAGCACGAACGGTGACAACTCGGGCGCGACCGTGGTCATCAACCCGGCCGACAGCGGCGACTGCGTGACCGGCACGGGTCAACAGGTGAGCGCGTGCGGGATCGCCCCAGTGAAGTCGCAGAAGAAGGTCGTCTTGTCGATCACGGCGACCGCCACCTCGGACGTGGCGTGCGGTACTACCGTGGCGTCGGACGCGTGGCTGGCGCGCGCCAGCACGGGCTCACAGCTGAACGGGAACGACTTCGACCCCGATCCCACGCAGCCCGCCACCACGACGACCTCCATCACGAAGACCTGCAACGGTGAGATCTCCGGTCAGCTGTGGCGCGACCACGACGTCGACGGCACTCGCGACGCCGACGAAGAGGGTCAGAACGGCTGGGTCGTCAAGGTCTTCGCCGGCACTGACCTGGTGGCGACCGACACCACCGCCACGGAGGGCACCGAGACCGAGGCGGTTGAGGGCGTCTACTCGTTCACCGGGCTCGAGGTCGGCTCGACCTACACCGTGTGCGAGTTCGCCCCCGCGGAGGGGTCCGGCTTCGAGTACCGGGGGTGGATCCAGTCCGTGCCCGCCGCCAACACGCTCTGCTCGGGCTTCACCGGCGCGGAGCCGACCGGCTACTCGGTCAGCCTGACGTCGGGTTCCCCCTCGGCGTCGGCCCGCGACTTCTTCAACGCCCGGACGATCACCGTGCCGGAGGACGCCGTCGCCGTCAAGTGCGACGAGGATCTCTTCCCGGAAGGGGTCACCGAGGCTGACTTCACCGTCGGTGACGGAGAGACCGAGCCCGAGGCCACCGTCACCTTCAGCCAGGACGCATGCAAGCCCGGCGAGTACATCTTCGAGAGCTGGATCCTGGCCACCGGTGACCAGCAGGTCTCCTTCTACCCGACGTTCCCGAAGACCGGCACGCTGGTGCCGATCACCCAGGTGGTCGACTGGGTGATCGACGACGACAAGTCCCAGCGGGACCTGTGGTACGACGACGACGTCGCGGGCGTGCCCGAGCGGAAGGTCCTCTTCTGCGAGGTCGACGCCTCCGGCGACTTCTTCGACATGCCGGATCCCGTCGCCCCGGATGACGACCCACACACGACCTGCCTGATGAGCACGTCCGAGATGGCAACCCCCTCCGGCGTGGGCCGTCACGACGTGATCGTCACGATCGTCGACGGCAAGACGTTCGTCCGGGGGACGTAGCCGCGGACGAACCGACCGACCGATGAGATCCGGGG
>JBBDHX010000034.1:64590-83695 GCA_040880745.1 Actinomycetota bacterium
CTTCGCCGGGGCCGGATCTACGTCGCAGCCAGCGGAACGCTGGTGACCGCCACGATCCCCAGTTCTTCGGAGATCTCGGCGATCTCGCGATCCCACTCTCCGGGGACGGCCCTGCCTCCGGCCACGGCGAGTCGGCGCAACGCGACGAGCGCCTCGAACACCTCGAACCCGGCCCTGCGCTCGCGGGCCAGGTCGAGCGCCCCCTCGAAGCATCCCTGCGCTGAGTCCGGATCGCCCGTCTGCGCACGGGCGAAGCCTTCGATCCGCAGCATCAGCGTGTGGAACGCGCCGCTGAGCTCGGCGCTGCCCCCGACGGTCCCCATCGCCTCGAGCGTCCCGTGCGGATCCCCAAGCAACGCCAGACACTCGGCCCGCAGGACCCGTACCTCGGCGGCGGGGGGGGGGCCTATCGAGACGAACCCCTCCTCGGCCTCAGCGAACGCGGCGAGCGCCTCGTCGGTTCGTCCCAGTCGCGCGAGCGCCCGACCGAGGTACTCGAGCGCCCCGGCGATCATGTACGTGTCGCCGGACGCTCTCAGGAACCGCACCGATCGCTGGAGGAGGTCCTCCGCCACGTCCAAGGAGCCTCGATCCGAATGGATCTCCGCCTCGTTCATCATCAGGATGGCCGAGGCGTAGGCGTCTCCGATCTGCTCCGAGATGTCGCGGGAGCGCTCGTACGCCGTCATCGCCTCGTCGAACCGGCCCTCGGCCTGGAGCCCGACGCCGCGGTTACCCCAGATCACCTGCTGGGCGCTCAGGTCGCGCAGGCGGCCGTAGATCTCCAACGCGCGATCCCAGTACGCGCCCGTGGGCTGACCCGACTCCATGTTGGTCGTATCGAGGATGTCGTAGGCCTCGGCGAGGGCGCGCTCGTTCCCGGAGGCCTCGGCCTCCTCGATCGCCCGCCGTCCCCACCTCGCCGCCTCCCTCGTTCGGCCGAGCCGGTTGAGGGTGACCGCGTACAGGGATGCCGCATCGGCCGCGACCGACACCGCCTCCGGCGTGTCGCTCTGCGCGAGCACGGTGCGTGCCCTCGAGATCCACCACAGCGCCCGCGAGAACGTCTGGAGCCTGGACTGGATGCGGGCTCGCTTCAGCAAAGCCCTGCCGCTCTCGACCGGATCGCCCACCCGGTGCCGGAGGTCGCCGGCGCTCGCCTCGGTGGCGGCCCGCAGCTCGCCCGTGCGGAACAGGGACTCGCTCATCGCGCGGTACAGATCAGCGATCTCCCGATCGGTCACATCGGGCAGCCGCGTCCCCGCGTCGATGGCGCGGCCGTATAGCAGGGCCGACTCCTGGTGGGCCGACTGGGCGGCCGCCCTCGCCGCGGCCGCCCGAGCGTAGCGGTAGGCCTCGGCGTGCTCTCCGGCCAGATGGAAGTGGAGAGACAACAGGCCCCCCGTCTCCTCCGGATCGAACTCACGCTCGAACCGCGCCGCCGCGCGCGCGTGCAGGAGCTTCCGGGTCCTGAAGGGCAGCCCGTCGTACGCCGCCTCACGGACGACGGCGCGGCGGAACCGCAGGTAGCCGTCGCCGTCGTCAGCGAAGAACTCCCCGAGCCGCTCCCATGCCGCGTCGTCGGGCGGCGGGGTGTTCTCGTCCAGCATCTCGTCCACGAACCGTCGCGCGAACGTCACACCGAGCACCGACGCGCGCCGGACCAGGGCACGATCCGCAGGGGTCAGCGCGTCGATCCGCGCCATCGCCGCGGTCTCGATCGACTCGGGGAGCGCGCCGCCCTCCGCGGCGACCTGCGCCAGGTCGAGGGCGAACTGCGGGTTCCCGCCCGAGCGCTCCGCGATCGTGGCGACCAGGTGCGGCAGGAGCGGGGACCGCTCGGTGGCCCGCTCGAGGAGCTCCTCCACGGCGGCCTGGGAGAGCGGGCCGAGACCGATCTCCCGGACACGCTCGTGATCCGGTGGGCCGACGGGCGCGCTGGCGTCACGCCGGGTGAGCGTGATCAACCACGGCCGCTCCCCGAGATCACCGAGCAGGGAGCGGAACAGCTCGGCGGAGGAGCCGTCCATCAGGTGCGCGTCCTCGACGTGGATCCACGTCGGCTCGCGCATCGCGAACGAGAGGAACGTCCCGACGACCTCGTGGAGCTTCGCCTGGCGGAACGCATCGGCCAGCTGCTCGACGTCGGGCGTCTGCGGCACGTCGATATCGAGCGGGACCGCGAGGAGGGGGATCCAGGGAGCGAGCTCCGGCAGCTCCATCGTGACGATCTCGAGCCTGCCGATGATGGTCTCGTCGTCGGCCTCCCAGCCGACGCCCAGCAGCCCCCGGAGCAGTTCCCGCCACACGACGTAGGGCGTCGAGGACGTGAACGACTCCGCCGTGGCTCGGAGCACGCGGGCGTCACCCACCTCGAGCTCTTCGGTCAGCCGGCTCTTCCCGATCCCGGGCTCGCCGACGACCTCGATCAGCCAGCCATGCCTGCCGCGTGCATCCGCGAACGCCGTGCGGAGGTCGGCGAGTTCTTCGTCGCGACCGATCAGCTGGAGCTGGACCGCCTGGTCGCGCGTGCGCGTTCCGAGCACCGGCCCGACGGCCCACGCCTGCACGGGCTTCGCCTTGCCCTTGACCATGAAGGGCTCGAGCTCGGTCGTGGCGAACCGCGTGGCCGCGCGCTCGAGGACGCTCTCGCTCGCGTAGATCTCACCCGGGCTCGCCCTCGCCATCAGCCGTGCCGCGAGGTTCACGGCGTCGCCCATCACGGTGTAGGTCCGGCGGAACCGCGGGCCGATATCCCCCGCGAAGATGCCGCCGCGGTTCACGCCGATGCGGATGGGGATGCCGCGCTCCGGGTCGGCGATCTGGCGGAGCGCGAGGAGCATCCGCTCCTCGTCGTTGCCCGTGATGGTGGGTGCCCCTGCCGACAGGATGAGCTTCCCGCCGTCCGCGTCGACGTCGGAGGACAGGAAGCACACGCCGAGTTCGTCCACGGCCGACTGGGTGTCCCGGACGAGCCGGTCCAGTTCGGCCGCGGCGACGGCAGCCCCCTGCTCGGCGATCAGGCGATCCGTCCCGTCGAAGTGGATGAACGCGAGGGTCGCGGGCCGGTGCTCAGGTTCGAGCGAGCCTCCCAGCAAGGTTTCGCGGGTCGCGACGGACACCGCGCCGAGCAACGCCTCATCCGCGATCTCCGGGAGGCTCCAGGCCGCGATCGGTTCTCCCTCCGGCAGTCCCGAGCGCAGGAGGAACCCATCCCCCTTCGGGTTCCCCACGCACCTACGGGGCAGCGCCTCGGCCGTCGAGGCGCTGATCACGATCTCCCCCGCCGTGGCGGTGCCCTCCATCTCGACCACCCGAGTTGCCGCCGGACCCGTGACTAGCAGTTCTCGATGCGATCCCCCTACGAGGAAGAAGTCGAACGTTCCGCTGTGCACCCCGACCGACATCCGGAGGGAGGCACGCCCGCCGGTCGTCGCGAACGCACCCACCGACCGGAGGCGCTGCCGCATCCCCCACGCGGCGCGCACCGCACGCTCCGCATGCGCTCCCCCGTCGTCGGAGAACAGGATGAGGAGGGCATCACCCCCGAACTTCAGGAGGCTCCCGTCACCCTCGTACGCGATCTCGAGGAGTTCGCCGAAGCAGCCGTTGATCGCGTCGGCCATCTCCTCGGCGCCGACCTTGCCGAACCGCGCCAGCCGTTCGGAGAGCTTCGTGAACCCCGAGATGTCGACGAAGACCATGGATCCGACGACCGATCGGTGCAGCGACCCCGGATCCTCGTCGAGCCACTGCAGCGTCAGACGGGGGAGGTACGGCCGCAGCCGGTCGCGGATCGATGACGAGATAGCAGTCCCTCCCGCGGCCCGGATCACCCCACGACGACCCTGCCGCACATGCCCGTGCACGTCCCGGCCGCCAGGTCGGAGTGGAAGGTGCAGCGGTACTTGAAGACCCCAGCGTTCTGGAACGTGAAACCTGTCTGTTGACCCTCGACGAGGGTCGTGTTCTTCGACCAGCCACCGCTGTAGGAGGTCACGGTATGCGCCCCGTCCACCGAACGCCAGACCACCCGCGTCCTCTGGCCACCTGTACACGGCGCGGCTTGAAGACGTCGTCACCCGACAGGTTCTTCGTCGCCTTCACCAGCACGGCGCTGCCGACGGGGAGCGAGGCGGCGCCCAGGAGGGTCAGCGTGGCGACGGCGACGGCGATCGAACGGCGGACCATCTGGAGCGACCTCCTCGGACTCGGGCTGGCAGGTCATCAAGCCTACCGGCACGCCCCGCGGTTGCGTTCCGCGGCACGATCGGGCTACGGTCCCTCGATGGAACGCCCCGACGAGCAGGTCACCCCCGCCCTCGATGCTGCGCGCTCGCGCCGCAAGACCCTGCACGACACGCTCGTGCATCTGGAGGAAGCCATCTCCTCCCCGGCTGCCGGCCGCATCGACGGGTGGACCGCAGGGGTGCTGAAGGAGTTGATCGAGGTCCGCGAGGCGTTCGGTCAGCACGTGGTGGTCACCGAGAGCCCCGACGGTTTGTACGCGGAGATCCTGGAGCGGGCGCCGCGCCTGTCGGGCAACGTCCAGCGCCTGCACGCGGAGCACCCGGGTATCAACGAGGCGCTCACCGCCCTCACCGGCCGGCTGGAGCAGATCGAGGTCGGTGGCGACCAGTGGCCCCTGGAGGCCGCACGCGATGACCTCTCGCGGTTCATCGGCCAGGTGATCCGGCACCGCCAACGCGGAGCGGACCTGGTCTGGGAGGCCTACAACGTGGACATCGGCGGCCTCGGGTAAGCCTCGGACCGGCCGCTAGTCTTGGCGGCGTGATCCGCGTCGCGCTCTGCCAGATCGATCCCACCGTCGGTGACCTCGACGGCAACGTCGCGCTCATCACCGCGTGGGCGGCGCGTGCGACAGAGGCTGGAGCGGACCTGGCGGTTTTCCCCGAACTCGCGATCCCCGGCTACCCGCCCGAAGACCTGGTGCTGCGGCCCGGCTTCGTGAGCGATCAGTTGGCAGCTCTGGATGCGCTGGCCGCCGCGACCGCGCAGGGGTGCGCGGTGATCGCCGGCTTCGTGGACCGCAGCGGGCGCGGGCTGCACAACGCCGCAGCGATGCTGCGTGATGGGGCCGTGGCCGCGCGCTATCACAAGTGCCGGCTGCCGAACTACGGGGTCTTCGACGAGGAGCGGTACTTCGAGGCCGCCGACGAGGGCATCACCGTCGACGTCGCGGAGACCACGATCGGCCTCTCGGTCTGTGAGGACGCCTGGTTCCCCGGGGCACCGTGGACCGACTACACGGATCTGCCGCTGATCGTGAACATCAACGGCTCCCCGTTCCACCGGGGCAAGGTCCACGAACGCGAGGACGTGTTGGCCGCCCGGGCCCTGGAGACCGGGGCATGGATCGTGTACGTGAACGCCGTCGGTGGCCAGGACGAGTTGGTGTTCGACGGCGGTTCGCTCGTGATGACCCCCGACGGCACCGTGGCGGCCCGGGCCACGCGCTTCGAAGAGGACCTCCTGGTGGTGGACCTCGACCTGGAGGCGGGAACGGTGCAGACGGAGCCCCGGCCCCCGTGGCCGGAAGGTCCCGCCGAGGTCTACCGCGCCGTGGTGCTCGGTACCCGCGACTACGTCCGCAAGAACGGATTCAGCGAGGTGGTGCTGGGGCTCTCCGGGGGCGTGGACTCGGCGCTGGTCGCGGCGATAGCCGCAGATGCGGTCGGCCCGGAGGCGGTTCGCGCGCTCGCGATGCCCTCGATGTACTCGAGCCCCGAGAGCCTGGAGGACGCTTCCGAGGTGGCCACCCGCCTGGGGATCCGCCTCGACGTCGTGTCGATCACGGGCGTCTTCGAGGCCTACGCGGCAGCGCTCGGGCCGCTCGGCGTGGTCGAAGGGCTGGCCGCGGAGAACCTGCAGGCACGCATCCGCGGCAACGACCTGATGGCGGTGTCGAACCGTTTCGGCCCGATGGTGCTCGCCACCGGCAACAAGTCCGAGTACGCGGTGGGCTACTCCACGCTCTATGGCGACATGGCAGGTGGGTTCGCCCCTATCAAGGATGTCCCCAAGACGCTCGTCTACGAACTGTGCGCGTGGCTCAACGCCGCGATCGAGGCCGGTACCGTTCCACCCATCCCCGAGCGTGTGATGACGAAGCCTCCCTCCGCAGAACTCCGCCCCGACCAGAAGGACACCGACTCACTCCCGCCCTATGACGTGCTCGACCCGATCATCGAGGCCTACGTCGAGGAGGATCTGGATGTCGACGCGATCGCGGAGCGTGAGATCGGCGAGCGCGGAACGGCCGCGCGCGTGGCGAGCATGATCGACCGCGCCGAGTACAAACGACGGCAGGCGGCCCCGGGGGTGAAGATCACCCCCAAGGCCTTCGGGCGAGACCGCCGCCTGCCGATCACGAACCTTTACGAGGGTTAGACGAGCGACCAGGTGACGCTGACGCTCACCTCGGTCTCGATCGTCGGCGCCTCGACGGGGACCGCCATGTCCGCGGCCGCGTACATCACGCGCTCGGCGTAGTACGGCTCAGGCCCGCCGCCACGGCCGTTCTCGACGATCGTGACGACCTGTCCGATGTTGGCGTCCGCGGCTCCGGCCATCGTGGCTGCCTTCGCCTTCGCGTCCTCGACAGCGCGCGCGAGGGCCTCGTCCAGCCCGGCGTTCGCGTCGGAGACCCGGAACCGGATGCCGCCGGCGATGTTCGCGCCGTTGTCGACCCCGGTGTCGAGAACGCGCCCGACCTGCGACAGATCATGGATCGTGACCTCGATCTGGTTGGAGGCGTCGTACCCGGTGATGGTCTCGCCACGGTCGTCGTAGCGCGGATACAGCTCGATCATGGAGGTCGCGAGGTCGTCGTCGCCGAAGCCGAGACCACGCAGGGCATCGATGACGGCCTTCATCTTGGCCGAGTTCAGGTCCATCGCCTCTTGAGCCCGGGCGGCCTGGGTGCGGACCCCGAGCGAGACGACGGCCTCATCGGGATCGGCGGTGATCGTGGCCGTGCCGTTGACGGTGATCGTGCGCTCGGTGGCACCATCACCGCCGGTGTCTTGGGCCACGGAGGGGACCTGCAGCGCGATGACCGCGCCAGCCAGGAACCCCGCGACCACGAGTGCGAAGCGCTTCATGAGCGACCTCCTCGTATCGGGGAAACGTGGTGGTCGGACGGCGCCAAGGCCCCGCACGGTTCCCTACGATGGTGGGGTGCAGCTGCGGGCCCGTAGCTCAGCTCGGTTAGAGCAGGGGGCTTTTAACCCTCGTGTCGCAGGTTCGAATCCTGCCGGGCCCACTGATGTCATCACGCGCCGCTAGGGTCGGGCGATGCTCCGATCCTCGGTTGGCGGGCTCGCTGTCTGGGAACCGCAGACTCGGCGCGAGCGAGCCAGGGGGCTGCTCGGCCGCGACGGGCTCGCGCCGGACGAAGCGCTCCTGCTGCGGCGGTGCCGCTCGGTGCACACCTTCGGGATGCGGTTCGCCATAGAGGTGGTGCTGCTGGACCGTGACATGCAGCCGTTCGACGTGATCTCGATGAAGCCGGGGCGGGTTCTACGCCCACGCCGCCGCGTCAGCCATGTCCTCGAGGTGGCGGCCGGATGCGGTCGGCGGCTCGCTCAAGAGATCCACGACCCGGTCCCGGGCGCGGTGCCCGCCGACACCCAGCCGTCCACCTTCGGCTCCAAGACGTAGGTACCGCCGTGGCCGCAGAGGCCGCCGCAGGTCTCCCCAGCCTCGACCCAGTAGGTCCCGTCGCCCTGGAGCTCCGCAAGACCGACCCAAGCGAAGACGTGGCCCGGGTGGTCGATCGGAGCCTGGCCGTCGTCGATCTCCTCGTAAGAAGAGACGAAACGGATCTGGTCCGCGGCGCCCTGCAGCCTGTCCGCGAGCATCGCCTGTTCTTCCTCGCTCAAGGTGCCCTCACACTTCTCCCGGTTGCTCGTGAAGGTGGTTTCGCAGAGCTCGGATCGGATGAACAGGAGTTCGCGTCCGCCGTCGGAAGGGAGCACCGCGCGCAAGCCGGCCTCGACCAGATCGACGCGGAGCGTGTCCACGGGGGTCGTGCCGGGGCTAGGGCTGGGCTCCGGTGATCCGGTCGAACCTGGGCCTAGAGGCGAGGTGGCGTTGGCGCACGCGGACATCGCCACCACCGCGAACGCCACCAAGAACCTCCGCATCACGCCTCCATGCCTCGGCCAGGCCTCATCGTGACAGGTCAGAAGGCCCCGGCTATCCTTCTCGGGCTGCCCCGACAGGAGGCGGGACCCGGTCCCCATCGTCTAGTGGCCTAGGACGCCGCCCTTTCAAGGCGGAAGCACGGGTTCGAATCCCGTTGGGGGCACAGCACCACACGGCGCCTCGGCGTCGGACAACTGCATATGCGCCTGTGGAGGAGTCCGGAGTCCTCATCGCCCTGTCAAGGCGAAGATCGCGGGATCGAAGCCCGTCAGGCGCGCTGGGTCAAGACGCGAGCCCTGGCTCCACTGCCACCTCGAGAGCACGATCGCGCCGGTGCGTCGATCCGGTTGGTCCGGTGATCCCGTCCGGGGCATCATGAGGCCCGTGCGACGCGATCTCCCCTCCGGAACCGTCACCTTCCTGTTCACCGACATCGAGGGCTCGACGAAGCTGCTCCACGAACTCGGTGAGCAGGCATACGCTGAGGCGCTGGCAGAGCACCGGCGGGTGCTCCGCGAGGCGTTCACGCGATACGGAGGGGTGGAGGTCGACACCCAGGGCGACGCGTTCTTCGTCGCTTTCCCGACCGCGCCCGGCGCGATCCAAGCTGCCACCGAGGCGCAGGAAGCCCTTTCCCTCGGCCCTATCCGAGTGCGGATGGGTCTGCACACCGGTGTGCCCCACGTCGGCGAGGAGGGCTACGTCGGGGAGGTCGTGCATGAGGGTGCCCGCATCGCCGCGGTCGGCCACGGAGGACAGGTGCTGGTGTCCAACCAGACGCTGCACCTGACCGACGTCGAGGTCACCGACCTCGGCGAGCACCGGCTGAAGGACATCGGCGAACCGGTGGCGATCTTCCAGCTCGGGACGGGGCGCTTCCCGCCGCTGAAGACGATCTCCAACACGAACCTGCCCCACCCCGCGAGCTCGTTCGTGGGCAGGGACGAGGAGGTCGGGAAGGTCGTCTCGCTCCTGCGAGACGGCGCCCGTCTGCTCACGCTCACCGGCCCGGGCGGCACCGGGAAGACGCGTCTTGCGATCGAGGCTGCGGCCGAGCTCGTGCCCGGGTTCAAGGCAGGGGTGTTCTGGGTCGAGCTGGCTCCGCTCCGTGATCCGGCGCTCGTTACCGAGGAGATCGCGCAGACGTTGGGCGCAACCGACGCCCTGGCGACCCACATCGGCGAGCGGGAGATGCTCCTGGTGCTCGACAACCTGGAGCAGGTGATCGAGGCAGCGCCCCAGCTCGCCGTTCTCGTGGAGACCTGCCCCAACCTCGCGGTGCTCGTGACGTCCCGGGAGCTGCTTCGGGTCCGAGGCGAGGTCGAGTATGCGGTGGCGCCCCTGGCCGACCTCGAGGCCGTCGAACTGTTCTGCGCCCGGGCTCACGCTGATCCCGAGCCCGCCGTGCACGATCTCTGCCGCGCTCTGGACAACTTGCCCCTCGCGCTCGAGCTCGCCGCCGCCCGGGCGAGCGCGCTCTCGCCGGGGCAGATCCTGGAGCGGCTCTCGGGTCGTCTCGACCTCCTCAAGGGAGGGCGAGATGCCGACCCCCGCCAGCAGACGCTCCGGGCCGCGATCGCGTGGTCCTACGAGCTGCTCTCACCCGAGGAGCAACGGCTGTTCGCACGCCTTGCCGTTTTCGCCGGCGGCTGCATGCTCGAGGCTGCAGAGGACGTCGCGGATGCCGACGTGGACACTCTCCAGTCACTCGTCGACAAGAGCCTGCTGCGCCACACGAACGAGCGGTTCTGGATGCTGGAGACGATCCGCGAGTACGCGCTAGAGCGACTCGAGGGTTCGGGAGAGGCCGCGGAGCTTCGGCGTCGCCACGCCCATCGCTTCCAGGCGCTGGCTGAGGAAGCGGAGCCGCATATAGAGGACGAAGTGCTGAGGGGCGGCCGGGAGTGGCTCGACCGGCTGGAGCGGGAGCTCGACAACCTCCGCGCCGCACTCGACCAGCTGGCGGCTGCAGGCGAGACGGAACGTGCCTCGCTGATGGTTGGAGCACTGTCAGATCTCTGGAGCGGCAGGGGCCACGTCGCCGAAGGTGGGCGTCGAATCGAAAGCGCCCTGCGAGCGGACGAGCGCCCCACCGAGGCTCGCGCCAAGGCTCTCAACGGCGCGGCCGAGTTGGCGGCCATCATGGGAGATCCCGCGACGATGGGACTGCGGGCCGAGGAGGCGCTGGCGCTCCATGTCAGCCTCGGGGATCGGCGGGGTGAGGCCGAGTCCCTTCAGCAGCTCGGCTATGCGGTCTCCGAGCAGGGCGATCAGGCACGGGCTCAGCAGCTCCTCGAACGGAGCATCCGACTGTCCCGCGACGTGGGCGCCGAGCATCTCGCCCTGTGGACGACCCGCACCCTCGCGTGGGTCCACGCGAAGTCCGGCGACCTGGAACGCGCTCGAGAACTGTACGAGGACGACCTCCGCCGGGCGGTTGCACTGGGCAGCAGGTCCCTCGAGGCGACACTGCTCGGTTCACTGGCGTGGCTGTCCATCCGCGAGGGCCGGGGTCAGGACGCTCTCCCGCTCCTCGAACAGAGCCTGCTCATCAGGCGTGACCTTGGCGACCGCATCGAGGTCGCGATGGGCGTGTGCAGTGTCGCCCGCGCCATCACGGCCGTAGGAAACGTAGGAACGGCTGCCGGGCTGATCGCGTGGTTCGATGCCCTTCGCGAAGAGATCGGCGGCGGCGAGAGCTGGGTCAGGAGGATGAACGAAGAGACGCTCACGACGATCCGAGATCAGCTCGACGATGCTGCGTTCGCGCAGGCCTGGGAGCAGGGCCTGACCCTGACGACCGACGAGGCCGTGACGCTCGCCCTCGACTCCCTGAGATGAGCTCGCCTGCAGCTTGACGGGTCCTGACGCGTCGGCGGGGGAGGCAACGACTCGCGTCACAGCGGCAGTGACACTGAAGGTGACAGGATCCCACCGGGTGAGCCCGGCGTCTCGGGAGCATCGCTCAGGCCGGGATGGCGTCACCGAGTCCTGACGCCACCTCTACTCGCTACACTTCAAGGCGCTGGTGGTGACCTCGGTGGCGATCTCTGCCAGGTTTTCCACCGGCCCGGGCCAGGTCGGGGTGGTAGAAATCCCCGAACGCCCAGGTCATCGGGCTGCCCAACTCCGGCCGGTAACGGAATCCACCTCTCTGGTAACGGCGCAGGTACGAAATGGCTCCAGATGACTAGGTTCCAACTGCTGATCTGCTGGTCTGCGCCGGGCGAGCGGCCGTGAGGTTCTACCGCTGCGCGAGGTTCACCGGCGAAGCTCGAGCCGAGCGACGCTGCCCCGCCTCCACTCGCTACACTTCAACGCGCTGGTGATGACCTCGGTGGCGATCTCCTGACAGGTTCGCGACCGGCCCGGCCCGGGCCAGGCCAGCACAACTAGATCCATGTCGGCAAACGACGGCCTTGATCGAGCGCGCTCTCGATGCCAGCTAGCTCAAGCCGGGTCCCCGAAGGTTCGCGCAGCGGTCTATCCGCTCGTGAGGAAGGACGGGCTTCTATCATCCTTCAGCGTCGAAGGGAGTGCTCGAAGCGAACCGGTCGTGACGTCCACGGCGAAGATGTCGAGGTCGCCTTCCCCCTGGACCGAGCGACCCGAGAACACGATCACCCCATCTGCGACCCAATCGATCTCGAAGACCTCAGCCGTGGTGGGCACGCGCCGGACGTCATCGGGCGTCGCTGGAGACACGAGCAGGATCTGCCCCCTCACGGACATCGCCAGCTCCTCACCCGACGGGGACCATGCCGGTCGAACGGGAGATCCCGTTGGGTTCTCCCACGCTCGCGATACCTCGCCGCCGGCGACGTCCATGATGTACATGTCCTGACGTCCGCTCGGAACGAAGGCCGCGAGCGCCCAGTCCGACGTCATGTCAAGGGCGCTAACCTGCTCCGGGAGCGTCTGGAGCACCTCCACCTCGCCGCCACGACTGGGTACCGACATGAGCGAGGCCTCCTGTGCATCGTGAACAACGAAGGCGATCCTGTCTCCACCCTCACTCCAGGCCGGATCGGTAAGCGTTCCCAAGCCGGCCACCAGCTGACTGCTGCGTCCGGAATCCACTTCGAACAGCCACAGCTCGCCGAGACCGGGGCCACGCTCAACCGTGTAGCCGACGAAATCACCGTCAGGCGACACCGCAAGGTCGACAGAGGGCAGTGGTCCCATCACGGTTGGGTCGGCCGCCGACGGAAGCTCCGATCTCATCAATCTCTCCCCTTCCTCGCTGAAAAGGAGGGCACCGTGCAGGGTCATCGACGATCCGCCCGAAGCGAGAGGAGCCTGCTCATGCACGCGTGGGCTCGGAAGAGAGACGACCGTAGCGAAGGCGAGGATCAAGGAAGCGACGCCGACCAGGACCGACGCGACGAAACAAGCCATACGCCATGCGATACGCGCATGGGAGGCAGCGGTCAACGATCGTGGGGGTGGCGCCATCTGCCCGACCTCTTCATCGAGCGCGGATCGGACCCGCGACTCGAGTTCACCATCTATCGTCATCTCGCTGCTCCTTCCCGTGCTGCACGGCCAACGCTTTCATCGCGCGGCTGAGCCAGGACCGAACCGTTCCTTCGGATGTCCGCATGATCGTGGCGATCTCTCGCACCGTGAGATCTTCGTAGTACCGGAGGACCACCGCGACCCGCTGATTCGAGGGGAGCGCGCGGATCCGATCGATCATCGACTCGCGCTCGATTATCAGGTCCTGTCGCGTGATCCCTGAGGCGAGCTGCGTCGAGCCGACCGCGCCGATCACGTCCCTCTCGGACCGAGTCCTTCGAGACTGGGAGATCGACAGATGTATGACGGTTCGCCGGAGGTAGGACCAGAACGCCTCGGGGTGGCGTAGATGGTTCATCCGGCCCAAGACCCGGATGAAGGCGTCTTGCATCAGATCCTCGGCTTGTGCCTCATCTCGGGTCAACAGGAACGCCAACTTCTTCGCGTCAAGGGAGTACCGCGAGTAGGCGCGCTCAACCGCGGACGCGGGCGGGGTCGAGGTCGGTTCTGCCTTCGGAGCCATCGCATTCTCATGTCCCACGCTTGCCCGTTCCCCCGAGTCCCCTCTAAGAGACGCTCGCCAACCCGAGGACGCGGCACCGGATGGAAGAGATCTCACTCGTGGTGGCTTATACGCGTTCCCGCCGCCCCCAGTGACCGGATCGAACTGGGTGAATCGCCCGATGCTCGGCACGTAAACCCTGGGGATCACCGATGGTCTGGAGTGGGGCGGCGGTGCTGAAGATCTGAGCGAGCTGAAGGGCCCTGTCGGTCCAGTACATGGGGTTCTGCACTGTGACTTCGGCCACCATGGGGCTCGCTCCTTCCGATCTTGCAGCAGGATAACCCGGTGCGTGGAGTGCTCCTGCAGAAGTCAGCGACGGCTCACAGTTGCGAAGAGGTCGGGAAGATCGAACAAGAGGAGGTCTTCGCGGTCGCGCGCGACACGGGTCAAGGCCTCCTTGAAGCCAAAGCCTGAGAAAAGGGCAAGACGGACATCTCGGGAGTCAACATCGTCTCGGGCGGCGAGTAAGTCGCGGATGCGTTCGAGTCGCTCGAGAGCCGCGATGGAGGGGGCGTCGTGCGTGAATTTCGCCTCACCGATCAGGAGCACCCGGGGCTTGCGGTTGCGAGCGGTCGCGTTCAGAACGACAACATCCAACTCGTGTGCAGTCTTGCCAGCGGCGTCGTTGATGACGGCGCGTCCGACGCGGGAGGCAACACCACCGAGCATCGGTGAAGAGAGAGTGGCGGTGAAGTCGCGAGCCACTTGCTCGAACTGAGGGCCGAGCACCTGAGAGTTGAAGCGGTCTTGAGCGTCGGCCCATGCCTCGTCGGTACGGCGCTCCTCGAAGCGTGCCAAGTCGGGTCGAGTGACGACGTGGTGGAACATGAGGATCGGGTCGGCGAGCCGATACGTAGGGCGCCGCTGGCGCAGCAGGTCGTCGTCCCTGTAAACGAACCCCGTTTCTTCAAGGGCGGCGAGCGGGTACTGAACCCCCCGCTGCTCACGACCGAGAGACGAAGCGATAGCGCCCTGAGTGGTTTTCCCCTGTGCGATCGCCGCCAGCACTGAGTGATACAGCGCCCTGTCGGTGAGAGTCGACTCGCCGGTCAGCAGGTAGTCGTCCTCGCGGAAGAGTGCGCTGGCGGGGTTGAGCGGTCCTTTGGCGAGCCACTTTCCAAAACCAGCCGGGGCCTTCGGTGGCGCCGCGTCCATGAGATCGCGGTAGCCCGGCGTACCCCCGAACATCGAGTAGGTAAGGAAAGCCGCCCGAGGCTCGCCGATGCCCCAGAATCTCGCAGCGTCTCTATTACAAGACCGACTTTGTATATGTCCAGTTTGTACTCCCCAAGGGAACCGCCGAAACCCGAAGGCGGGCAGGGCGACGGGAGAGGTCGCGTGGGGTACCAAGTTCGTCGCCGTCTCCTGCTTCGAGCGTCTGACACCACTCGTTCCAGGAGCCCAAGCGATCGTCTACGACACCGCGCTTCGGGGAGTCCACCACCAGAAGATCCTCAGGGAGCTGGGCATCGTGCCCGTGAACATGGTCGCCGCAGCAGAGACGTTTGCGAGCAAGACCCTCAAGCGCAAGATCAAACGGCTCGAGAAGACCGTGCATGTCGAGGATAAGGACATCAGACTCCCCGACGGCTCGACCCTCACGGTCCGGCTCTTCTCCGAGGCGGGTGCGATGGGCATCATGCGCCCGACCGAGGCGGGCGAGCTGCAGTTCACCCCCCTCGTCCGCAAACGGACTCATCGGATGAGGGCCGACAACGGTCGACGGTACCACTGGTACAACGACTTCCACCTCCCCGAGCACCTCGGCGGGGGGCAGATCACGGTGCGCCTTCACCAGAACGACGACGACCGCAAGCGCAAGTTCAACCGGACCGAGAACGTCCGTCCGATCCCGCCCGCGGATCCCGACTTCCCTCGCCTCTATGGCCGTCGGAACGATTCCGAATCGCTCAACCGCGCCCTCGAGGACACCCTGTTCCTCGGCCGCGCTCACAGCCTTGGATGGCGCCGTCAACAAGTCGAGATGCTGGGCTGAGCGCTGATGGTGAACGCCATGACGATGGCCCGCCACAGGGCCGCTGAGGACCTCGAAGCGGCCGCCTGACTGACTCCACTCCCGGCACCGCCCGGCAAGGCTCAAGGCTGTCTCGGGGGCATCCCGCAGGCTTAGTTGGCGCTACCAAGGCCACACCCGCCTCCACTCGCTACACTCGAACGCGCTGGTGATGACCTCGGTGGCGATCTCTGCCGGGTTTTCTACCGGCCCGGGCCAGGTCGGGGTGGTAGGAATCCCCGACCCGGCAGGTCAGCGGGCTGCCCATGTCACCGCGGTAACGGAATTCGGCCGGCTGGTAACGGCGTAGCCTCGAAACGGCCCTCCCGACACCACGCCGCCACGGATCGCCACGGATCGCCACGGATCGCCACGGATCTACGAAATCGGCCCTTCCCCGTCATCGGCCGCCTCTGCCCACTCGGCGTCGACGACGATCACGGCGGCCTCGTCGAGTGCCGTCACCAGGTCTCCGAAGCCGGCCGTCAACGTGGACGCCGCGTCCGCGAGCGACGGGACCGTCGGATGCCGATCGCCGTCGACGACGACGCGTGCGGCATCGCGCGCGGCGATGAGACGCGCGGCGAGGCGTGCCCCCATCGTGCCGGCGCCGGCCCCAAGCGCCTCGGGTGCTCCCTCGAGGCAGGCAAGCATCGTGACGAGTGCCTGGCCGATCAGCTTGATGGCCCGACCGGCCTCCTCCTCCCCCGGCCACCGCGGCTCGCCGGCATCGTCGCCATCATCGTCGCCACCGATGATCGCCCACGCCTCTTCGATCGTCCTCCTCGCGCCGCTCGTGAGACCGTCCCGTTCGTACTCCCTCACCGACGAGTAACCGGCAAGGCCCTCGCCGTTCATCTCTTCGAGAGCCCTCACCACGGTGTTCGCCACGTCGTCCAAGAGAAGCAGGCGGTCGAGGATCCCCTCTGCGTCCGACACCGGCGCCGGCGCACGAAGCACTCCGGCGACGCGTTGCACGTGGATCTGCCACGGACTCGTGACCTCGAGATCGTGCAGCAGCTGCTCGATGTCCTGACGTCCGAAGGCACCGTGCATGGTGTCGAAGGAACCAGTGTTCGAGGCAGCACTGCCCTCGTCAGCCAGCTGGCGGGTCCCCTGCCTCGGGCCGAGGCGAAGGATCGCCAGGGCCGCCCGCACGTCTCCCCCATCTAGGGCGGACTCGACGACTCCCATCGCCTTCGCGCGAAGGTTGACGTGTTGCTGGAGCTCGGTCTGATACCTGTCCTCGACGCGACGAGCGAGCTCCTCGATCACGAGCGAGTCGTTCGAGAACCACCTGGACACGGTCGTCCGATCCCGGTCGACCTCGGCCGCGATCTTCGTCACGTCCATGCCCTGGACCCGCAAGGCGATCGCCCTGAGCTGCACCGGACTGAGCGTCCGGTTTCGTTGTCCACTTGCTGCCATCGCATGTACCTCCTTGTTGATGGTGTGCCTCCAACCCATAGAGCGCGCCGGAGGCCCCGTTACACGACGCTTTAGGGATCCGGGCTCCAACGGCCGTCCCGCCGCTACTGGAGATCGCCCGCCCACCGCTGTCGGGACGGCGAGGCGGCGGAGGCGGTCGTGATCTTGACCGGGTCTCCGCCGCCCACCCCCGGTGGCGTCAGTTCACTTGGTTCTCACCGAGCGTCACGCCCAGCCTGCGGGCGATGTCTGCGACCTGAGCCGCGGCGATCCACTCGCCCACCCGACGCTCCGCCTGGAGCGCAAGCAGTGCGAGCGCCACGACGCTGTTCACCCCAGGGTCGAACGAGAGGACCACCGTGGCGACCGGGCCGCCGTACTGGCCCTCAACAACGAGTTCGATCTCCCAGTCGTCGGTGACGTTGATCGTCACCGAGCCGGAGTCGTCGTACCCGTTCCCGGCCCCCTTGACTGTTCCGATTACTTCCATCAGATGCCTCCTGTGTCGATATCCGTGCCTCGACCTCGTGGTCGAAGCTGCACTACGGCTACTGCCTTCGATGCGCTAGAACGCGTCTTCGATCATGCGAACCACCTCCCACTCGGAAGCGCGAGTGGGAGGCACAAGACACACAACTATTGCGTATCATGGCTAGATGACGAACGCTCCTGGCAACCCGCTACCGACCGTTCCTGGGCTGGCCAAGGCCATCACCGAAGCTCACGGTCGGGCTCGTGGTGCAACAGAAGGACCGGCCAATCCGAGGGTCGTCGAACAACTCCATCGGTTGCACACGGCGTCCGCGGAGGCGGTGGTGGAGGCCGAGTCGATCCGCCGTCGAGCAGCATCCCGAGAGCGGCGCGCCTTGCTGAGAGCCGGGGCTGCGGCTGGGCTTAGCCAAGAGGAGGCACAACGCCGCCTCGTGGCTGCCGGCGCCGCGGCCCGACGGCTCGGAATCACTCGGGAGAGGCTTCGTCAACTTGCTGATGCGGAAGCCATCGAGTGTTTCAAGACAACGCTGGGTCGTGTGTACCGATCAGAGGACGTAGATCGCTTGGGAGAGGCAGGATGGAGTCGGCGGCAACCAGCGCTCACACACTGCTGCTCCACGGACTGCAACGCCATCGCTCTCGACGCGTGGAAATACACTGTGGTCCCAGGCGTGGAGATTGACATCTCCTTGTGTGCCTCCCACATCGCGGCTGTCTTCGATCGACAGCGGTGAGCCGAACCGCAAGGACTCACAGATGCTCGGTCGAGCCGGTTTCGCCATCGCCAAGGGAGACGCCAAAGCGGATCGTCCTCGGGACCCTATTTGGGCGCGTAGGCTGGCTGGAGTTGACCCGGTTCGGTGGACACTCTGATGCTGGTAGTCCCAGCGGAAGGGAGTCACCGTGCCAAGGGGGTATCCACCCGAGTTCCGCCGCGATGCTGTCGATCTCGTGAGGGAAGGCGGCAGGTCCACGCGCCAGGTCGCCATAGACCTCGGCATCTCGTATGAAGCGTTGCGCCAGTGGGTCCGCCAGGCTGATCTCGATGAGGGTAGGCGCAGCGACGGTCTCACCATGGAGGAGCGGACCGAACTCCGGGAGCTGCGTCGCAAGGTCCGGGTCCTGGAGCAGGAGCGCGAGATCTTGAAAAAAGCCGCAGCCTTCTTCGCCATGGAGACCGACTCGATCCGCGCGCCGCGTTCGAGTTCGTGATGCAACAGAGGGCTTGCTTCGACGTCGCCGTGATGTGCCGGCTGCTGGGGGTCTCCGCCAGCGGCTTCTACGCGTGGGCGGCTCGCCCAAGGTCCGCCCGGGCGATTGAGGACGAGGTCCTCACGGAGATGATCTGTGCGATCCATTCCGAGAGCCGCGGCACCTACGGGGCTCCGCGGATCCACGCGGAGCTCAAGCTCGGACGGGGAATCAGCTGCGGACGCAAGCGTGTCGCTCGGCTGATGCGAGCCGGAGGCATCCGCAGCGTGCACCGCAACAGGAAGTGGCGAACGACGATCCGCGACCCCGAGGCCGCACCGGCACCCGATCTCGTGGAGCGTCGCTTCTTCGCATCCGAGCCCGACGAGCTCTGGGTCGCCGACATCAAGTACATCCCGACCTGGGAAGGTCGCCTCTACCTCGCCCACGCTGTGGACGTCTGCACGCGGGCGGTGGTGGGGTGGCAGCTGCGTGAGGATCTGTCGGCGCAGCTCGTGCTGGACACGCTCGAGATGGGTCTGTGGCGTCGCAAGGAGGCCGCCGGTGTCGTGCACCACTCGGACCGCGGGTCGCAATACACGAGCTTCGCATTCGGTCGGGCATGCCGGGAGGCCGGTGTCGTTCCCTCGATGGGCTCGGTCGGGGATTGCTTCGACTGTGAGAGTGTCGGCCGTCGCTCGGCGGCCTGACCCCTGCATACGACTGAC
>JBBDHX010000035.1:0-80683 GCA_040880745.1 Actinomycetota bacterium
CTCTCGATCGGCGGGAACCACCTCATCCACGCGCTCCGGCGCAACGTCGACATCAAGATCTTGATGTTCAACAACCAGATCTACGGCCTGACGAAGGGGCAGTACTCGCCGACCTCCGAGCAGGGGAAGGTGACGAAGTCCACGCCCTTCGGTTCGCTCGACCGTCCGTTCAACCCGGTCGCCTTGGCACTGGGAGCCTCCGCGACCTTCGTCGCGCGGACCATCGATACCGATCGCCAGCACCTCACGGAGACCCTGCGGCAGGCGGCGGCGCACCCGGGGTCGGCGTTCGTCGAGATCTACCAGAACTGCAACGTATTCAACGACGGCGCGTTCGACCTGCTGCGGGATAAGGCCCAGGGCTCGCACCATGCGATCCGCCTCGTGGACGGACAGCCCATCGTGTTCGATGAGGGGAACCGGTGCATCCGGGTGGGGGAGAACGGCCGCCTCGAGATCGCGTCCGTGGCCGAGACAGACCCGGTGTCGATCGTGACCCACGACGTGCACGGACGGCCCTCGTTGGCCTTCGCGCTGGCCCACATCTCCGACGGGCCGTGGGAGGAGTCCTGCATCGGCGTCTTCCGCGAGGTGGAGCGGACCACCTACGGCCGGGCTGTTCACGATCAGATGGCGGCCGCTACGGAGCGTTCGGGCGAAGGCGACCTCGCCGCCTTACTGGGGTCAGGCGACACCTGGACCGTCGGCTCGTAGCTAGTCAGCGCGCCGTCCGAGCACGAGCGCGACGCCCGCACCGACGCCCGCACCGAGCGCCGCCCCGATGAGACCGCCGCCGGCCTCGGCGAACCCCGAACCGATGGCGCCGCCCAAGGCGGCACCGACGACCAACCACACCGGCAGTGGCACGAGCGTCCCTCGGCCGGGGCTCATCGCGGCTGCCCCGGGGGCACGAAGCGATCGAGGGCCTCAGACGCCACCCGCTCGACGTGGCGAAGTTCGTCCACGAGGTCGGTGAACGTGATGAGGAACGACTCGATCTCCTCCTCCGTCGTGGACGGGCCCAAGCCGAACCGGAACGCCGATGTGGCCGGGAAACCCATCTGCTCGAGTACGGGAGAGGGATCCTCGGGACGGCCGGTGCAGGGGGAACCGGCGCCCACACGGAACCCGCGATCGTCCAGGGCCATCGCCAGGTTCACGGGGTCCAGTCCCTCGACGCTGCAGCACACGAGGTGCGGCGTGCGATGCGTGGGATGTCCGTGCACGGTCACGCCGGGCACGTCTGCCTCGATCCGGTCGCGCAGGCGGGCCGAGAGGACCCATAGCCGAGCGGCCTCATCGGCCATGACCTCGAGCGATGCGGTGAGGGCCGCAGCGAGCCCCGCGATGCCGGCGGTGTTCTCCATGCCGGCGCGCCGCTTGCGTTCACGGTCGTCCCCGCAGGCGGAGGCCATGATGGCGACGCCACGTCGCACGAAGAGGGCCCCGACCCCGGCAGGTCCGCCGAACTTGTGCGCCGACAGCGAGAGCAGGTCCACGCCGAGCGCGCCCACGTCCACGGGGAGGCGTCCCACGGTCTGGCACGCGTCCGTGTGGAACCGTACGCCCGCCTCCCGCGCCAGACGCGCGGCCTCGGCGACCTGCTGCATCGTCCCCACCTCGTGGTTGGCGTGCTGCACGCTGGCCAAGGTGGTGCCGGCGCGGCGGATCTCGGCGGCGTAGCGATCCATGTCGATCCGTCCGAACCGATCGGAGGCGACCGTGGCGACCTCGTACCCGTCGCGCTCGAGGACGCCGCAGGCGCCGCTCACGGCCGGGTGCTCGACGGCGGAGACCACGGCGCGCGACCCGGGTTCCTCCAAGGCACGGACGCCACCCCAGATCGCGAGGGCCACAGACTCGGTGCCGCCCGAGGTGAAGACGATCTCGTCGGGTTGGGCGCCGATCGAAGCCGCGACCGTGGCACGTGCTTCCTCCAGAGCAGCGCGTGCCGCGCGGCCCTCGGCATGGATGTGCAGCGGATCGCCGAACGCGTCGAGGGCCCGATGCATCGCCTCGCGCGCGGCGGGCGCGAGCGGGGCGGCCGAGGAGGAGTCGAGGTACACCGGCATGACCGGAGGAGCCTATCCCTCGGCGCCCGGGTCTGGCCGGATCGGCTCAGGGGGTCGCGGACTCCTTGTCCTTCAAGAACAGGTACCAGTACGCCACGGCGGCGATGATCCCGCCCGCGACGGGACCCACGATCCACACCCACCAGTTCTCCCAGTTCCCGGTGGCGAGCGCGGGACCGAACCACCTGGCCGGGTTCATGGCCGCCCCGGTCAACCCTCCGGTCGCGAAGATGTCGAGGGTGATCGTGAGCCCGATCGTGAGCCCCGCCAGCTTCGCGAAGGGGCCTCGCTCATCCACTGCGGTGGCGAAGACCGCCCACACCAAGAAGAACGTGGTGAGGGCTTCGATGAGGACCGCCTTGCCGACCGCCAGCCCGGTGGCGACGGCCGGGATCCCCCCCTGCACCCCGTCGAAGGAAGCCTCGGGCGTCATGTACGTGAGCGCGTACGCCGCGACGACCCCCCCCGCCAGTTGCGCCCCGATGTACACGACCGTGCGCGACGTGGGCATCTTCCCCGTGACCCACAGGCCGATCTGGATAGCCGGGTTGAAGATCCCCCCGGAGATGTGGGCCATCATCGAGACCATGATCGCGATGGCCAGACCATGCGCCAGGGCGATCGCGACGAGGTCGCCGCCCTGGGTCGCTATGATCGCGCCCGCGCCGAAGAAGATGAGTGCGAATGTGCCGACGAACTCGGCGACGGCCGCTTTGCCGGTGTTCTCCACGGGTTCCCTCCTGGTCAGGATGATGCGTTCGGGAGGGCATCTCGGTGTCCCGCCCTCGACGAGCGCGAGCCTACCGCGCGCATGCGGAGCAGGGCAAAGACCCTCAGGAGGTGCGTGATAGCCTCCCCACGATGGAGGTCCTCCTCGTCTCCCCGGATCCGACGACCCGCGACCTGATGGCGCTCACGGTGCGGAGCATCGAGCGCCGCACGGGCGCGCCGTTGCGTTTCCGCGCCGCCCGCGACGGCGACCTGGGTCTTCGGGCGGCGTTGCGCGAGCGGCCCGACGTGGTGATCGCCGACGAGATCGCATCTCGTGCCGGGGCCTTCGCGCTCGCGCGCTCGCTCCGTGACGACGCGGATCCGTTCACCGGTGCGATCATCATCGTCCTGGAGCGGCGCCACGACGCATGGCTCGCGAAGTGGTCGGGGGCAGACGCATGGTTCGTCAAGCCGGTTGACCCGTTCGAGGTGGCCGACCGGCTGCTGGAGTTGGTCGAAGAGCGGGGTCTCGTGACCCAGGAAGACCGCGTGTGAAGATCGAGGGAACGTGCCGTTCGTGCGACCGCGACGTGACGGGAGACCAGATGGTGCACGGTGGGGGGACCTGCCCCTGGTGTGGGGTGGCCTTCAGTACCGACTACGCCGTGACATTCGTGAACGCGGTCCGTGAGGCGCAAGAGGCCGGTACGCGCCTGGAAGCGGCGCTCGAGGTCCTTGCAGACCTGGGTCCCGCGGTGCGCATCAGCGAGAACGCCGTCCTCGCCGATACGCGCCGGCACCTGGCGCGGATCGAGCGCCCCGCGCTGCGCCAGGCCTGAGGAGCGTCACCGTGGGCTTCAATTCGATGCAGCCCGGACGTATCAAGAAGGCGGACCTGCTCTACCTGGGCGCCGCCGCCCTCATCGTGGCGGCACTGGTGTTCTGGGTGCTCGCGGGGTGAGCAGCACCGACCCCGCCGATCTCCCCTACTGCTACCTCACCACGACGGGACGTCGAACGGGAGCCTCGCACCGGATCGAGATCTGGTTCGCGTTGCACGCGGGGACCGTGTACGTGCTCTCAGGAGGTGCCGAGCGGTCGGACTGGGTCCGCAACCTGATCGCGTCACCCGACATCGAGGTAGAGATCGGCGACAGCACGCGAGCGACGCGTGCGCGCGTGATCGTCCCCGGGTCCGACGAGGACGTCCTCGCGCGCAGGCTCCTCGTGCAGAAGTACCAACCCGGCGCCGGCGAAGACTTGAGCGAGTGGGGGCGCTCGAGTCTCCCCATCGCCATCGACTGGTCGTGAAGGCAGGCCCCGTGCTCAGGATCGTTCGAGGACGACCGCGAGTCCCTGCCCGCCGCTGATGCACAGCGTGGCGAGTCCGAGCGACCCGCCGGTGCGACGCAGTTCGTAGGCCAGCGCCAGGATGATGCGCGCGCCGCTCATCCCGATCGGGTGTCCCACGCCGATGCCGCCGCCCTTGACGTTCAGCCGTTCGCGATCGAACTCCAGTTCCCGTTCGCAGGCGATGACCTGCGCGGCGAAGGCTTCGTTGATCTCGATGAGATCGAAGTCCGACATCTGCAGGCCGGTCTTCTCCAGGACCTTCTTGGTAGCCGGCACGGGTCCGATCCCCATGATCTCGGGTGCGACCCCGGCCCAGGACCAGCCCACGATCCGAGCCAGCGGCTCGCGGCCTTCGGCGCGGGCGCGGGACTCGCTCATGAGCACCATCGCAGCGGCTCCGTCCGTGATCCCGCTCGAGTTCCCGGCCGTGACCGAGCCACCGTCGCGGAAGACCGGCCGGAGCCGTGCGAGGGATGCCATCGATGAGTCCGGTCTGATGTGCTCGTCCTCGCCGACGGTGATCGTTTCGCCGCGAAGCGTCGTGGTCACGGGCACCATCTCGGCACCGCGTGCCTCGACGCTCGCCGCTGCGAGATGGTGTGAACGCAAGGCGAACTCGTCCTGCTCATCGCGGGAGATGTCGTAGCGCTCGACGAGGTTCTCGGCGGTCTCACCCATGATCAAGCCGCAGAGCGGGTCGAGCAATCCGTCGCGGTACATCGCATCGATCACCTCCGTGTCGCCGAGGCGGTAACCCAGACGCATGTCCGGCAGCAGGAAAGGCACCCGGGTCATGTTCTCCATGCCCCCGACCAGCACCACCTCGGAGTCGCCGAGCGAGATCTGCTGTGCGCCGAGCTGCACGGCCTTCATGCCCGAACCGCACGCGATGTTCACGTTGAAGGCCGCGACCTCCACCGGCACGCCCGTCCGGACGGAGACCTGGCGCCCGGTGTTGGGGCCGTTCCCGGCCTGTCGTGCGTGTCCGAAGATGGTCTGGTCGATCTGTTCGGGCGTGATGCCGGCGCGCCGCAGCGCCTCGAGGCTCGCCGTCGTACCGAGCTCGACCGCCGTGGTCTCGGCGAACGAGCCGAGGAACGTGCCGATCGGCGTCCGGGCGCCATCCAGGATGATCGCTCGCTCCATACGTCGAGTCTAGACGTGAGGGGGGATCCATCAGGCCGCGTCGGAGCGGACGGCTCCACGCCGCTGAGCGATCGGGGGCAGCTCGGCCTGGGCCAGGAGCCGGCGCAGCCGTGCCAGCTCGCGGCCCCCTGCGACCGGCTCGTACGGAGGAGGATCTGCATCGACCAGCGTCACGCGGTGTCGCACGATCCACGAACGGACCGCGGCTAGTTCGTCCGCACGCTCGCGGGCCACGGGACGTCCGACCGGTCCGGGATCTGCATGCGAGCCGGCGAGGGATCCCTCCCGCAACTCGATCCGTTCGCCATCGGGCCCGCGAAGGACGAGGCGTCCGGCGCAGAGCCACCGATCGACCCGAGCCCGCCAGACGGCTTCGGCGAGCGCTCGGATCCGGTCGCGCGCGAGACCCGCTTCCTCGTACCGCTCGGCCTCCGCGAGCGCGATCATCCGTCCTTCGAGCATCTGCAGGACCGAGCCGGGAGCAGCGAGCGCCTCGATCAGGTCATCCACCGTGCTGGCGTAGCGCTCGGGCGTGGTGCGGTCATCACACGGCGCCTGGCATCGGCCCATGTCGGCGAGCGCGCAGGGGGCGAACCGCGTGCGCCGGCCCATCGACCGCGTGCAGCGCCGCACGTCGAACGCCTCCTCGAGGGCCTCTTTGACCAGCCGCGCCCGCCCTGCTCCCGGGAAGGGTCCGAGGTAGTGCGACCCCTCCACGGGCGTGGGCGTCCGCGCGGTCTTGACCCGTGGCCACGCCTCCGACACGTCGATCTTCAGGTAGGCGTAGGAGCGCCAACGCTTGCCGTGACGGTTGTACGGGGGTTCGTGCAGGCCGATGAGCCGTGACTCGACGACGAGCGCGTCCAACTCGCCCCCGGGGGTCGCCACGGCGTCCACCGAGGCCACCTCGCCGAGCAGGTCCTGAACCTTCTTGCGTCCGTCGCCGTAGAAGTACGACTTGACGCGGGCGCGGACGTTCTTCGACTTCCCGACGTAGAGGATGCGTCCATCGGCCGCACGGAACAGGTACACGCCGGCGCCCGAGGGAAGCGAGTCGGCGAGCACGATCTTGCCGAAGTTCGGGCGCCCGCGGGCCGAGCACGCCAGCACGAGGTCGCCGAGGGTGCAGATGCCCAATCGCCCCCCGAGGTCCAGGAGGCCATCGAGGACCTCCGCCGTGGCCTCGGCGTCGGCCAGCGCTCGGTGCGAAGGTTGGACGCGGGTGCGGAAGTACCGCGCCAGCGTGCGGAGACGAACGTTCGGGACGTCCGGCCACACGATCCGGCGCGCGAGCTTCGCCGTACAGATGACGGGAGACGGCAGCGGCGGGTGATCGAGCCGGCCGAGAGCGGCGTTCAGGAACGAGGCGTCGAACCGCGCGTTGTGCGCCACGAAGACGGAACCCCGGACGAACTCGAGGAACGACGGGAGCACGGCTTCGATCGGGGGCGCGTCGGAGACCATGCGGTCGTCGATGCCGGTGAGATGTGAGACGTAGGGAGGGATCGGCTGGCCGGGGCTGACCAGCGTCTGGAACGTCCCGAGACGCTCGCCACCGCGCATCGTGACGGCCCCGATCTCGGTGATGGCCGCATCGGTGGGGGAGCCCCCCGTGGTTTCGAGGTCCACGACCGCGAAGGTGACCCCGGCGAGCGGCACCCCCTGCTCCAACGAGGTCTGGACCGGCTCGAGCCACATAGGCCGCCGACCGTATCGAACAGGTGTTCGATGGTCAAGCGGTGAGGAAGAAGGATCCGGCATCACCCGACATCGTGACGGACGGTGCCGACACGAGATCTCAGGCCACTTGGCGAGCGATGCGCCGGCGCTGTTGTTCGGTGAGACCACCCCACACGCCGTAGCGCTCGCCGTTCTTCAGTGCCCAGGCCAGGCAGTCTTCGCGGATCCGGCAGGATCCACAGTAGGTGAGGGCGGGTCCGGCCTCCTCCTCCGAGATCGGGAAGAAGACATCGGGGTCGATACCGAAACACGCAGCGCGGTCTTGCCAGTAGTCGGGAGGCATCGGGTTCGGGGGCAGCGCCATGACGTCCACGTCGGGGTACCGCTCGATCCGCACCGCTCCCCAACCCCCTCGCTCCCCGGACGCGATCCGGGTGCCGATTCATAACAGAGGCGTGTGCTCCAGCGGAAGGGGGCAGACGCAGGTGATCTCGCATTCCCCGTCCGCGGGACCCGAAATGACCCGTTCGGGCTAGGCCGGCGCGACGCCCGGCCGACATCTTCCGGTCGGTGAGGATGCGCACACCCCACGAACCTCTGCGAGGATGCGGCGGTGGAGCGGCACGAGATCGAGGTCCCCAGGACGTTGCTCGTCAGCAACGCCTTCCCCCCCAAGGTGGGGGGCATCCAGACGTTCATGGAAGGCCTCTTCCGGTCGTTCCCACCCGCGCAGGTCGCCGTCTTGGCACCGAGGTGGACGGGTTCGGACGACTACGATGCCGGCGCGGCGTTCACCGTCGTGCGCGATCGCGATCGCTTCATGTGGCCGGGACCGAACCTGCGCCGAAAGGTCCACGACCTCGTCGGGGAGTTCGGCGCCGAGGTCGTGCTGTTCGGTGATGCGTTCCCGCTGGCCGCGCTGGGGCCTGAACTGGCCCGCCGTGGTACCCCCTACCTCGTGATGGCGCACGGGTTCGACTACTGGATGTCGGCCATGCCCGGGTCGAACGCGTGGCTCCGACGGGCGACGCGCAGCGCGAGCCGGGTCCCCGTCTGCAGCGCGTTCATCGGCAAGACCGTCCGCACGGCCGTCCCTTCGCACGTGCCCGTGAGCGTGCTCACCCCCGGGGTCGACGTGCGCCGGTTCCATCCGGACCTGCCCACCGACGACATCCGTGGGACGCTCGGGATCGGGGATCGGCCGCTGGTGGTGTGCGTCAGTCGTCTGGTGGCGCGCAAGGGCCAGGACGTGTTGATCCGCGCCATGCGCAGGGTCCGCCGGCACGTACCGGACGCGGCGCTGTTGATCGTCGGTGCGGGGTCGGCGGAGGGCCGGCTTCGGCGTCTCGCCCAGGCTGCCCCGCCCCGTTCCGTGTTCTTCGCAGGCGAGGTGCCTGCCGCCGAGCTCCCGCGCTACTACGCCGTCGGCGACGTGTTCGCCATGCCGTGTCGAAACCGCGTTGGCGGCTTCGAGGTGGAGGGCTGGGGGATCGTCTTCGTGGAGGCCGCCGCGTGTGGGCAGCCCGTGGTGGTCGGCGATTCCGGTGGCGCGCGGGAGACGCTGGTCGATGGTGAGACGGGGTTCCTCGTCGACGGGGACGATGTCGCCGAGGTCGGTGACGCGGTCGGCCGCATCTTGCGCGACCCGGAGCTCCGCGAGCGCATGGGGAAGGCGGGGCGGGCCTGGGTGGAGGCCGAACACACGGAGGAGCGCAGCGCCGAGCAGCTCGCTGCGTGGCTCCGAGAAGCCGCCTCCTGAGTTCCCGGACCGCCGGAGCGTGCGCGGTACGCTCGGCCCGTGCTCGCAGACGAACGGCGGTGCCCGGCGTGCAACGCGCTCGCGGCGCCGGATGCCGACTGGTGTGGTCAGTGCTTCACGTCGTTGCGCCTGCCTGACCCCGAACCTCCCACCGGCCTCCCACTCCCCGCCGCCCCCGATGGTGAACCGCGTCCGCGGGCCACCGCCGAAGGGGACGGGTCGCCCGCGGTCGCCACCTGGCCCTGTCCGGCATGCGACGGCCGCAACCCGATGTCGGCAGATGTCTGCGCGAGCTGCGGGACCCCGTTCGCGACGCTGATGCGCACGGGCGGGCGCCCCGTGGTCGATGCGCGCGATGCCGTGACGTGGTCGTTGATCTTCCCCGGGCTCGGGCACCGGCTCGCGGGGAGACCGATGGATGGGCTGGCGCGTGGATCCCTGTTCGCCATATCCCTCGGCATGGCCGTCCTGTTGATGTTCACCGGCGAAGCGGCCCTCACGACCATCGCGGTGCTGGTCCTGTTCCTCGGCGCAGCGGTGGCGGTCTACGTCGTGTCGGCGGTCGAAGCCGCGCGTGTCGCTCGCGGCGGCGATCTGCTCGTCGGTTCCCGCCTGCTCATGTGGATCCTGGTGGGCATGACCTTCGTGTCGGTCGGTGCCCTCGCCCTGGCCGTCGCGAGCGCGACCCCCGGGTAGGATGCCGCGGTGGAGCACGCAGAGGGTTCGATCCTGATCGAGGCGCCCCTCGAAGACGTGGTGGAGGTCATCGAGGACTTCGAGGCGTACCCCGAATGGGCCGACGTCCGCCTGGTCGACGTGAAGACACGCGGCGAGGGCGGGCGCGGGGTCGAGGTGGCCTACGAGGTGGACGTCCCGGTACTCGGAAGTGCCTCGTACACGCTGCGCTACGCTTTCGCGGCGGGCGATACGGCGATCTCGTGGGTCTCGACCGAGGCACACGGCGCGGTGCGCGACGTCCGTGGCGAGTACCTCCTGGACGACCTGGGTGAGGCGACGAAGGTGACGTACCGCCTCGCCGTCGAACTCGGCGCCCTGGTGCCGGGGTTCATCCGCATCGAAGGCGCGAAACGAGTGATCGAGAACGCCTTGGAGCGCCTCAAGCGCCGCGTCGAGATGGGATGAACCCCTCGACCGAGGTTCCCGGTTCGCCCGAACAACCACCGCCACCTCGACCGGACGCCCGAGCCATCTGGCCGCCGGCCACCTGGGCGCTGCATGAGACGCTCGCGGTGGCGATGGCTCCGTTCGGGATCGCTCTCGTCGCGACGATCGGGTTGATCGCGTTCGGTGCGGACGGTTCGGGGTGGCTCGTGGTGCTCACGGTGATCCAGCAACTGGCCCTCGGTCTGGGCGTGTGGGGCTGGGTCCGGGCGCACACAGGTTCCGTCCGGGGCCTCGGCCTGCAGCGTGGGGGATGGAACGGCCGCGACGTTGGGGCGGCGATCGCCGCGGGGATCGGGGCCTTGGTGGCCTCCGGGATCGTGATCGCGCTCACCCAGGATCTGACCGGCACCGCGGAGGTGGCGAACCCCTTGCGATCCGCGGGTGATGCGTGGGTGATCCCGAACGCGATGCTGGCACTCGTGATGGCTCCGGTATGTGAGGAGATCGCCTTCCGCGGCTTCCTGTTCGGCGGGCTGCGGCGCCGGTTCCGTTTCTGGTGGGCCGGGGCACTCTCGGCCGCGTTGTTCGCGCTCATCCACGGCGACCCCGTCCGGATGCCCGCGTTGTTCGTATCCGGGATCATCCTCGCGGCGGTGTACGAACGCCGGCGAACCCTCGTGGCGCCCATGGTGACGCACGGCGTCGTGAACCTCGTGTCCGTCGCGGCGTTCGCGGCCCTGTCCTGACGGCTTCCCCGGCGCGCGGTGCCACGGGTAGGCTGGCCATATGCGCGTGGTGCTGTTCACCGGCAAAGGCGGCGTCGGCAAGACCACCGTCGCGGCCGCGACCGCGGTCATGGCCGCGGAGAGTGGCCTGCGGACGATGATCATGTCCACCGACCCGGCTCACTCCCTGGCCGATTCCTTCGAGGTCGAGATCGGCGGCGATCCCTCGGAGGTGGCCCCGGGGTTGTGGGCGCAGCAGATCGACGCGCAGGAGCGTTTGGAAGCGAACTGGCGCGAGATCCAGGAGTACGTGATCGCGCTGATGAACTGGGCTGGCACGGAGACGATCCAGGCCGAGGAGTTGACGGTGATCCCGGGTCTGGATGAGATCTTCGCGTTGATCGACATCAAGACCCACGTCGAAAGCGGCGCGTACGACATGCTCATCGTCGATTGTGCGCCAACGGCCGAGACCCTCCGGCTCCTTTCGCTGCCCGAGGTCATGAACTGGTACATCGAGCGGATCTGGCCGGTGGAGCGCAAGGTCGTGCGCGTCGTGCGGCCGATCGTCTCGCGGGTGACCTCGATGCCGATCGCCGGGGACCACGTCTTCGCCGCGGTCGAACGGTTGCATGCCAACCTCGAGGCGGTGCGGCAGATCCTCACCGACGAGGAGGTTGCCACCGTCCGCCTGGTGGTGAACCTCGAGAAGATGGTCATCAGCGAGGCGCGGCGCACGTACACCTATCTGGGGTTGTTCGGTTACCGCGTGGACGCGGTCGTGGTCAACCGGGTGCTGCCCGCCGAGATCACGGATCCGTACTTCGGCAAGTGGAAGGACATCCAGGCGGAGCACCTCATCACGGTGCACGAGTCGTTCGAGCCGGTGCCGATACTGGAGGCTCGGCTTTTCGACCGTGAGATGGTGGGGCTCGGCCTGCTGGGGGAGATGGGACGAGAGGTCTACCGTGACCTCGACGCCAGCTCGATCCTGTATCGCGACGACCCCATCCGCGTGCGCAAGCGGGGTGCCCGGTACGTCCTCAGCATGCGCCTGCCGTTCGTCTCGCGCGATGATATGGACGTGCATCGCCGCGGCGAAGAGCTGTACGTGCGGGTCGGGTCGTACAAGCGGAACCTCATCCTGCCGCAGACGCTGAAGCGGATGGTCGTCCGCGAGGCGAACTTCGCCGGGGACCATCTGGAGATCAGCTTCGAGCGGGAGCAGCCCGCGGACGGGAGGACCTGAGATGGCGAAAGCGCCGGCAACGAGCGGTGACGAGCCGGTCTCCGAGGGATCGGCGGAGCGCAGCCACGCCGTGTGCCCCGTCGCCTGGTGTCCGGTCTGCCTGGCCGTCACCGCCGCGCAGCCGTTGCAGCCGGAGGCCGTCGAGCACCTGCTCAAGGCGGGTACCGAATTGCTGCTCGCGATCCGCGCCGTCATCGACACGCGCGCCGGCGAGGTCTCGGGCGAAGACTCGTCGCCACCGGGTCCGACCCACCTGGAGAAGATCGAGCTCGGATGAGCGAACGCGGGCTCGCCGTCGGCGTTGACGTCGGCGGGACGAAGGCGACGGCAGCGCTCGTCGATGCATCCGGTCGCATCCTCGATCGGGCTCGCACGCCCACGCCCACCCGGGACCTCGATGCTGCGTTGGATGCCCTGGTGGGTATCGTCCGACGGGTTCGCCCCGGCCACGAGCCCGTGGGCATCGGTGTCCCGGGGCTGGTCGACGTCGACGGCGTGATGCGCTCGGGGGCCAACGTGGCGTGGGTCGACGCTCCGATCCGCGAGCGGATGTCCGCGATCCTCGGCCTGGAAGTTGCGGTGGATAACGACTGCACCGCAGGGGCGTTCGGTGAGTGGCGAGCGGGTGCAGCGCGAGGTGTCTCCAACGTCCTGTACATCGGGCTCGGCACGGGGATCGGGGGAGGTCTCGTCCTCGGCGGGCGTCTGTACCGGGGTTCGCACGGGTTCGCGGGCGAGATCGGGCACATGATCGTGGAACCGGGCGGCGAACGGTGCGGGTGCGGCAACCTCGGGTGCTGGGAGACGGTCGCGAGCGGAACCGCGATCGCGCGGGAGGGAAGGCGTGCTGTGTCCCGGCATCCTCACTCCGCGCTCGCCGTGCGGGCCGGCGATGGGGAGGCCGTGACGGGGGAGATGGTGACCGAGGCTGCCGAAAGGGGAGACCCGACGGCCCGCGGCATCCTCGCGGAGGTCGGGACGAGGCTCGGCGAAGGGATCGCCGGCCTGGTGAACGTGCTCGATCCCGATGTCGTCGTGGTCGGAGGTGGCGCAGCCAGGGCGGGCGATCACCTCCTCGATCCCGCGCGCGCTCGCTTCGCCGCCGTCATCGAGGGCGGGCCGCGCCGCCCGCTGCCTGCGATCGTTCCCGCGGCCATGGGGAGCGACAGCGCCGTCGTCGGGATCGCGCTGATGGCGCTCGAGGAGCCGGCGTGAAGCTCGGTCTGGTCTTGCCGGTCTTCACGACCGACGCGGGCCGCCCACTCGGCGTCGCGGAGCGTGCCGCCGGGTTCGATGGCGTCTTCGCGGCGGATCACGTCTTCGCTCCCGGGGCTCCGGATCGGCCGGCGGTGGAGGTGTTCACCCTGTTGGCCGCGGTCGCGGCCTCACATCCTGGACTCGGCGTCGGGGTCCTGGTGACGCGGGCCTCGATGCGGCCCGTCGGGATCCTCGCCAAACTCGCGGCGGGTCTGGATCACGTGAGCGGCGCTCGCGCCGTGCTCGGGCTCGGGCTGGGTGACCGCTTCGGGCGCCTCGAGCACGACGCGCTCGGTTTGCCATACCCCGATATCGACGAACGAGCCGCCGCCCTCGAAGAGACATGCGTCGCGTTGCGGTCGCTGTTCTCGGGCCGGTCATGGGCCGGGGGAACGCATGTGCCTGCGATCACCGGCCCGCTGCTGCCGTCCGCATCGCCGCCGGTGTGGGTGGGCGGGGCGTCTGACCGCGTGCTCGCGATCGCCGCGCGAGCGGCTGATGGATGGAACGGGTGGGGTCTGGATGCGGGCCGGTTCGTCGCACGGGTGGCGGACCTGCGTCGCCTGACGGCAGACGCCGGCCGCGACCCCGATGAGGTCGAACCAACGTGGGGCGGGATCGCGCTCGTCGGGAGGGATGCGGCCGATCTCACGTCGCTCGAGGCCGGGCGCGCCGAGAAAGGGCTGCCGATGGATATCTGGCGAGGGACCGCCGACGAACTGGGCGCGTTCGCGTCGATGCTGCGGGATGCAGGCGCGGGATGGATGATCATGAGCGCGGCCGGGCCCGCCGACCGAGCCTCGCTCATCGCGGAGACGCTCCGCGCGTGAGGTCTGGCGACCTCAAGGGAGCGAAGCGGGCCGTCCGCCGCTCCGTGCTGGCCGCCAGGGACGCGCTCTCGCTCCTGGATCGAGAAGCGCTGGGCGAGGCCATCGCGGCTCGCGTCCTGGCGCTCGACGAGATCGCTCGGGCGAGGACCATCATGGCCTTCTGGTCCTTCGGATCCGAGGTGCCCACCGGCCCGCTCATCGAGGCGATCAGCGCCGCCGGCATCGCGGTGGCGCTCCCGCGCATCGAGGGCCCCGACCTGCAGGTCCGCACGTTCGCCCCGGGTGATCCCTTGGCCCCCACCGCGTTCGGCGCGATGGAACCGACTGCCGGTGTCGTCCTGCAGCCGGCGGATCTCGACGTGATCATCACGCCGGCGGTGGCGTTCGATCCCGGCGGGCACCGCGTGGGCTACGGGGGCGGGTTCTACGATCGCCTCTTCCCGAAAGCCTCTCGCGCGGCCCGGATCGGCATCGCGTACGACCTGCAGGTGCTCGACGGTCCCATGCCTGTCGGATCGTTCGATCTACCCGTTCACGTGATCGTGACCCAGAGCCGGACGCTCCGCTGCTCCCCGTCGACTTGAATCGTTGTTCGATCGTGCGGTAGAACCCCCGGTGAGGCCGCCTACCGGTCCTGACCGGACGCAGGGTACGGTGCCCCCGCCACGAACCGAGGAGGAGTTGCGCATGACCGAAGAGCACCGCTCGCCTTTGCACGACTGGCACGCCGAGCACGGGGCCGAGATCCTGGTCGAGGACGGGTATCCGTGGTCGATGCATGAGGGCACCGACCCGATGGACGAGTACGAGGCCATCCGCACGGGTGCGGGGACCTGGGATCTGTTCAGCACCTGCAAGTATGAGGTGACCGGACCCGACGCAGGTCGTCTGATCCAGCGCCGTTTCACGAACGCGGTGGAGGGGATGACGGCCGGGTCGGTCCGCTACGGAGCTTTCGTCAACGCCGATGGGACGATGATCGACGACGGCAACGTGTACAAGTTCGACGACACGCGGTACTGGGTGATGATCAACACCGCCGCCATCGACGACTGGTTCCGCGAGACGGCCGTTGATCTGGACGCGCAGGTCGCTCACCGCACCGACGAGTTGGCGATGATCTCCGTGCAAGGGCCGAAGAGCCCGCAGGTGCTGCAAGGTCTCGTGGATCGTGACCTCGCCGACCTGGGCTACTTCCGGTTCTGGCCCGAGCCCGTGACGGTGGCGGGTGTGACGGCGAACGTCCTTCGTACCGGGTTCAGCGGCGAGAAGGGCTACGAGATCGTGATGCAACCCGGTGACGCGCAGGCCGTGTGGGACGCGTTGATCGCCGCCGGCGCCATGCCGTTCGGGTTGACCGCCGTGGACCTCGCGCGTACCGAGGTCGGCCTCATCATCATCGCCGTGGACTACAACCCGAACGAGATCAGCCCGTGGGACCTCTCGATGGATCGCTTCATCAAGCTGGGGACCGAGTGCGTGGCCGCCGAGGCGCTGGCTGCGCGCGGGGCGAACCCGCCGAAGCGATTCAAGACCCTCCGCATCGAGGGTGAGACCGCCCCTGAGTACGGCGCCGTCGTCACGAAGGATGGCCGCGAAGTGGGGGTGGTGACCTCGCCGGCATCGAGTCCACGCCTGGGGACCATCGGCCTGGCGATCCTGGACGCCGATGTGGCCGTCGAGGGCGAGAAGGTGGACGTCGCCATCGGTGACACAACGGCCGCGGCGACGGTCGATGTGCTCTCATCGCTCGACCCGGAGAAGGTGCGCCCGCGCGGGTGACGCTGTCGAGGGAGACGGCCCCTGTGCGGGGCCGCCTCCCGTATGCTCCGCCCGATGGCGAGGAGGCCGTTGTTCGCGGTGGTGCCGAACTTCTCCGAAGGCCGTCGCACCGACGTGATGGACGCCATCTGCGCCGCCCTGCAGGTCCCGGGAGCGCGCCTGGTCTACCGCCAGGCCGACGCCGGCCATCACCGCCTCGACACGACGGTCCTCGGCGATGCTGACGCCGTGGCGCGAAGCGCCATGGCGGGGGCGCGCGTGGCGGTCTCGCTCATCGACATGACGCACCACGCAGGCGGCCATCCGCGGATGGGCGCCGTCGACGTGATCCCGTTCGTCCCGCTGCGCGCGGCTTCGATGCCCGATGCGATCGCCCTCGCGCGGGGGTTCGGCCGTGACCTGGCCGACGCCCTCGATCTGCCGGTCTACCTCTACGACCGGGCCGCGCTGGTGCCCGAGCGGGCTTCTCTGGCCATCGTGCGCAAGGGTGAGTACGAGGGCCTGCGTGAGGCCGTCGCTCTGGGTGAGCGGCTCCCGGACTTCGGCCCTCACGCGATCGGCCCGGCCGGAGCGACCGCGGTGGGCGCACGCGAGCCGCTCATCGCGTTCAACATGTACCTGTCCGGGACGGATGAGGCCGCGGCCAAGCAGATCGCGACCACGATCCGCGAGTCCTCCGGGGGGCTCCCCGCACTCCGCGCGATCGGGTTCGGCGTCCCTGAGCGTTCCTGCGTCACGGTGTCGATGAACCTCATCGACCATCGCGTGACCGGGCTGGTCGCTGCGTACGACGCCGTGGTGGCCTGGGCTTCCCCGATGGGTATGGATGTGTTGGACTCCGAGATCGTCGGGCTGGTCCCCGAGGCGGCGCTCGATGGCGGGGTCGCCGAGCACGTGCGCCTGGAAGGATTCGACCCCGACGGTCAGATCTTGGAGCGGTTGGCGGAGGAGGACACGTGAGCGAGTTGGCGCCCATCGGCGAGCAGCGCATCGACCGATGGTTGGAAGAGCTGGGCTCGGGTGCCGCCACCCCCGGGGGTGGGGCGTTCGCGGCGCTGAGTGCGGCCGCGGGGGCCGCCCTCGTGTCCATGGTCGGCCGGCTCACCATCGGCAAGCCGAAGTTCGCCGAGGCCGAGGCCCGCATGCAGGAGATCGTGGCCGAAGCCGACCGCGAGCGCGTCGATCTGCTGGGGTTCGCCGATCGCGACGCTCAGGCGTTCGACGCGGTCATGTTCGCCTACCGCATGCCGAGGGAGACGGAGGCTGAGCAGACCCAGCGGCTCCACGCGTTGCAGACGGCCCTCGAGCGCGCCGCCGAGGTGCCGTTGATGGTCGCCCGGCGCGCCGTCTACGTCATGGGCTTGGCCGAGGAAGCCACGATGATCGGGAACCCGAACGCCGCCTCCGACGGTATGTGCGCGGCAGCCGGGCTTCACGCCGCCGCCGTCGCGGCCCTGGCGAACGTCCAGATCAATGCCTTCGCGTTCGTCGACGGTTCCAAGCGAGAGGCGTTGCTCGATGACTGCCGCCGCCTCCGCGATCGCGCCGGACAGGTCCTGGCCGATGTCCACGAGGTGTTCGAGGAGCGGGTCGGGTCGTAGAGGTCTTGCGCGCCGGGGTTCCGGAGCGCAGGCTTGCGTCATGCGGGTCGATGCGATCGTCTTCGACTGCCGCGTCGCGGCGCCGCTCGCCAGGTTCTGGGCCGCAGCGCTCGGATGGAGCGTGGCTCCTTCAGACGGTGGCGAGGTCGCGCGCCTCGCCGCCCCCAGGATCGACGATATCGATGATCACCACTCGGTCATGGTGGAGCCACCCGAGGAGGATGCGGGCCTCCCTCGGCTGTTCTTCACCGAGGTCCAGGAACCCAAGCTGGCCAAGAACCGAGTGCACGTCGACGTGATCGCCGACGATGACCTGGAGACCGAGGTGGCGCGGCTCGAGGAGCTGGGCGCCAGGGTCCGGAACTGGGCCGAGCAGGACGGCGGCATGTGGTGCGTGATGCTCGACCCTGAGGGCAACGAGTTCTGCGTCATGCCACCCGAGGACGCAGCCTGAGTTCGCTGCAGCCCGCCCCCGTAGAGGCCGTTCAGAACAGGCCGGTCGTCCGGCCTTCCGCGTCGATGTCCACACCCATGAAGTTGGGTGTCTTGCCCAGACCGGGCATCCGTTGCATGTCGCCGCAGAGCACGACCACGAAGCCCGCGCCGGCGCTGGGGACCACCCCGCGCACCGGGAGCCTGAAACCGCGGGGGCGGTTGAGCAGGAGAGGGTCGTGGCTGAGCGACAGGTGCGTCTTCGCCATACAGACCGGGGCGGTGCCGAACCCCAGCTCGTTCATCCGCGCGAGGTCCTTCTCGGCCTGAGGGAGGTAGTCGACGCCCTCGGCGCCGTAGAGCTTCGTGGCGATCGCGTCGATCTGTCCCCGCAGCGGTGTGCCGTCCGGGGTGAGCTGGTGGAACGAGTTGGGCTGTTCGCACGCCGCCACCACTGCCTTCGCCAGATCGACCGCGCCGGCGCCACCGTCTGCGAAGCCGCGGTTGACGACGACCGTCTCGGCACCGGCGCCCACCGCGAGCTCGCCGATGAGATCGATCTCCGCGGCGGTGTCGGTGGGGAAGTTGTTGATGGACACCACGCACGGCAGGCCGTACTCGCGCATGATCTCGATGTGGGCCGCCAGGTTGTCGATACCGCGGCGGAGCGCGTCGAGGTCCTCCGTGCCCAGATCGGCGAAGGCCATGCCGCCGTGCGACTTGGTCGCGCGCACCGTCGTGACGAGCACGCCGGCGCTCGGGGTGAACCCGCCGAAGCGGCACACGATGTCGCAGAACTTCTGCAGACCCAGGTCGGAGGCGAACCCGGCTTCGGTGATGACGTAGTCGGCGAGTTTCAGCGCGACGCGGTCTTCGACGATCGAGTTGTTCCCATGGGCGATGTTGCCGAACGGGCCGGCATGCAGCAGCGCCGGCTGGCCCTCGAGCGTCTGGACCAGGTTGGGCTCGATCGCGTCGCGCATGATCACGGTCATCGCTCCGGCAACCCGCAGGTCCTCCGCCGTCACGGGCGCGCCGTCGTAGGTCGACGCCACGATGATCCGCCCCAGCCGGGTACGGAGGTCCTGCAGGTCGCTCGTGAGCGCGAGGATCGCCATGATCTCTGACGCGGCGGTGATGACGAAGCCCTCCTGACGGGGGACGCCGTGCGCCTTGCCGCCGAGACCGACGACGGTGTCGCGCAGTTCGCGATCGTTCACGTCGAGGGCCCGGGGCCACGTGATCGTCCGCGGATCGATGCCGTGGGGGTTGCCGTGGTAGATCGAGGCGTCGAGCGCTGCGGACAGCAGGTCGTGGGCGGCGGTGACCGCGTGGAAGTCCCCGTTGAAGTGGAGGTTGATCTCCTCCATGGGGACCACCTGTGCGTAGCCGCCCCCGGTGCCACCACCCTTGATCCCGAACACGGGTCCCATGCTGGGCTCGCGAAGCGCAAGGACGACCCGTTCGCCGATGGCGCCCAGGCCTTGCGCGAGCGAGACCGACGTGGTCGTCTTGCCCTCCCCGGCCTTCGTGGGCGTGATCGCCGTGGTGATCACGAGTTTGCCGTCGGGCTTCTCGGCGAGCCGGTCGAGGATCGAGAGCGAGACCTTCGCGCGGTCGGTGCCGTAGGGCTTGAGTTCGTCCGCGGCGATGCCTGCGTCCGCGGCGACCTCGGTGATGGGTCGGAGCGATGCTGCCTGGGCGATCTCGAGGCCGGACTTCATCAGCGGACGGCTCCTTTGGGCTCGCGTGCGCGCGTGGACCAGCGCGTGAGGCGACGATACAACCCACCGCTCACCGGGCCCAAACCGACCACCCCGATCGTCTGGACGGGAGAACGAGCGTACGATGCGATACTGCCGCTCGTGGACCCTGCGTCCTTCCTAGCAGCGAACGCCCCGTTCGACGAACTCCCCGCCGATGACCTCGTGGCGGTGATCGGCGCGACGGAGATCGTGTTCTTCCTCGGTGGCGAAACGGTCCTCGAGGCGGGTGGTGAGGTCCTCGACCACCTGTTCGTCGTGCGCACCGGTGGCGTGGAGTTGCTCGACGAGGGCCACGTGGTGGACCAGCTTGGAGAGGGTGAGATCTTCGGGGCGCTGTCGCTCTTGTCGGGGGAGCGTCCGCTGTTCACGGTACGCGCCCACGAAGAGACGATCTGCTATCGGATCGGGCGCGCGGCAGCCGAGGCCGCGCTGGCCTCTCCCGCGGGTGTGTCGTTCCTCAGCCGAAGCCTGCGCCGGCGAGAGAGAACGCTCCTGGTCCACGCAGGCGTCACGGCCGCAGACCCATGGACCATGCCGCTCGGCCAGATCGCGACGGCGTCGATCGTGCAGGTGTCCGGGGATGCCTCGATACGTGAGGCCGCGGCGATGATGGCGACGGCGCGCGCATCCTCGGTCTTCGTCCGCGAGGCCGACGGCTGGGCGATCATGACCGACAGAGACCTGCGGGTCCGGGTGGTGGCCGAAGGGGTCGACACGGATACCTCGGTCCGCGGGGTCGCGTCGTCTCCGCTCCTTTCGTTGCCGGCGGACGCCACCGCTGCGGAGGCGCTCTCGCTGATGTTGGAGGGTGGGATCCACCACGTTCCCGTCACCGAGGCGGGAGACGTGCTGGCGGTCATCACCGACACCGACCTGCTGGCGTTGGAGCGCCGTTCCGTGCTCCGGCTCCGCAGGGAACTGGAAGCAGCCCCCACCTTCGAGGAGGCGGTGACCGTCGCCCTGCAGGTACCCCGGGCCCTCGCAGATCTCGTGCTCGCGAGCATGGACCCGCTGGCCGTCGGGCATCTCGCCGCCGTCTTCCGCGACACGCTCACCGCTCGTTTGATCGACCTCACCGTGCAGCGGCTGGGCTCGCCTCCGTGCCCCTGGTCGTGGCTCGCGCTCGGCAGTCAGGCTCGCTTCGAACAGGGCCTGGTGACCGACCAGGATCACGCACTCGTCTTCGAGCCCGGGGAGGCCCTGGCCGAAGACCTGGATCCCTACTTCGCGAGTCTCGCGGCGGGTGTGACGCAGGGGCTCGTCGACGCCGGAACGCCTCGCTGCCGGGCAGGCGTGATCGCCGAAGAGCGCGACTGGCGCGGGCCGCTGCAGGAGTGGACCGCGCGTTTCGCGACCTGGTCGCACGACCGCGACCCGGGGGCGCTCGGCCGGGCCGCGATCGCGTTCGACCATCGCGCGGTTGCGGGACCCCTCGACATCGACGAGAGCTTCGCGAGGCCCCTCGCGGCGGTGGGGGCGGAACTGAGCGTGCAGCGCAGGCTCGGTCGATGGGTCATCGACCGGCGCCCGCCGCGGGGGTTCCTTCGCGCCGCGATCGTGGAGGGTCGCGGTACCCGTAGCCTGACGTTCGACGTGAAGGATCAAGGGATCGCACTGGTCACGAGCCTCGCCCGCGTCCTCGCGCTGCGCGCGGGAGTCAGGGAGAACAGGACGGGGGCGAGGTTGCGGGCCGCTGTCCGCGCCGGTGTCCTCGAACCGCGCGATGGGGAGGCGCTCGAGGAGGCGTTCGCGCTGCTGTGGCAGGTCCGGCTCGATCACCAGGCGGCCCAGGTTCGCGACGGCCTCCCTCCCGATGACCTCGTCGACCCTCGACGGCTCGGCCCGCTCACCCGTCAGGGGCTGAGAGAGGCCTTCCGTAGGATCGATGCGGGGCAGCAGGTGGTCGCCCTCGAACTCGGGCTCAGGTGAGACGTACGCGGCCTGCGCCGCCGCCTCGGCGCTCCCGGCATCTGCCGTGGCGGCGAGCCTCCTTCATCGCCCTCGATCTGGAAACGACCGGCCTGGACCTCGGTCACGACCGGATCGTCTCGTTCGGCGCGGTGCCGGTCACCGGCGGAGTCGTGCGGCTCGGTGAGGCCACCCACGACCTGGTCGATCCGGGAGACCGCGGCCCATCCAGGACCTCGGTCACGATCCACAGGATCCGTCCCGTGGATCTGGTGGGCGCGATGTCGATGCACGAGGCCGCCGGTGAGCTCGCCGCGTTGCTCGATCGCCGGTATCTCCTCGCGTGGTATGCGCGGGTGGAGACCTCGTTCCTGGGCTCGCTGTTCGCGATCGCGGACCGGAGCTGGAAACGACGCACCATCGACGTCCGTGATCTGCTGGTGGCGCTCGAGGGGGCATCGACGGCCCGGATGCCGCTGACCGCTGCGGCGGGGGCGTGCGGCGTCCCCGTCGCCGACCCGCACCATGCTCTGGACGACGCTCTCGTCACGGCGCAGCTGTTCGTGGTGCTCGCGAGCCGTCTGGAGGCACGGGATGGACGCGCAACGGTCGGTGAGCTGCTCCGTCTGCCCCGGACGGCGTGACCCCTGCGGCGCCACGGCCGATACTGAGGGGGTGACCGCTACCGAGCCGATCCGCCGCAACGTGACCCCGGTGAGGATCACGGCCGTGCACGGCGGGGTTCGCTCCGAGCGAGCCGACACGCTCGCGACCGAGGAGCCATTGGAGATCCGGGTCCAGGGCCCCGACGGACCTGCGCAGCAGGTCGCGGTGACCATGCGCACACCCGGCGGTGACTTCGAGCTGGCCCTGGGTTTCCTGTTCACCGAGGGTCTCATCACGCCGGTTGACGTCGTCCGCGTCGCCTATTGCGACGACGTCGAGGACGAGGCGCAGCGGTACAACGTGGTCACCGTGACGCTCGCCCGGCGGTTGGACCCCGCCGTACTGCGGCGCAACTTCTACGCGACCTCGAGCTGCGGCGTGTGCGGGAAGGCTGCCCTCGATGACATCGAGGTCCGATGTACTCCCGTCGCCGAAGGGATCACGGTGCCACTCGAAGTGCTCCTGGGGCTGCCGGACGTGCTTCGCAGCGGGCAGAAGGTGTTCGATCGAACGGGCGGACTGCACGCCGCCGGGCTCTTCACGCCCGAGGGCCGGCTGGTCACGATCCGCGAGGACGTGGGCCGTCACAACGCCGTCGACAAGGCGGTGGGGGAGCAGCTCCTGGCCGGCGGGCTCCCGCTATCGGATCGCATCCTGCAGGTCAGCGGGCGCCTCTCGTTCGAGATCGTCCAGAAGGCCGCCGTCGCGGGGATCCCGATCGTGAGCGCCGTCTCCGCGCCGTCCTCGCTCGCTGTCGAGGCCGCCGAGCGCTTCGGCATGACGCTCGTCGGGTTCGTCCGCGACGGGCGCGCTAACGTGTATGCGCGCCCCGACCGGATCGTGTGATCGAGGGTCACGGCGGCGCAACCCCGGGTACGACTCTGCTCGGCGCCGGGGTACGATCGACCGGACCGGGACCGCCCCGGTGAAGGAGACGTCGATGGCGGCAACGTTGACCCGGCTCACCGAGCCCATGGTTCGCGACGACGGCGTACTGCGCACGGCCACCTGGGACGAGGCTCTCGATCGTGCTGCCCAAGGCCTGCGCCGCGCCATGGATCGCAACCCCGGCTGGGGAGCGGGCATCTTCAGTTGCTCGAAGGCGACCAACGAGATGAACTTCGCCGCAGGCAAGTTCGCCCGCCAGGTCCTTCGAACCAACAACATCGATAGCTGCAACCGCACCTGACACGCACCTTCGGTCGTCGGTCTGGCGACCGTGTTCGGTGCCGGTGGGGGTACCAGCTCGTACGAGGAGGTCGAGCAGACCGACCTCATCGTGCTGTGGGGATCGAATGCGCGCAACGCGCATCCGATCTTCTTCCACCATGTCCTGAAGGCGATGGAACGCGGCGCCAAGGTCATGGTCGTCGACCCCCGGCGGAGCGAGACCGCCGAGTTCGCCGACCTCTGGCTCGGGATCGACGTGGGCTCCGACATCGCCCTCTCGAACACGATGGCGCGCGAGATCATCCACGCGGAGCTCGGTCACGCTGGGTTCATCGCCGGCGGCACAACCGGCTACGACGAGTACGCCGCGAGCGTCGAGGACTGGAGCCTCGAGCGCGGCGAGCAAGTGACCGCTGTCCCCGCCGACGCGATCCGCGAACTCGCCCACGCCTACGCGACGGCCGAGAACGCGATGATCTGCTGGACGCTCGGCATCACCGAGCACCACAACGCCGTCGACAACGTGCTCGCGCTCATCAACCTTGGCCTGCTGACGGGCCACGTCGGCCGCTACGGCAGCGGGCTCAACCCGCTCCGGGGTCAGAACAACGTCCAGGGCGGCGGCGACATGGGCGCCATCCCGAACAAGCTCGCCGGGTTCCAGGACATCGAGACGGACCCCGAGGCGCGCGCGAAGTTCGAGGCCGCATGGGGTGTCGAGATCATCCCGAAGTACGGGTGGCACTTGACGCACATGTTCGAGGCGATGGAGCGCGGCGAGCTCACCGCCTGCTACGTGATCGGCGAGAACCCCGCCACCTCCGAGGCCGACATGGATCACGCCGTGCACCTGCTCGAGGGCCTCGACACCCTGATCGTGCAGGATCTCGTGATGACGAAGACCGCTGAGATGGCCGACGTGGTGTTCCCGGCTTCGCACGCCTCGTTCGAGTCCGAGGGGACCGTGACCAACTCCGAGCGCCGGGTGCAGCGGGTTCGCAAGGCGTTGGAGCCACCTGGCGAGGCGCGCGACGACATCTGGATCATCGCGCAGCTCGCGGAGCGCCTCGGGGTCGGGTGGGGCGACCCGACGCCGGAGGAACTCTGGGACGAGATGCGCTCGCTCTCCCCGATGCATCGACTGATGTCGTGGGACCTGATCGAGGAGCTCGGCGGGGTCCAGTGGCCCTGCGACGAGGAGTATCCGCAGGGTGCGAAGTTCCTCCACGAGCGACTCTGGCGCTTCGACGATCCCGAGGGGCAGGGCCGCAAGGCGCCGTTCTCCGTGGTGATCGACGCCCCGCCGAAGGACGAGCTGTCCGAGGAGTACCCGATGCGCCTGACCACCGGCCGCCGCCTCGAGTCCTACAACACCGGCGTGCAATCGGGGTCGTTCTCCTCGCCGCTGCACCGTGGTGAGACGCTGGACCTCTCACCCGAGGACGCGTCGGCGCTCGGCGTGGAGGTCGGCGAGGTCGTCCGGATCGTGTCTCGCCGTGGGGAGATCGAAGCGCCCGTGCACGTCACCACGGCGCTCCGACCCGGGCTCGCGTTCATGACGTTCCATTTCCCGGACGAGGTCGAGACGAACAAGATCACGAACGAGGCCTACGACCCGAAGTCGGGCACCTCGGAGTTCAAGGCCACCGCGATCCGCGTGGAGAAGCTCGCCGTGGCGGCGGGAAGGTAGCCTGCGCGGCGTGGACCTGAAGCTGATGGCGGCGGACCCCTCCGCCGAGGAGCGAGCTGCCGTCGACGAGGTGCTCGGCGCGCCCGAGACCGGCTGGGACGGAGGCGAACGCAGCGCCCGCGACCTGCGCGTCTCCCGCGCTCCCGAGGACCAGCGCACGCTGCTGCTGCCGGTGCTGCATGCGCTCCAAGCTCGGGTCGGCTGGATCAGCGAGGGCGGTCTCAACTACGCCTGCGAGCGGCTGCAGGTGCCGCCAGCCGAGGCCTACGGCGTCGCGACCTTCTACGCGATGTTCAGCGTCACGGAGCGATCCAAGACGGTGGTGCACGTCTGCGACGACCTCGCCTGCCGTATCCAGGGCGGTGCCGACCTTGTGGCCGAAGCTGAAGCGGCGGATCTGCCCGGTGTGCAGATCGTCGCGAGCCCATGCCTTGGGATGTGTGAGCAGGCTCCGGCCATCTTCGCCCAGCGCTCGGGACGCCCGGAGGTCGCCCTGGGAGGGGCGACGATGCCGACGATCCGAGCCGCCGTGCCCGAGGACTCAACCGTGGTATGTGCCGGCGGCGTCATGGCCCCTCAGGCGTGGGACGAGGGCAGCCGCCCCGGGCTCCGTCTCCTCGCTCGTTTCGGTCAGGCCGATCCTCTCACTCTCGAGAGCTATCGGGACCACGGCGGCTACCGGGCACTCGCGAGATCCCTCGAACTGGGTGCCGATGCCACCATCCAGGAGGTGACCGACGCGAAGCTCCTCGGCCGCGGCGGCGCCGCGTTCCCCACGGGGGTGAAGTGGCGGGCCGTCGCCGATCAGCCCGTGACGCCCAAGTACGTCATCTGTAACGCCGACGAGTCAGAGCCCGGCACGTTCAAGGACCGCCTGATCATGGAACTGGATCCGTTCAGCGTCGTCGAGGCGCTCACCATCGCTGGGTTCGCCGCCGGGGCCGAGACCGGCTTGGTGTACGTCCGCGGGGAGTATCCACTTGCCACGGAACGCCTCGCCGAGGCGCTGGCACAGGCGCGCGAGGCAGGGCTTCTGGGGACCGACGTGCTGGGCGCCGGGTTCTCCTTCGACATCGAACTGCGGCGCGGCGCCGGCGCCTACATCTGCGGCGAGGAGACGGCGCTCTTCAACTCGATCGAGGGCAAGCGGGGCGAGCCGCGCAACAAGCCACCCTTCCCGGTCACGCACGGTCTCTTCGGGAAGCCGACCGCGATCAACAACGTCGAGACCCTCATCAACGTGCTCCAGGTCCTCACGATGGGACCGGAGGCGTACGCGGCGCTCGGCACCGAAGGCTCGACCGGCACGCGCCTGTTCTGCCTCTCGGGCCACGTCGAGCGGCCCGGCGTCTACGAGCATGAGCACGGCATCACGCTCGGCGAGGCGATCGAGGCCGCGGGCGGCGTGCGGGACGGCGAACCACTCAAGGCGGTGCTGCTCGGCGGGGCCGCCGGCGGGTTCGTCGGGCCCGACCGTCTCGACATCCGCCTCACGTTCGAGGACGCTCGGGCTGGCGGCTACACCCTCGGCTCCGGCGTGGTCATGGTCTTCGACGAGGACACCGACCTCGTGGACATCTGTCTTCGCATCGCGCGCTTCTTCCGCGATGAGTCGTGCGGACAGTGCGTGCCGTGCCGCGTCGGCACCGTGCGGCAGGAGGAGGCCTTGCATCGGCTCGTGGCCGGGCGGACGTTCGGTTCGAAAGCCGACGAACTCGCGTTGCTCGGTGATGTCGCGGCCGTGATGCGCGACGCCTCGATCTGCGGCCTCGGACAGACGGCCGCGAGCGCCGTGCAGTCTGCGATCGCAACGTTCGGCCTGTTCGAGGACGGGGCGGCGTCGTGAGCGCGATCCCGGTCGACATGCCGAGGCGTCTCCTCGACATCGAGATCGACGGAGAGACCCTTCGCATCCCCGAGGGCGCCACGATCCTCGACGCGTGCCGGGCCCAAGGCGTCGACACTCCCACGATGTGTTACGCGGATAACCTCACGCCGATCAACGCCTGCCGGGTCTGCGTCGTGGAGGTCGAGGGCGCCCGCGTGCTCGCGCCCGCGTGCTCGCGCAAGGCTGAGGACGGGATGAAGGTCAGGACCGGCACGGAGCGCGTGAGGACCTCCCGCAAGCTCGTGATGGAGTTCCTCGGTTCGAGCGTGGACACCTCGCTGGCGGGCGCCGACTGGCACCGCTGGATCGGCGAGTACGAAGCGGACCCCGATCGGTTCGGCGCACGGATGGAGCCGATGGAGGCGGGGGAGCGCGACGCGCGCGCGCCCGGCCACCACCACGATCCCGACCCCGCCACGGCCGAGACCGTCGCGCAGCCGGTCAAGGTGGACAACGACCTCTACGTCCGCGACTACGAGCGCTGCGTGCTCTGCTACAAGTGCGTGGAGGCGTGCGGGACCGACGCCCAACACACCTTCGCGATCGCGGTGGCGGGCCGGGGCTTCGACGCGCGCATCTCCACCGAGTACGCGGTGCCCCTGGACTCGAGCGCGTGCGTCTACTGCGGCAACTGCATCGGTGTGTGCCCCACCGGCGCGCTGATGTTCACGAGCGAGCACGACATGCGGGCCGCCGGCACGTGGGACGATGCGGCGCAGACCGTCACGAACACGATCTGTCCCTACTGCGGTGTCGGATGCGAGCTTGAACTTCACGTCCAGGACAACACGATCGTCAAGGTCACCTCGCCCGCCGATCACTCGATCACGAACGGGCACCTGTGTATCAAGGGCCGGTTCGGCTACCAGTTCGTCCAGCGCCGCAAGGGAGCGCCGCGCTGATCGACGTCACGGGCGTCGTGCTGGCCGGCGGCCGGTCCTCGCGGTTCGGCTCTGACAAGCTCAAGGTCGAGATCGACGGGGTCGGGCTCCTTCGTCGGGCGATCGACGCGGTGGCGCTCGTGGCCGACGACGTGGTCGTGGTCCTGGCCCCCGCAGGCGAGCGCGATCTCCCGCCGGGTGTCCGTTCCGTGCGGGACACCGAAGCGTTCGAGGGCCCGCTGGCCGCGACCGCCCGAGGTCTCGGGGTCATCACCACGCCGTGGGCGATGGTCGTCGCCGGAGACATGCCGAACCTGCACCCCGCGGTGCTCCGTGAGATCGTCAGGGTCGCCCACGCCGCGCCGGTCGACGCGGTCGCCCTCGCCGACGGCGAGCGGTTCCGGCCCATCCCCAGCGCCCTGCGCATCGCGCCCGCTCGAGTCAACGCGAAGGCACTGCTCGCACAGGGCGAACGCCGTCTCCGCGCGCTCCTCGACTCGTTGCGGATGGCGATCATCGACGAACCAACGTGGACGGCGCTCGATCCGGAGCGTGGCACGCTCCGGGACATCGACGTCGTGGGGGACCTCGATGCCCCGGGACCTTCGCGATCGTGAGATAGAGTGCCCGAAGAAGAGCGGACCTGCGGCGCGGGCCCGGGCCTTCCGCGAATCAAACCACTTCCGGCGGAAAGGATCCGACCATGCCACGCCGAGTCCTGATCATGGGAGCCGCGGGCCGCGACTTCCACAACTTCAACACCGTGTTCCGCGATGACCCCAGCACCGAGGTCGTGGCGTTCACCGCGACGCAGATCCCCTACATAGATGACCGGCGCTATCCGCCGTCGCTCGCGGGCACGAACTACCCCGACGGGATCCACATCCACGACGAGTCCGAGTTGGTCCGCCTGATCCACGACCTGAAGGTCGACGACGTCGTGTTCGCCTACTCCGATGTCGGCCATGACTACGTGATGCACAAGGCCTCCACGGTGATGGCGGCCGGGGCGAACTTCGTGCTCCTGGGGCCCGATGCGACGATGCTGCGGGCAACCGTCCCCACCGTCGCAGTCACGGCTGTCCGCACGGGTGTGGGGAAGTCGCAGACGACGCGCGCGGTAGCGGGCGCCCTCAAGGAGGCCGGCAAGCGGGTCACGGCCGTCCGCCACCCCATGCCCTACGGCGATCTGGCCGCCCAGGCCGTCCAACGTTTCGCCGAGCTGGCCGACCTCGACCGGCATCACTGCACCATCGAGGAGCGTGAGGAGTACGAGCCGCACATCACGAGCGGCACCGTCATCTACGCCGGCGTCGACTACGGCGCGATCTTGGAGCAGGCGCAGGCCGAGTGCGACGTCTTGCTGTGGGACGGTGGGAACAACGACCTGCCCTTCTACCGGCCCGACGTCTGGATCACCCTCGTCGACCCGCTCCGCGCCGGTCACGAGCTGACCTATCACCCGGGGGAGACCAACCTCCGCGCCGCCGGTGTCGTGCTCATCAACAAGGTGGACTCCGCGACCCCCGAGCAGATGGACCAGCTCCGGCGCACGATCGCCGAGGTCAACCCCGAGGCCACGCTCGTCGAGGCGGATTCGAAGATCAGCTGCGACGACCCCGCTGCCATCGCCGGCAAGCGGGTGCTGGTGGTCGAGGACGGTCCCACGCTCACGCACGGCGATATGAAGATCGGCGCTGGCGTGGTGGCCGCGCAGCGGCTCGGCGCCGCCGAGATCGTCGACCCCCGCCCGTGGGCGGTCGGCACGATCGCCGAGACCTTCGAGAAGTACGACGTCGGGGCCGTGCTCCCCGCGATGGGCTACAGCCAGGGCCAGCTGGACGAGATGGCGAAGATCATCGATGCGGTCGATGCGGACGTCGTGATCGTCGGCACGCCGATCGACCTGCGACAGGTGATCGACATCGCGAAACCGGCCGTTCGGGTCCGCTACGACCTCGAGATCTTGCCGGGCTCGCCCAGCCTCGCCGACATCCTGGCGCCGGTCCTGTAAGGAGCCGGCCCGATGGACCGGGTCGTCGTCGCGCTCGGGGGCAACGCATTGCTGCGCCGCGGTGCCGAGGACACCTACGAGGAGGTGCACGCGGCCTCCCGGCGCGCCGCCGAGATCGTCGCGGACATCGCCGCGGACGGGTGGGAGGTCGTGCTCACACACGGCAACGGTCCGCAGGTCGGCAGGATCTTGATGCAACAGGAAGCGGCGGCCAAGCAGGTCCACCCGATGCCGCTGGACGTCTGTGGGGCGCAGAGCCAGGGCCAGATCGGCTACCTGTTGCAGGTCACGATCGGCGACGTTTTCTTCGAACGGGGGATGGAGCGCCCGGTCGTCACGATCTTGACCCTCACGAGGGTCCGCCCGCAAGATCCGGCGTTCGGTAAGCCCTCGAAATTCATCGGCCCCTTCTTCACCGAGGCGCAGGCGCACCGGCGGGAGGAGCAGCGCGGCTGGGTGATGAAGCCCGACCCGCATGGAGGATGGCGCCGCGTCGTCCCCAGCCCCAAGCCGTACTCGATCGTGGAGACGCCTGTGATCCGTGGGCTCGTCGGAGATGGCGTGATCGTGATCGCTGCCGGCGGCGGCGGGGTCCCGGTGATCGAGAAGGGCCCTCGGTTGATCGGTAAAGAAGGGGTCGTCGACAAGGACCTCGCGGCCGCGATCTTGGCGCACGAGGTGCAGGCTCCGGTCCTGCTGATCCTCACGGACGTGTCCAAGGTGCAACGGGGTTACGGTTCGCTCCTCCCGGAGGACATCGACCGCATGACCACCGCGCAGGCGCGGGCCATGCTCAAGCAGGGCGAGTTCGGGGCGGGGTCCATGGGACCCAAGATCGAGGCGGCGGCCCGGTTCGTCGAAGAAGGGGGTGAGCGTGCCGTGATCGCGGAACTGACGGAGGCGGTCGCCGCGCTCCACGGCGAGGCCGGGACAGAGGTCGTGCCCGGCTAGGGCGCCCGCTTCGGGTTGCGGAACTGCTGGACGATCACGAACAGGGCGAACACCCCGACGGCCCCGGTGGCGAGCGTCAACGCGATGAAGAAGATGACGGGCAAGATGCCGTCGAACCGTGGCAAAAACTCCGCGAGCATCCCCATGGGACGGCCATCCTACCGCCGGCCCGGGCCGCCGGTGGTTCGGACTCAAGGTGGAAGGCCGCCGCTCCGAAGCAACGGATATGCGCAAGCGGCAGCGTGCCCGCCGGCCACGGGCCGGGCAAGACGAGATGTGGTTCACCGTGCCATCACCTGACGCTGCCTCGCAGGACGCAGCTGAGGCCCGCCCCTCGCGGCCCGAAGAGCCGACCTACGAGGATCCCTGGTACCAGGTCCTGCGGCGTCGGATCACCGAGCGCGCCTCTTCGGACTGAGTTCTCGGCCCTCTCGGGTGTGCGCGCTGTGTAGGGTGCCGCCCATGCGTCTCGGCATCCTCACTGGCGGCGGTGACTGCCCGGGGTTGAACGCCGTCATCCGCGCGGCCGTGCGTTCCGGGATCACGCGCCACGGGCATACGTTCGTCGGCTTCCGTGACGGGTGGCGTGGGGTCCTCGAAGGCGACGTGATGGCCCTCGATCTGCCCGCGGTACGGGGGATCCTTCCGCGCGGTGGCACCATCTTGGGCTCCTCCGGGGCCGATCCGATGCGCATCACCGATGGCCCCGAACAGGTCCGCGGGGCACTCGCGCGCCACGAGATCGATGGTCTTCTCGCGATAGGCGGCGAAGGGACCCTGGGTGCCGCGGCGGACCTGCTCGCCCACGACGTGCCGGTGATCGGCATCCCGAAGACCATCGACAACGACCTGCCGGGGACAGACGTCACCGTGGGGTTCCGCACGGCTGCCCAGGTGGCCACCGACGCGATCGACCGGCTGCATTCCACGGCGGAGAGCCACGACCGCGTGATGGTCGTCGAGGTGATGGGCCGCCACGCCGGCTGGATCGGCTTGGAGGCGGCCCTGGGTGGGGGAGCAGACCTGCTGCTCATCCCCGAGGTTCCGTTCGACCTGGAGGACGTGTGCCGTCACCTGCGCCACCGGCACATGAACACGGCGTCGTTCTCCATCGTGGTGGTGGCCGAAGGGGCGACCCCGGTCCCCGGCACCTTCGAGGTGCCGCCCTATCCGCTCGATCCGAACGGCTTCCCGCGTCTCGGCGGCATCTCGAACGTCCTCGCGCCCGAGATCGCACGGATGACCGGCTACGAGACACGGGTCACCATCCTCGGGCACGTCCAGCGAGGAGGGTCCCCCGTGGCGTTCGACCGCGTGCTCGGAACGCGGTTCGGTTTGGCCGCCGTCGAGCTGGCGAGCGCAGGGGCCTGGGGGCGCATGGTCTCCCGCGCCGGGCAAGAGGTGATCGACGTGGATCTGCAGGAGGCCCGGGGTCCGCGCAGGGTGGTGCCGATCGACCGCTTCCGCGAGGCCGAGGTCTTCTTCGGATGAGCGTGCCGGGCCGCCGATAGACTCCGCGGGTGCCGCGTTTCCGCGTCGATCTGCGCTCGGACACCGTGACGTCGCCTTCACCGGCGATGCGCGAGGCCATGTCGAAGGCCGACGTGGGTGACGCCTGGTACGGCGATGACCCCACGGTCAACCGTCTGCAGGAACGCGCCGCCGAGCTCACGGGGACCGAGGCCGCGCTGTACGTGGCCACGGGCACGATGGGCAACCAGATCGGCGTGCGCCTGCACGCCGGCGGCGCTGGGCACCTCATCGCGTGCGAGTCGCAGGCGCACGTGGCCACCACGGAGATGATGACTTCGGCCGCGATCGCCGGCCTGTCCTACCGGACGGGCACCGATCATCCGCGCGGCTACATGACCGGGGCGCTCGCCGAACGGCTCTTGGCGCGTGATGATTACTTCGACGTCGAGGTGGTCGACCTGCTCGCGGTGGAGAACACGGTCGGCGGGTACGGCGGGACGGTCCTACCGTCTGCCGAACTGGCGGCCGTGCACCGCGTCACCGAAGCGGCCGGCGTCCCGATCCATCTGGACGGCGCGCGGATGTGGAACGCGGCGGCCCTCACGGGAGAGAGCGTGACCGCGTGGACGTCGCACGCCGCGACCACGATGTTCTGCCTCTCGAAGGGTCTCGGCGCTCCGATCGGGTCGCTGCTCTGCGGCCCGGCCGATCTCATCCGCGAGGCCCGGCGGATCTGGATCTTGTACGGCGGAGCGTGGCGCCAGGCCGGGATCATGGCGGCCGCGGGGTTGATGGCCCTCGAGGAAGGCCCCGCGCGTCTGGGCGAGGACCACGTTCGCGCCACACGGTTGGGGGAGGCCCTGCAGGAGATCGCCCCCGGTTCGGTCGATCCGGATCAGGTCGAAACGAACATGGTGTTCATCGACACAGAGGTGGTGGGCGTGGCGCCCGCCGACGCGATCGAGCGGCTGGCCGCGCTCGGCGTGGGTGCCGTGCCGATCCCCGGCGGGGTTCGGTGCGTAACCCACATGGACGTTGACGACGCCGGACTCGCCTTCGCGATCGACGCGTGGCGGTCCGCCTTGACCGAGGAGCGGTGATGGGTCTGTTCTCGAAGGAGTATCCGCCGGAGACGGCCGCCCGTGTGCCGCCCGGCAACCGCCTGGTGAAGACGTGGCCGGTCCTGCACTTCGGGTCGGTACCTCGTTTCGACGGGGTCACGTGGGACCTGCAGGTGCGTGGTTCGGTGGCCAACCCGTTCACACTCAGCTACGACGAGCTCCGCGCGCTCCCGACCGCGCGCATCGACGCCGACATGCACTGCGTGACCGGCTGGACGACGCTCGACAACACCTGGGAGGGAGTGCCGTTCGGTGCGATCCGGGACATGGCCTCACCCTCACCGGAGGCGGCGTGGGTGATCGCCCACGGCGCGAACGGGTACACGTCCAACCTGTCCTTGGCTGCGATGGACGAGGACGACGTGCTCCTCGCGTGGCGGAACCACGGCGAGGACCTGAGCCCCGACCACGGATGGCCGTTGCGACTCGTGGTCCCCAAGCGCTACGCATGGAAGAGCGCGAAGTGGCTGACCGCCCTGGAGTTCACGGACAAGAACCGGCGAGGGTTCTGGGAAGAGCGCGGGTATCACGTGCACGCCGAGCCGTTCGCGGAGGAGCGGTACTCCTACCAGGAGGGCCCGCGCGCCGCGATGGAGCCCTAGGGCAGCCCGTGACGAGCGTCGTGATCACGATGCCGGCCTACCGGGCCGCGCAGACGTTGGCTCGCACGGTCGAAGACATCCCCGAGGGGATCGCGAGCCATCTCGTCCTGGTCGATGATGCCAGCCCCGACGAGACCGTCGAGGTGGCCCGGGCGCTCGGGTTGCATGTCCGGGTCCACCCGGAGAACCGCGGGTACGGCGGCAACCAGAAGACGTGCTACCGGGAGGCCCTCGATCTGGGCGGTGACATCGTCGTCCTGCTGCACCCGGACTACCAGTACGACCCGAAGGCGGTGCCGCTGCTGATCGCGCCGATCCTGGCCGGCTACGCCGACATGACGTTCGGCTCGCGGTTCGCCGGGCTCGGTGACCCGCGAGCCGGCGGGATGCCCCTGTACCGCTACCTCGGCAACCGGTTGACCACGGTCCTGGAGAACCTCGCGCTCGGTACGCACTTCACCGAGACCCACAGCGGGATGCGCGCGTACACCCGAGATTGCCTGCTGCGGATGCCGCTGTTGGGGTACTCCGACGACTTCTGGTTCGACACGCAGTTCCTGGTCGACGCGGTGACGTCGGGGATGCGCGTGATCGAGGTCCCGATCCCCACGCGCTACACGGCCGAGTCCTCCTCGATCGGGATCGGCCGGTCGCTGCGGTACGTGGCGGCCTCCTTGGCGTACGCCGCGCGGATGTCGGCCGCTCGCGGCCGCAAGGGCCGCAGGAACCCGGTGGCTCGCCGCCCGCGACCGAGTGGCGGAGCCGAGGACCTCCGGATCGAGGTGCCGGGTCCGCTCGAGCACGCTCGTATCGCGGAGGTCGCGGGGGCCTTCATGGGCGGCCCCTCCGCCACGTTGGTCACCCCGCCGGAGAGGGAGGACCCCTCGGTGAGTCTCGATGCCGCCGTCGAGACGGCGGGCCTCGAGGGGATCATCGCGCTCCTCATCGATGCCGGCGACCGGTCTGGGTCGCACGCAGCGGCACGGGTGCAGCGGCTCCTGGAGGCGCGCGCTCTTCGGCTGATCGCGTGGGAGGGTGCCGGCGAGCGGTTCGTGGCCCTGGCTCGGGCGCCAGGACAGGGCTAGCGCCGTTCGGTGATCAGGCGACGAACAGCAAGATCGCGTCGCCCGCCGTCACGGTCTCACCGACCGCGGGATCTTGGCTGATCACGAGGGTCTGCGGCGAGTTCGGCACGTAGTAGAACGACACGGTGAGCCCCAGACCCTCGGCGCGTGCCTCGGCCTGGGCGGGCGTGAGCCCGCGGAGATCGGGGGTGGGGAATCGCTCCGGACCTTGGGAGACGGTGATCGTGACCGAGGACTCGAAATCGATCTTCCTCCCCTCGGCGGGGGCCACCTTGATCACGTCACCCCGGTCGACATCGTCGGAGAAGGCCGTGCGGACGATCACCGTGAACCCGGCCGCGTCCAGTGCCGCTTCGGCCGCGTCCTGGGGCTCGCCCACCACGTCGGGCACCGGCACCGGGGCGTGACCGAGGCTGACCGTCAGGGTGACCTTCGAGCCCTTCGGTGCCTTGCCGTCGGCCGGGGCCTGCTCGATGACCTCGTCTTCGGCCACGGTGTCGTGGTGGGTGCGGCGGATGACCGGTTCGAATCCATCCGCACGGAGCGCCGCGACCGCGTCGGCGAGCGGCAGGCCGGTGACGGCAGGCACGGCGACCGGCGCGGGTCCGAGCGACGGCACGATCGTCACGATCGAGGCCGCCTCCAGGTCGGTGCCCACCGGCGGGTCGATCGCGAGCACGGACCCCTTGGCCACCTTCTCGTCGAAGGAGCCTTCCTCCAGGCGAACCTGGAACCCGAGCGCGGTGAGTTGTTCGGTGGCGTCGTCCACGGACGTGCCGCGCACCGCCGGGACGGGCCGGGTGTGCGGGATGACGTAGGCCCACACGCCCCATGCGCCCGCGCCGAGCGTCACCAGGAGCAGCACGATCCCCGCCAGGCGCCTCCACGGACCCCGGCGAGCCGGCGTCCCGAGGGCGATCTGCTGGGTGATCGCAGCCACTCGCGGAGCGGTCCGGTCGCCGTCGCGGGAGCTATCAGGCATGTCGCGAACGATCGACACGAGCGATCGGGCGCGCGGCAGATGCCCCGTGATGGCCTCGAGGTCCTGGCGCATCACCCGGGCGGACTCGGGTCGCATCTCGCGCTCCTTGTCCACCGCGGCCGCCACGAACGCGTCCAGGTCCGGATCGACATCGGCGAAGCCTGATGGAGCGGGCACCTCGCCGGAGAGATGCTGGTAGGCGATCGCCATCGGCGTTTCGCCGGAGAACGGCAGGTGCCCTGTCAGCAGCTCGAACAAGACGATCCCGAGCGCGTAGAGATCGCTCCGTGGATCCGCCGGTTCGCCGCGGATCTGCTCGGGGGACAGGTACTGGACGGTGCCGGTGACCTGGCCCGCACGGGTCGCCTTCGCATCCGCGAACGCGCGCGCCAGCCCCAGGTCCGTGAGTTTCACGACGCCCTCGGTCGTGAGGAGCATGTTCTCGGGCTTGAGGTCGCGGTGCACGATGCCCTTCTCGTGAGCGTGCTCCAGCGCCTCGAGCGTCTGCACCACGATCTCGGCCGCCTGGGCGGGGGCCAGCTGACCGCTGGCGTTCACGACCTCGCGCACGGACCGGCCGTGCACGTACTCCATCACCATGTAGTAGACGCCGTCGACGGCACCCCAGTCGTACACCGCGACGATGTTGGGGTGGTTGAGGGTGGCGGCGGCCCGGGCTTCCCGGCGGAACCGCTCTACGAACCCCTGGTCGCCCGACAGCGACCGGTGCAGGACCTTGACCGCGACCTCACGAGCCAGCACGGCGTCGTGCGCGCGGAAGACCTCGCCCATCCCTCCGGCCGCGATCCGCTCCAGCACGTGGTAGCGGCCGTCGAGGGTGACGAGCGCAGACCCTCGGCCATCGGCCGGGGCCGTCGTGTGTGTCATGCTCTTGGACATCGACCTCCCGGTGGGGAAGCGCTCATCATCGGGATGGGAGGGAGCGCGTCCGGGCCGGATGCTACCGCCGAGGGGGCCGGGAACCGTGGAGCCAACGAGGGAACCTGTGGGGAACCTGGCGGGTGACCTGGCCAGGATCGAGGCCGCGGTCGCTGCCGGGCAGACCGACCTGCGCATCCTGGGGTTCTGGACCGCGGTCGCCGCGATCAAGCGTGATCCGGCCCTGATCGAGGCCCACGCCGACCAGGTGGGACGGATCGACACAGCGGCTTTCCGGGCCCGGGTGCGCCCGCGGTTCCCCGTGTGGGTGGGCAACGCGGCCCTCGTGGGCGTCCTGCTGGGAGGCGCGGCCGCGGTCGTCGTGGCTTCGGTCGCCGAGGGGTCGCTGGCCGGCCTGGCGCTCGTGGCAGCCGCGGTCGCGTGGTCGGTCGGCGCTCACTCCCCGGCTCACTGGGTCGTGGGAAGGGTGGTGGGGATCAGGTCGACCGACTACTTCTTCGGGGGCCCGCCGCCGCCGCGCCCGGGGCTCAAGACCGACTACGCGTCCTACCTGCGAACGTCGGCGCGCGCCCGGGCCTGGTTCCACGCGAGCGGGGCACTCGCGACGAAGGCCGCCCCGTTCGTCGCCCTCGGCCTCGCGCCCCTCACGAACGCGCCGGGCTGGGCGGTCCTGGCGACGCTCGGCCTCGGGCTGGTGCAGATCGCGACGGACCTCGCCTTCAGCGTGAAGACGAGCGACTGGAAGAAGTTCCGCCGGGAGATGGCGATCGCGCACGAGGCCGCCGCGCGAGCGGGCTAGACCGGCCGAGCAGATCGCGTCGGCTCTCAGCGCAGCCAGGTCTGGATGATGACCTTGGAGAAGTTCCAGCCGTAGCGAAGGCTCTTCGGTTTCTTGGTCGTCCCACCCGCCCGGGCGACGATCGTGACAGGCACCTCCACCACCTTCGCGCGGTGACGCAAGGCCTCGATGAGGATCTCGCTCGTCCAGAACTGATCCTGCTCCAAGACCAAGCGGCGGAGCAGGTCCGTCCGCGCCGCGCGGTACCCGCTGGAGGGATCGGTGATCCTGCGGCCGGTCAACACCGTGACGAGCCGCGAGAAGACATGCACGCCGATGTGGCGGATGAGCGAATCCTGTTCGAACGCGCCCAGCAGGCGCGAACCGTTCACGTAGTCGGCGCGGCCATCGAGGATGGGCTCGATCAGCACGGGCAACTCATCGGCACGATGCTGGCCGTCGGCGTCCATCGTCACGACGATCTCCGCGCCGAGTTGCAGCGCGATCTCATACCCCACGCGGAGCGCGAGGCCGCCTCCGCGACGGATCGGCAGCTCCGCGACCAGCGCGCCGGCATCACGGGCCACACGTGCCGTGGCGTCCTCGCTGCCGTCGCTCACCACGAGCGGGACCACGAGCATCCCCGCGATCTCCTCGGGCAGCGCGGCCACGACGGCCGCGACGTTCTCGGCCTCGTTGTACGCGGGGGAGACCACCACCAGGCGCCTCCCCTCGGGCAGGGCGTCGGCGCGCGACCAGTCGAACCGCTCGCGCCCCATGGCCTCGACGAGCAGCCGCACCGTGCGCTCGTTCTCGTCGGCATGCGCTTGCGCCCGCAGCACGAGGCCGAGCAGCACGAAGAACCCGACGGTCAGGACGAAGACGAGGCGTCGTTCGTCGCCCTTGGCGACGTCGAACCACCCGAACACCGGCTCGAACAAGCTGGGGGAGAGCGAAAGCATCGTCACGACGAGCGCGAGCCCAGCGACGATAAGCAGCGAGAGGCGGCTGATCCGGCGCCGTGCATGTGCACGGACGGAGACCACGAACACCCACAGGGCGGCGACCGCGCCGATGAGCCGAACGGCTGTCAATCGCGCGCCCTCAGGCCCGCCAGCGGTCGCGGGGCAAGATGTGGTCGGGGAGCACCCGCTCGCGGAACCGCTCGATCGTCGCGAACATGGACTCGATCAAGGTCTCGTTGAGCAGACGCGGCTGCAGCCCCAGATCGAGGAGCTTGGTGTGCACGGGGTTGTAGTAGTGCTCCTCGGCCTCCGTGCGCGGGTTCGCCACCGGGACGACGTCGACGTCGATCCCAACCTCGGCTCCGGCCTTCTGCACGATCTCGGCGAGATCCAGGATCGAGAAGCGCTCGGTGAACTGGTTGAAGACGCGGTACTCGCCAGGTTCGGCCGGGTGCGTGAGCGCCAGTTCGACGCATTGCAGGGTGTCCTCGATGTTGAGGTAGCCGCGGGTCTGCCCGCCCTTGCCGTAGACCGTGAGCGGGTGGCCGATCACGGCCTGGACGCAGAACCGGTTCAGCGCCGTCCCGAAGACGTCGTCGTAGTCGAACCGGGTGAGGAGCCGATCATCGAGCGCCGTCTCCTCGGTGCGGATGCCGTAGACCACGCCCTGGTTCAGATCGGTGGCGGCCAGACCCCAGATGCGGCTGGCGAAATGGATGTTGTGCGAGTCGTGCACCTTCGACAGGTGATACATCGACCCCGGCATCTTCGGGAACGGCAGGTAGTCCGATCGCCCGTTGTGATGGATCTCGATGAAGCCCTCTTCGATGTCGATGTTGGGCGTGCCGTACTCACCCATCGTGCCGAGCTTGACCAGGTGACAACCTGGGGCGATGTCGCGGATCGCGAAGAGCACATTGAGCGTGTTCACGACGTTGTTCGTCTGGGTGAAGACGGCGTGCTCGCGGTCCTTCATGGAGTACGGAGCGCTCGGCATCTCGCCGTAATGCACGACGGCTTCGGGCTGGGTCTGGCGGAAGACGGCTTCGACGACCGGCCACTCGGTGAGGTCGCCGGCGGTCATCCCGATCTCGAGGCCGGTGTGTTCCCTCCAGGCTTCGATGCGCTCGGGCAGGGTGGCGATGGGTGTGAGGGAGTCGCTGCCGGCCTCGGCGTGCGCGCGCCTGCGCAGTCCGTCATCGACGACGTGGACGTCGTGGCCGCCTGAGGACAAGCGCATAGCGGTGGGCCACCCGAGGTAGCCGTCGCCGCCGAGGATCACGATCCGCATGATGGGTTCTGCTCCGAGGGAGGGAGGACGCCACATCCTACCCGGAGGGAGGGTGCGGGCCTCAGGAGAGGTCGGCGAGCGCCTGCAGGACGCGGTCCACTTCGTCGGGCAGGTGGTAATGGCAGAACCCGATGCGCACCGCGCCGCCGGACTCGAGCAGACCGAGCCGCTCGAACACCTCGATCGCGTAGTAGTGGCCGTCCCACGTGAAGATGCCTCGCTCGGCGAGTGCCGCGGACGTGTCGAGCGGATGCTGCTCGCCCAGACGGATCGCGAACGTCGAGGTCCGCTCGCCGAGGCGACCAGGATCGGCGATCCCGAACAGCCGGACGCCGCGGATCCGCCCGAGACCGTCGAGGAACCTCGCGGACAACGAGGCCTCGTGCGCGCCGATCGCGGCGAACGCATCGGCGAGGCGCTCACGGCGCATGGCGCCCGCTCCGAGCCCCGCCAAGTAGTCGATCGCGGCGATCGTGCCGGCCATCGATTCATGGCTCTGCGTCCCGGTCTCCCAGCGGTCGGGGTCGACGTCGTCCACGGGACGCAACTTGTACGGCTCCCACGACCGCAGCACGTCTCCCCGCACGGCCACCATGCCCTGATGCGGACCGAAGAACTTGTACGGGCTCGTCGCCAGGATGTCTGCGCCCGAGTCGTGCAGGCCGGGGAGCCTGTGCTGCGCGAAGTGCACCCCGTCGAGCACCACCAGCGCCCCTACCGCCTTGGCCCGGCGGACCACCTCGCCGACCGGTGGTGTGGTCCCGACGGCGTTGGAGGCGAGGGTGCACGCGACCAAACGTGTCCGGTCCGAGAGCGCCGCGTCCAGGGAATCGAGGTCGAGGGTCACGTCCGCCGGGTCGATGTCGACCCAGCGCACCGTCGCGCCGGCATCGCGCGCCGCCAGGACCCACGGCCGGACGTTCGCGTCATGGTCCAAGCGTGTGACCACGACCTCGTCATCAGGCCCGAGCGTCCGCGAGAAGGAACGCGAGAGATGCAGCAGGACCGAGGTCGCGTTCTGCCCGAACACCACTTCGTCCGGGTCACACCCCAGGAAGTCGGCCCCGGCCGTGTGCGCGGCTGCGATCACTTCATCGATGGCCCGGCTGGCGGCGAACGCTCCGTGGGTGTTGGAGGCGCCTTCGCGCATCCGTCCCGCGACCGCCTCGATGACCTCGCTCGGCACCTGCGAGCCGCCGGGCGCGTCAGCCCAGACGAACGGGCACCCGTCAGCCGCGGTCCATCCGAGCGCGGGGAAGCGCGCACGGATCGCGGCCACGTCGAGCGAACTCTCACCCACCGCCGAAGCGTCTCAGACGCGAGGACCGATCGTGCGGACGTCTGGGTCAGGCGGTGCGACCGAGCTGCGCCCGCAGCGTTTCCCCCGTCAGTCCCTCACCCTTGGCGCGAAGGTCGACGTAGAGCAGGACCGAGACCAACGCCGAGAAGGGCGCGGTCACGATCGACGCGATGGTGGACGTGATCCAGATCAGGAAGAACGACCGCCCGAGCGTGACCACCTGGGTTACGACGCCGACCAGGAGTCCGGTAACGATCAGAACGGCCACCGCGTGCCAGAAGTTCCCCTTCACCAGGTCCCACGACCGCGAGAGCGCGTCGGTGCCTTGTTTGCCTTCGATCACGTAGGCCGGCATCGAAACGCCGAGCATGATCATGATGATCAAACCCGGGATCACGAACAGGACGAGCCCGGCGAGGATGGCCAGGAACGCGAGGAGCGCGATCACGAAGATCCCTCCCAGGTGCGCGAACCCCCAGCGATAGGAGGCTTCGACGTCGACCGGGTCACCGACCGTCGCCGCGGCTGCGGCCCTCGTCACCGCCCCCTGCACGGCGAAACCCATCACGAACGAGATCCCGAGCGTGAGCCCTCCCACGACGAGGCCTCCGAAGAGCCCGCCGAACGTGAAGTACACGCGGACGAGAGCGGCGAGCAGTGCGAGGGGGACGATGTAGATCGCCACGACGCCGATCAGCTTGGCGGCGTTGGCGGCGTAGAGATCCCAGGCCGCCGACAAGATGTCGCCAAGGCCTCGTGACGGGATCTCGCCGCCGCCACCGGCACTCGGCGGCGGGGGAGGGGGTGGTGCCATGCCTGCATCGCTCATCGGGGCTCTCCTTATCGATCGGTGATGAACGAAGCGTAGAGCCTCAGGTGTCTGGGACGTGGAGGCGGGTCGCTCAGACTGGAACGAGGTCCCAGTTCCCGGGGAGCCCGGCGCCGGCCCACCCGGGCTCGGGCCGCCACTTCTCCCAGTCCTCGTCGAAGGGTGGCTCGCGCAGCAACACGTGCTCGACCGCGCGTTCGCCCCAATGGCGGAACCACGCGGCGTCCTCTTCGGTGAACATCCCCTGTTCCACGGCCTGGGCCAGTTCGTCCTCGTCCTTCCATGCCCACGAGGACCGATCCGGGGGGATCTGGACATCGAGGAGGTGTTCGACCGTGTCGAAGCCCGAGGGGGAACGCTGCAGCGGCGTCTGGAGGTTGATGTAGTACTCGGTCAGCGAACCTCCGTCATAGCCCAGGATCACTGCGTAGGGGGTGTCCGGGAAGGCGAACGAGAGCATGCTGGTCGCGCCGCGTTCTTCGTCGCGGAGCGTCCAGTCGGCGGCGGGCAGACGGAGTTCGGTTCCATCGGGACCGACGGGCACCTTGCACTGCACACCGGGCGGGACGTGGAGCATCTGCAGGTTCGGATCGTCACGGACGACGACGGCGGGCCGTGCGGAGAAGACCTTGCCGTCCCAGATCTCGCGGATCGCCACGACGTCTCCGGGGCGGTGCGGAGGCTGGATGTGGTCGTCGGGCTCACGCGTCGCGACCGCCTTCCCACCCATGTGTTGGAGCCTACGTCTCGCCGGTGGTCCCGTGTGGCCCGGTTCCCATCGATCGGTCTTGACGGATGTCGGAGGAGGGGAGTACCTTCAGCAGTCCCTCTCGAACATACGTTCGATTCTCCTCCCGAGGGGCAGGCGATCACAGGCAGGCCGGGGATGACGAAGCGTTTCGACGAACAGGTCCGGGTCGAACGCGACGCCGGCATGCCGTCGGCCTTCGAGTGGCGCGGTAAGCGCTATGAGATCCGTGACGTGATCGGGAAATGGCGGATCGAGGGGCGCTGGTGGGATGACGGCCGCGACCGCGAGTATTGGCGGGTCGAGGCGCGCGGAGGAGCCGTCTGGGACCTGTACTTCGACCGTGCCAAGGACATCTGGCACATGGAACGGCTGTGGGACTAGCGCGCCGTGTTCATCGCCTCCCCGTTCGTGCACCTGGACGTCCGCTCCTGTTTCTCGTTGAAGGAGGGCGCGTTCACGCCGGAGCAGCTCGCGGCGGCAGCCGCGAGCTGCGGGATGCCCGCCGTGGCCTTGACCGACCGCGACGGTTTGTACGGCGCTGCGAGGTTCGTGCGAGCGTGCGAACGCGAAGGGGTCAAGCCGATCCTCGGGACCTCGCTGACGGTCCGGGCGTCCACACCGCCGCCCGGCGATGCGCACGTGGTCCTGCTCGCGCTCGATGAAGCCGGGTATGCGAATCTCTGTCGCCTGCTCACCGATGCCCACCTGCTGGGCGAGCGTGGCGACCCGTGGGTGGCCGCCGAACAGATCTGCGCGCACGCCGGGGGGCTGCTCGCGGTGCTCGGTCCACGCTCGCACCCGGGCCGGCTCGCGGTGAGCGGCCGCGTCGATGCCGCCGCGGGTCTGGCGTCATCCTTCCGGGAGGCCTTCGGGTCCGAACGGCTGCGCGTGGGCGTCGAGCACCGCCTGGAGGCCGGCTCCGACGCCGAGGTCCGGGCCATGCTGCGGTTCGCCGCCCGGCTCGAGGTTCCCGCGGTGCTCACGAACCCGGTGCGTTACCTGGTCCCCGAGGACGCCTTCCTCGCCGACGCGCTCGAGTGCATGCGCAAGCTCGTCCCCATCGCGTCGAACCACGTGAGCCGGGCCAACGCTGAGGGTTGGCTCAAGTCTGCCGGCGCGATGCGTGCGCTCGTCGCCGAACGTCCGGATCTGGCCTCAGAGACGCTCGCGATCGCCGAACTCGTCACCTTCGACCTGGATCTGCGGCGCTTGCGTTTCCCGGACTTCCCGACGCCGGCCGGCCGCGGCGCCGACGCGTTGCTGGCCGAGCGGTGTTGGCGCGGCGTGCACGAGCGCGGCCTGAAGGAAGACGAGATCTTGCGTGCCCGGATGCACCTGGAGCTCTCGATGATCCGGCGGATGGGCTTCGCGGCGTACTTCCTGACCGTCGCGGACATCGTGGCCGACGTGAAGTCGATGGGGATCTTCGCGGCGTGCCGGGGGAGCGCGGCGGGGTCGCTCGTGTGTTACCTCACCGGCATCTCCGACGTGGACGCGCTGCGGCACGACCTGGCGTTCGAGCGGTTCTTGAACCCGATGCGCGATGAGGCGCCCGACATCGACATCGATGTCGAGTCGGCCCGTCGCGAGGATGTCTACGACATGATCTTGTCGCGTCACGGCACCGAACGCGCGGCATGCGTGGCGATGATCGACACCTACCGGGCGCGCAGCGCGATCCGCGAGGTGGGCAAGGCACTCGGCCTGCCCGAGGTCGAGGTGGGGCTCGTGGCGAAGTCCTTCCCTCACATCTCCGCGAGGCATCTGCGCGAGGGGCTCGAGCGCTTGCCCGAGCTGCAGGGCCTGAACCTGCCGATGCGCCATCTGGATCTCCTCTTCCGGGTGGCCGAACGGATCGATGGCTTCCCTCGTCACGTCGCGCTGCACCCCTGCGGGATCATCCTGGCCAGCCACGACCTGGTGGAGCGCGTCCCCCTGGAGCGCAGCGCCGGAGGCCACAGGATGGCGCAGGCCGACAAGGACGATGTCGAGTTGCTGGGCTACCTCAAGCTCGACATCCTCGGCGTACGGATGCTCTCCTCGATGCGTCACGCGATCGATGAGATCGCGCGCACCACCGGGGAGAAGGTCGACCTGGACCGCATCCCGCTGGACGACGAGCCCACCTTCGAGCTGATCCGGGCCTCCGACACGCTCGGGTGTTTCCAGATCGAATCGCCCGGCCAACGAGAACTGCTGCAGAAGCTGCAACCCACGCGGTTCGAGGATCTGATCGTCGACATCTCGTTGTTCCGCCCCGGCCCTGTGAAGTCCGACATGATCCGGCCCTACCTGGCGTGCCGGAGCGGACAGCGCCGCCCCACCTACGTGCACCCGGATCTGCGTCCGGTGCTCAAGGAGACCTTCGGGGTGATCGTCTTCCACGAGCAGGTGCTGCGGACGCTCGCGGCGCTCGCCGGGTACGACCTCACCTACGCCGATCACGTCCGCCGCCATCTGGATGACGACGACATGCTGCCGGGGCTGCGCGCGGACTTCCTGATGCGCGCCGGGCAGCGCGGTGTCGATGCCGACGCGGCCGAGCAGACCTGGGATGCGGTCGCGCAGTTCGCGTCGTTCGGGTTCTGCAAGGCGCACGCGGCGGCGTTCGCGGTGCCCACGTACCGGTCCTCGTGGCTCAAGACCCACCACCCGGCGCAGTTCATGGCCGGGATCTTGACCCACGACCCCGGCATGTACCCACGCCGTCTGCTGCTGGACGATGTCCGGCGTCGCGGGGTCCCGATCCTGCCGCTGCACGTCAACCGATCCGAGCCCGAGTACGTGGTGGAAGAGGCGGACGATGGCATCTTCGGCATCCGGCTGGGACTGCAGGACGTGCACGGGATCTCCCAGGCCGAGATCCGCTCGATCCTGACCGCGCGGGCGGAGCGGCCGTTCTCGAGCGTCGCCGACCTGCTGCGGCGCACCGACGTGGCGCGGCCGGTGGCCGAGGCACTGGCCCACGCTGGGGCGTTCGACGGCCTCGAGGGTGCGAAGCACCGCCGCGACCATCTGTACGAGGCGATCACCGTCGATGCGCCCCGCGAGGGTGACCAGCTGACCCTGGCCGAAGCCTCGGTCCCAGCCCACGCGTTCGCGGAGTACACCGATGCCGAGGTCGTGCGCGCCGAACTGGAGGTCCTCGGTCTGGACGCAACCCGGCACCTCGTGTCGTTCTACGAGCCGCTGCTGCACGACCTGGGTGTCACCCGCGCGAAGGGTCTGGCCTCCAAGCGGCAGGATGCATGGGTGATGGTGGCTGGGGTGAAGATCGCCACGCAGACCCCCGCGATCCGCAGCGGCCAGCGGATCATCTTCTTATCGCTGGACGATGCCACGGGACCCATCGAGATCACGGTCTTCGAAGGGGTCCAGCAGAAGGTCGCCAAGACGGTGTTCCACGCCTACGCGATGGCCGTATGGGGCCAGCTACGGCGGACGGGGGTCCAAGGCGTGAGCGTGGTGGCCGAAGAGGTCTGGGACCTGACGGCGCTGCATCGCGCGCGCCGCGAGGGACGGCTGCGCGAAGCCATGGCGTCGCCCACCGTCCCGAACGCGCCCGCCCGGCGTCTGTGGCACACGAGCCCCGGCTCCGCGGGCTAGGTCTATGGTGGCTGTGATGACCGTGCGGCCCCCCGAGCCGATGCTCCATGTCGACCTCGATGCGTTCTACGCCGGGGTCGAGGTGCTCAAGGATCCCTCCCTCAAGGGCAAGCCCGTGGTGGTCGGCGGCATCGGGGCCCGCGGTGTGGTGGCGAGCGCGTCGTATGAGGCTCGCGCCTTCGGCATCCGCTCGGCGATGCCGGCGGTCCGCGCACGCCGGCTCTGCCCCGATGCGATCTTCCTGTCGGCGGACTTCGAGTCCTACCGGACGCACTCGAACCGTTTCCGCGAAGTGCTCCTATCCTATACGCCGCTCGTGGAGCCCATCTCGCTCGACGAGGCGTTCCTGGACGTGGGCGGGGCCACGCGTCTGTTCGGCTCCCCCCCACGCATCGCCGAACGGATCCGTGCAGAGGTCGAGCGTGAGGTGGGCGTCACGTGCTCGGTGGGTATCGCCGCCACGAAGTTCGTCGCCAAGCTGGCATCCGATCATTGCAAACCCCACGGCATGCTGCACATCGCGGCGGAGGACACGCTCGCCTATCTCGAGCCGTTGCCGGTCGGGCGCCTCTGGGGCGTGGGGGAGAAGACCGGGGAACTGCTGGGGCGGCTCGCGATCCGCACGGTGGGAGACCTGGCACGCACGCCCCGTCCCGTGTTGGAGCGTCTGATCGGGGAGGCGAGCGCCCGGCATCTGGGTGAGCTCGCCCATGGCATCGACGAACGCGACGTGGTCGCGTACGAACTCCCCAAGTCGGTGAGCCACGAGGAAACCTTCGACCGCGACCTGGACGACGAGGACGAGATCCTGCGCGAACTCCTGCATCTGTCGGGCAAGGTCGCCGCACGCCTGCGCGAGGACAGCTACCGCGCCCGGACGGTCACGTTGAAGGCGCGGCTCGCCAGCTTCACGACCCTCACGCGAGCGCGGACGATGCGGGTCCCGACGGACCTTGGCTCGGATCTCTACCACGTGGTGGCGGAGCTGTACCGCGCCCTGCCGGGCGCCCGGCGGCGGATCAGATTGCTCGGGGTGCTGGCCACGGGGTTGATCCCGGCGGCCGCGGAGCAGCTGTCGTTGCTCCACGGCGAACGGTGGGGGGAGGTGGAGCGCACCCTCGATCGGATCGAGGCCCGGTTCGGGCGGGGCGCCGCGACCCACGCCGTGCTGTTGGACCGCGATCGCTCGGAGCCACGGAGCCCGTCCTTCCGAGGAAACGGTGACCTCCGGTATGATCGACCCGACGGTCCACCTCGAGACCGGAGGTGACCAGGTGCCGTTGAGCGATCACGAACAGAAGATCCTCGCCGAGATCGAGCGCAAGCTCGCCGAGGACGACCCCACCTTCGTCGAGGAAGTGGGGCGTACCGACCTGTACTCCCACCTGGCCCGCCGCATCCGTTTGGCGGCCGCCGCGTTCGCCGTGGGACTCGTGATGCTGCTGATCCTGTTCGTCGTCTCGGTGTGGTTCGCGGTGCTCGGTTTCGCGGTCATGCTGCTGTCCGCCGTGCTGATCTATCGATACCTCGGTCAGCTCGGACGCGATCAGCTGCGCGCGATGCAAGAAGAAGGTCGCCTGTCACTGCCCGGCTTGCTCAGCCGGATCGCCGCACGCTTCCGTTCTTCCTCGTGATCGGCGGATCACACATCGCGCTCGTGTCGTAGTCCCTCCGGGTGATTTCCTCAGGCCCCTCACCTCTGCGCTTGCCACGCGTGCGCGCCTCGTTGTACAACGGGGTCCCCTTCCCCAAGGGGCGCGCGACCGTCAGACCCGTCAGGCACCTTCCTCGCCCGATACGGACGGCCCGCCCGAGCAGTGATCGGTCGGCAGAACGAGGAACGGAGGTCACGCGGCGGGATGGAGGGGTTCACGGCTCATCAAGCGTCGAAGTTCACCGGATGCTCGCCGCGCCAGCTCCGCTACTGGGATCAGATCGGCTTGGTGCAGCCGTCGGTGCAGAGCACGGGCGGGCGCCCCGGGATCCCCCGTCTGTATGCGTTCCGCGATCTCGTCGCGCTCCGCGTCGTCCGGTCCCTCTTGGATGGCGGGATGTCGCTGCAACGGGTCCGGCGTTCGTGGGAGTTCTTGAACGAGAAGGCCGGATTGGACAAACATCTCTCGGAGGTTCGGCTCGTCACCGACGGTCAGAGTATCTTCAAGATCTGCCGTCGTGACGGCGAGGTCATGGATGCCCTGAAGGAAGGACAGATGGCGTTCTTCGTGGCGATCGATGACATCGCCACCTCGGTCACGACCAACGTCCGGTCCTTCCGCGAGGACCGGGAGAAGTTCGTACGGGCCCTGCGGGAAGCCGCGGCGCACACGGCCACGGGTGGCTGAGGCCGCTCAGGCCGCGGGACGCCTGCGGGGCAACCGGTCCCGCCATGTTCGCAGCTCCGCCAGGGAACGGACGATCTCGCCGGCGTCGGCCTCAGCGTCCAGGACATCCTCGCTCGAGAGCTCCCGAGGACCGTACGCCGCTCGCTCTGCCAGGCGGCTCAGCCGTCCGACGCTTTCCGTAGCCACCGGGATCACGGAAGCCAGTCGCCAGGCGTACTCCTCGGGCGTCTCGCCCGGCGCGCGTGGCACGCCGAGGTCGCGCGCATCGCGGCAACACGCGTCGTAGATCGCGAGCACGAGAGCCCTCGGCGCCGGTCCGGCCCGACGGATCGCGCGCCGCCGCCGCGCCCTGCGGACGAACGGCCAGGCGAGTAGCACCGCCAAGGCGATGGCGAGCGCAGCGACGAGCGCGATGCTGAGCCACCACGTCACGGATCGGCCGGCGTCGAACGATCCCGATCCGCCCAGAGGAGCCAATCCCGGATCCCCTTCCACGCCGAATCCCCGCTTCGGGTCGTTCAGACCGGTGCCGCCACCAGGTCCTTCTCGGGGGCCGCTGCTTGCACCGCAGCCCGCGGCGGAGGTTTCGCATGACTGGGCGAAGCTGCGGCTGGCGTAGGTCGCGGCCGTCGGGTTCGCGCGACCGGGTGTCGGCTCGAACGCCAGCCATCCGTAGCCCTCGAACGGAACCTCGACCCAGGCATGCAGGTCGTCCGTCGTGACGCTCCACCCTTGTTCCCCGGGAAGAGGGTCACCGCGCGTGAACCCGACCGCGATGCGAGCAGGGATCCCGATAGACCGCAGCAGCATGGCCATCGCCGTGGAGAACTGCTGGCAGAAGCCGCGCTTCGTCAACTCCAAGAACTCGAGGATGGTGGCGGCATCCTCCCTGAACGACACGTCGGTGTCGTAGATGTAGCCGTCGCTCAAGAGGTGTCGTTGGATCGCGTACACCTGGTCGTACATGGTCGTCGCGCCTTCGGTCCAACTGCGCGCGAGGATGGCGATGCGGGCGGAGACCCCTTGTGGGAGCTGCGTCAGCGAGGGGTCGGGGGCATCGGCGAACGGGACTTGACGCAGGTCCTCGGGCGTCGGTGCCACGTAGACCGAGGTGACCGTGTAGGTGTCGCCCGGTTCGAGGTTGCCGTTGATCAACGCAGTCTGGCTGTTCGCGAACCATGAGACATCGCCGTCCAGGTCGATCGAGGTGGCTTGGTAGGCGGTGGGGATCTCCGGGAAGAGCAGGTCGTTGGTGACCTCGAAGGTCTGCGTGATGGTGCGGCCCTCCGGCGGTTCACCGAGCGTTTGACCCGGGGCCACCGCGACCGAGGGCTCGTCGGTCCGCTGCCAACGCACGCCATCGAAGTACTCCAGGCCCACCATCCGCCAGTAGGACTCGGTGTCGGTGCGGACCCGGAAGACCTCCTGCTCCTGCCCGCGCGTGAGTTCGCTGGCCATCGACACCAGGGTGCTCACGCGGACCCCACCCTCGCCGTTGATGGCCGAGAGGTCGATCACGGCACGTCCCCCGAACCCCGGCACGATCACCGGTGCCGCCACCGCGACCGCCACGGCCGCCCCGGCGATCCTGCGAGCGCCCCGGCCGGCGGCCGGCACGAGACGGTCCCGACGCCCCGGACCGTTCCACACCGGCCCCCATCCCTGCACCCGTCGGAGCGAGTCGGCGAACAAGACGCTCATCGCGGCGAGCAAGAAGGCGACCCCGTACATGGGGCGGACGAGGTCCTCCAGCACGCTGTCCGCGAACACCACGAGGGCCGCCGGTGGAACGAGCGACATCAGCGGACTCCCGGCCCGGATGGCGAGCGAATGACAGGAGAAGACCGCCGCCCAGACCGCGGTCGTGGATGCGAACAGCAGCGGTGTCACGGGGGGCGCGGGCGCGATCTGGAGCCGGGCCTGCTCGCCGACCTCGATGGCCGCCGCGCCCATGGCGCGGAGCGTCTCCAACGTGGGGAGCCCATACCAGGTCGAGGAGGGGAACACGGCGAGGCCCAGCCCGACGACGACGAGGATCGCGCTCGCGACCGTCGCGACCAGGAGGCCCCGGCGTTCGAACGCCCAGGCGATGACGCCGGATGCGACGCCCATCCCGACCAAACGGACCGTCGAGGCCCGCCCGTCGAAGACGCGCCCGAACGACAGGCCGATCGTCACCGCGACCAGCGTGATCGCGGCGAGCGAGGTCAGGCGCTGAACTCGAGCCGACGTTCCCTGGGTTGATGCCATCGTTCCGCGAGCCTCATGGTCGGGGACATGACGATGCAATCCCACCCCCCTCGCGCGAGCGTGAGGGTGGCGTGTGTGGCACGTGCCTGGAGTTGCTCGCGGCGACTGGGTGGCGCCGACGCCGGGTCGACCGGATGCACGAGGATGGCCAGCTTCGGGCCGAACCCGGCCCCGCCCCTGACCAGTGCGGGCAGTTCCTGGCTCGCCGGCGGGGCGCCGACGAACACGAGCGAGGTGTCCGCGGTGCTCGCGGCGCGGAGCGCCGTGATCGAGGACGCCAGCGACGGGACCCGGGTGGAGCCGACGGCAGCCAGGGCATCGAGGAAGGAGTCGCCGCCGTAGACGGCGGCCGGTCGCTCCGAGGTCGCGAGCCGGATCGTGAATCCTGCGTGGGTGAGCAGCACACCCACGCTGGCGACGGCCGACACCGCCCGCTCGAACGCCGGCGTGTGTTCGCGGCCGAGGCCCGCCTCGCGGTTGTCCAGGAAGAGCAGACCGGTGGCCCGGCGTGATGCCTCGTCCTGGCGGATCATCAGCTCACCGGTGCGTGCCACCGAGGGCCAGTGGATCCGTCGCAGATCGTCGCCTTCTTGGTACGAGCGCATGGTGTAGTAGTCATCGCCGCTGCGCTGGAGCTGCCGAGCCCTGGCCGCGCCGATCCCCCGGCCGGTGGTGGCGTCCGGTGGCGTCGAGAGGTCCTCGACCTCGGGTGTCACGATGAGTTCGTCGTACCCATCCATCCGCGCGCGGCGCCGGGAGACGCCGAACGCGTCGGTGGCGTCGATCGTGAGAGGCCCCAAGCGGTAGACGCCACGAGCCTGCGGAAGCAGCGAGTAGGACACGTCGCGCCCACCTCGCCCCCGCAGGTCCGTCACGACCAGTCGAGCCGGCCTGCCGAGCGGGCTCGGCAGGGCGTCCTCGAGCAGGAGCATCGGTGCGGGGGTGGTGGCGAGGTTCTCGACCTCCAGGCCGACACGCAGCCGCGTTCCGGGCGCCACGCGTGTCTCCGACAGGCGCCGGCGAACGCGGATGCGGCGCTGGCTCCCCGATCGGATGGTCAGTGACGCGAGGAAGGGGAGCGCCGCGAGGCCGATCCCGGTCACCTCGAGCCCCGGAGAACCGACCAGGCGCGCCAGGAACCACATCGAGACACCCGCGAGGGACAGGGTGACGCCCTTGGACGTCAGCATCACGAGCCCTCCGCGACAGGGACTTCGATCTCGTCCAGGAGTTCCTGCAGCACGGTCGCGGTCGTCCGCCCTGCCATGGCCGCATCGGCCGAGATGATCACGCGATGTGCGAGGCCCGGGATGACGAGCGACTTGACGTCGTCGGGGATGACGTAGTCGCGCTCGCTCGCCGCGGCCAACGCCCGGGCGGCACGGAGCAACATGATCGAGGCTCGGGGACTGGCGCCCAGGTAGATGTCACCATGACGTCGGGTGGCTTCGACGAGGCTCACGATGTAGCTGCGCAGCGCCGGTGCCACGTGCACGGTGCGCACGGACTCGATCATGTCCGCCACCCCCCGGGCGTCGGTGACGCTGCTGATGTCTTCGAGCGGTTGGCCCGTCGCGTGGCTCGCGAGGATCTGGGCTTCCACGTCGGCGTCGGGGTAGCCGATCGACAAACGGAGCATGAACCGGTCCAGTTGGGCCTCGGGCAGGGGATAGGTCCCTTCGTGTTCCACCGGGTTCTGGGTCGCGATCACCATGAACGGGGTACCGAGGATCCTGGTCTCGGCGTCGGTGGTGACCTGGCGCTCCTCCATGCACTCCAACAGTGCCGATTGGGTCTTCGGGGAGGCGCGGTTGATCTCGTCTCCCAGCACGATGTTGGCGAAGATGGCACCCGGGCGGAACTCGAAGTCACCGTGCTCCTGGTTGAACACGTTCACGCCGGTGATGTCGGTCGGGAGCATGTCGGGGGTGAACTGGATCCGTCGGAACGAACAATCGATGGAGCGAGCGATCGCTTTGGCGAGCATCGTCTTGCCGACGCCGGGAACGTCCTCGATGAGCAGATGGCCCTCGGCCAGCAGCGCGACGAGGGCCAGGCGGATCTCCGCGTGCTTGCCCCGCAGGACCCTTTCCACGTTGGTCTCGATCTGGCGGAACTGGGCGCCGAACGCCTCCCAGTCGCGCGTGTGTTCCCGGAGTTCCAAGCCTGCACCCCCTGAAAGTCCCACCATGGTACGCCCCCGATGTATCCCGGTACGACCGGGCGTCGGCCGGCCGCGATCCTGCATGCCTTCGGGCGCCCGGATCGTGACAGTAGGAGGAAGGGGCCGGGCCGGGCCGGCGGACGCCCCGCGCGGCCCCAGGTTCGCAACTTCAGGCATCCCGGTCCGGCCCGACCCCTGGGCCCCGAGATTACATCGTTGTGATCCGCATGATGCGGATCCGGCTCTTCACCGATGGGAAGTAGACTCCTGCGGATGGGACGTGCGCTCGTCCTCAACGTGACCGAAGTGCCGCTCGCGGTCGTTCCCGCGAGGCGTGCGGTCGTGCTCGTCCTCAAGGACAAGGCCGACGTGGTCGTCTCCAACGGCGCCATCTTCCGGGCCGAGCACATCGCGATGGACGCGCCCTCGGTCGTTCGTTTGCGTCATTTCGTGCACGTTCCCTACCGGGCGCACGCGCCGCTCACGCGCAGAGCCGTGTTCGCGCGGGACGGGTGGGCGTGCCAGTACTGCGGTACGGTTGCAGAGAACCTCGACCACGTTGTGCCGCGCAGCCGCGGCGGGCTGCATGTGTGGGAGAACGTGGTGGCGGCGTGCCGGCGGTGCAACGCCAAGAAGATGGACCGCACGCCGGCTGAGGCCGGCTACCGGCTCGCCCGGCAACCTTTCGCTCCCTCCGACGGCTTCCGGCTCACCCTCGGTCAGCCCGACCCGGACTGGGAACGCTTCCTCCTGTCGTAGCCGATCCCCGCTCCGCGTCCTATCCGAACAGCAGTTCGATGCCTTCTGCCATTGACGCAGTGGAGCGTTAGTGGCATAAACGGGGACCCAAGTGGAGGAAAGGGGAGGACGCGTGGCCGAACTGCTGGGCACGCACAGCTACCAGCTCGACCCGAAGGGGCGCGTGTCCCTGCCGGCGAGGTTCCGTGAGGCGTTCGCCGACGGGGCCTGGCTCACCATCGGCCAGGACGGGTGTCTCTTCGCCTTCCCCAGGGTCGAATGGGAGCGGCGGTCCGTCGAGGTCGCAGCGTCCCCCCTTTCCGACGCACCGGGGCGTGCCTACGCGCGGATGTTCTTCGGCTCATCCGACGAAGCGAAGCTCGACACGCAGGGACGGCTGACCATCCCCGGGCGGCTGCGCGAGACGGTCGGCATCCGCAAGGACGTCGTCGTGCTGGGCGTGCGCGACCGCATGGAGATCTGGGACCGCGAGACGTATGAGCGCTACGAGACCACGTTCGCCGGCGCGTATCAGGCCGGGACCATCGAGCCAGGGAGGTAGGGGATGGAACCACAGAAACTCGCCGCGGAGGTTCGCCAGAGCCTGTCGCTGATAGCGATGACGGGGCTGACCCTGTTGACGTCGCTCGCGTTCGGGTTGCTCGTCGGTCACGTCGGGTGAGCCCGGAGGAAGGACACGAGCCGGTCATGGTGGCGGAGGTGATCGACCTGCTCGCACGAGCACGGACGGTCCTTGACATGACCCTGGGAGCCGGTGGCCATGCCGAGGCGTTGCTGGAGGCCGGGGTGCAGCACGTGGTGGGGATCGATCGTGACCCCGAGGCGATCGCGATCGCCTCACGCCGGTTGGCCGGTTTCGGCTCGAGGTTCACACCGGTGCAGCGCCCCTTCTCCGAGATCGACGAGGAGACCGTCGGCGGGCCGGCCGGCGGGGTGCTCTTCGATCTCGGGGTGTCCTCGATGCAGCTCGACCGCCCCGAGCGCGGCTTCTCCTTCCGACACGACGCGCCGCTCGACATGCGGATGGGCGCTGAAGGCCCGTCGGCGGCCGACCTCGTGAACGGCCTGCCCGAACGCGAACTCGCCGACCTGATCTACCGGTTCGGCGACGAACGACGGTCGCGGCAGATCGCCGCTGCGATCGCGCGTCGCCGGCCCATGGCCAGCACCGATGATCTGGTGCGGGCGATCGTGAGTGCCGTGGGGAAGCGTCCGGGGGGCCCCCACCCCGCGCGTCGCACGTTCCAGGCGCTCCGCATCGCGGTCAACCGGGAACTCGAGGAACTCGCCGCGTCCCTGCCTCACGCGGTCGCGCTCCTCGACCCCGGTGGCCGCGTGGTCGTGATCTCGTACCACTCGCTCGAAGACGGTCTGGTCAAGCACGCCTTCCGGGAAGACGCCCGGCTGCGGATCTTGACGAAGAAACCTGCGGTGCCCTCCCCCGAAGAGACCGCCCGGAACCCCCGTGCGCGCAGCGCCAAGTTGCGCGCCGCTGAGCGCCTGGAGGACGTCGCATGAGTGTTGCAGCACCGAAACTCCGGCCCGAACCTCGTCACACCGGTGAACGTGCGCGGCCGGCGCACCGACCGGCGGCGCGCCCGCCTCACGTTCCTCGCTCCACCCCTTCCCAGCGGGCACGCCGCCGGTCATCCCCGGCGTTCTGGGTCCTCACCGCGATCGTCGTGACCGTCCTGATCGCGGGGATCGTCTCGATATCCGCGCTGCTCGTGCGTGCGTCGTTCCGGGTCGAAACGATCCGGGAAACCCTCTCGGCCTTGCAGGCCGAGCACGCGGAGCTGACCATCGAAGCGGTGACGCTTTCGGCGCCCTCGCGGATCGCAGACTGGGCCCGGAACCGCGGGATGGTCCGGGCCGGTGACGTCCAGGTGCTCCGTGTCGGAGGCGGGGCGCCCGCGTGACCAGCCCTCCGGTCGGCCGCCTCGTCGCGGTCCTTGGCGCGATGATGCTCGCCATCGCGGGCGTGGTCGTCCGGCTCGGTGTGCTGCAGGTCCAGGAGTCCGGCGATCTGTTCGCCATGGGCGTGGAGCAAAGGATCCGGACGTATGACGTACCCGCGGCCCGCGGCACCATCCTGGATCGCAACGGGATCCCGCTGGCGATGGCCCGGGAGGCGCGCGACGTGTTCGTCAACCCGCAACTCGTGACCGATCCGATCTCGCAGGCGGCGCGGATCGCTCCGTTGCTCGAGTTGGATCCGGCTTGGGTGCGCGCAGCCCTACGGGCGGACGGCACCTTCGTGTATCTGGGTCGCCAGGTGGAGACCGACGTGGCCGATCGTCTGGCTTCGTTGGGCCTGCCGGGCGTCGGGTTCCGCCCGACGGTTGAGCGCTACTACCCCTCGGGTGCCGTGGCTTCACAGGTGCTCGGTTTCGTGGGGACGGACGGCACCGGTTTGGGCGGGCTCGAGGCATACCACGAGGACGTCCTGGCGGGTACGCCGGGCCGGCGCACCGTGGAGGTGTCGGCGCAGGGCCAGGAGATCGTCGGTGGGCTCGAGATCGTGGAACCGAGCGCGCCGGGGACCGACCTCATGCTCACGCTCGATCGCGAGATGCAGTACATGGCCCAGCAGTACCTGCGGGAGGCGGTCAAGGAGAACCGCGCCGAAGGTGGCACGATCGTGGTGATGGACCCGAACACGGGCGACGTCTTGGCGATGGCCAGCTTCCCGACCTTCGACCCCAACCGGTTCCTCGAATTCCCGGCAGAGCATCGGACCAACCGCGCCGTCACCGATGCCTGGGAGCCGGGGTCCGTGAACAAGATCGTGACCGCCGCAGCGGCGTTGGAGACGAGATCGGTGTCTCTGTCGGAGCGGTTCGTCGTCCCCGCCACGCGCGTGGTCGGGAACTACGTGATCCACGACTCGCACTGGCACCCGCCGGCATCGATGACGATCGGCGACATCATCTCGCAGTCGAGCAACGTTGGTGCCTCGCTGTTGGCGGACAGGGCCGGCAACGCCGCACTCAGCCAGTACTTCGAGCGCTTCGGGTTCGGCGAGCCGACCGGGGTGGGCTTCCCGGGTGAAGGCGCCGGGATCATGCCGAGCGGCCACTGGGAGGACATCACGCGCGCCACCGTGTCCTTCGGTGCGGGGGTGGCGGTGACGCCACTGCAGATGGCGTCGGTCTACGCGACGATCGCGCGTGGGGGGAGTTGGGTGCAGCCTCGGCTCGTGCGGGGCACCGTCGGCGCCGACGCCACGCTCCTGGAGAGCGTTTCCGCACCGAGCCATCGCGTCATCCGCCGCGAGACGGCGGATCTCCTGACCCAGATGCTCGCCGCCGTCGTCGAAGACGGGACGGGCTCCGCGGCTCAGATCGAGGGTTACCAGGTTGCCGGCAAGACGGGGACGGCGAAGAAGATCGACGCCCGAGGTCGTTATTCCAACCGCTACGTCGCTTCGTTCATCGGGTTCTTACCGGCTTCCGCACCCCGCGTGGTGGTCGCCGTGGTGATCGACGAACCGAAGACGGTCTACGGCGGTGTCGCCGCCGCGCCGTTGTTCTCGGACATGGCGCGCTACGCGATCCAACGTCTCGGGATCGAGCCGGCCCCTTCGGTCCCTGCGCCTCCGCACGTCCAGGCCGCGGCGTGACCCCCGCGGGCGGGGATGTAGGATCGCGCTCGTTGAAGGCTGCTTCCCCCCTCGCGCGGCTCGGCGATGTGACGGGTGCCGCCGATGCCGAGATCAGGGGCGACCCGGACACCCTGCTCGCCGACGCCGCCTATGACTCCCGGTCGGTGCCGGCGAGATCGCTCTTCTTCTGCGTACCCGGTCGAACCTTCGACGGGCACGCGTTCGCGGCCGATGCGGCTCGGGGGGGAGCTTCCGCGCTCGTGGTCGAACGGTGGATCGATGCCGTCGACCTTCCTCAGGCCCGCGTGGGATCCGTCCGGGCCGCGATGGGTCCGATGTCCTCGGTGCTCTTCGGATCGCCGGCGGCGAGGATGCGGAGCGTCGGGGTGACCGGGACGAACGGCAAGACCACCACGACGTACCTGCTCGAAGCGGTGTTGGCGGGCACCGGCTCGCACCCCGGCGTCATCGGTACGACCGGGGCCCGCATCGGATCCGTGCCGATCCCTCTCGATCGCACCACTCCGGAGGCCCCCGACCTGCACCGCCTCCTCGCTCGGATGCGTTCCGAAGGCGTCGATGCCGTGGCTCTGGAGGTCTCATCCCATGCCCTCGCCGAGCACCGGGTCGACGGCCTCCGGTTCGACGTGGCGGTCTTCACGAACCTCTCTCAGGACCACCTCGACTTCCACGGCTCCATGGAGGCGTACTTCGCGTCCAAGGCGCGTCTGTTCACCCCCGCGATGGCGATGCACGGCATCGTGAACGTCGATGATGACTGGGGGCGCCGCCTCGCATCCGAGGCCGCGATCCCGGTGACCACCTACGCGGTCGAGGGTCCCGCCGACGTCACGGCCGACCCGGAGCCCGTGGGACGTGGGAGCACGTTCCGGTTCGGCGACATCGAGGTCCGGGTCGGCTTGAGCGGCCGTTTCAACGTTGCGAACGCGCTCGCGACGATGATCGTCGCTGATCGGCTCGGCGTCGACGCGTCGAGAGCGGCCGAAGCGATGGCGTCCGTGTCGCGCGTCCCGGGGCGCATGGAGCCCATCGAGGCGGGCCAGCCCTTCCTCGTGATGGTGGACTACGCCCACACGCCGGATAGCATCCAGCACGTGCTCCGGGGTGCACGCCCGCTGGTCGCGGGCAGGGTGATCGTCGTGTTCGGTTGCGGGGGAGACCGCGACCGGGCCAAGCGCCCGTCGATGGGGGCGGCGGCGACCGCCGTTGCTGACCTCACGATCATCACCAGCGATAACCCACGCACGGAAGACCCCCTCGAGATCATCGGCCAGATCGAGGCGGGGGCGCGATCGGGCGGCGGACCCTACGAGGTCGAGCCGGACCGGCGGCTCGCGATCCGCCGCGCCGTGCGCGAGGCACGCGCGGGCGACGTCGTGATCATCGCCGGCAAGGGGCACGAGACGGTCCAGGAGCGCGGCGGTGAGCGCATCCCGTTCGACGACCGGGAGGTGGCGCGGGAGGAACTGCTCGCGGGCAGGGAGGAACGGGCGTGAGACCGCGGACGATGGCAGACGTCGCCAGGGCGGTCGGGGGCCTCCTGCTCGGCGAGGACAGGGTCGTCTCCTCGATCGCGATCGACTCCCGTGACGTCGTCGCGGGAGGGCTGTTCGTGGCACTGCCCGGGACCCGTGTCGACGGGCACCGTTTCGTGCAGGAGGCGTTCGATCGGGGCGCCACCGGCGTGCTCGTACGCGACGGATGCACCGTGGATGGCCCGGCTGTGCACGTGCGAGGCACCGCCGAGGCGCTCCTGCGCCTGGCGGCCGACGAACGCACGCGGTTCACGGGGACCGTCGTCGCGATCACCGGCGCCAACGGCAAGACCTCGACGAAGGACATGACAGCTGCCGTCTGCGAGACCACCTTCTCGACCCACGCGAGCCCGAAGTCGTTCAACAACGAGATCGGACTGCCCGTCACGATCCTGGGTGCGCCGCCGGATACCGAGGTCATCGTGGCCGAGCTCGGCGCGCGGCGCCCGGGGGACGTCGCGCTCCTGTGCGAGGTCGCCCGGCCGCAGGTGGTCGTCGTGACGAACGTCGGCTTGGCCCACATCGAGGTGTTCGGTTCGTGGGACGTGATCGTCGAGGCTTCCGCAGAGCCGGTGGAGGCGCTCGGCGAGGACGGGACGGCCGTCCTCTCGGCCGATGACCCCGTGGTCGCCGGCTACGCGGGGCGCGGACGTGGTGCGGTCGTGACGTTCGGGCGGTCGACCGATGCCGACGTCCGGGCGGAGGCCGTCTCGCTCGCGGCGGACGGTCTCGCGTCCTTCGACCTCGTGCAGGGTTCTGCTCGCGAGCGCGTCGGGCTGACGGTGCCGGGGGAGCACATGGTCATGAACGCGCTGGCGGCCGCCGCCGTGGGATCGGTGCTCGGGGTACCGGTCGAAGCCCGAGCTCGGGCACTGTCGAGCGCGACCGTGTCGCCGTGGCGGATGGAGAGCTTCGAGACACCCAGCGGCGTCCGCGTCTTGAACGACTCCTACAACGCGAACCCCGAATCGATGGCCGCCGCGCTGCGCACCGCCCGCTGGATGGCCGGTGAGCACCGGTTGATCGCCGTGCTCGGGCAGATGGCTGAACTCGGGGTGATCGCGCCGCGGGAACATGAGCGCGTGGGCGAGCTGGCGGCCCGGCTCCGCGTGGACCGGCTCATCACCGTCGGTGCAGACGCGGAACCCATCGCGATCGCCAGCGTGCGCGAAGGCGTCGAGCCGGACAACGTGGCCACCTACGACGATGCCGACGACGCCCTCGCGGACGTCCGCGCCCACGCAGCCCCCGGCGATCTCGTGTTGTTGAAGGCTTCGCGCGTCGCCGGGCTTGAGCGACTGGCGGAGGCGCTTCGATGATCTCGATCCTCATCGCGGGCGCGGTGGGTCTGTCCGTGACGCTGCTCGGGACCCCTCTCGCGGTCCGTGCGTTCCGTCTGTGGGGGTGGGGTCAGCGCATCCGCGAGGACGGGCCGCATACCCACCTGGAGAAGATGGGGACGCCCACGATGGGCGGGATCGTGATCTTGACGGGACTCGCGGTCTCCTACCTGGTGACCCGGGCGACGACGCAGCGGATCACCTCGACCGGTCTGGCGCTCGTCCTCGCCACGGTCGGGTTCGGCGTCGTGGGATTCCTCGACGACTTCACCAAGGTGCGGCGCCGTCGGTCGCTCGGGCTCAACAAGCGCCAGAAGTTCGCCGGTACGGCTTTGGTCTCGGTCGGCTTCGCGCTCATCGTCGCGTCGTTCTCCGACCAGAGCGGCACCTCGACCGCGTTGTCGTTCGTGCGGCCGACGGGGATCGCGCTCGGTTTCGGGTTCTACGTCTGGGCGTTCGTGATCTTGACCTCCGCGTCGCACTCCGTGAACCTGACGGACGGGCTCGACGGCCTGGCTGCGGGGTCATCCATCCTCGTGTACGCCGCCTACGTCTTCATCGCGTTCTGGCAGTTCCGGCACACGTGCGATCTGCTCGGCGGAACGCCGGGGTGCTACGACGTCAACGCCGTCGACATGCAGGATGCGGCGATCGTCGCGGCCGGGATGCTGGGGTCCGCAGCCGGCTTCTTATGGTGGAACGCCGCGCCTGCGCGCATCTTCATGGGCGACACCGGCGCGCTGGCTCTCGGTGGCTTGTTCGGAGCGCTCGCGATCGTCACGAACACCCAGATGCTGCTGGCGGTCCTCGGCGGCCTGTTCGTCATGGAGACCTTGTCGGTGATCGCGCAGGTCATCGCCTTCCGCGGGTTCGGGCGACGGGTGCTGAAGATGTCGCCGGTGCACCACCACTTCGAGCTGTCGGGCTGGCCCGAGTTCACCGTGATCGTCCGGTTCTGGATCATCGCGGGCTTGTTCTCGGCGATCGGGATCGGGTTGTTCTACGCGGAGTTCGTCGCGCGTGGGGGGATCGGGTGAGGAGGCGGTTCGTCGATCAACGCGTGGTCGTCGTCGGTGCCGCCGTCGCCGGCCTCGCCGCCGCTCGAGCCCTCGCCGAGGAGGGGGCCTCCGTGGTGCTCACCGACGAGCGCTCCGAGACGGAGCTCGGTTCGCCGGCCGTGCCTCCTGGGGTCATCCTGCGCGCGGGGGGTCATCGTCGAGAGGACCTCGAAGACGCGACGCTCGTGGTGGTGAGCCCAGGGGTGCCGCCCTCGGCCGAGGTCGTGGGCTGGGCCGAGGCCTGTGCGATACCGGTGTGGGGCGAGATGGAGCTAGGAGCGCGGCTCGTCAGCGTGCCCTACCTGGCGGTGACGGGGACGAACGGCAAGACGACGACGACGGGCATGCTGGCGGCCATCCTGCGTGCTGCCGGCATGGATGCGATCGCGTGCGGCAACATCGGGCACCCGTTCACGACCGCTGCCCGTGAGCGCCACGACGCCCTGGTGGTCGAGGTGTCGTCGTTCCAGCTCGAGCGGCAGGACTCGTTCCATCCACGCGTCTCGGTCCTGCTCAACCTCGCGCCCGATCATCTCGATCACCACGGTGGTGAGGAGGCGTACGCGGCCGCGAAGGCCCGGATCTTCGCGGCGCAATCCGACGACGACGTCCACGTCGGGAACCGCGATGACCACGTCGCCGCTGCCGTGTCGGCCTCGGCGCGATGCCGCCACGCGTGGTTCCGATCGGGCCCCCCGCAGGACGCCGAAGTGGGCTTCGTGGAGGGGTCGCTCGTGTCCCGCGTAGGAGCGGAGGTTCGCATCGGTCCGGTGAAGGAGGACCGGCCAGGCTTCAGGGCCGACGCCGCCGCCGCCGCAGCATGCGCGATGGCCTTCGGGGCGGAGGCTGACGCCGTACGCGAGGGCCTGCGCACGTTCGTACCCGCTCCGCACCGGGGCGAGGTCGTGGCCGAGGTGGCGGGCGTTCGGTTCATCGACGACTCGAAGGCCACCAACGTCCACGCGGCCCTCGCCGCTATCGACGGTGTGCACGACGCTGTACTGATCGCCGGTGGCCGCGCGAAGGGCCAGGATCTCTCACCTCTCGCATCGCGTGCCGGGCGACTGCGTGCGGTGGTGGCGATCGGTGAGAGCAGCGCCACGATCGCTGCCACCTTCGAGGGGCTGGTGCCGGTGCTGCATGCGGACTCCATCGAGGACGCGGTGGCACTGGCCTTGGGGGTCGCGGCCCCGGGCGGTGTCGTGCTGCTGGCTCCGGCGTGCGCGTCGTGGGATCAGTTCCGCGATTACACCGAGCGCGGCGAGCGGTTCGCGGCCCGGGCTCGAGATCTGGCAGAGGAGACCGGCGATGCGTAGCGCCGGGCAGTCGGTCCGCGCCACCCGGCCGCACGGCGACGCCGCGCGCTCGGGGGCGCGACGGCACCTGCGGGTCGTTCCGGCCGCGCCGAGGACGGCCCGTGAACGGTCGGCCGCTGCTCGCAAGGATCTGCGGATGCTGTGGGCCTCCGGTGGGTTCCTCACCGCGGTCGGGCTCATCATGGTGCTGTCCGCCGGATCCGTCTCCGCGGCCCAGGGATATGACGGCAACCCGTTCTGGTATTTCCAGCGACAGGTGGTCTACGCAGCCGTGGGGATCGGCGCTGCGGTCTCCTGCGCGCGGATGCGACCGAGATCGTGGCGCGCAGCCTCGATCCCGCTCCTGGGGGTCTCCGGTGTGCTCATGCTGGTCGCGGCGTTGCCCGGCTCGGGCACCTCTTTGTACGGCGCCTCACGCTGGCTCGACCTCGGGCCGGTGACGCTGCAACCCTCGGAGTTCGCCAAGCTCGGCCTCGTCGCGTTCACCGCGACCATCCTGTCCGCGAAGTGGGATCGCCTGGGAGATATCAGGCATGTGCTCCTGCCGCTCGGCCCGGTGCTCGCGGTGGTCGCGGGGCTCGGGATCGCGCAGCGCGACCTCGGCACCACGGTGATCTTGTGCGCGACGGTCTTCGTGATGCTGTTCATGGCCGGCGTTCGCCTTCGCTACCTCCTGCTCGGAGGCGCGATCGGCCTCGCAGGCACCGTGTCGCTCATCGTGGGCGAGACGTACCGGCGCACGCGGTTCTTCGACGCGTGGCTCGATCCGTGGAAGGATCCGAGCTCCACCGGCTACCAGTTGATCCAGGGGTTGATCGCGTTCGGCTCGGGGGGCTGGTTCGGCACCGGTCTGGGCACGAGCCGCGCGAAGTGGGACTTCTTGCCCAACGCCCACTCCGACTTCATCTTCGCCGTGATCGGCGAGGAGCTCGGGCTCGCCGGCTCGCTCGTCATCCTGGCGGCGTTCGGTCTGCTCATGTTCGCGGGCATCCGGATCTCCATCCACGCCACCGGGACGTTCGAACGGCTGCTAGCCGGAGGCATCGTCGTGTGGATCGGGTTGCAGACGATCATCAATCTCGGTGCCGTGACCGGTCTGCTCCCCATCACCGGTGTGCCGTTGCCGCTCGTATCCTTCGGTGGGACGGCGCTCGTGGTCACCCTCGGTGGTATCGGCGTCCTCGCGAGCGTGGCTCGTGAGCCGCTGCGGAAGTCCGCTGGGCGGACGCGTGCGCCCAAGGCACGGTCGTGAAGGTTCTCATCGCAGGCGGCGGCACAGCTGGCCATGTCATCCCGGCGCTCGCGGTCGCGGCGGCGTTGCGTGAGCGTGGCGCCGAGGTCACGTTCGTGGGTTCCGCCGATGGTCAGGAAGCGGTCCTCGTGCCCGCCGCCGGGTACGCCTTCGAGGCGGTTCGAGCGATCTCCGCGCAGACGCGGCTCTCCTTGCGGACGCTCCGCGCCGTCGCCGTCGCGATCCGGGGCGCGCGCGCGCTTCGTCCGCTGGCACGGCGGGCGGATGTCGTCCTGGGGGTCGGAGGATCCGCGAGCGCGCCCGCCATCCTGGCCGCCCGCTGGGTGCGGCGCCCTATCGTCTTGGTCGAGCAGAACAGCGTCCCTGGGCTCGTGAACCGCATCGCGGCCCGATGGGCGAGCACGGTGGCGACGACTTTCGAGGCAACGGCCGCCCGGCTGCCGCAGGCTCGGCGGACCGTGCGGACGGGCAACCCCATCCGGGCCGAGATCGCCGGCGTGGCGCAGATGCGTGATGAGCTCGCCGCTCAGGCACGTGCGGCCTTCGGTCTTGAGCCGGGCCGCTTCACGGTCCTCGTGGTCGGCGGGAGCCAAGGCGCGCTCCAGATCGACCGGGCGGTCGCGGGAGCCTTGCAACTCCTCGGGGATCGAGGGGACCTGCAGCTGCTCATCAGCACCGGCCGAGCGCACGAAGCGGTGGTAGCGGATGCCGTCGATCCCGGTGCGCGGCTCCTCGTCCACGTGCGCCCGTTCATCGATCGCATGGACCTGGCTCTGGCGGTGGCCGACCTGGTCGTCTCCCGGGCGGGAGCGGGCATCGCCGAGCTGGCGGCGTGCGGCGTCCCCTCGGTGCTCGTTCCCTACCCCTACGCGACCGAGGATCACCAGGCGGAGAACGCGCGCGAGCTGACGGCGGCCGGGGCCGCGGTGAGCATCACGGATGCCGGATGCACGCCGCAGGCGCTCGCAGCGTGCATCCTGGGGTTGATGGACGATCCAGAGCGGCGGCGGGAGATGACGCAGGCGGCGCTCGCGTGGGCACGGCCCGATGCCGCGGGCCGCGTCGCGGACCTGATCGGCGAGGCCGCAGCGTGAACGGCTGGCGTCACTGGGTCCCCCCCGCGGGGTCCATCCCGACGCTCCGGGTTCCCTCGCTGGAGGGCATCGGGCGCGTGCACCTCGTGGGGATCGGCGGAGCGGGCATGCGGAACCTCGCACGGCTCCTCGCAGCGCGTGGCATCGCCGTATCGGGTTCGGATCTGAAGGATTCGGTCTACCTCCGGGAGCTGGACCGTCTCGGCGTTCAGGTCCGTGTCGGGCATGACCCCGCCGCCGTCGAGGGTGCCGAGGCCGTGATCATCTCGAGCGCCATCGGCGAGCACAACCCGGAGTTCGCCGCCGCCGTCGAACAGGCGATCCCCGTGTGGAGGCGTCAGCAAGCGCTCGCCGCCCTGGCCACCGGCCGGCGGGCCATCGCCGTGACCGGCACCCACGGCAAGACGACGACCACGTCCATGCTGGCGACGGTGCTGGAGCGGGCGGGTGCCGACCCCACCTACCTCGTCGGCGGCGATCTCAACGAGAGCGGCAGCGGGGCCCGCCACGGCGAGGGCGACGTCTTCATCTTCGAGGCCGACGAGAGCGACGGGAGTCACCTGTTGATGCGCCCGTGGGTCGGCGTGCTCACGACGGTGGATGTCGACCATACGGACCTGTACCGAGGCGGGCTCGAGGAGATCGTGCGCTCGTTCGCGGAGTTCGCCGACCGAGCGGAGCATGTCGTGGCGTGCGGAGATGACCCCGGGGTCGTCCGAGCCCTGCAGGTGAGCGGCCGAACCGACGTCGTGACCTACGGGCTCGAGACGTCGAACGCGTTCGCGGTGCACGTCGATGACCTCGGTCCCGAGGGAGCGCGAGGAACGCTCAGCGTCGATGGTGCCGAGGTTCCGCTCTCGCTGGCGATCGACGGTCCCCACAACCTGGCGAACGCGGCGGCGGCGATCGCCGCCGCGGGGTTCGCGGGCGTGGATCCCGCCGTCGCCGCCGACGCGTTGCGCGGCTTCGCCGGCGTTCACCGCCGCTTCGAGTTCCGCGGCGCCGCACGGGGGGCCGAGTTCTACGACGATTACGGGCACACCCCGACCGAGATGGCGGTCACGGTGGAGACCGCGCGCAGGCGACAGCCACGCCGGTTGATCGCGCTCGTGCAGCCCCACCGGTACGGCCGGGTGCAGGCAGGCTGGCGTGAGCTCGGCGCCAGCGTGGCAGGGGCGGATCTGGTCATCGTCACGGACGTCTACGGCGCGCAGCAGGTCCCGATCCCCGGGGTCACCGGCAAGCTGGTGGTCGACGGCGTCCAACTGGCCGCGCCGGGACGACGCACGGTCTATCTCCCGCACCGGCGCGACGTCGTGTCCTTCCTCCAGCACGAGTTGCGCGAGGGCGATCTGGTCGTGACGATGGGATGCGGCGATGTCTGGTTGCTCGCCGATGCGGCGCTCGAGCGGATGCGGGATGGGGGATCGTGATGGGCGGCGATCTCGCTGTTGCGACCGCCATCCTTCGTGCAGCATGCGGCCCCCGCCTGCGCACCGACGTGCCGCTCGCGCCGCTGACGTCGTTCCGCCTCGGCGGGCCGGCCTCGCTGTTCCTCGAGCCTCAGGACGACGACGACCTGCGCGCGGCCTCTGATGCCATCGGGGCGAGCGGGGTCTCGTTCCTCGTTCTCGGGAAGGGGTCCAACGTCCTCGTCGCCGACGAGGGGTTCCCGGGGCTCGTGCTTCGGCTCGGCCGGGGCTTCCGCTGGGTGGCTCGTGACGGCGATCGACTGCTCGCCGGAGGTGCGATCGCGCTCCCGGCTCTGGCCGGGGTCGCGGCCCAGCACGCTCTGGACGGACTCGCCTTCGGCGTCGCGATCCCCGCGAGCCTCGGCGGCGCGGTCCGCATGAATGCGGGAGCGCACGGCTCGCAGGTGGGCGACGTCATCGAGAAGATCGACGTGCACATGCTCGGTGAGGGACGCAGGACGTCGCTCGGCCGAGTGGACGCCGGGTTCGGCTATCGCAGGTCTGGTCTCGCGCCCGACGCGGTGGTCGTCGGTGCGACGTTCGTCCTTCACCCGGGCGATCCGGCTCGGATCCGCGCCGCGATGGACGCAGCGAGGGACTGGCGCCGAGCCACGCAACCCCTGGCCGAGCCCAACTGCGGGAGCGTCTTCACCAATCCCGAGGGCGATCACGCAGCGCGCCTGATCGAGGAAGCCGGTCTCAAGGGACTCCGCGTCGGTGGGGCGCGGGTCTCGGACAAGCACGCGAACTTCATCGTCGCCGGTGAGGGAGCGACGGCCGCGGATGTCCGTGCGCTCATCGACACGATCCGCGACTCGGTGGCCGAGCGGACCGGTGTGATGCTCCTGCCCGAGGTGCGCGCGGTAGGCCCCGAGGATGCCTGACACCCACGGCGCGGATCGGCGCGGGCGGGTCCTGGTAGCCGCCGGGATGGCCGTGCTCCTGGCAGCCACCGGCGCGGGCCTCACGTACTCGAGGATCTTCGCGGCCGATACGCTCGTGGTGCTCGGGGCGGTGGATCGCTCCCGAGCGGAGGTCCTCGCGACGGCGGGCCTCGAGCCCGGTGTGAACGTGTTCCATCTCGATCCCTCGGGCCCGGAGGCCGCCCTGCTCGCGGACCCGTGGATCGCCGAGGCGACGGTGGAGCCCGATCTGCCGTCGACGGTCACGGTCCGGATCGTGGAGCGCGTGCCGGTCGCGGTCAGCGGCGGCGTCACGGTCGCCGCGGACGGCACCGTGCTCCCCGGCGCGGACCCGCAGGGATTGCCGACGATCGCCAACGTTGCAGGCGGTCTGCTCGACGATGAGGCTCGAACGGCCGCCGCCACCGCGGTCGCGGCGCTCGAGCCGGCGCAGCGGCGTTCCGTCATCGCCGTCGCCGTGGCGACCGATGGCAGGCTCGAGATGAACCTCGGAACCGTCCTCGTGCGATGGGGGATCGCCGGAGCCGACCAGGAGAAGGCGGCGGCGTTGGCCGCGGTCCTCCGCTCGGTCGGGGCAGGCGAAGCGATGCCGGTGATGGTGGATGTCTCGGTCCCCGGTGCTCCGGCCGCGATCTTCGGCTGAGCGGGTTGTCATCCTCACCGACGATCCGAGGCTACCGGCGCCGCCGAGCCGCTTGACGCGGGCGGCCATCTGTGGGTAAGTTCCACACGCTTAACTGTAGGTAGATATGACAATAAACGTGCAGTTGAGGGTGAGAGTCGTGCGACCTGCATCGACGTTTCCCCAGGTACGCGGCCGGTTCGCCCGCCGCCCGGAGGACGAGAACATGGATGCTCCCCAGAACTACCTCGCCGTGATCAAGGTCGTCGGGGTCGGCGGCGGTGGCGTGAACGCCGTGAACCGGATGATCGAGTCGGGATTGCGAGGCGTGGAGTTCATCGCCGTGAACACGGATGCGCAGACCCTGTTGATGTCGGATGCCGAGGTCAAGATGGACATCGGTCGCGAGACGACGCGGGGCCTCGGAGCCGGGTCCGACCCCGAGGTCGGCAAGACGGCCGCCGATGAGCACTCCGACGAGATCGAGGAGATCTTGAAGGGCGCCGACATGGTCTTCATCACGGCCGGCGAGGGAGGAGGCACGGGGACCGGCGGCGCTCCCGTGATCGCGGAGATCGCCCGCAACCTCGGTGCCCTCACGATCGGCGTCGTCACCCGGCCGTTCGGGTTCGAGGGACGCAAGCGCGCCACGCAGGCCGACATCGGGATCACCGAACTGAAGAAGGCGGTGGACACCCTCATCGTCGTGCCCAACGACCGCTTGCTCCAGGTGGCCGACCCCTCGATGCCGATGGTCGATGCCTTCCGGATGGCGGACCAGGTGCTGTTCCAAGGTGTCGACGGGATCACCTCCCTGATCACGACGCCTGGCTTGATCAACCTGGACTTCGCCGACGTCAAGTCGGTCATGGCCGGCGCGGGCTCAGCGTTGATGGGGATCGGCATCGGGTCGGGCGCCGACCGCGCCACCGAGGCGGCGAAGGCCGCCATCTCCAGCCCGCTCCTCGAGTCCTCCATCGACGGCGCGAAGGGTGTCCTCCTCTCCATCGCGGGCCCGACGGACCTGACCCTGCACGAGGTGAACGCGGCCGCGGACGCGATCACCCGGGTCGCCCACCCCGACGCGAACATCATCTTCGGTGCGGTGGTCGACGACGCGCTCGGGGACGAGGTCCGCGTGACCGTGGTGGCCGCCGGGTTCGACAAGGTGAGCCCGACGGGAGAGAACCGGTTCGAGAGCCGGTTGTCGCGACTGCTGGAAGAGCCCTCGCGGGGCGGACGCGACGAGGGAGATCTCCCGTCGATCTTGCAAGACGACGATGTGTTCACGACGGCCGATGCCGAGCCTGCACCGGTCTCGTTCGACGCCGAGGAGGATCTGGACATCCCGGACTTCCTGAAGAGCTAGGCGGATCGGCGTCGCCCCGCGCGGCCCCGCGCGAGCGCGAAGGGGGCGAGGAGGTTCGACGAGCGAAGAGGCGACCTTCCCCCGCCTCTTGGCCGAGAGGACGAACCTCCTCGCCCCCTTCGTATGCTCCGCCGCGTGCGATCCACGCGTGCGGACATCCCGGGCAACGTGGCACGGATCCGTTCGGCGATCGCGGACGCGGCGCGGCGAGCGGGACGCTCGTCCGAGGACGTGACCCTGGTCGCTGCGGCCAAGCGCGTCTCTGCGTCGGCGATCGAGGAGGCCGTCGCGGCCGGTGTGACGGCGATCGGCGAGAACTACGTGACCGAGCTCCGCGCGGCGCGATCCGCCGTGGCGGCGCCGGGCATCCGATGGCACTACATCGGCGCCCTGCGGTCGGGCACCGCCCACCACGTCGCCGACCTGGCCGACGTGGTCGAAACCGTGGCGGGAGAGCGCGCGGCTCGGCGGCTGGCCGGGAGAGCGGAGCGCGCCGGCAGGAGGCTGGACGTGCTCCTGGAGGTGGACTTCACGGGTGAGCGGACCGGGCTCGCACCCGGAGAGCTGGGGGCCGCCGCGTCGGTGATCGGCGGTCTCGACGGCCTGCGGCTCCGCGGGTTGATGACCGTCCCGCCGCTCACGCCGACCGCGGAGGAGGCGCGGCCGTGGTTCGCTCGCCTGCGAGAGCTCCGTGAAGGGCTCGCCCCGGCCCACCCGGCGGTGCTGGACCTCTCGATGGGTATGTCGTTGGATTACGAGGTCGCGGTGGAAGAAGGCGCTACCATGGTGCGCATAGGAACGGCTTTGTTCGGTCCACGGACGCCGTGACACGAGGAGGACCAGAGCGAGATGGCCGGCGTGTGGAAGAAGACCATGAACTACTTGGGACTCGTGGAGGGGGACGACGAGTTCGTCGACGAGATGCCCGAGGCTGAGCCGTCCCCCGTCCGGCGGATGCGGCCGCAGGCCGTCGAGTCTCCGGCCGAGGGTGAAGGGGTCGTGCGGACCATCGCGTCGCCGCGGCCTGCCACCGCTCCCACGTCCGCCATCTACAAGGCGGAGCCCAAACGGTTCAACGAGGCGCGCGAGGTGGCCGACCGGTTCAAGGAAGGGACCGCGGTCATCATGAACCTGCAAGGCACCGAGGACTCCATATCTCGCAGGCTGGTGGATTTCGCCTCCGGGCTCGTCTACGCGCACGACGGGAAGATCGAACTCGTCGCCAACCGCGTCTACCTCCTCAGCCCGGACAACGTCGAGGTATCCGCCGAGGAGCGCGCCAAGCTCGTCGGCGACGGGTTCTACAACCAGTTCTGAGCAACCGCACCGGGACTGTTAGCCTTCCCGCCCGATGATCAGCGGTCCTGTCGGCAACCTCGTGTGTCTGGCGTTATGGCTGGCGTCGGTGCTCCTGCTCGTTCGGGTGATCGTCTCGTGGATCGCCGTGTTCGGGGGACGCCCGCCGGTCACGGGTCCACTCCGATCGGCATACGACCTGCTCTTTTCGGTCACGGAACCCATCCTGAGACCGATCCGGGCCATCGTGCCGCCAGCGGGGATGTTCGATCTGTCGGTCGCGGTGGCGTTCGTCATCATCTTCGTGCTGCGAACCGCGCTCTGCTAGGGAGGCTCCCATGGCTCGATCCGACCCTGCCAACACCGCCGGGACCCCGGCGCACGTGCTCTCGCCGCTCGCCATCCAGCAGAAGGAGTTCCGCGTGTCGAGGCTCGGCGGGTACAAGATGCGCGACGTCGATGCGTTCCTGGACGAGGTGACCGAGGCGGTCGGCGCGATGCAGGCGGAGATCCAGCGGCTGCGGTCGCAGCCCGGGGCTCCGGTGCTCGGCACGCCCGACCTCGATGACGTGGCCCGCCAGGCGGACGAGATCATCGCGCGGGCGCGCGAGGAGGCAGCGCGGATCACCACGGGAGCCCACGCCACGGTGGCGGCGGCCGTCGCCGGGTCATCGGACCAGGGTGAGGTCGTGCGTCCGTTCCTGACGCAGGAGCGCGCCTTCCTCCAGGATCTGGCGGCGCTCGTGCAGACGCACGCGGAGTCCGTGAAATCGATGGCCAAGGCCGCGAGGATGCCGTCTGCTGGACCCGTCGGGCAGCACGGCGACGAGCGCGGGGAGGAGCGCGGGGTCGAGGCAGAAGAGGCGGAGACGCCGCATGCTCCCGAGCCAGACGAGGACCAGGGACCTGCCGGCGCGCCGCCGGCCGACGCGGACGCGACCATCCGCCTGCAGGGGGCCGTGACCGGCGTGGACGACACCGCCGATGGATCGCTGCGGGAGCTGTTCTGGGGTGGCGATGCTCAGGAGCGCGTCACGCCCTCCGAAGGGTGAGCGTCACGTCGTCGTCGTCGATCGTCGCTTCGCGACGGTGAAGCGCGTCGCTCAGATCCTCGTCCTCGACGCTCAGAGCGAGCGTCTCGCTCGCGATGAGCGCCATATGCGCTCGCACGGCCGCAGCGACCGGACCGGTGATGCCGACCACGATCCGGTCGCCCACGGCGAGGCCAGCATCCTTCCGGGCCTCTTGGATGAGCCGGATGACCTCGCGAGCTCGTCCTTCGCTCACGAGGTCGGGGGTGAGCGCGAGCTCGAGCGCGACCGTGGTCCCCGAGCCCGATGCGACGCCCCACCCCTCGGCCACCTCCTGGGCGAGCTCCACATCTTCGGGGGCGATCACGACGGGCGGCCCGTCGTCGATGCGGAGCTCGACTCGCCGGCCGGCAGCGAGATCGCCCGCCACGGCCGCGTCGTCCAACGCCCTGGCGAGTGACTTCACGCGAGGTCCCAGCCGGGGTCCGAGGATCTTGAAGTTGGGTTTGGCTCGCCACCGTCCGAACGCCTCGGCCGACGCCGCGATCCGGACCTCGCGCACGTTCAACTCCTCCGCCACCAACCCGAGCACGGCGTCGATCCCCGGCGGCTGCCCCGTGAGATGCACCACCGCGTGGCTGAGCGGCTGCCGTGTGCGCACCTTGGTCTCGACGCGCACGCGGCGCCCCAGCTCCACGATCTGCCGTGCCGCGTCCATCGCCCCGTCCAGTTCGGGATCGATGTCCGCGTCGTGCGCGAGCGGGTACGCGGACAGGTGCACAGAGTCGGGTTGGCCGCCACGACCCGCTGCGAGGTTGCGCCACAGGGCCTCGGTCACGAACGGGGTGAAGGGCGCCATCAGCTGGGCGAGGGTGATCAGGCACTCCCAGAGCGTTGCGAACGCCGCGTCGCTGTCGCGACCGCCTTCGCCATCGGGGTTCCAGAACCGTCGCCGGGACCTGCGCACGTACCAGTTGGAGAGATCGTCCAAGAAGGCCAGCATCCTCCGGCCGGCGCCCGTCGCGTCGTACCCGTCGAGACGTTCGCGCGCCTCGCGAACGGTCCCCGCCAGGCGTGAACGGATCCACCGGTCCATGACCGACCGCTCGGCCATCGGGGGCGTCCCGGTGGTCATCGGGTCATAACCGCTGGCGTTCGCGTACGTCACGAAGAACGCATACGTGTTCCAGAGCGGCAGCAACAACTGCCGCACGCCCTCGTCCAGGATCTCGTGACCGAGGCGGCGCGGTTCCCAGGGCGAACCGCTCGTGATCATCCACCACCGCAGCGCATCTGCGCCCTGGCGGTCCAACGCCTCCCACGGGTCGAACTGGTTGCCGAGCGACTTCGACATCTTCCTGCCGTCCTCGGCGACGATGTGGCCCAGGCACACCACGTTGCGGTACGCCGTGGAGTCGAAATGCAGCACGCCCTCGGCCATCAGGGTGTAGAACCACCCGCGCGTCTGGTCGATCGCCTCGGAGATGAAGTCCGCCGGGAACATCGACGCGAACTCCTCGACGCCTCTGCCGAGGTCCGGTTGGTATCCCCATTGCGCGAACGGCATGGCGCCGGAGTCGTACCAGGTGTCGATCACCTCGGGGACGCGGGTGGACACGCCCCCGCAGACGGGGCACGCGATCGTGATCTCGTCGATGAAGGGCCGGTGCGGATCCACACCCGTCACGTCACGGCCCGCGTGTGCGGAGAGCTCCTGCAGCGAACCGATCGCCGTCTCGTGACCCTGCTCGCAGACCCAGATCGGCAACGGCGTTCCCCAGTATCGCTCGCGCGAGAGCGCCCAATCGACGTTGTTCTCGAGCCAGTCGCCGTAGCGGCCCTCCCGGATGTGCTCGGGGTACCAGTTCACCGCGGCGTTGACCTCGAGCAGCCGGTCCTTCACGGCGGTCGTCCGCACGTACCAGGACGTCCGGGCGTAGTTCAGGAGCGGCGTCGCGCAGCGCCAGCAGAACGGGTACGCGTGCTCGTAGGCGTCCTCCCTCCACAGGAGACCTCGCTCCAGCAGGTCATCCAGGATCGGCCGGTCGGCATCCTTGACGAACGAGCCGCGGATGAACGCCGGACCCTCCTCGGTGAAGCGACCGTCATCGCCCACCGGTTTCCAGACGGGCCAGCCCTGGGCCCGTCCGATGGCCAGGTCTTCAGGGCCGAACGCGGGCGCCAGGTGCACGATGCCGGTCCCGTCTTGCATCGAGACGAACGACGCCGCCACGACGGTGTGCGCGTCTTCGACGTTGGGATAAGGGGGGGCATAGCGGAGGCCGACCAGGTCCGCACCACGGATCGTGCGCTCGGGCGAGGCGTCACCGACGACGCTTCCGGCGAGGCCGGCGGCGAGGATGAGCCGTTCCCCGCCCGTCTTCACCTCGACGTACGACGCGTCGGCGTCGATCGCGACGCCGGTGTTCGCCGGGAGCGTCCACGGCGTCGTCGTCCACACGAGCAAGGAGGCCCCGATCAGGCTCGGGTCCGCGGCGTCTGCGATCGGGAACCGGACGAACGTGCTCGGATCCGTGACGGTCTGGTAACCCTGCGCGACCTCGGCGTCAGACAGGGCGGTGCCGCACCGGGGGCAGTACGCCGTGACCTTGTGGTCCTGCACCAGGAGCCCGCGCTGATGCAGGCGCTGCAACGACCACCACACGGACTCGATGTAGGGCGTCGACATCGTCCAGTACGCGTCCGACATGTCGATCCAGAACCCGATCCGATCGGTGAGCCGTTCGAAATCGCCCACGTACCGCTGGACCGAGGCCCGGCAGAGCTCGTTGAACCGCGCCACGCCGTAGGCCTCGATGTCTCGCTTCCCCGTGCTGCCGATCTCCTTCTCGGCTTCGAGTTCGACCGGCAACCCGTGACAGTCCCAGCCGGCCTTGCGCCGTACGCGGTGGCCCGTCATCGTCTTGAAGCGTGGGTAGACGTCCTTGAAGGTGCGGGGCTCGACGTGGTGGATGCCCGGGCGGCCGTTGGCGGTGGGAGGTCCCTCGTAGAAGATCCACTCCGGGGCGTCCTCACGAGCGGCGACGGAACGGGCGAAGATGCCCGCCTCTTTCCACCAGGCCGCGATCTGCTCCTCGAGTTCGGGGAAGCGGACCTTGAGATCAACGGGCTCGAACGCGGTGGTCATCCTCGGCCTCCTTGGCGCGACGGTTCATCCTCGGGTGCGAGGACGAGGCGCGTGCCCCGCGGTCCCACCTCGCTTGCGTCCGAGGACGCCGCTCGAAGGCCTGTGGGTGCGGCTCGGGCGTCGCAGCTCTTCCGAGCTGTTCGATCCGAACCGCACGGCCGACCGCGATCACGGGCGGATCCCGCCTGCGTCTACCGCGGAGCGCGGGTGGATCCCGCGCCCGTTTCGGGCAGGGGCTCGGGGAGGATGACACCGGGGGCACCGGCACCGGCTCGCACCATCCCGGTTCGCTCACGCCTGGCCGATCCCGGCGCCGCGTTCCCGTCGTCGCCGATGGCCGCATGCTACACGGCTGACCTGTCCCACGCGCGCTCAGACCACGAACGCCCTCCTGCGAGGGCCTTCGGACCGACGTAGGCCTCCTGACCTGCACGGATGACCGCCGCGCGGTATCCGTCTGCTACCCTTCGCCGACCATGGCCGCGGTCAAACTGACGAAACCCGAGATCGCCGAACTGCGCACCCGACTGCTCGAAGAGCAGTCCGAACTGCAGGCTCAGCTGACCACCATCGAGGACGGCACCTTCGCCGCGTCGCAGTCTGATCTCTCGGGGGATGTCGGCATCGACGACGAGTCCGCGGATGCCGGGTCCGCCACGTTCGAGCGCGAGAAGGATCTCTCGATCGAGAACAACGTCCGCGACCTGATGCAGAAGATCGAGCGAGCGCTGAAGCGGATCGACGACGGCACGTACGGCGTCTGCGAGCGGTGCGGCAAACCCATCGAGAAGGCGCGCGTCAAGGCTCTTCCCTACGTGGACCTCTGCATCAAGGACGCGCAGGCGCGCTCGCGCCGGTAGCCGCGTGGATCCCGGGGTTCGCCGCGGCGCGACGATCCTGCTCGGCACAGCCGGTGGCGCTCTCCTCCTGGATCAGGTGACCAAAGCACTCGCCGTCGCGACGCTCCGCGATGGGTCCGTCGACGTGATCCCCGGGGTGCTCACGTTCCGGTTCGCCACCAACACCGGTGGTGCGTTCTCGCTGTTCTCCTCCGCTCCCTGGTTCTTCGCAGCTGCCAGCATCGTCGTGAGCGTGCTCATCGTGCTGTTCTCGTTCCGAGCCCGTCCGCCCTCCCAGGCGCTCGCTCTGGGTCTGGTGCTCGGGGGAGCGCTGGGCAACCTCGCGGACCGCGTGTTCCGCGGTCCAGGTCTCGGTGGTGAGGTCGTGGACTTCATCGACCTGCAGATATGGCCGGTGTTCAACCTCGCCGACTCGGCGATCGTGGTGGGAGCCCTGTGGCTCGGGCTCGCCTCCTTCTCCGGCAGGCGGGGCGATGCTGCCGGAGCGCCGGCGGATGGCTGAGCCGCTCGTCGGGGAGCCCGGGCGGCTGGACGCGGTCATCGCTCGACTCATGGATGTTCCTCGGGCCGACGTGCAACGAGCGATCGAGGCAGGGCTGGTGCTCGTGGATGGCACGGTGAAGACCAAGTCCCATCGCTTGCTCGGCGGAGAGAGGTTGTCGGTCCGACTGTTGATGACCGAGGCCCTTCTGCCCGGCGGCGAACCCGTGCCGGTGCGGCTGGAGGACGAGCACCTGCTGGTCATCGCCAAGCCGGCAGGTTTGCCGACCCACCCCACGGCCGCCCGGCAGACCGGGACGCTCGTGAACAGCCTCATGGCGATGGGCGTCCCGCTCGCGCCGGCGGGCGGCGCGCTCCGGCCGGGCATCGTGCACCGCCTCGACGCGGGGACGAGTGGCCTGCTGGTGGTGGCGAAGACCGACGAGGCGTTCACGAAGTTGCAGGCGATGTTCCGTGCGCGGAGCGTGGTTCGCCGGTACGTGGCGCTGGTCCGCGGCGCGCCGGCCCACGACGTGTTCACGGTGGGGGCCGCGCGCCCCGCCCGCATCGTGGTCGACCGCCTGGAAGGACGCGCGGCTTCCACCGATGTGCACGTGCGCGAGCGCTTCGCACGCTCTGCGCTGCTCGACGTCGCGCCCCGCACCGGCCGCACGCACCAGATCCGCGTGCATCTGGCCGCGGTCGGGCACCCGGTCTTGGGGGACCGGGCCTACGGCGGGAGCGGGGACGACGCGCGGGAGCTGGGGCTCTCGCGGCCGTTCCTGCACGCGGCCCGTATCTCGTTCGTGCATCCTGTGACCGGAGAAGCGATCGACCTGCAGGAGCCGTTGCCCGGCGATCTCGTGGACGCCCTGAACCGCGCCCGCTCCGACCTGCGGCGTTGACATCCCTCCAGCCCGGCGTAGTCTCGGGGCCCCGGATCACACCGATGTAAGTTCTCCACAGTCCGCCGGGCCGGCTGTGGAAACCCCTCCCGGAAGGGCCACGACCAGCGCCGATGTCCGACCCGAGTTTCGTCCACCTGCACGTCCACTCCGAGTACTCGCTGCTCGACGGCGCCGCCCGGATCGAAGCGCCGAGATCCAACCCGCAGGCGGCAACCCTGTTGTCCGAGGCCCAGCGGATGGGGATGCCGGCCTTGGCCATCACCGATCACGGCGCGATGTTCGGGGCATTGCGGTTCTACGAGGCTGCCCGTGCGGCAGGCGTCACCCCGATCATCGGCGTCGAGGCCTACGTCGCTCCGGGATCTCGCTTCGATCGGACACCCGGTGAGAGCGCGGAGAAGTACCACCACCTGACCTTGCTGGCGGAGAACGAGACCGGGTATCGCAACCTCTTGCGCCTGGTTTCGTCGGCGTACCTGGAGGGCTTCTACCACCGCCCGCGCATGGACAAGGCATCGATGGCCGAACATGCAGAAGGGTTGATCTGCTTGTCGGGGTGCCTTTCCTCCGAGATCGGTGTGGCGCTCGTGGGTGCTCAGCACGACCGCGCCGTCCGCGCGGCGGGGGAGTACAAGGACATCTTCGGTGCGGGGAACTACTACATAGAGTTGCAGGACCACGGGCTCGCGGATCAGCGGGCTATCTTGCCGCAACAGATCGCTGTGGCCGCCGAGGTCGGCGTTCCCCTGGTGGCGACGAACGACCTGCACTACACCTTGCCGAGCGATGCGAAACCACACGACGTCTTGCTCTGCATCCAACAGCAGAAGCTGCAGTCTGACCCCAAGCGTCTGCGCTTCGATGCGGAGGAGTTCTACCTGAAGAGCCCGCAGGAGATGCGCGCCACGTTCCACGAGCAGCCCGAGGCCTGCGATGCCACCCTTTTGATCGCCGAACGGATCCAGCCACTCGAGCATCTGGAGCGAGCGTTGGTCCGCGGGGAGACGGAGTACCACCTGCCACGGTTCGAGACCCCCGCCGGCGAGCCTCTGGAGGGCTACCTGCGCACCCTCGTCGAGCGTGGAGCCGAAGCTCGCTATGGCTCCCCCTTCCCGACGGCGGTGGCCGAACGTCTGGACCGCGAGCTGTCCGTCATCACGCACATGGGTTTCGCCGGCTACTTCCTCATCGTGTGGGACCTCATCCGGTTCGCGCGTGAGCAGGGGATCCGTGTCGGCCCCGGGCGGGGTTCGGCGGCCGGGTCGGTGGTGTCCTACGCGCTCAAGATCACCGACCTCGACCCGCTGCGCTACGGCTTGTTGTTCGAACGGTTCCTCAACCCTGACCGCGTCGAGATGCCGGACATCGACATGGACTTCGACGAGCGACGCCGCGACGAGGTCATCCGTTACGCAACCGAGAAGTACGGCTCGGACCACGTCGCGCAGATCGTCACGTTCCAGACGATCAAGGGCAAGCAGGGCATCCGTGACGCCTCGCGCGTCCTCGGGTTCCCGGCGGCGTTCGGTGACCGGCTCTGCAAGATGTACCCGCCGGCGGTGATGGGTCGCGACGAACCGATCGACAACGCGCTCACCCTCAGCCCCGAACTCCGTGAGGCCTACGAACGCGAACCTGAGGCGCGTGAGGTGATCGACACGGCGCGCGCCCTGGAGGGCCTGCGCAGGGAAGACTCGGTCCACGCCGCCGGTGTCGTGATCGGCGATCGGCCGCTGGTGGAGTACCTGCCGCTCAAGCTGAGCAAGGACTCTCGCGACGAGGCCAAGAAGATGGTCACGCAGTTCGACATGAACGGCGTGGCCGCGCTCGGCCTGCTCAAGATGGACTTCCTCGGGCTACGCAACCTTTCCGTGATCGAGGAGACGCTCCGGCATCTCCGTGCCGCGGGAACCGAGCTGGACATCGACGCGGTGCCGCTCGATGACGAACGCACGTACGCGATGCTCCGCAAGGGGGAGACCACGGGTGTGTTCCAGATGGAGTCGCCCGGGGTGAAGAACCTGATCAAGCTGTTGGAACCCGACCGGTTCGAGGATCTGATGGCCTGCGTGGCGCTGTACCGGCCGGGGTTGCTCTCCATGGGCCAGCACACGGAGTACGCGGAGCGCAAACACGGCCGGAAGAAGGTCACCTACCCGCACCCCGACCTCGAGCCGGTGCTCAAGGACACCTACGGCATCATCGTGTACCAGGAGCAGGTCATGCAGACCGCCGTCGCGTTCGCCGGGTTCTCGATGGGCGAAGCCGACACGCTGCGCAAGGTCATGGGCAAGAAGATCCGCGAGAAGGTGGCTGCCGAGCGCGAGAGGTTCGTGAAGGGGGCCGTGGCCCAAGGCCACCCGGAGCGGACCGCTCATGAGATCTTCGAATTGGTCGAACCGTTCGCCGACTACGGGTTCAACGCCTCGCACGCCTGCGCGTACGGCTACGTGGCGTACCAGACCGCGTACCTGATGGCGCATCACCCGGTCGAGTACATGGCCGCGATCTTGACATCGGTGAAGGACGACAAGGACCGCAAGCCGTACTACCTGTACGCGTGCCGGGGCATGGGGATCGACGTGCTCCCGCCCGACGTGAACGGCTCGGACCTCGACTTCGCGCCCGCACGAGAGGCCGGCCGCTCCATCCGGTTCGGGCTCTCGGCCGTTCGCAACGTCGGCGAGGGCGCCGTACGGTCGATCCTCGATGCGCGCGATCGCACGGGCCCGTTCACCACGTTCGCCGATTTCTGCCGGCGCGTCGACCCCGGGGTCCTCACGAAGCGTGTCCTGGAGTCGCTGGTGTACGCGGGGGCGTTCGACTCGCTCGGCTACACGCGCGGTGGACTCCTGCAGGGGCCCGAGGGTGAGCCCGCGTTCGAGAAGGTCTCGCGCCCGATCCTCGCGGAGCGCCACGCCGAGGCGGCGGGGCAGTTCTCCCTGTTCGGGGGTGGCGAGCATCTCGATGAACTCGACGAGTCGGTGGTCGAGGGTCCGGAGCTCCCGAAGCGTCTCCTGCTCAGCAAGGAGAAAGAGATGCTCGGACAGTTCGTCACGGACCACCCGTTGCTGGGCATCGAGAAGGCGCTCTCCGCCCACATGACGCACGAGATCCGCGCCCTCCCGGATCTGGGAGACGGGGACCTGGTGACGGTCGGGGGCATCATCGGATCGCTCTCACGCAAGTACACCAAGCGTGGGGAGCCCTACGCGCAACTCCGCCTAGAGGGCCTCGCGGGAGGGGTCGAGGTGATCGCATTCCCGAGCGTCTATCAGAGTGCGCCGGAGCTGATGGAAACCGACCGGATCGTGCTCGTGACGGGGAGGATCGACCTGCGGGGCCGCGAGTTGCAGATCCGCGCCACCGCCGTGCGGGAGCCCGACCTCGGCACCGCCGGCGATCGGCGCGTCGAGGAGGCCCTCGTGGTGGACCTGCCGGCCGCCGCATGCACGCCGGCCGTCTTGGCCAAGCTGAAGGAACTGCTGGGGGGGGGGGCG
>JBBDHX010000036.1:0-78664 GCA_040880745.1 Actinomycetota bacterium
GCACGAGGACGAGATCGAACCGTACCGGCGGTTCTACGGCGAGGGCTCACCCGACGCCGACTGGGTGGACGGGGGTGACCTCCTCGATATCGATGCGACCGCCGAGGCGCTGCGGGGCCCGGGCCACGACCTGGGCGGTCTGCCGGTCATCGCGATGCGGGCCGAGCGCTACGAGGACGTCCTGTCCGAGGCCCTGTGGCGCCGCACCCAGGCCGACCTCGCCACCATCTCGACCGACGGCGTCTACGTGATGGCGCTCGGCTCCGGGCACCTCGTGCTCCGCGACAACCGGACCGCAGTGCTCGAGGCCGTGGCGGCGCTCGTGGAAGCCGCCCGCGGCGGCTCACCCCTGCCCGCGTGTGCCACGATCTTCGTGGCCGACGCCGAGTGCCCTTCGCCGTGACCGGCGCGAAGCCCTAGGATCGGCTCCATGCGGGTCCTCGACACCGACGTCGCGATCGTGGGGGCGGGGCTGGCCGGCCTGACTACCGCCCTCGACCTGCAGGCCGCGGGCCGGAGGGTCACGGTCCTGGAGGCCCGCGACCGTGTCGGCGGGCGGACGCTCAACGCCGACATCGGCGACGGCGAGGTCGTAGAGATGGGCGGGGAGTGGGTGGGCCCGACGCAGGACGCCATCGCGGCCCTGGCGGACGACCTCGGCGTCGACACCTTCCCCACGTACTACGAAGGTGAGCACCTCGCCAAGCTCGGTGGGGACGTCGTTCGCCACGCCGACCCGTTCCCGGAAACTACGCCGGAGGTGGCGGCCGAACTCGAGGTGGCGCTCCGGGCGTTGCACGAGCAGGCGGCCACGGTCCCCGTGGATGCGCCCTGGGACGCGCCCGGTGCCACCGCCCTCGACACGACCACCTTCGAAGCGTGGATCGTCGCGAACGTCGGGCATCCGGACGTGCGTGACCTGGTCCGGATCGTAGCCGAGGTGCAGGCGACGCCGGCCGCCGAGCTGTCACTGCTGTGGGCGCTCTACGCGCTCGCGTGCTCGAACGGGTTCGACGTGATGACGGGGGTGCGCGGCGGCGCGCAGCAGGATCGGTTCGTGGGCGGCTCACAGGCCGTGTCCATCGCAGCGGCCGGACGGCTGGGTGATGCCGTCGAGCTCCGCGCGCCGGTGCGGACGGTGGAACACAGGGCGGATCGGGTCCTCGTCCGGACCGACCGCGTGGACGTCGCCGCCCGCCGAGCCGTGATCGCGGTCCCCCCGGTCCTGGCATCGCGGATCGCCTTCGATCCGGCGCTCCCGCCCGACAAGGACGCGATCCTCTCCCGCACCCATCCCGGCTCGGTGATCAAGGTGAACGTCGTCTACCACGAGCCGTTCTGGCGCCGGGACGGGCTCTCGGGGCAATGGACCGCGCCCGGGCTCCCGCTCTCGTTCGGCCTCGACAACTCCCCGCCGGGCGGGAGCCCCGGGGTCCTGGTGGGCCTCTTCGAGGCGGGTGCCGCCCGCCGGTTCTCCGCGGCATCAGCCCAGGAGCGCCGCGACGCCGCGCTGGGCTCGCTCGTCACGATCTTCGGCCGGAGGGCGGCTGAGCCGCGCGACTACCTCGAACTGGATTGGTCGGCCGAGCCGTGGACCCGTGGCTGCTACGCGGGCAAGCCCGCCGTCGGCGCGGCCGTCGCGTTCGGCCGGGCGCTTCGCCGCCCCGACGGACCGATCCACTGGGCGGGGAGCGAGACGGCCACCATGTGGCACGGCTACTTCGACGGGGCCGTCTCATCCGGCCATCGCGCGGCGAGCGAGGTGCTCGAGGCCCTCGGCTGAGCCGAGCGTCACCCCCCGTACCATGGGGACCCGTGTCGACCGAGATCTCTCACATCCGGAACTTCTGCATCGTGGCGCATATCGACCACGGCAAGTCGACGTTGGCCGACCGGATGCTGGAGATCACCCATACCGTCGAGATGCGCGACATGCGCGCCCAGTACCTGGACAAGATGGACCTGGAGCGCGAGCGCGGGATCACCATCAAGGCCCAGGCGGTGCGCCTCCTGCACGACGGCTACGAACTCAACCTCATCGACACGCCAGGGCATGTCGACTTCACCTACGAGGTCTCGCGGTCGCTCGAAGCCTGCGAAGGCGCGGTCCTGCTGGTGGACGCGGCGCAGGGGCTGGAAGCCCAGACGCTGGCGAACTATCACCTCGCGCGCGACGCCGGGCTCACGATCATCCCCGCGCTCAACAAGATCGACCTGCCGGCCGCCGAACCCGAGCGCCGCGCGGATGAACTCGGCAACCTGCTCGGCGTCGATCCCGACGCGATCTTGCGTGTCTCCGCGAAGTCCGGCGACGGTGTGGACGCGTTGCTGCGCTCCATCATCGAACTGGTGCCGCCGCCGGTGGGCGACGAGACCGCGCCCCTGCAGGCCCTGATCTTCGACTCGGCGTTCGACGCGTACCGCGGGGTCATCACCTACGTCCGGGTGAAGCAGGGCCGCCTGCCGTCCAACGCGAAGATCAAGATGTTCGCGACCAACGTGACCGCCGAGGCCGAAGAAGCCGGCGTCATGGCACCCGAGGCCACCCCCGTCGACGCTCTCGGCCCCGGCGAGGTCGGCTACCTGGTGACCGGGCTGCGGGATGTGCATCAAGCCAAGGTCGGCGACACGATCACGCTCGCTGGGAAGGGGGGAGCCACCGAACCGCTCCCGGGCTACCGCGAGCCGAAACCGATGGTGTGGTCCGGGCTGTTCCCCTCCGAGGGCGGGGACTACTCCGAGCTCCGCGAGGCGCTGGACAGGCTGAAGCTCTCCGACTCCGCGCTCGTCTACGAACCCGAGGTTTCCATCGCGCTCGGCTTCGGGTTCCGCGTGGGGTTCCTGGGCCTGCTGCACATGGACATCGTGCGCGAGCGCCTGGAGCGCGAGTTCGATCTGGAGCTCATCTCCACAGCACCCAACGTGGAGTTCCACGTCTTCAAAGGCGAGGACGAGTCCGTGGTGCACAACCCGGCCGAGATGCCACCGGGTGGTGACTACGACAAGGTCGAGGAACCGGTGGTGTACGCCACCGTGATCACCCCCACCGAGTACCTGGGCGCGGTGTTCGAACTCTGCCAACTCAAGCGCGGCGAGATGGTGGACATGAACTACCTCACGCCCGAGCGCGTCGAGGTGCACTACGTGCTGCCTCTGGCCGAGATCGTCTTCGACTTCTTCGACCACCTGAAGTCGCGCACGCGCGGCTACGCGAGCCTGGACTACGAGCCCTACGGCTTCCAGGAATCGAAGCTGGTGCGCGTCGACGTGATGCTGCACGGCGAGCCGGTCGATGCGTTCAGCAGCGTCGTGCACCGAGACAAGGCCTACGCGTATGGCAAGAAGATGACCGAACGCCTGAAGGAACTGATCCCGCGTCAGTTGTTCGACGTGGCGGTCCAGGCCTCGATCGGCTCGAAGGTGATCGCGCGCGAGACCGTGAAGGCCAAGCGCAAGGACGTGCTGGCCAAGTGCTACGGCGGTGACATCACGCGCAAGCGGAAGTTGCTGGAGGAGCAGAAGAAGGGCAAGGAGCGGATGCGGCGCGTGGGCAAGGTCGACGTGCCGCAGGAGGCGTTCATCGCCGCGCTTCGCGTGGACGAGACGAAGCGATGAGCGACGCGGGCGGGATCTACGTCCACGTCCCGTTCTGCCTGACGCGGTGCGGCTACTGCGACTTCAACGCCTACGCGGGGATGGATGAACTCAAGCCCCGGTACCTCCGGGCGTTGATGGCGGAGGCGTCGCTCGCGGCACCGGCGTGGGAAGGCGCGCCGTTCGCGAGCGTCTTCCTGGGCGGTGGCACGCCCACCACGATGACCCCGGAAGACCTGGCAGAGCTGCTCGCGCATCTGCGCTCGTCGTTCGCGCTCGCGAGCGACGCCGAGGTCACGATCGAGGCGAACCCCGACACCGTCGATGTGGCCTCGCTGGCCGCGCTCCGGGAGGCCGGCTTTCAACGTCTGTCGATGGGTGCGCAGTCCTTCGACCTCGCGGTGCTGGCGTCGCTCGAGCGTTCGCACCGGCCCGAGAGCGTGCACGCGGCCTTCGCCGCCGCGCGCCAGGCGGGGTACGTGAACGTGAGCCTCGACCTGATCTACGGAGCCGAGGGGGAGGCCGTCGCGTCGTGGGAGCGCACGCTGCAGGAGACGGTGGCGCTCGGGCCCGAGCACGTGAGCGCGTACGCTCTGACCATCGAGCCCGCGACGCCGCTCGGCCGGAAGATCGCGAGCGGTGCGTCGCCCGAGCCCGACCCGGACGTGCAAGCCGAGATGTTCATGCTCGCGTGCGACGTGTTCCGCGCCGCCGGCTATCACCACTACGAGATCTCGAACTGGGCGCGGCCCGGATACGAGTGCCGGCACAACCTGGGGTACTGGGAGCGGCGGCCGTACGTGGGGCTCGGCGCCGGCGCGCACGCCTATCGCGACGACGTGCGGTGGTGGAACGTCCGCCCGCCCGAGCAGTACCTCGCGATGGTCGAGGCGGGCGAGTTGCCGATCGGCGGCAGCGAGAGCCTGGATCCGTCAGACGCCTATCTCGAGGAGGTGTTCCTTCGCCTGCGGATCCTCGAGGGCGTGCCCGCGTCGTGGTTCGAGGAGGAGAAGTACGAGCCGTACCTGCAGACCGGGCTCCTGGAAGACGACCTCGGGCGGCTGGTCCCCACGGAGCGCGGGATGCTGCTCCTGAACGAGTTGGTCCTCGGCCTCACGGCGTAGCTCAGCCGAAACCGGACGTTGCTGTACCGCAGAGTGAGTCCCAACCGGTTCGCCCTGGAAGAGGGGCCGGCTCATCCGACCGAGTCGTTTCGATGAGGTTGAATCGGAGCGAGTCAGGGTCGAGCGCGTACGTGCGGAACGTGAGCGAATAGAGGTCGGGGGCCACCCATGCGAACTCGCCTTCCCAAGTGACGAGGTTCATGCCTTCGCAGTATGCCCCGAAGTAGCCCTGGTACGAGTTCACCAGCGGGAAACGGTTCGTACCGTCGGGGAAAGGGACCGGCTCAAGATCGCCGTCGACGAGGACATACACCCCGATGACCGCGGACACGGGGGGAGCGGTATGGCCCTCGTTCATGAGGATCTCGTCGACGCCGTCGCCGGAGACGTCGACGATCGCGTAGGGCACGCACCACGGTGAGCAGGCAGGCGGAGCCCGTTCCAGGTCGATCGATCCATCGGAGGCGAGGTCGATGCGCAGCACGCGTTCACCGTCGAAGGGGCACTCGCCCGCGCCGTCGGGGACGGTTCCAACTGCGAAGGCGTCGTCCACGGAGTCACCGTCGAGCTCCCCCGTCTGGCTCGAGACGTCGCAGAGAGCAGCGGTCACCGCATCCGTCCCGACGATCGATGGCGGCTCGGGCGTGCCGTCTTGCTGCATCTCGATCTCCCTCGCGCGTTCAGGGTCGAAGTCATCGAGCTGCATCAGTGGCTCCCCGCAGAGGCTCTCGCCGTCATGCCCCACGTCGAGGGCGTCGTTGCCCGGGTAGTTGCTCGGGTGTCCATGCGTCACCCCACCCGCCCGTGGATCCAGGGCGAACCCGTCCGGTGTGAGCTCGTACTGCTGGAACATCCACCCGTCCCCGTCCTCGTCGAGCTGCCAGGTCACGAGCCCGCCATCGGTCGGTGGCCCCACGACCGACCCGCAGTACAGGCCTGTCTCCGATCCGGGGTTCACGTCGATGGAGAAGTACACAGGGCTGATGCAGTTCTCAGTGGCGCCGCATGCCGCTCCGATCCGCTCCAACGTCACCGAGTCATCGTCGTGATGAGCGAGCCGGTAGAACACGAGGTCCATGTATCCGGGACGCCAACCCGCTCCGACCGCGATCTCGTCCACCCCGTCGCCGTCGAGGTCGACGGCCGCCGCTGGCCAGCAGTCGCTCCCGTCGCTGCACGCGGTGAGCCGGTCACTGATCACTTCGACGCGGGTGGCCGAGCCGATCGCCAGGTGTTGGAAGCCCTCGCCCGCCGCGCAACCCTGCCCGGGTGTGTGTTCCTCCTGGAAGACCCACGCCGCATCGAGTACCTCGGATCCGAAGTCCCCCGCGATCTGCATCACCCGGCAGACCGGATAGTCGACACCATCGACGGTGCGATCTGTCCCGGGGAAGTCCAGGGGAGGATCGGCCTGGGGAAGCCATGCGTAGTTGGATCCCGGGGGTAGCTCGATCGGCACGGGGCCGTCGAGCGGGTCGGCGAGGATCCTCGACCCGGTGTCCGTCTCGGCGGTGTAGGTCAGGTACGAGCCGTCGGGCGACCAACCGACGTGCGCGACCGTCGACGTCGGGTCCTGAGCGGTTCCTCCTGGTTCCGTCCCGACCACGAGCTTCGATTCGCCGCCGGCCGGGTTGGCGGTCCAGATCCCGGTGCCGCCGAGGACGTAGGCGATCCGCGAGCCGTCCGGTGACCACGTGGGAGAGGAACCGTTGTCGACGATACGTCGACCCGTCCCGCCAGCCGCTGGTACGACGAAGACCCCAGTGTCCATGGGACCCCGCCACTCAACCGGCACCTCGTACGCGATCGTCGTTCCGTCCGGGGACCATGAGGGGGACGTACCCGCTGCGAGGCTTCGCGACTCCCCGCTCGCGACGTCGATCACGACTATCCCGATCCCGACCTCACCGTCCAGCGTGGCTGCGATGGAACGGCCGTCCGGTGCCCACGTCGGATCGGAGAACAGGCCGTTCGCGACCACGGTCGTCACGTCGCTAGTCAGATCGAGGATGACAAGCTCTCCCTCGGTCGGTTCGCCCAAGATCGGCGGACTCCTCACGTAGGCGATCGATCGGCCGTCGGGCGAGGCTGCCGGATCAAAGATGAAGGCGTGAGAGGCAGGGGTGATCGCTCGACCTCCGGCATCGAGCTCGGGGTACAGGAACAGCTGCGACGTTCGATGTGTATCCAGGACCACCGTCACGAACGGCCCGTTGATGCCCGTGGTCGCCGCTCGGGCAGGATCGTCGCCCCGGTCGTCGAACGCTCGCGATAGGACCACGTAGCCACCGAGGGTGCCCACGAGGACGCTCATCGCCAGGAGAGGGACGCTGAGATGGCGGCGCATCGCCACCTTCCGGTGCCTCGCCACGATCTGTTCCACGACCTTATCGGGGCGCGGGGAGATATCGAACGATCGGATGCGCCGGGTCAGTTCGTCATCGATCCGCGACATCGTCCGCTCCTTCCTCGATGCGGAGTTCGCGAGCGAGCCTGGTCCTGGCCTTCGAGAGCGAGTTCTTCACCGTGCCTTCACTCACGTGAAGGGTCGCGGCGACGTCGCGTGTGCTCATCCCGAGCAGGTAGCGCAGGACCGCCACTTCGCGCTGGCGGCGCGGAAGCACGGCAAGGGCTCGCTGGATCTCCACGCGGTCCTCGTTCGAAGGACCCTCAACGAACTCCGGCGCGATCGTCCGTCGCTCGAGGAAGATCCGCCGCCACCGGCTGCGCGCGAGGTTGAACGCGACGGCCGCAACCCAGTTCGGCAGCGAGTCGATCGTCTCGCCCTTGGTAGCGCGGTACCAAGCCCGCGCGGTTGCCTCCTGCACCAGGTCCTCCGCCACGTCGATGCTCCCGGCGACGAGCGCGACGGCATGCACGAGCCGTGGGTAGTCCTCGCGGACGAACCGCTCCATCTCGGCCTGGTCGAGCACCTCGTCACTCTCGCCGATACCCGTGAGACGCGCGAGAGGCCGGTTCGGTTGTCCGCGGTCATCTACCGGATCTGTGAGAACGCGATACCGCAAGCTGGTTCGTGCGAGCGGATGAATCCGGGGTCATCCCCGGGCGGCAGTGAGAGATCGGTCGCATCGGTGACGTGGAACATGCCGTCGTCTCGCAGTTGGAGCTTGATCTCATGCCATTCAACCGGTTGATCCGACTCAACGATGCCGTTGACGTACGTGAACACGACGATCGGAGAAGTCGGGTAGTCCTCGCAGCGGATCCACGCCGCGTAGCCAGCATCGCCGTCCGCCGATGTCGTGAGCGGTTCGCCGGGCTGGATAGAGGCCGCGGGGTGGCCTGGCTCCGCCACGAGGATCGGCTCGATCGCGAAGCCCGTTCCTGTCGCGGCGATCGCGAAGTACCCATGGTCGCGGATCGAGAACCCGGTCGTCACGATCAACTCGCCGTCACCGTCGGCGTCGAGGTCGGTCGCCCCGAGAGGCCAGCAGCCTACATACGGGCAGTTGACGAGGGGCAGGTCTGTGTAGACGTCGGCCTGTCGGTCGCCGGTCAGGTCGACCGCCACGATCCATCGCTGCCGGTCGATGTTCCGGGGGCAGCGGCCCTCGTCGTCGACGAGGAACCCGGTCCAGGCGGCGTCCAGGCCGTTCCCGGGCAGCAGGGCCAGGTGGTCGGCGACCTGAGCCTGGCACACGTTCACGTCGAGTCCGATGTCGCCGCCCTCAGTGATCGGCTCGGCCGAGGGTTCTCCCGTCGGTTCGGGGGACACGGTCGAGACCGGAGGCGTCGGGCTCGGGGACTCAGGCGGGATCCACGAGAAACCCTGGGCCGGTTGGGCGATCAGGATCGGCGTCCCTCCTGACGCCGCTACGGCGTAGATCGCGATATCGCTACCTGTCCCGGCGCGGATGAATGCGATGGAGCGTCCGTCGGGCGTCCACTCCGGGAGTCCTCCGTCGGCGCCGGCGATCGGCCGGGGGTTCGAGCCGTCCGCGTCCATGAGCCACACGCCGTACACATCGTTCGCCGACGAGGAGTACGCGAGCGTCGATCCATCGGGCGACCATGCTGGGTAGATCTCCGACGTCTGTCTCGTTCGTGTGAGGTTCATCAAGCCGTCCCCTTCGAGGTCGAAGATGAAGATGTCCGCGCTTGCCTCGTCGCGCGATCCGGTCGCGGAGAATGCTACGCGCCGCCCGTCCGGTGACCAGTCCGGGCCGCTGAGGTACCAGAGGTCATCGTGCAGCGAGCCTCGGACGCTCGTTTCGGCCATGAGATCATCCACCCCCACGATGACGAGGGTTGGGGTGGAGGGCGGATCGGAAAGGATCGTCGGCGGCTCCAAGAGGGCGATGGCATCGCTGTCGGGGGCCCACGTGGCCTCGCGCACCGCTCCGCTCGCGGGGAGCAGCATCCGGGCGCCAGACCCGTCGATCCGGGCGATCCAGAGCTCCATCGGTCCGGTGGCTCTTCCTCGGTTGAAGACGATGCGTGACCCATCCGGTGACACGGCTGGGCTCTCGATGACTTCGTCCGGCTCGTTCGTGAGAAGTGTCATGTCCTCCGGGCCTGCTCCCCGGGCCAGGGCTTCGGCGGGGACCAGGCAGAGGTGGGTGCCCGGGATCGTGTCGTCGCCGCACGTCGTCACGAGTCCCGTGGCGCCGAACGCGGTGGCACCAGGGCTCTGCGAGTCGCCGGTGAACCGAGAACGCAGCGCGAGTGCACCCGCGACGCTCGCCGTGATCACGACGAGCGAGAGCGCCGACATCTGGATCTTCCGCACCACGTTACGGCGCGCGCGGCGGCGCGTGTCCTAGCCGGTCACCCGCTCTGGGTCGGGCGCCGCCGCGCGACCCGCCCGCTGCAGTTCGCTCCTGAGCTTCTCGTCGAAACCGGTCATCGATCGGTCGCCTCCTCGAGGTCGTGTTCACCGAGCGCCGCCGCCAGGTGCTTGCGGGCTCGGAACAGCAACGTCTTCACGGTCCCCTCGGAGATGCCGAGCGTCGCAGCGATCCCTGCAACGTCGAGGTCCAGGTAGTACCGCAGCACCGTCACCTCGCGTTCGCGGCGTGGCAGCGTCGCGAGCGCGCGTTCGATGTCGATCCCGTCCTCGGGTCCGCTCACGATCGCTGCGGGCGCGAGCCGGTCGCGGGCGTTCTTCTCCACGCGCAGCCGGCGCCACCTGCTGGTCGCCAGGTTGAGCGCTACACGCGTGACCCACGCAGGGACCGATGCGATGACCTCGCCGCGGTCGCTCCGTTCCCAAGCTCGCGCCAGGGCCTCCGCGACCGCATCCTCGGCGCCGGCGCGGCTGCCGGCGACCAGGCCGACCGCCGTCACGATCCTCGGATAGTCCGCGGCCAGGAACTCCCGCAGGGCGGTGTCGTCGAAGCGCGCGGTGTTCGGCATCTCCGACGACATGACGCTCGAAGCCTCGCACGGGTTGACACGGCCCGGGCCGTGATCCGGCGTTAGCACTCCGCCCGAGGGAGTGCTAGTAGCATCGTTCCATGGCCGAAGCCCGTCCCGACCTGGGCCCTCGCAAGGCCGCGGTGCTCCGCGCCGTCGTCGAGACCTACGTCCGCACGAGCGAGCCGGTGGGTTCGGAAGCCGTGGCCGAGCACGCCGGGCTCGGCGTCTCCAGTGCCACGATCCGCAACGAGATGGCAGCGCTCGAGGAGCTCGGGTACCTCTCGCACCCGCACACGAGCGCCGGCAGGATCCCCACGGACATCGGCTATCGCCACTACGTCGACGCCTTGCCGGTCGGAGGCAAGCTCAAAGAAGGCCAGCGCCGAGAGATCGCAGCGCACTTCGCCGAGGCGATCGTCGATCTCGAAGAAGTGCTGAAGGGCTCCGTGCAACTCCTGAGCCGGCTCACGCAGTACGCGGGGCTCGCGGTGCCGCCCGGAGCCTCCGAGGAGCAGATCGTCCGCCTCGAGTTGATCGACATGGGGCCCTCGTTGATGGTCTTGGTGGTGGGTCAGCACGGCCGGGTGGACAAGCAGATCGTGGACCGGCCCGATCAGTTCGATCCGAAGTCGGTGGCGGGGGCGGAGCGCCGCATGCAGGCGATCCGGGGCCAGTCCTATACCGACGCGCAGGCGACGCTCCTGCGTCTGGCCGCCGAGGCGCCCGCGAGCGAACACGACCTTCTCCTGGTCGCGGCCGATGTCCTGCGGATCGCGGTCCACGGGGAGCGCAACGCGCATGTCGTCGTCGGGGGCGTGGCGAACCTCGCGGACGAAACGCAGGCGTGGCGTCGCGCCACCCTGCGCCGTCTCTTCGAGACCCTCGAACGCGAACAGGATCTGCTCCACGTCCTGCAGGACGTCAGTTCGGATGACGTGCAGGTCACGATCGGCGCCGAGCACCCCACCACGGGGGACTGGGAGGCCTCGATCGTGACGGCGCCGTTCAAAGCGGGCGATGCCACGGTCGGTACGATCGGCGTCGTCGGGCCGACCCGGATGGACTACCTCTCGGCGATGGCGAGCGTGCGGGCCGTGGCGGCCCGGCTCACGCAGGCCGCTGCGGAGGCGGACGCAGAACGATGAGCACCGCGCGCGATCTGTACGAGGTCCTCGGCGTGGAGCGCGGCGCCTCGGGCGAGGACATCAAGAAGGCCTACCGAAGGCTCGCGCGCGAGCACCATCCCGACGTCAACGGCGACCCGACGGCCGAGGAGCGGTTCAAGGAGGTCGCCGGCGCCTACGAGATCTTGTCCGATGCGAGCCGGCGTGCACGCTATGACGCGATGGGCTCGGCGGGGGCGGGCCAGCCCATCACCGACCTATCGGACATCTTCGAGATGTTCTTCGGGTCCGGTGGGTTCGGTGCGGGACGTTCGCGCGGCCCCCGATCCCGGATGCGCGAGGGGGACGATATCGCCGTACGGCTCGATCTCACGTTCGAGGACGCGGCGTTCGGGGTGCGACACGACCTCGCCGTGGAGCGCCTGGCCGTGTGTGAACGCTGCATCGGCAACGGTGCCGAGCCGGGCACCGCGCCGATCTCGTGCCGGACGTGCAACGGGCGCGGCGAGGTGCAGGCGATGCGCCGCAGCGTCTTCGGGACGTTGATGACGAGCGCTCCCTGCCAGACGTGTGGGGGAGCGGGCCAGGAGATCCCCGACCCGTGTTCGGCCTGTCTGGGTCACGGCCGGGTCCGGCGCCGCGTCGAGGTTCCGGTGGAGATCCCGGCGGGGGTCTCCGATGGGATGGAACTGCGAGTCCAGGGCGCGGGACATGCGGGCGTGGCCGGCGGACCGTCGGGGGACCTCTTCGTGCGTCTGGTGGCGGAGGACTCGCCGGTGTTCGAACGCCGCGGCCAGGACCTGTTCACTGTGCTCGACGTGACCGTGACGCAGGCGACCTTGGGGTCGGCGGTGCAGGTGGATGGTCTCGAAGGCCCCGAGACGGTGAAGGTGGAGCCGGGCACCGAGTCGGGGACGGTCATCCGCCTCAGCGGCCGGGGCGTCCCCAACCTGCAGCGGCGTGGCCGCGGTGACCTCTTCGTGACCCTGCACGTGGTCACGCCGAGCGACCTGTCGAAAGAGGAACGGGTGCTGTACGAGCGGTTGGCCGAACTCCACGGCGAGCGGCGTCAGGTAGCCGGTACGTTGCGGCGCCCCTCGCACTAGGCTCGCGTCCATGGCCGATACCTCCTGCCTGTTCTGCAAGATCGTGGCCGGCGAGATCTCCGCGGACGTGCTCCGCGAGACCGACCGCACGGTCGCCTTCCGCGACATCGACCCGAAGGCGCCGACCCACATCCTGCTGATCCCGAAGGAGCACATCCCCTCGGTGGCCGATCTGGAGAGCGGTCACGGTGACCTGCTGGCCGACCTGATGCAGTCCGCTGCGCACCTGGCGCACGCCGAAGGCATCGATGAGAGCGGGTGGCGTTTGGTCACGAACGTGGGCACCGGCGCGGGCCAATCGGTGTTCCACCTGCACTTCCACCTGTTGGGTGGGCGGCCGATGACCTGGCCTCCGGGCTGAGGGGTCGGGTACGATACGGCCACGCCGTCCATCGGACGGCTTCATCGTTCTCGAGCAGGAGGGAACGGGGCCAAGCCCCGGATCGCGGAACCTGGCGACAGCCACCACGCACGTGAAGATCCTCGTCCCCGGCCACCAGTCGATGGTGGCGCTGCTGGGCCAGCGCGACTCGTTCTTGAAACTGATCGAGGCGGGCTTCTCCGCGGACATCCTCGTCCGCGGGAACGAGATCATGATCTCAGGCTCGCCCGAGGAGACCGAGCGCGCCTCACGCATCTTCGAGGAACTCCTGGAGCTGCTCGAGCGTGGGAACGAGCTCTCCGAGGATTCCGTCGGGCACGCGATCCAGATGGTGCTCGGCGCGGTCGCCATGGCGGGCGAACCGATCCCCACCGCCTCGCAGGTGCTCGGTGACCAACTCCTGTCCAACCGCGGCAAGAAGATCGCGCCGAAGACGGTGGGGCAGAAGCGCTACGTCGACGCGATCCGCTCGAACACCGTGACCTTCGCGATCGGTCCTGCGGGAACAGGGAAGACCTACCTGGCCGTCGCGGTCGCCGTGCGCGCCCTGCAGGAGCGACAGGTCTCACGCCTGATCTTGACCCGTCCCGCGGTGGAGGCCGGCGAGCGTCTCGGGTTCTTACCGGGGACGCTCTACGAGAAGATCGACCCGTACATGCGTCCGCTCTACGACGCGCTCTACGAGATGACGGGGCCCGATACGCTCCCGCGCCTGATGGAGCGGGGCGTCGTCGAGGTGGCACCCCTGGCCTATATGCGAGGCCGCGCTCAGCCGGTCGATGCCCCCGTCTTGACGCCCGACGGGTTCCGCCCCATCGGGGAGCTCGAGGTCGGGGATCTCGTCGTGTCATCGGAAGGTAGTCCCACGTCCGTGTTGGGCGTTTTCCGTCAGGGCCGCAAGGAGATCTTCCGCGTCCGGACGCAAGACGGCGCGTCGGCCCTATGCTGTGCTGAGCATCTCTGGTCGGTTTCAACGGCGGATGACCGGCGAGCTGGGCGGTCGAACCGGGTCCTGGAGACGCGTCAGATGGCAGGGCGGCTCCGCGCCTCACACCGGCACCGCTATGAGCTGCCACTCGTATCGGCTCCTGTCGCCTTCCCTCCTGCCCCGGTGCCGATGGACCCCTACGCAGTTGGACTGCTACTGGGCGATGGCTGCATCACAACCTCTACGACCCCGTCCTTCACGACGAGTGATCCCGAGCTGGCCCTCGCCTTGGAGATGGCTCTGAGCGGCGAAGGCATCGAGTTGGTGCGCAAGGGGACCTACGACTTCACGCTGCGTAACCGGATGGGCGGGCGTGGAGGTGTGATCGTCGAGAACCCGGTGACCGGGGTTCTGCGCTCGCTCGGGCTAGCGGGCGCCAGATCCAACACCAAGTTCGTGCCGGAGGTCTATCTGAACAACTCGTGGGACGTGCGTCTTGCTCTCCTCCAGGGACTCCTCGACACGGACGGAGGGCCAGTCACCCAGCCACGCCGCACGTGCCGGATCCAGTACACGACCACATCCCCCAGGCTGCGCGACGATGTCTTGTTCCTGGTGCGGTCGCTCGGTGGTGTCGCCTACGTTCGTACCCGAGCAAGCGAGGGCCGGCGCCCAGGTTTCGCCTCTCAGCGGCCGGTCACCCACCGCCACGATGCGTTCATCCTGGATATCCGCCTGCCTCAGGGGCTCGCGCCGTTTCGGCTCACCAGGAAGGCCGCCACGTACCTGGTGTTCGGTGGTGGTGGTCGCCCCAAGCGGTTCATCGACTCGATCGAACCAGCCGGGGAGGCAGAGACGGTGTGCATCCAGGTTGCCTCGGACGACTCGCTGTACGTCACCGAGGACTTCTTGGTCACGCACAACACCCTGAACGACGCCTTCATCATCCTGGACGAGGCGCAGAACACCACGCCCGAGCAGATGAAGATGTTCCTCACGAGGCTCGGGTTCGGGTCCAAGGCCGTCGTGAACGGGGACTCGACCCAGGTCGACCTGCCCAGCGGGCAACGCAGCGGCCTGCACGTGGTCGAGGAGATCCTGCACGACATCGAGGACCTCACGTTCGTGCACCTGGACGGCAAGGACGTCGTCCGCCACGAGATCGTGCAGCACATCGTCGAGGCGTACGGGCGCTTCGGACAGCAGCGCCTCGACGCGGATGCGTAGCGCCATGGACGTCCCCGAACCCGGCGGCCTCCCGGCCGTCCTCGTCTCGGATCGACAAGACCTGCCCGTGGATGCCTCCGGGCTCGCGGCGCTTGCGCGTAGCACCCTGGTGGGCGAAGGTCTCGTCGACGTGGAGCTTTCCGTGTCCTTCGTGGACGAAGCTGAGATCACCGACCTGCACGTCCGGTACCTGGACGAGCCGGGTCCGACCGACGTGCTGTCGTTCCCCCAGGACGATGACGACGCAGACGGCGTCCGCATCCTGGGCGACGTCGTGATCTGCCCGGCCGTCGCGGGGCGGAACGCGCCCGGTGACCCTGCCGCCGAACTCCGGCTCCTGCTCGTGCACGGGATCCTGCATCTGCTCGGCTACGACCATGAGGAGGATGCCGAGAAGGCCCGGATGTGGGCACGCCAGGAGCTCTACAGCGGGGTCAGTGCACCGTGATCTGGGGGTGGGCACTGGCCGGTGTTCTCGTGCTGCTGGGGTCGGTGCTGGCGATGGCCGAGTCCTCCCTGACCCGTATGACGCGGATCCGTGCCCTGGCGCTGCACGAAGAGGGCCGCCGCAACGCGCAGTTGCTCGTTCGTCTCGAATCGGACCCGCCCCGGTACCTCAACTCGATCTATCTCTGCGTGATGATCGTGCAGAACGGCTCGGCGATCCTCGTGGCCCTGCTGGCCGAGCAGACCTGGGGAAGCCCGTGGGTCACCGTCGTGTCGCTCGCCTTCACGCTCGTGTACTTCGTGGTCGTCGAGGCGATGGCGAAGACCATCGGCATCGAGCGCGCCGACGGGGTCGCGCTCCTGCTCGCGCCCGTCGTGTTCGCCCTGGGCCGGCTGTTCGCCTATCCGACCCGGCTGCTGATCGGCCTGGCCAACGTGCTGCTGCCCGGCAAGGGGTTGCGCGAGGGGCCGTTCGTGTCCGAGATCGACATCCGCTCGATGGCGTCGGTGGGTCACGAGGAAGGCTCGATCGAGGAGGACGAGAAAGAGTTGATCCACTCGATCTTCGAGTTCGGCGACACGATCGTGCGTGAGGTCATGGTGCCGAGGCCCGACATCATCGCCATCGAGGACACGCAGACCCTGCACGACGCCCAAGCGCTGATGCTGGAGCACGGGTACTCGCGGATCCCGGTCTTCCACGAGGACCTGGACGATGTGACGGGCGTCGTGTTCGCGAAGGACGTGTTGAGATCGATGCATCACGACGAGGAGGAGATGCCGCTCTCGCAGGTGGCGCGCCAGGCTCGGTTCGTCCCCGAATCCAAGAAGGTCGCCGATCTGTTGAAGGAGATGCAGCGCGAGAAGTTCCATCAGGCGATGGTGACCGATGAGTACGGGTCGGCCACCGGGATCGTGTCGCTGGAGGACCTGCTCGAGGAGCTGGTCGGCGAGATCGCCGACGAGTACGACGTGGAGGAGCCCGAGATCGTCCCTGTCGGTGACGGGGTGTTCCGGGTCTCCGGCAAGACGTCGATCGATGACCTCAACGATGCGCTCGAGGCCGATCTGCCCGACGAGGAGTGGGACACCATCGCGGGACTCGTGCTCGACGTGTTCGGCAAGATCCCGGACGAGGGCGAGGAGTGCCGGTTCGACGGATGGTCGTTCACAGCCGAGAAGATCACTGGCCGCCGGATCGCGACGGTGCTGATCAGCCGCGCTCACGCCGAAGAGGACAGCGACGAGGACGACGTCTCCGACGATGGATGAACCCGCGCTCGCGCAGATCGCGGAGCTCGTGGCCGCCGCGCGCGAGGCGATGGGCCGGGCCTATGCGCCGTACTCGGGATTCTCCGTCGGTGCCGCGGTGATAGCGGGCGGCCGCATCTTCACCGGGCAGAACATCGAGAACGCCTCCTACCCCGTCTCGGTCTGTGCCGAGCGCAACGCCGTGGGGGCCATGATCGACGCGGGGGAGCGGGACCTGCAGGCGGTCGCCGTCGTGACGGCGGCGCCGGCGCCCACACCGCCGTGCGGCGCCTGCCGCCAGGTCTTGTGGGAGTTCGGGCCGGGTTCGACGGTGATCGCCGAAACCACCGGGGGGGTCCGGCTCACGTGGGCGCTCGAGGACCTGCTTCCGGCCGCGTTCGGTCCACACGATCTGCAGGGCCGATGACGTTCCGCAGCGGGATGGTCGCCGTGGTGGGGCGGCCCAACGTCGGCAAGTCCACCCTGGTGAATGGCTTGGTCGGGGCGAAGGTCGCGATCGTCTCGGACAAGCCGCAGACCACGCGCCGGGACATCAACGCCGTCTGGACCACCGAGGATGCCCAGGTCGTCTTCACGGATACACCGGGCTTCCACAAGCCGACCACGCTGTTGGGCTCGCGGTTGAACGCGCTCGTCGGTGACGCCGTCGCAGGTGTCGACCTGGTGCTACACGTCGTGGACGCCGACGCCGGGATCGGCCGCGGCGATGCCTTCGTCTACGAACGCAAGGTTCGCCCCACCGGAGCGCCCGCGATCTGCGTCGTGAACAAGATCGATCGGCTCCAGAACCACCGCGAGATCCCGCAGTTGGCGGCTGCCGCCGAGATGGGTGCCTACGCCGAGGTCGTGCCCGTCTCCGCGAAGCTCGGCAAGGGCGTCGGGTACCTGCGCGACCTGATCGTGGAGCGGATGCCCGAGGGGCCGAAGCTGTACCCCGACGCCGAGGTGACCGACCAGCCGCTGGACGTGCGCCTGGCCGAGATGGTCCGGGAGAAGGCGCTGGCGGTGACCCATCAGGAGGTGCCTCACTCGATCGCGGTGGTGGTCGAGGAGATGGAGGTGACCGAGGGGCTCACGAAGATCCACGCCTCGCTGATCGTCGAGCGGGAGTCGCAGAAGGGGATCGTGATCGGCAAGGGCGGGCAGACGCTCAAGATCATCGGCTCGCGGGCGCGCGAGGAGATGGAACTCCTGCTCGGGGTCAAGGTCTTCCTCGACCTGCACGTGAAGGTGCTCAAGGAGTGGCAGCGGGACCCGCGTCACCTCGAGCGCCTGGGGTTCTAGGTGCCGGGGGTTCTCTCGACCACGCAGGGCACCCATCGCGGTGCGTTCACGCCCACCGACTGGGCGCTCTTCCTGACGATCGGTCTGGTCTGGGGGTCCTCGTTCCTGTGGATCGCGTACGGGCTGGATAGGTTCGAACCCGGTCTGATCACCTGGTGGAGGATCGGCGCGGGCGCTCTGGCCCTCTGGAGCGTGCCCGCGGCGCGCACGCCGGTCGCCCGCGAGGATCGCCCCCGCCTTATCGCCCTGTCGTTCCTGTGGGTCGGGGTCCCGTTCACGCTGTTGCCGCTGGCGCAGAGCCTCGGTGTCACCTCCGCCGTGAACGGGATGCTGAACGGCGCCCTGCCGGTGCTCGCGGTGCTCGTCGGGTCCTTCATGCTCCGTCGCGGCCCGACCCGCCCCCAGATCGCCGGCCTCGTGCTGGGGAGCGCCGGCATCGCGATGATCGCCCTCCCGGCATCCGGTGAGGGCTCGAGCGAGGCCACGGGCGTGCTGCTGACGCTCGGCGCCGTGTGTTGCTACGCGTTCGCCATCAACATCGCGGCGCCGCTGCAACAGAAGTACGGCTCGCTCCCCGTGATGGCGCGGATGCTCGCGCTCGCCACGGTGTGGACGGCCCCGTTCGGGGTGTCGTCGCTGGGCTCCTCATCGTTCGGCTGGGGGCCAGCGCTCGCGGTCACCATCCTGGGCGTGGCCGGGACGGGGCTGGCCTTCGTGTTGATGGGAATACTGGTGGGGCGTGTAGGGGGGCCACGCGCGTCCTTCGCCACCTACCTGATCCCAGTGGTGGCTTTGGCCCTCGGCGTGGTGCTCCTCCATGAGCACGTCGCCGCGGTTTCGATCGGTGGGGCGGGGCTGGTGATCACGGGCGCGGTCCTGGCGTCGAGGGCCGACCGCCGGGCCGCCCCCGGCTAGACGATCTTCAGCGCCGCGGTCATCTCCGGGTGGTAGATGCAGTGCACGCGGTAGGTCGTGCCGGCGATTACGCCGGCGAGCGTGAGCGAACCCTCGTCCCCGGCGGGGAGGTCGAGGCTCAGGCCGGTGTCCTTCACCGAGTAGGTATGAACGGAGCTATCGGCGTTCACGACGCGGAGGTCCGTGCCCGCTTCCGCCTGCACGCACGCCGGCGTGTAGTCGAAGTCCACCATCTCCACGCTCGAGGTGGTCTGGGGGTCCTCGCAGGCGGGTGGTCCCGCGGTGCCCGAGCACGCGAGGCCCGCGAACACGAGCGGTGGGGCCAGGACGAAGCGTGCGAGGGAGCGCATCGGTGGCGGAGCCTAGCGCCAGGCGCGGTTCACGACACCCTCGGCTAGGCTGGTCGAGATGTCGCAACTGGCACCGCTCAGCCCGGTGATCGCCGCCGCGGAGGCCCCGCGGTTGGTCGCGCGCACGCCGGCGGTGGACGCGGTCGGCCTGGAGGGCCGGGCGGCGGCGCTCGCGGCGAGGTCGATCAAGAAGGACGCGAAGCGGTGGGCGCTGGACCTCGCGATCCGGTGCATCGATCTGACCACCCTGGAGAGCACCGACACGGTCGGCAAGATCGTCGCGATGTCCTCGAAGGCGATCAGACCCGATCCGACGGATCCGTCCATCCCCAGCGTTGCCGCGGTCTGCGTGTACCCCTGGCTCGTCCCCACGGCCGTGCAGGCCACCGCCGGGTCGGGCGTGCGTGTGGCGAGCGTCGCGGGCGCGTTCCCCGCGGGCCTGGGCCCGCTCGCTCCCAGGCTGCAGGAGATCCGCGACGTCGTCGCGATGGGGGCGCACGAGGTGGACATCGTGTTGAACCGTTCGCTGTTCCTGGGTGGGCGCTACGCGCAGGCGTTCGAGGAGTTGGTCGCCGCACGCGAGGCGAGCGCCGGCGCGCACCTGAAGGTGATCCTGGAGATCGGTGAACTGGGGTCCTACGATCGCATCCGCCAGGCCTCGATGCTGGCGATGGCCGCGGGCGCGGACTTCATCAAGACCTCCACCGGCAAGGTCGGCGTGAACGCGACCGTGCCGGGTGCGCTCTGCATGATGGAGGCCGTGCGCGACTTCCAACGAGACACCGGCCGGGAGGTCGGGATCAAGGTGGCGGGTGGTGTGCGCCGCTCGAAGCAAGCCATGCAGTACCTCACCGTGGTGCACGAAACCCTCGGGCCCGCGTGGATGGCACCCGAGCGGTTCCGGATCGGCGCGTCATCGCTCCTGAACGATGTGTTGATGCAACTCGCGAAGGAGCGGACCGGGCGGTATCAGGGCCCCGACCACTTCACGCTGGACTGACGGTGTCCGACGAGCAGCCGCACCTCTACGCGGACCTCGCGCCCTGGTTCCACCTGCTCACGGCACCCGAGGACTACCGCATCGGTGCCGAGCACGCGTTGCAGGTGGTGGGCGAAGCGATCGGCGAACCGCCGGGCACCATCCTCGAACTCGGGTCGGGCGGTGGGAACAACGCCTCGCACATGAAGGCGCGCGCGCGGCTGACGCTCACGGATCTCTCGCCGGCGATGCTCGACCTCAGCCGCGGGCTCAACCCGGAGTGCGAGCACCTGCAGGGCGACATGCGGACGCTGCGCCTTCCCGGCCGCACCTTCGATGCGGTCTTCATCCACGATGCGATCTCGTACCTGACGAGCGAAGAGGACCTGCGAGCCGCGTTCGAGACGGCGTGGGCGCACCTGCGGCCGGGGGGCGCGGCGCTGTTCGAGCCCGATCACGTTCGCGAGACCTACGCCGATGCGACCGACCACGGGGGACACGACGGTGGGCCCGGCGATCCGCGCGCCCTGCGCTACCTCCAGTGGCGCCGCGACCCCGACCCAACCGACACCTGGTACGTGGACGAGTTCGCCTACCTGCTGCGCGAAGGTGACGGTCCGCCCCGCGTGCTCGCCGACGTGCATCGTCTCGGGCTGTTCCCCCGGGCCACGTGGGCGGGTCTGCTCACCGAGGTTGGGTTCGTGGATGTGCGCGGTGCCCAGACCCCGTACGAGGACGAGGTAGGAGCCGAGGGCTTCCTGGCGCGCAGACCGGTATGAGGCCGGGGGCCCGGATGCACCCGGCGCGCTACGATCGAGGGCGACGACCGACATCACGTTCGAGGTCGTCGGCGCCGGCGGCGAGGTGCTCGCCCGGGGGTTCTCATGCCGGCCCGACCGTGGCACCATCCGCGGCATGGCGATGATGGCGGGAGGGCCGCACGGGGCGGGGAAGGCGGCCCTGGACGCGGGCGCATGGTCCGAGGCCGCGGAGATCTTCGAAGGTGCCCTGGCGAACGGCGAGGCTCCGGAGCTGCACGAGGGGCTGGGACGGGCGCGGTGGTGGCTGCAAGACATCGACGGCGCGATCGGAGAACTCGAGCGGGCCTACGCCGGGTACCGAGAGAACGGCGTCGCCCGACGGGCGGCGTCGATCGCCCTGTGGCTCTCTCGCGAGTACGCCGCGGTCCACGGGAACGCGGCCGCGGCGGCGGGATGGTCTGCGCGGGCCGAAGGACTCTTGAAGGACCTCGAACCCGGCGCCGAGCACGGCTGGCTCGCGCTCACCCGCGCTGAGCGCTCGACCGAACCGGGGGCCGTCAGGCTGTTGGCTGCCGAGGCCCTGGAGATCGCCCGGCACCTCGGCGACGCCGACCTGGAGGCCGCTGCGCTCGCCCGTCTGGGCTACGCGGAGGTCGCCGCCGGAGATGTCGAGGGTGGGACCGCCAAGCTCGACGAGGCGATGGCCGCAGCAACCGGGGGCGAGGTTCGAGGCTTGGAAACGATCGGCGACGTGACCTGCGTGGCGATCGCGGCGTTCGAACTCGCCGCCGACTGGCAACGGATCGAGCAGTGGGGCCAGGTGGTCGACGGATGGATCCGCAAGCACAACCACGTCCAGGTGCTCGGGTTCTGCTACGCGTGCTGCGCGGAGATGTTCGTGGCATCCGGGGAGTGGGAGCAGGCCGAAGCCATGCTGACCGAGGGCCTGGGCGCGTTGCAGGCGGCCGGACACCGGGCGCGGTGCGTGCATCCAGCCGCGAAGCTGGCCGAGCTTCGCTTGACGCAGGCGAGGATCGAGGAAGCCGAGCAGTTGCTCGCCGGCTACGAGGAGCTCCCGGAGGCGGCTCACGCGTTGGTGGCTCTGCACATCGCGAGAGGTGAAACGGCCCTGGCCGCCGCCGTCCTGCATCGCAGGCTGAACACCGTCGGGCGCGACACCGTCCTCGGGGCCCCGTTCCTCTCGCAGTTGGTCGAGGTGCAATTGGCGCAGCAGGATCTCTCGGCTGCGAGTGCCACCGCGCTGCTGCTCCTCGAGGTGGCCGAGCGCTCGGGGATCGCTCGCCTCGCGGCGGCCGCCGAACTCGCAGCCGGGAGGGTCGCGGTCGCACACGGTGACGCTGAGGGGGTGACGCACCTGGGGTCCGCGCTCTCGCGGTTCGCTGCTCAGGGTATGGCTCTTGACGCCGCTCGCGCACGGCTCCTGATCGCCGAAGCCGTGGAGGAGGGCGAACCCGAGGTAGCGATCGGCGAGGCTCGTATCGCGCTCGCTGAGTTCGAGCGGCTCGGCGCGCCCCGGGATGCGGACGCGGCCGCGGCCTTGCTCCGCCGCCACGGCGTCCGGGGCAGGACGGGTCCCAAGCAGAAGGGTGAGTTGACGCGGCGGGAACTCGAGGTCCTTCCGTTGCTCGCCGAAGGTCTGACGAACGCCGAGATCGCCGCCCGCCTGTTCCTGAGCACGAAGACCGTCGGCCATCACGTGAGCAACATCCTGGCCAAGCTCGGCGTGAAGACGCGGGGCGAGGCGGGCGCTTGGGCCCTGCGCAACCTCGACCAGCCAAGCCCGCAGGACACCCGCGCCCAGAGATAGGGGATCTGCCCCATCCTCGCCATCCTCGCCCGGTGCACGCTGTGCCCGTCCCTGAAGAGAAGGAGGACGGGATGGCACGAGGCAGGGGGAACGGGCGGGCGAACGCGCTGGGGCGCCAGATCGTGGTGCGCACCGAGGAGCGGAGCGAGGCGTCGCCTGAGGCCGTGTACGCGCTGCTCTCGGACCCGCGCTCGCACCTGACGTGGGCCGGCGAGCGCCAATCGAAGAAGACGCGGCTTCTCTCGGTAGATGCGCCCGAGGGGCCGGTCGGTGTCGGATCGGAGTTCACGACCACGGGTGCCGATCCTCTGGGCAGCTTCGCCGACCGCAGCGTCGTGACGGAGGCCGCACCAGGCCGGACGCTCGAGTTCGTCACCGAGGCGCGGCTGCACACGAAGAAGGGTCGAGACGTGGACTGGACGAACGTCCACCGCTACGAGCTGCACCCCGACGGGAGCGGCACGAAGATCGTCAACGAGGTGACGATCGCGCGGATCAGCGAGCTGCCGGGCATGCTCGCGGTCTTCAAGATCCCGTTGTTGTCGGGCCTGGCGGTCAAGGCCTCGGCCGGCGTCGCCCGCCGCGGGGTGAAGAACCTGGCTCGGATGGCCGAAGAGGGCGCCTCGCGCCCCGCGTGAAAGGAGAGGGACATGGCAACCAAGGCGAGGAAGATGATCGCGACGGCCGCGCTCGGCCTCGTGATCGCCGGAGCGGTTCCCGCCCAGGCATCCAGTGGGGCGGCCTCGTGCATCGGGCAAGCTTTGAGCACGTTCGGCCCCGCCTACGGCGCGGCGCTGGGTGCCCAGATCGCCTACGAAGCGCACAACGCCGGCACGATCTTCGGGACGAGGAACCTGGGGGCTGCTGTCGGGGCGATCGCGCAGGCCGACCGGGCGGCGTGCCCGGAGGAGTGATGACCGGGTCGGTTCGCGCGCGCGAGAGCGCGGGCGTAGGCTCCGATCGGTACCGACCGATCGGAAGGAAGGAGGAGCAGATGCCGAAGACCTCGAAGGAGACAGCCTCCGAGACCTTCGCGGCTGAAGGTTTCGAGGGGCATTACCAGGAGTTGGAGAGCTACACGGTCGGCTTCGAGTCGTACTCCGAGGAGTCCGACATGTCGCCGCTGTTCAAGGGGTTGCCCGACGACGCGTGCCAGTGCAACCACATGGGCGTCGTGCTGAAGGGCAAGGTCGTGTTCAAGTACACGGACGGCACCCAGGAAGAGATCAACGCCGGGGAGGCCTACGTGACGAAGCGTGGCCACACCCCGGTCATCTTCCCGGACACGGAGGTCATCGAGTTCAGCGACACCGTCGAGTTGAACGACACGATGGAGGTCGTCGCGAAGAACATGGAGTCGATGGCCTGATCCGATCTGGCTGAGCGGGTGGCCTCCAGGTCACCCGCTCAGCACGGAATAGTCACATCGCCGGGGGGTCCTGCGGGTCACCCCCGGCGCTACCATCGCCCCCATGCCCCCCTACAAGGAGCAAGGGATCGTCCTTCGGTCGATGAAGCTCGGCGAGGCCGACAAGATCGTCACGATCCTCACGCAGGGCTCGGGCAAGGTGCGCGCCGTCGCCAAGGGCGTGCGCAAGACCACCTCGCGGTTCGGGGCTCGGCTCGAGCCCTTCACCCATGTCAACCTGATGCTCTATCGGGGGCGCGGCACGCTCGACACGGTCACGCAGGCGGAGATCCTGACGCCACACCTGCACATCCGCGAAGACCTCGCACGGTTCGCGGCGGCCGAGACGATGGTCGAGGCCGTGGACAAGGTGGCCGAGGAGCACGAGCGGAACACGCGGCTGGTGCTCCTGTTGTTGGGAGGCTTGCGGGCCCTGGACGCCTGTCCCACCGATCCGACCGCCGTGGCGGAGTCGTTCCTGCTCAAGATGCTTTCCTTGGCCGGGTTCCACCCGGCGCTCACCGCGTGCGCGGTCTGCGGTTCGCCCGAGATCCGGCTGTGGTCGGGGGGCCTCGGCGGCGCGGTGTGTGCCGCCGATGCCGATGCCGACGCGGAGGCGGTCTCGCCGCAAGCGCTGGGCCTGCTGCAGCACCTCGCGAGCGTCGACATCGCGGCCGCCGGTCACCCGTCGGAGGCCGACGAGCGCGCGCGCCGTGAGGCCCGAGGGCTGCTCGTCGGTTTCACCGAGTATCACCTCGAAAGGCGGATGAAGTCCGTGCCGATGCTGGTGAGGACAGCCCGATGAGTTTCCTCCCCGACATCGACCGCGAACGCGTGCCCGCCCATGTGGCGATCGTGATGGATGGCAACGGCCGGTGGGCGACCCAACGGGGGCTGGCTCGGACGGAGGGACACGGCGCGGGCGAAGAGGCGCTGTGGGACACGATCCAGGGCGCGGTCGAGGTGGGCGTGCAGTGGCTCACGGTCTATGCGTTCTCCACGGAGAACTGGGCGCGCCCTCCTTCGGAGGTGCTGTACCTGATGCGCTTCAACCGCTCGCTGCTGCGGAGGCGGCGGGGGAGGTTGCACGAGATGAACGTGCGGGTGCGGTTCATCGGACGCCGCGATTGGCGTCTGCCGCGCTCGGTGCTCAAGGAGATCGAGATCTCCGAGGGGCAGACGAAGCACAACACGGGGATGACGCTGACGATCGCGTTCAACTACGGCGGCCGGGCCGAGGTGGTCGATGCCGTACGTCGCTTGGCCGAAGAGGTCCGCGACGGCCGCCTGAAAGCATCGAAGATCGACGCCGACCTCATCGCGAGCCGTCTGTACGCGCCGGACATGCCCGACCCGGACCTCCTGATCCGAACCAGCGGCGAGATGCGGATCTCGAACTTCCTGCTGTGGGAGGTCGCGTACTCCGAGCTGTGGTTCACCTCGGTGCTGTGGCCCGACTTCGACCGCGAGCACCTGTTCGAGGCGATCCGCGACTTCCAGAAGCGCGAGCGCCGCTTCGGCGGGCTCTCCGAAGACTGACGTCGGGGATGGGCCGCGCCCGAGCGCTGGTGGCGCGTCGGTGGTTCCCCCTCGTGCTCGTCGCGATCGTCATGGCGGCGCTCCAACTGCTGTTGACCGACCCCGGGCGTGAACCCTCGTGGGACGAGGCGATCTACCTGTCGCAGGTGGACGGGCCAGCGGTGTGGTTCGGTCCGCAGCGATCGCGCGGGATCGTGGTGCTCGTGGCGCCGCTCGCGGGTCTCGGTGTCCCGCTGGCGTGGATCCGCGCCACCTTGGCGCTGGGTTCGTCCGCCGCGCTGGTGGCCGCGGCGGCGGCCTGGGCACCGTTGGTGGGTGCACGCCTCGCGGCTGCCGCCGCGATCGTGACCGCCGGGTCGTGGCTGGTGCTCTTCTACGGCTCGGAGGTGATGCCTAACCTCTGGTCGGCTCTCGCTCTGCTCGGTGCGGCGGGGCTCGTGGCACGCGGCCTCGTCCGAGGCGACGCGCGACCGAGGTGGGCGGCGGTCGCGCTGCTCCTCGCTGCCGGCCTGTTTCGTCCCATCGACGCGGCGGTCGCCGGGTTCGTGCTCATCGCGGTGAGCGCGGTGCGGACGCGGTCCATCCGCTGGCCCGGGTGGTTGGGGACAGCGGTCACCGCGGGATGCCTGCCCTGGCTGGTGGAGATGAGCGCGCGGTTCGGCGGTCCGCTCGGCGCGCTCCGCGAGGCTGCAGAGGTGGGCCGGGTGGGCGAGGGCGGTCCGCTCGCCGGCATCCGCCTGCATCTGGCCCTCGCGGATGGTCCCGCGATCGGGTCGGACGGGGGGCCGGTCCCGTGGAGCGCGGTGCTCTGGTGGGTGGCGGTCTTGGTCCTGGGAGTGGCTGGGGCCCTGAGGGCGACCGGGAGCGCCAGGTTCGCCGTCCGGCTCGCACTCGCCGTCGGCGGCACCCTCCTCGTCGCCTACGTCGGCCTCGTGGGGGGTGAGGCCCCTCGCTATCTGCTCCCGGCGATCTTCCTGCTCGTGATGGCGGCCGTCGTCGGCGCGGCGACGCTGCCTCCGAAGGCGATCGTCGCGTGCGCCGTGATCGGCCTGGCATGGGTCGGTTGGCAGGTCGGCGTCCTCCGCGACGTCCACGCCGAGGCGGTCGCCCAGCGACGCGGGGCCCACCTGGTCGGCGAATTCGTACGGTCGCTCGCCGGCGAGGGTCCCTGCGTCGTGTTCGCCACCAGCGACTACCCGCAGATCGGGTACGCCTCCGGGTGCAGGGCTCTATGGCTCCGGGATGACAGCCGGATGGACGTGTCGGTCGGGACGGCCGGACCGGGGTTCCTCGTCACGAGCAGCGAACATCCCGCGAGAGGGGAACTGATCCCCTTCGCCCGGGGCGGGGGGTACTTGATCTACCGGCTCGGGCCCGCGAGTCCAACCGAGTAGCGGCGCCGGCTCGCCACGGCCAGCCCCAGGGCCAGCGCGACGATGGCCGCGGCCGCCGGACCACCTCGGCCGTCGAACCACCCCGGCGGCCGCGGCCGGCACATCGCGTCCAGCATCGACGCCATGCGGTCGCGCTCAGGCGAGGTCGTCGCGATGTTGCGCAGCTCGAACGGATCGGCCCGCAGGTCGAACAACTCCTCCTCGCCGGTCGCATAACGCACGAACTTCGCCTCCGTGGTTCGCACGCCACAGTAGGTGGGGACCGGGTTCGTGCCGCGCATGTGTTCGAGCACGATCGCGGCGCGGCCCGGCCCGGATGGATCGCGCAGGAGTGGCATGAGGCTCTGCCCGTCCGAAGCCGCCGCGTCCACGCCGGCCGCATCCACGATCGTGGGTGCGAGGTCGGTGTTGAGCACCATCGCGGGGGTCGAGGCGCCGGCGGTTCCCTCGCGATCCAGCCGCATCACCAACGGCACGCGGATCGACTCCTCGTACGGCACCTCCTTCTTCGTCCACCCATGCTCGCCCCACTGCAGGCCGTTGTCGGAGGTGAAGACGATCAGGGTGTCGCGCAGGCGCCCCGTGTCCCGCAGGGCCCGCACGAGCGACGCCACCTGCCGGTCTACGGCGAGCAGCGACGCGTACTGGTCCCGACGGAGGTCCTGCACGGTCGCGTCATCCACCGGGGGCAGGTCGCGCATGTGCTGTGGCGCGCCATCGATCGGACGGTCATATGAGGGCGGTCGCGCGGGTTCGAGATCGGCGAACGCCCCGGCGTCCGCCGCTCTCGGCGTCGCCGGCGCATGCGGGGTCGGAGGCGCGTACATGACGAACAGCGGCCCTGCGGTCCCCCGGATGAACGCCTCGGCTTCATCTCCCAGCACGTCGGGGGCGTAGTCGCCCGGAGCTGCCGACGTCACCTCTCCGTCGACCGTCAGCTTGTATCCCTCGTACTGCGAGTGCACCATCGCCACCCAACGGTCCCACCCGGGCGGGACGTAGCCTCGCACGGCCGCACCCTGGTAGGCGTCGAGGTACTTGCCGAACAGCCCGGTCGCGTAGCCGGCGCCGTGAAGACGCGTGGCGAGCGTGTCGGCGTCATGGAACGAAACGAACCCACCGTAGGGAGGCGTGACCCGGTAGACGCCGGTCGTGTGCGACAGGTCACCGGTGAGGATCGTCGCGCGCGACGGACAGCACAGCGGGTTCGACACGAACGCCTCGTCGAACCGCAGACCACGCTCGACCAGCAGGCGCTGCACCCGTGGCATCGCCCACAGCGTGTCCCACCGCTGGTCGTCGGTGACGATGAGCAGCACGCTGGTCGTCGGCGGGACGCGGTCGATGGTGATGACCGAGCGGGGCATACCCAGGGACGGCGCCGTCGCGAGGACCAAGACGGCGACCAGGCCGCACCACGGACGTGCTCGCACGCGTGGAGGCTATCGGCTCAGGAACCCGCGGAGGAACCACACGAAGCTGATGATGGTCGCAGCGGCGAGCGCGGCACCCTTCGCGGAGATCGGCCCGTACGCGAAGGTCGCACCCAACCCCACGAGGAACACCCATCCGATCCACCTGAACAGCTGCTGCGCCGTCGTCCGCGAGGCGAGATCGTCCTCGACCTCGCGAGAGGTGAGCGGAAGGGGCCCGGCTTCCGGTTCGTCGGGCACCACCCAGTCCTTCTTCCAGATGTCGCGCAGGAGCACCGGGACCCCGATGACGGCGGCGATGGCGAAGGCCCCTGGCGCGGCGAGCACACCACCCAAGATGACGGCGGTTGCCAGGACCCGACCCATCGGCCCGAACGTCGTGGCGCCTTTCTCCCAGCGGGACCAGTGCGGGACGTGGCCACCGAAGTGGTGCGGCGTATCGACGAAGTCGCCGCGGTGCAGCGGCGGGCGCGGCGAGAACTCCCGCGCCGGCTCGTAGCACCGAAGGCACCACCGCACGTCGCCACCGAGTGGCTCCCCGCAGGCTCGGCAGGCACGTCCGGTAGGCATGCCGTGGATATCGGCAACCCCAGGTCCCGGCGTGAGCCGCAACCGTTCCGTCACATCGGCCCGGCTACCATGGACGCCGACGCCAGCGGCCGCGCCCAGCGGCCGGGAGAGAGGAGCTCGACGATGCCAGACCTGATGGACGACCTCACGTCCCTCGCCAAACGCAGGGGGATCGCCTTCGGATCATCGGAGATCTACGGCGGGCTCCGCAGCAGTTGGGACTACGGCCCGCTCGGGGTCGAGCTCAAGCGCAATGTCCGCGACGCCTGGTGGCGCTCGATGGTCCAGGAGCGGAGCGACATCGTCGGTCTGGAAGCGGCGGTGATCATGAGCCCCCGCGTGTGGGAGGCCTCGGGGCACCTGGAGGTCTTCACCGATCCCCTGGTGGAGTGTCTCGCGTGCCACCAACGCTTCCGCGAGGATCATCTCGAGGGTGATCCACGCCTGTGCCCCAACTGTGGCAACAAGGCGTTCACGGACCCACGCAACTTCAACCTGATGCTCAAGACGCACATGGGGCCGGTCCACGACGATGACAACGCCGTGTACCTGCGTCCGGAGACCGCCCAGGGCATGTTCGTGGATTTCGCGCAGATCCAGACGACGTCTCGCAAGAAGGTCCCGTTCGGGATCGCGCAGATCGGCAAGGCGTTCCGCAACGAGATCACGCCGGGCAACTTCATCTTCCGCATGCGCGAGTTCGAACAGATGGAGATGGAGTTCTTCGTGGAGCCCGGCACCGATGAGACCTGGCACGACTACTGGATCGAGCAGCGCCACGGCTGGTACCGGGATCTGGGGATCCGCGAGGATCACCTGCGGGTGCGCGAGCACGATGCCGACGAGTTGAGCCACTACGCCAAGCGGACCGTCGACATCGAGTACGCCTTCCCGTTCGCACCCGGGGGGTGGGGTGAACTCGAGGGGATCGCCAACCGCACCGACTTCGACCTGAAGGCCCACGAGAAGGCCTCGGGCCAAGATCTGACCTACTTCGACCAGGAGAAGGAGCAGCGCTATCACCCGTTCGTGATCGAGCCGGCGGGGGGTGTCGACCGCGCGGTCCTGGCGTTCCTGCTGGATGCCTTCCGCGTGGAGGAGGCTCCGTCCGCCAAGGGCGGGACCGAGAAGCGCACCTACCTGGCGCTGGATCCTCGCTTGGCGCCGATCAAGGTCGCGGTGCTGCCGCTCTCGCGCAACGAACAACTGGTCCCGGCGGCGCGGGAGGTCTTCGACCTCCTCAAGGGCGCGTGGATGTGCGACTTCGACGACGCGGGCTCGATCGGGCGGCGGTATCGGCGCCAGGACGAGGTGGGCACACCGTTCTGCGTGACGGTCGATTTCGACACGCTGGAGGATCGCGCGGTCACCGTCCGCGCCCGCGACACGATGGCCCAGGAGCGGCTGCCGATCGCCGGTCTCGAGGCTCATCTCCGGGAGCGCCTGTGATCCGCGGGAGGCCCCGCTTCTTCTGGGCGGCCTTCGCGCTCGTCGTGGGATCCGGCGTCGCCCTGGCCTTCTCGGTCCGGTCGTTCTTCGATTCCATGACGCCCCTGTGGGTCTCGGTGGGCTCGTCGGCCGCCGCACTGATCCTCGCCGTGTTGGCCGTGACGTTGCCGGGGCGGGGGCACGAGTGATCGGCCGGCGCGCCGCGCTCGCGTTCGCCGTGGTGGCTGCGTCCTGTACGGCCACCACCGTCACGAGCGTTCCGCCGGGCTCGCCGGTCGCCGTCCCGTCGGTCGGTGCCGGGGGAGCGGCGACGGCGCGAAGAGCGATCGCCGAACTGTGCGTCTCGCCCGACCTCGGCGAGCCGGAGCTGGTCAGCCCCGGCGACCTGCCTTCGCAGATCCAGGAGCTGATCGTGCAGGTCGAGGCCGCTCGCGGTCTGTCCTTCGTGACCCCGCCCGCCGCCGAGGCGATCACGGATCAAGAGATGGACCGCAAGCTCGAAGAATCCTTCGACATCTACTACCCCGAAGATCTCTACGACCGCCGAACGGTGGCCTGGCGCACGATCGGCGTGATCCCGCGCGACGCCGACCTGTTCGAGTCCTATCGCGCCTACCTGACGGGCCAGGTGATCGGTTTCTACGACCCGCAGACCGGGGAACTCGTCTACCTGGGGGAGGGCGAGGACCTGGGCTTGGCCGAACGCATGGTCCTGTCGCACGAGCTCACCCACGCCCTGGACGACCAACGCTTCGATCTGAAGCGCCTGGACCGACTGGCCGCGCGGTGCGCCGACGAGCGGTTCACCGCGGCGCTCGGTCTCGTGGAAGGCAGCGCGCAGCATTTCTCGACGCAGGTGATCATCAACGATCCCGACCTCGACCTCAGCGAACTCGCTGACGTGGTGGCATCCGCCGGCGACGCTCAAGAGGCGCTGCGTGCGGTGCCTCCCTTCGTCCAGGCGCTGCAGGCCTGGCCCTACGTGACGGGCCAAGCGTTCGTCGATGCCATCGCGCGCGACGGCGGCACGGCGGCGGTGGACGCGGCGATGCTGCAACCGCCGGTCTCGACCGAACAGGTGATCCACCCCGAGAGGTACCCCGCCGACGTGCCGGTGCGGGTCGACGTCGCGGACCTCGCCGGTCCGCTCGGCCGCGGCTGGGGGGACCTCGACGCGATGGAGGTGGGGGAGCTGTGGCTGAAGGAGATGCTCGATCTCCGCCTGCCACCCATCGCATCCGCGAACGCTGCCGCGGGTTGGGACGGGGGCGTCTATCGGGCCTTCACCGACGGGGAGGATGTGGTCGTCGTCTTGCACACGGCGTGGGACTCCGACGCCGACGCCCAGGATTTCGTCGTCGCGATGTCGGACTGGACCGGGGCAGCCGCGGGCTCGCACGTCAGCGTGACGTTCGCCGACGGAGGTGTCCGATCCGTGTTCGCCACGGACGAGTCTTCACTCGCGGCCGCCCGGGCCGCCCTGTCCGTCTGAGCCCCCCGTCGGTTCGACCCTGAGGGGGGTGTGGCGCGCGATCACGTCGAAGTCGCGGTCCAGATGCAGGATCGTCGCGCCCTCACGGATCGCCACGGCCGCGATGAGGCAGTCGATCATGCTCCTCACCGTTTCGCCGCCTGCGCGACACACACGCTGGATCGCGGCCGCGCGCTCGTACGTCTCGAGTCCGCCGACGCGCAGCATCCTGAAGGCCAGGACCCGCCGGCGCACCATCGACAGGTGATCTGATGGCTGCGATCCGGCGAGCAGTTCCATCACGATCGGTTCGCTGATCGCGAGCGAGTCCGACTCACGCATGAGTCGCCGAAGCGTGAGATGGACCGGGGATCCGGTCCGACGGTAGAACTCCACCCAGGCGGAAGTCTCGACCAGGATCACCCGTCCTCCACGTCCGGGTCATAGATGCTCCGCGCCTCCTCGTCGGTCATCCCAGCCCAGATCCCCTCGAGTTCGAGCATCGCCGTGCCGGGATCGGTGATCGCGCGGTCGTTGGGGAGCACCGTGCGCAGGGCGAAGTCCACCGCCTCACGCCTGCTCTTCAGTCCGTAGGTCGCCATGACCCGGGTGACGAGTTCCTCGTCGATCACGATGTTCGTGCGCATCTTGCGGCCTATGGTGGCACCTCCTCGGCGTCTACACAGTGATGTGTATCACAGTTGGAGGCGGTGGTTCGCTCGCTCACCGGTGGAGCGCTCGTAGAGTGAACCGGTCCGAGCGACCGAGACCGAAAGAGGTTTGCGAAGTGACCAAGTACGTCTATGACTTCTCCGAAGGCAACAAAGAGATGAAGGACCTGCTCGGCGGCAAGGGCGCCAACCTCGCCGAGATGACGAACATGGGACTGCCGGTCCCGCACGGTTTCACGTTGTCCACCCGGGCGTGCCTCGAGTACCTCGACCGCGGTGAGCTGTGGCCCGAACTGCTGGACGAGGCCGAGGAGCATCTGGTCCGTCTCGAGCACTCGATGGGCAAGCGGCTGGGCGACCCGACGGACCCGCTGCTCGTCTCGATCCGCTCGGGCGCCAGGTTCTCGATGCCCGGGATGATGGACACGGTCTTGAACCTGGGCCTGAACGAGGACTCGGTGAAGGGGCTCGCGCATCAGACCGGTGGCGACGAGCGCTTCGCCAACGACACCTACCGGCGGTTCATCCAGCTCTACGGCAAGATCGTGATGGACGTGCCCGGCGAAGCCTTCGAACACGCGCTGGATGCCGCGAAGGAGCGCAAAGGCCCCGGCACGCAGGACACCGATCTCGACGCCGACGAACTCCGTGCGTTGATCGACACCTTCCTCGCCATCTGCCGCGAGCAGGCGGGTCGCGAGTTCCCCACCGATCCCCGGGAGCAACTGCGTCTGGCCAGCGAGGCGGTGTTCCGCTCGTGGAACGGCAAGCGGGCGCGTGACTACCGCCGGCAGAACAAGATCAGCGACGATCTCGGGACGGCGGTCAACGTGGTGGCGATGGTCTTCGGCAACCGCGGGGAGGACTCCGGCACCGGCGTGGCGTTCACACGCGACCCCTCCACCGGCGAGCGCGTGCCCTACGGCGACTACCTGGAGAACGCCCAGGGCGAGGATGTCGTCGCCGGGATCCGTAACACGCTCCCACTCGCCAAGCTGCAGGAACTGGACCCGGTCTCCTACGGCGAGTTGCTCCAGGTGATGCACACGCTCGAGATGCATTTCCGGGACATGTGCGACATCGAGTTCACGATCGAGAAGGGCCACCTGTGGATCCTGCAGACCCGGGTCGGCAAGCGCACGGCGTTCGGTGAATGGGTGATGGCTCACGAGATGCTCGAGGACGGTCTGATCGATGAGGACACGGCGCTCCTACGTGTGGACGCGAACCGCCTCGAGGAGCTGTTCAAGCGCCGGGTGCGCGCCGACGATGCCGTCCCGATCGCCACCGGCCTGAACGCCTCACCGGGCGCCGCCACCGGTCAGGTGGTGTTCACCGCGGATGAGGCCCAGCGCCGGGCGCGCGAGGATGGAGCCCGTGTGATCTTGGTCCGTCGCGAGACGACGCCCGATGACTACCACGGGATGATCGCCTCCCAGGGGATCTTGACGAGCGCGGGCGGGACGAACTCGCATGCGGCCGTCGTGGCACGCGGTGAAGGGATCCCCGCGGTCTGCGGAGCCGACCAGATCCGCCTCGACGCGGGCGCGGGCACCTTCAGCGCGAACGGGACGACGGTCCGTGAGGGTGACGTCATCACGATCGACGGGTCCACCGGACACGTCTTCGTCGGGGAGTTGCCGCTCGCCGAGTCGGTCTTGGAGAAGGCGCGTGGGGGCGACACCGAGGCCCGTGAGCAGCCCGTCTGGCGCGCGTTCGAGCGGTTGATGGCGGTCGCGGACGCACGGCGGCGACTGCGCGTGCGGGCGAACGCGGACACCCCCGATCAGTCGGCGAACGCGCGGGCACGTGGCGCCGAAGGGATCGGTCTGTGCCGGACCGAGCACATGTTCCTCGGCTCCGAGCGCGTGCAGGCGGTCCAGCGGATGATCTTCGCGGACACGCCGGATGACGAACAGGCCGCCTACGACGTGCTGTTGCCCCTGCAGCGGGGGGACTTCGTGGGGATCTTCCGCGCGATGGACGGGCTGCCCGTGACGGTTCGCCTGCTCGACCCGCCCTTGCACGAGTTCCTCCCCGATCTCACCGCGCTGTCGGTGGAGGTGGCGCTCGGGAGGGAGCGCGGCGAGGACGTGACCGAGCGCGAGAAGATCCTCGCCACGGTGCGCCGGCTCCACGAGACCAACCCGATGCTCGGGCTGCGCGGAGTGCGCCTCGGCATCATCAAACCGGGTCTGTACGCGATGCAGGTCCGCGCCATCGTCGAGGCCGCATGCGAGGTCCGCAAGGCCGGAGGTGATCCCAAGGTCGAGATCATGATCCCGCTGGTCGCCACGCGTCCGGAGCTGCAGCAGATGCGCGATGAGCTCGAGCCGGTGGCGAGCGAGATCCTCGAGCGGGAGGGCGTGAGCCTGTCTCACCTCGAGTGGGGCACCATGATCGAGCTCCCGCGGGCGGCCGTGACCGCCGGCGAGATCGCCGAGGTGGCCGACTTCTTCAGCTTCGGCACCAACGATCTCACGCAGACGGCGTTCGGGTTCAGCCGGGACGACATCGGGAAGTTCGTCGGTCTGTACGAAGAGCGCAAGCTCGTCCCGGCGAACCCCTTCGTCACGGTGGATCAGCCGGGTGTGGGACGCCTCATGCGGATCGCGTGCGAGGAGGGCCGCGCTTCCAACGCCGGCCTGCACCTCGGGATCTGCGGCGAGCACGGTGGCGACCCCGCGAGCGTCGTCTTCTGTCACGCGCTCGGTCTGGACTACGTCTCGTGTTCGCCGTTCCGCGTGGAGACGGCGCGCCTGGCCGCCGGGCAGGCGGCGGTGGGGGAGTTCGCCTCGGCGAGCGCGTGAAGCGATGAGCCTGTTCACCATCGGGTTGCTCACCCGCGCGCTGCTCGAGGCGCGGCGCCAAGAGGCGACCCTGGGCGTGCAGTCCGCCGAGCGGGCCGAGATCTACGGGAGGATGGACCGTCGACGGTCGCTCGCGGCTTCACGGACGCGCTGGCTCGAGGACCACGGGGCTGAACGGTCGTTCCCCTGTGGCGTGGTGCGGCCCGCCCACGAGGGTGCCGAGGACGAAGGGCTCAGCCTGCTGCAGGGGATGGATCTGGAGCTGCCCGTCACCGCGGCGATCCTGGCCGAGGACGTGGCGTTCGTGGCCGAACCGCCGGAGTCCTCCGGGGTGAGGGAGGTCATCGAGATCGGCCGGCTCGCCCGAGCAGCGCTCATGGTTACCGACGTCCTCGACGCCGCCGGTGCCCATGTTCCCGAGCCCTCGCACGAAGGGTTCGACGCCGACGCCGATGTGTGGCTCGTCCTGCGATGGGGGAGCGGTGCCGACGCCGACGAGGAACGGTTCCTGTTCCGTTCGGCCTGGCTCGCCTGGGATGCGGCCCGGGGGGGGGGGGGGGGGGGGGGGGGGGGGGGGGGCCTGGGCCCCCCCCCTTCCTCACTCCGTGCTGCGGATGTCGCTTATGCCGAGGCGTCGACCTCGCAGTTCTTGATCGTGTCGGCCGCGGTCTTCAGGTACGAGTCGCTCCCGTTCCCGCAGTCCGCCCAGTCGGCCGTGCTGTCGACCAGGTCGACGGAGTCTCCACCGTCGCCACCGTAGAGGCGGTCGGTGCCGGTGCCACCCGTGAGGTCATCAGCACCACCGAGTCCGAAGAGCCGGTCGGTGCCGGCGCCGCCACCGATGGTGTCGGCACCATCGCCGCCACGCAGGGAGTTGTTCGTTGCGGTACCGGTGATGGAGTCGTCGCCGGACCCGCCGGTCGCGTTCTCCATGTCGGCCGCGAGCGTGTCGCCCTCGCCGACCTCACCGTCGTTCCCGGCGCCGGATCCCACCGTCAGGACGAGGGCCTCGGTGCGGCTCGAGTAGTCGGCCTTGTCGGTGCCGGATCCGCCGTTGAAGACGTCGGCATCGGTCCCGCCGTCCATGACGTCGTTGGCGCCGCCGCCGTTCAGCGTGTCGGTGCCGGCGCCACCGCTCAGCGTGTCGTTGCCACCCTGGCCGCTCACGGTGTCGTTGCCGTTCCCACCGCTCACGGTATCGGGGCTCCCGGTGGTGAGGGTGCCCGTGTCGCCGTTCAGCGTGTCGTTGCCGGCGCCACCGCTCACGGTGTCGAGACCGGCATCACCGGACATGGTCTCGTCGCGCGAGGATCCGTCCAGCGTGTCGACGCCCGATCCACCCCTGATCGAGAACGCGGTCCCGGTGCCACCGGCGGCGTCGCTCGCGAAGGTGTCGTTTCCGTCACCGAGGCTGATCGTGACGGTGCCGATCGCGGTGAACCCTGTCGGATCGCAGGTAACCGTGGTGTCGACCACCACGCACTGGGCGTCCGCGGGTGCGTTCCAGCCGGCGGTGTCGGTGACTTCGAGCACGGTTCCGTCACCGCTGAGGCTCACGGCGTTCGCGATGCCGGCGGTCACGGTGACCGAGACCGCCCCCGTCGCCGGGTTGTAGTCGATCGTCGACTCACCGACGGCAAGCGCCGCGGTGGGGGCGAGCATGAGCGCCGTCATCCCGACGACCACGACCCCCGAAAGGTGGCGCGCGATGCGCCTTCCTGATCCACGCATGGACCCTTCCTCCTTCTTCTTCATCCGAGCCCGAACGTGGGCGCCGTCCATCTGTTTCCCCCGGGGGCAGGGCTTGCCATAGGGGTATACCTGACATCTATCGGGATATCGGTAGCCTCGGCTGCATACCTCGAACCGGGGTTCCGGGCTATGACCGGGTCCCCAGCGTGATGACGGTCACGTTCCGGGCGGCCGACATGCCGTAGCGTCCCGCGTCCTTCCTCCGCCTCCCCCGCCCGTCCTACGGAGGTGGTGCGATGGTTCCCCCCACGAGAACATCCCCGCGGAAACGCTGGGTGGCAACGGGGCTGGCCGCTGGTGCCCTGCTGGGCGCGGTGGTCGGGGCCGGTGTGCTCACGCGAGCGACACCTGGCCAGGTGTCGGGGCCGCGGCCGACGGTGCTCCACGCTGCCCCTGCCCTCGTCCGGGGCGGGGCTGCGGTCGATCTCTCGCTCAGCAGTTACTGCCCCGATCCGGCCGCGCCTTCGTGCCGTGTCAGTTCAGCGTCGGTGCTGGTGCAGCCCTCGGGGTTGTCGGCGTCGGCGTCGATCCGAGGCAGGAGCGTGGATGGGGTGCTCCGCTTCCGGGTCCCGGCCGAACTGGTGCCCGACGCCGGGTTCTCCTACACGTTCGTGCTGGTGACCGAGGATGGAGGTCGCATCACCTATCCACCCGAAGGCGACGGGGCGAGGATCAGGGTCCTCACGACGAACGGATTGCCGCTCGCGGAGCTGCCCTCGTTCGACTGGGAGGACCGCACCCGGCCCTCGGCGACCGTCGTCCGGCTACCGGCCGGGTCGGGACCGGGTCAGGTTGGGTTGGCGGGGGTCGGCGACGAAGGCGGCGCTTCGGGTCCGTCGAGCTTCGATGTGGCTCCCGGCGGCACCATCGTGGTCGCCGACTGGGTGAACCGGCGCGCGCTCCGTTTCTCGGCGTCGGGGTCGTTGCTGGGCTCGGTCCCGCTGCCGGGCGGTGAGCCCCTCGACATCGCGGCGGCGGGCGGTGGCCTCGTGGCCACCACGCTGGGGGTCCAGGCCCAGGCCTACGAACTCGGCCCCGACGGCAGGGTCCTGGGCCGGTACGCGGTGGGGTACGGCGTGACGTCTCGGATCGTGGCAGGTCCCGTGCCGAGGGTTCGGGTCGGCAGCGGTCAGTGGATCCCGGTCCGCGCCGCGCCGGGCTCCGCGCTCAGCGCTGGGGCGCAGGCGGCCGCGCAAACCTCGACGGTGCCGCTCGCGGATGGCCGCGTCGGCCTGTCTGCGGTGGTGGATGGGCGCCTCGCGTTCGTGTGGACCCGTCCGGACGGCTCGCGTGCCGGGGTGGCCCTGCGGCTCCCCCCCGGGGTCCAGCCGGGGGCGGACTACTTCGTCCGGCCCCTGCCCGACGGCGGTGCGCTCGCGGTCCAGGGTCTGTGGAACGACGCGCACTTCGGGGTGGCGGCCTTCGCGCTGGACGCGCGCGGCGCCGTCTCGTCGTTCTCCCTGCTGCCCGAGCCGACGACCCGGATGGCGGCCCCGTTCTCCGTGGTGCGATACGGAGGCTCCGGAGCCGTCCTGATGGCGCGCGACATGGGCGATGGGATGCGCATCGATCGATTCGAGGTGAGGTGAACATGAGAACCGAGCATCGCGGTACGCGGATAGCTGCAGCGGTCGCCGCTTTCGCGGTGGCCCTCGCCGGGCTGCTCCTGGTGACGGACACGCCTGCGCACGCTGATGCGTGGTCGGACCAGTACTGCAAGGGGGGCTCGTCCTCGCGGTTGTACTGGAAGCGTTCCACCGCCATCGCCTACGCGCAGCCGCCGGTGAGGGAGGGCTACCTGCTGAACGGTGGCTGCTACCGGCTGAACGACCGGGATGACACGCCGAGTTTGCCGGCCGACGGCGGGGGAGAGGGCACCGACTGTTCGGGGTTCGTGTTCCGCGTCTGGGGCCTCAAGCAGGACTCGACCAACGGCTACCGCTACTGGGACTACACCAAGCACATCCACGGACCGTGGTACTCCTGGGACTACAAGGACCCCGAGGCCGACGAGCCGTTCCGCACCATCAGCAAGGCGCTCTCCTCCACGGCGCCTATGGACGCGATCGCCTGGTTCCGTGACGGAGGGGCAGACCGCCACATCGCGTTGATCTGGATGGAAGGGCAGACATCGGACTACTACGTCCATGCGCATACGAACACGGTGGGGGTCGAGATCTCCGAGGAGACCTACCGTCAGGTGTCGGACACGGAGGCCGTCGAGCGGAAGAACTGGTCGCTCGAATGCGAGCCCAAGTGTCCCGGTCCCGGCACGATCGGGGGCAGGACCTGATCCATCCACCGCACCGGCGCCAAGTGGGCCTTCGGGTAGCCTGGCGCCGATGCGGTGGGTCCGCGGTCATCCTCTGGTCGCTGTCCTCGGCGCGTTCGTGTTCGCCGCGCTCGCCGTCATCGCCACCTCGGCCGTCGTCGTGTGGCGGGCAGCGCATCATGACGGCGCTGCCGATCTCGACGCGGCCGGTGCCATCGTCGTGCTGGGGGCCGCGCAGTACGACGGTGACCCCTCGCCCGTGCTCGCGGGCCGGCTCGATCACGCGCTGCTCCTGTGGGAGCAGGGAAGGGCCGGTGTGGTGCTCACGCTCGGAGCGAACCGTCCTGGCGATCGCACGACGGAGGCTGAGGCCGGGAGGGCCTACCTGATCGCCCACGGCGTCCCGGCCGACGCCGTCGTCGCGCTCCCCGCCGGACGGACCACCTGGGAGAGCATGCAGGCGGCCTCGGCGTGGCTCCTCGAGCATGACCGCACCAGCGCCTTCTTCGTCTCCGACCCGTGGCACAACGCCCGCTTGGAAGCGATGGCCGAAGACCTGGGTGTCGACGGCTTCGCCTCGGCCACCTGGACCTCGGCCGCGACGAGTGAGGAGGAGCGGGGCCGTGGGTACCTGCGGGAGACGTTCGCCTACCTCGCATACCGCCTGATCGGGGGAGGCTGAACGCCCCACACGGAAGGGCTCAGGAAGTGTGGATGGATCGCCGATGATGGTCGGGTCATGTGGGATTGGATGGCGGAGCTCTTCAACACCTTCGAAGCCCAGTTGCAGTTCGGGCTGATACTGCTCATCGCCCTGATGGGGTGGATGATCTTCCGGGCCCACCGACAGATCACGAAACTTGCCGGTACATCCGCGTTGATCGCTCGCTCCTCGGAGAAGATGCAGGGATCCCTCGAGAAGCTCGAGGAGACCGGCGACCTCGTCGAGCGGCTGACGGCGATGGCCGCCGCGATGAGAACGCAACTCGAGGGGCTCGAGACGGCCACGAGCGAGATCACGCGCAGGACGGAGGAGACCGGTGAGACCCTGCGGTCCAACCTCGAGGAGTACCGCATGGCCCAAGGTTCGACGAGCGCCTACCGCGACTATCTCCAGCGCATGGGCATGGCGCCGGCTTCCGACGTGGAGCCCATCCTCGAGGCCCTCGGTGATGGCGCCTCGGCCGTGAGCGCGGAGGGCAGGGTGCTGTACACGAACCGCGCCTACGCAGACCTCACCTCGATCCACCCGGGGGCCACGCTCGAGGAGATCGTGAGCCGGTGCCAGCTCCGTGCGTTCGACGGATCGCCGACGTCGGTGGCCGACCTGCCCGAGTCGCGGGTACTCGCCGGCGCGTCGGTGGACGGCGAACTGATCCGGATACGCCCGGCTGGTCTGGAGCGCGATGTCATCCTCTCGATCAACGGCAGGCCCGCGCGCGACGGCAATGGCAGGGTGGTCGCCGCGGTGATGCTCGCCCGCGAGGTCTCCGAGGAGATCGCGATGGCCATCGAGGTCCGCAGGTCCTCCAGCGAGCACGGTCGCGCCGCCCCGGTGTCCTGGGCCGTCTGAGCCGCTGTCGGTCACCGCGGCTAGCATCGTCGCCGTGCAGACCCCCCGGGAGCGTTCCGAAGAGATCGAGCAGCAGACCCTCTCGTCCTTTGCGGTCCTGGCTTCGCGCAGCGAGGGCCGCGAACGGCCCGAGCCTGAGGACGAACTCCGGACGTGCTTCCAGCGGGACCGCGATCGCATCCTGCACGCGAAGGCGTTCCGCCGGCTGAAGCACAAGACGCAGGTCTTCCTGGCACCCGAGGGCGACCACTACCGGGTGCGCCTCACCCACACGCTCGACGTCGCCCAGATCGCCCGGACCGCGGCGCGGGCGCTGCGGCTGAACGAAGACCTCACCGAGGCCATCGCCCTCGGCCACGATCTGGGTCACACGCCGTTCGGACACCTCGGCGAGCAGGCGCTGACACCTTTCCTGGGCCGGCCGTTCCGACACTCGGAGCAATCGTTGCGGGTGGTCGAGTACCTGGAGAACGACGGTGCCGGACTGAACCTGACGTGGGAGGTCCGCGACGGCATCGTGCACCACCCCTGGTCGATGTCCCCCCCCTCCACGCTCGAGGCGCAGGTGGTGCGGTACGCCGACCGCATCGCCTACATCAACCACGACATCGACGACGCCATGCGAGCCGGCGTCCTGGAGCTCGACGAACTCCCGGCGACCGCTTTGCAGGTCCTCGGACGGACCCACTCGCAGCGGATCGGCACGCTCGTCCGGGACCTGGTGATGACCAGCCGTGATCGAGCGGAGATCGCCCTTTCTCCCGCGGCGTTCCGTGCCATGGACGAGCTCCGCGACTTCATGTTCGCCGAGGTGTATCTGCGGGCAGGAGCGCGCGAGGAGCACGAGAAGGCGATGCGCCTGCTCCGCGACCTGTTCCAGCACTTCCTGGACCACCCCGACGAGCTCCCGCCCGAGGTTCGGGCGGCCCCCGGCGATCTCCCCACGCAGGTGGCCGATTTCGTGGCCGGCATGACGGACAGGTACGCTCTGCGCACCTACGAGCGGCTCTTCCTTCCCCGGGGCTGGCTCCTGTAGAACCCCGGGGAGCATCGTGGCCAGGATCCGGCAGGAGGACATCGAGGCGGTCAAGGAGCGCACGAACATCGTTGCGCTCGTCTCTCAGTTCCTCACGCTGAAGAAGGCCGGGCACGATTCCATGTCGGGCATCTGCCCGTTCCACCAAGAGAAGACGGCTTCGTTCAGCGTGTCGCCGTCCAAGGGTGTCTTCTACTGCTTCGGGTGTGGCAAGGGAGGCGACGCCATCACGTTCCTGCGCGAGCTCGAATCGCTCTCCTACGTGGAGGCCATCGAGCGACTCGCATCGGAGGCTCACGTGCAGCTGCGCTACGAGGGCGACTCGGCCGCCGAGCGTCGTTCCGCGGAACGGCGCAAGGCGCTGTATCGAGCGAACGAGGAAGCCTCCTCGCTCTATCGGCAGATGCTGGCGGAAGGCCGCGAAGCCCACGAGGCCCGCGCCTACGCTGCCGAGCGCGGTCTCACGGCGGAGGCCATCGAGGCGTTCGGCATCGGCTACGCCCCCGGGTATCCGGATTTCGTGCTCCGCCGCCTGGCCGGCCAGCGCGATCTCTCGCCCGAGATCTTGCTGGAAGCGGGCGTGGCGACGCGCGGGGACGACGGGGTGATGCGCGACCGGTTCCGCGGGCGGCTCACCTTCCCCATCCACGATCTGCAGGGTCGTCAGATCGGTTTCGGGGCCCGGATCTTGCCGGTGGATACGCGGGCGAGCGAGCAGGCGAAGTACCTCAACACGGCGGAGACGCCGATCTACCGCAAGCAGGAGATCCTCTACAACATGCACCGCGCCCGGTCGGCCATCGCCCGGAGCGGCGAAGCGTTCGTCGTCGAGGGGTACACCGACGTGATCGGTCTGGTCCAAGCCGGCATCTTGAACACGGTCGCCACGTGCGGCACGGCGCTGGGGGAGAAGCACTTCGAACTGCTCGCCCGTTTCGCCCAGCGCGCGGTCCTCGCGTTCGACTCCGACGAGGCCGGGGCGCGCGCGGCGGAGCGGGCGTTCGCGTTCCAAGAGCGGTTCCCCGTGCAGGCCGTCGTGATGATCATGCCCGACGGTCTGGACCCCGCGGAGTTCGTCTCCAAGCACGGCGCCGACGAGGTGCTCCGCGCGGCGAAGCAGGCGCGGCCGATCGTGGAGTACATGGTGCGGCGCACGGTCGGGCGCCACGACCTGTCCAGCGTGGAGGGGCGGTCCGCGGCGGTGGCCGAGGCGCTGCCCCTGCTGGAGCGTCTGAGCGATCCCGTGCGGCGGTCCGAGTACGTCGGGTTGCTGGCCGATGAGGCGGGCGTTTCGGAGGTCTCGATCGTGGAGTCACTCCGCCGGCGAACGACCGGCAAGCCCGCGGCGGTCGCCGCCGCACCGACCCGCGGCACCGCCGCCGACCGCGTGGAGCGCGAGATGCTCCGCCTGTTCGCCCGCGGAGCCGATACCTCCTTCGAGGGGGAGCGTGCCGTGACCGAAGACCACTTCCGCAACTCGACGCACCGCCGGTTGTTCTCGGCGCTGCGAGACGCCGGCGGCGACGTCTCGTCGATCGCTGCGGGTTCGGACACGGAACTCGCGGCGAAGGCTTCCCAACTCGCCGTCGAGCCGCTGGACGGGGAGCCGACACCCGAGTACGTGCACGCCGTCTGGACCCGCCTGGAGGAGTTCCTGCTCAAGACGCGCAGCGACCAGCTCCGGGTCCGGCTCCAGAAGATGAATCCGACCACCGAGCCGGGGTACGACTCCCTGTTCAAGGAGCTCATCGAGGTCGACGGCGAGCTTCGGCGCCTGCGCGGGACAGGGTCGGCGTGAGGGCACGTTCCGTACACTGAGCGGTCGTGCCCGAATCCAGCCGGAACCCCCTATGAGTGACGCCGCAACCGCCCGCGAGGTGGTCGGCGTGGACGATGCGAAGGAGCAGATCGTCGCGCGGGGCCGCGAGCGCGGCTTCGTGACGTCTGAGGACCTCCTGGAAGCCGTCCCGGTCGACGATTTCACCCCGGAGCAGATCGAGGAGTTCCTGACCCAGATCCAGGAGCACCTCACCAACGAGGGCATCGAGGTCATCGAGGTTCCCGGCGATGACACCGATGCGGCGACCCAGGTCCGGATCGAGGTCGACCTGCTGCGCGCGCCCACCAACGATCCGGTCCGGATGTACCTGAAGGAGATCGGCAAGGTCCCCCTGCTCAACGCAGCGCAGGAGGTCGACCTGGCCCGCAGGATCCAGGCGGGCGAGCTCTCGACGGCGTTGCAGCGCCAGGCCTTCGACGACGGCAAGGCCGACCCCAAAGCCCTCAAGTTCATGGTCGAGAAGGTGTGGCAGATCCGCGATCACCAGTTGACGGCGTTCGGGAAGGTCGAGGGGATCGGCCGCGACAAGATCGCGAGGTCCTATCGGCCGAAGACCGACCAAGAGTTCGAGGACTTCTACCGGCGGGTGGAGCGCGACGGCCAGCTTGCGAAGAAGAAGCTCATCGAAGCGAACCTCCGCCTCGTGGTCTCGATCGCGAAGCGGTACGTGGGGCGCGGCATGCTGTTCCTGGACCTGATCCAGGAGGGCAACCTGGGCCTGATCCGCGCGGTCGAGAAGTTCGACTACGACAAGGGGTTCAAGTTCTCCACCTATGCCACCTGGTGGATCCGCCAGGCCATCACGCGGGCGATCGCCGACCAGGCGCGCACCATCCGCATCCCGGTGCACATGGTCGAGACGATCAACAAGCTCGTCAGGATCCAGCGTCAGTTGCTGCAGGACCTCGGCCGCGAGCCGACGCCCGATGAGATCGGCAAGCAGATGGGCATCGGGGCCGACAAGGTGCGCGAGATCCAGAAGGTCTCGCAGGAGCCGGTCTCACTGCACACCCCCATCGGTGAAGAAGAGGACTCCCAACTCGGCGACTTCATCGAAGACGCCGAGGCGGTGGTCCCCGTCGACGCCGCTTCGTTCATCCTGCTCCAGGAGCAACTGGAGGGGGTCCTCGAGACCCTGTCGGAGCGGGAGAAGAAGGTCGTGCAGCTGCGGTTCGGGCTCGTGGACGGCCACCCCCGCACCCTCGAGGAGGTCGGGCGGGAATTCGGGGTCACCCGGGAGCGGATCCGCCAGATCGAGTCGAAGACGCTGTCCAAGCTCCGGCACCCATCGCGCAGCCAGAAGCTCCGCGACTACCTGGAGTAGAGGCCCCCTTGCGTGTCCGGGCCCTCCTCGCGGTCTAGGCTACGCTCGGGGCGCGCGGACCCTCCACCCGCTACCGCAGGTCGAGGGTCAAGATGCCCCCGGCCGTTGCCGACACCTTGACCGGAGGTCTGAACGGATGATGGGCACTCAAAGGATGCGTGGACGTCTCCGCGAGGAGCACGGGTTCACGCTCGTCGAGCTGATGGTCGTGGTGTTGAACCTCGCCATCCTGATCGCGATCGCCCTGCCCACGTTCATGGGCGCCTTGGAGCGGGTCCGCGATGCCGCGGCGAAAGCGTCTTTGCGCACCGCGCTCACGGCCGGACGCGTGTACTTCGTCTCGGGGAGCGGGGACTACACGGCGGCCGCCCTCACCGACCTCACGGAGGTCGAGAATTCCATCCTGTGGGTGAGCGAAGCGACGAACAGCGCGGAACCCAAGGCCGTGAGCCGCGACGTCGTGGGCGGCGTGCTCACGCTGGCGACGTTCTCGAGGGGCGGAACCTGTTTCTTCGTGCGCGACGACCCGCCGAACAACCTGACCTACGGACGCATCGACGACGCCGTCACGACCGATTGCCACGCGACCAACGTCGTCGCGGCCACCATGGGCAACAGTTGGTGAACTAGGACCAGGCGGCGTCTTCGGAGCCGCCCTCATCACCGAGTCGGTTCCTGATCTTGCCACGCGTGCGGCGGATCGCGTCCAGGCTCGCGACCCCCGCCCGATCCGCCAACTTCTGGGCGCCCGACCGCACGACCCTGAGTACGGGGTTCGCGGCCGCGTGCTCCGCCGGCCCGTGCAGCACCGCAGGGTCGTCCTCCGTCATCTTGCGGGCGATCGTGAGTCCGGCGAGCACGCCGGCTGCGAAGACGAAGAGCGAGCGGAGCTTCATGGATGGGCCTCCCGTGTCGATGCTGGTCAGGGCAGGATAGCGGGCGGCCGGAGCGAGGGCGCTTGCTAGACTCCCAGCGCTTCGATCCGGGGTAGCTCAACTGGCAGAGCGGCGGACTGTTAATCCGTAGGTTGTGGGTTCGAGTCCCACCCCCGGAGCCACTAGACCCGCAGGTGGTGGACCCTCGCCAAGCCTCTCGCTTGACAGCCAGGTACGACGTGCGATCAGCCACTACGGATGCTCGGGAAGCAACTGTAACCAGGTCTACCCGGCCGCGCGCGAAGGTCCGCTCAGATCGCCGGCAGGAACTCCAGGTGAGCCTCGAGCTGGTCCATCAGGCCCTTCTCCAGCTCCCAGGCGACCTGGCGGACGTTCGCAGGCACAGGTGACCCCATGGGCACAGTGTCGCCGGCTCCCTTCAGGGCACCCGATGGAACCCCGGCCAGCCAGCCGAGACTGTTGCTCCGTGAGAGCGCTTCATAGGCGGAGTCCAACTCCGGATCGACGTGGGCGCCACCATCTTGGTTCGCCAAGGCCAGGACAAGCGCTCTCCTTGAGAAGTCGGCACCAGCCTGGTCTTGGATGATCACTCGACCCCACCAGTCGTCGAACGGGACCGGACCAAGCGAGGACGGGTGGAGATCTCTCGTGGCTCTGTAGCAGGGCCGGCCCGAGTCATCGGCCGTGAGACCTGCGATGCCGGCGCCCATGTGCCACGTCAGGACCCCCTCTCTCGGCTCGGGAGGCGGGATGTAGGAGTCCAAGTAGGCGATGGCGGCCTTCACGCCCAGTAGCTCAAGCACCGATGCGGAGCTGCTGGTGTCGTGAACGAGCACACGTATCGAGACTGCGAGCCGCAGAGCCTCATCCTCGGCACCATCATCGAACAACCGCCCCGAGCGCCGGAGGAAGGTGACTTGGTTGCGCAGCTGGGCGATTAGCTCCTCTTGCGTCCTGGGCATGCCGGGCATCGTACGCCTGGCTGAGTTCCAGCCGATCGCTTGGAGCTACCCTTTCATGCCACGCACGAAGTAGCGCGTCGGGGTCAACCACTACCATGCTCTCGGAGGCTCGGTGTCCGGTCTACTCATCCGCGTTCGCTTGTTCGTGAGCTCCTTGGCGCCGCTGTTCGTGATCCTCGCGGTGCGATTCAAGGAGCCCGCGCTCGAGGCTGCGTGCGCCCTGCTCGCCGTCGTCGGGGTCACGACCTTCGTGTTGTTGCTCAGGACAGCCTCGAAGATCTCGCCTGATCCGCACCAGGTTGAAACCGTCGCGGACCGAGGGCCGGAGGTCGCTGGATACGTCGCGACGTACCTCCTTCCCTTCGTCACGGTGCCGGAGCCGAGCGGTCGCGATCTGATGGCCTACGCGCTGTTCGTTCTTGTTCTGGGCGTCGTCTATGTCCACTCCGACATGCTTCAGATCAACCCGGTTGCGTACTTCCTCCGCTACCGGATCTTCGCTGTGACTACAACCGACGGGTGGGAAGGCTTCCTCCTGTCCCGAGTGAAACCCGCAGTAGGCCGGTCGTTGCTAGCATCCCGGATTCAGAACACTCTCGCGATCGCCAGGACGACGGAGAATCGACATGGCCACTCGGTGGCGACCTGAACTCGCGGACCTTCAACTGGATGGGGCTGTCACGCTGGTGATCGCGTGGCGCGTCGGTGCCCACCTAGAGGCGGCGATGGTTCCGGTGGCGGACGAAGTGGTCGATGAGCTTCGAGCGTCCTGTCGCCGAACGGTTGATCAACTCGCGAGCAGCGAGGTTCAGGGATACGACCCTGATGCTTTGGTTGAACGAGGGTCGTGGATGGCTGTTCCATCACGGATCGTGGATGAGGACGGGTCACCTGTTGCCGATATCGTGAGGCGAGCGTCAGGTCTCGATCGCATCGACGCCCGAGAGATCCCGAACCGGCTCCTCTTCTACGCGGTGGCGGTTGGCGACAGCCCCGGTGAGCGTGCCGGATTCATTCGTAAGGCGGATCCCCACAAGTCCTCGAAGCCGGGCCGGCTCTTGGCCGCTCTCGGCGAAGTGCTGGCGCGGATCCAGGAGCCAGTGTTCCTGCTCGACGATCGGTTTGACCTTGTGCTCGTACCCGAGGGCGTGATGGTTCTGAACCAGGTGGCTTTCGACCTGCTCTTCCGCGAAGCTCCGGAGCTCGCACTTCGGGCTCCGCGCTGGATCGAGGGTATCGCTCAGCATCTTCCTTTCGGTGATGGGGCCGTCGATCAACTCGTGCAAGCCTGCGAGGCCGACACCCGGCTGGCGCGACGACTCCGCTCGATTTACGAGCGGGGGCATCTGGAGAGCGTTTCGCTCGATCGTGTGCGTAAGGAGGTCGAGCGTCAGGGGCTGGAGGTTCGGGAGTTCATCCGGGACGGTTCCTTGATCGCAGACGACCCGCGAGGTCTTCTGTATCTCCTGAACGAGGACCTGTTCGTCGGGGGACTGAGTGACACGCCATACCAAGTGGATCGAAAGAGTGCTAGGAACTGACTGACTCGGGATATGTCGACAGCCAACTTGACAGCCGAGCCACGTAGAGCGCGACGGCCATGGACGGTGGTGGACGGCTCTGGATGACCTGCAACGTACTGTTAATCCGTAGGTTGTGGGTTCGAGTCCCGCCCCCGGAGCTTCCCACCAGGCACTTCCCTCCCGGCCCGCAGGAATGGCGGGGATTATCGTGTTGACGCACGGTAGGAGAGCTTCGCTAGGGGTACCATCCTCTCAAGGAGACCGTCCCGGTCGGACGGTTGAGGAGAGACACGGATGCACGTTGCTCGCACGTTCCTTGGAGAGGTTGTGCTAGCCCTGGGCACAAGCCTTGTGTTCCTTCAGGTTGAGAGCCACCGGGCGCGAGTCTGGGTTCTCTCGGTAGGCATCGGGCTTGCGCTCCTACTCCTCGTAGGGTCGTTCATCTACGAGCGGGGTAAGGCCGCTCGGTCGGCGAAGCCCAGCCTGGAGGCGAGGATCCTTGCCCTGGTCAAGACCGAGGCACGCTCGCTGGACCAGCTTGGGGTGATGACTGGTGCAGCCAAGGACTTGGTGCGCGCGGCAACCGCTGATCTTGCGAAGACCGGCACGATTGAGATCCGAGGCGGAGGCATGGTTGTGGCCGTCGGCCGCGCCGAAGAACGTGACACAGCCATGCCTATTACGCCCGTAGGTGGCCGAGTCACGCGCCGGGAGCAAATCTTCGATGAGATAGGACGCTTGGCTGGCGAGGAGACGGTCACGGAGCGTCGGGATGCGAAGCCCATGCCAGAGACCGTCGCCGCCACGGCTGCTGTGCCAACCCCTACGGTGATAGGTGCATCCGCACTTGAGACTCCCCCAACCCTTCCTGACGCTGCAATGGTGCAGGGTCCCCGCTCAGGGTGGAAGGCATGGTCTGAGGTTGATCTACAACAGGGCCATGGCGTCGTCTTGGTTGTCGAGTCAGCCGGGGAGGAAGCTAGGGGGTTCCGATGCCGTGTGATCGGCCCAGACGGAGGATCGGTGGACTACGAGCAGGTCCCTGCGAAGGCACGGATGACGAGTCTTCGCGTCCATTACCCAAAGGCGTTTCCCCGAGCGCTGCATCAGGTTCGAGGCGTTAGCAAGTTCCAGTTCATGTGGCTGGGCCACGCCGCGGATGAGGGAGACGAGACGCTTCTAGCAGGCAACACGTTCAAGGTGAACGAGATGGGGCAGTACTTTGCCAGAGGTGCCCCGGAATGAGGCAGGCCCAAGCAGCCAGTGATCACCCCTTGACTTCCATGGTGTCGTGTTACCGATGGAATGGTGGATCGTGGACTTCGAGACTAGGCAGGCGTGGTACGTCAGAGAGGGGGAAGCCCCTCAACGTATCTCGTCAGATTGTCCGCCAGCGTCTTCACGTCCTGTCGGCGAAGATGTACGACAAGCGACAGAACCTGCTCGGCCCCCTTCGTGGCGATCGCCTCTACGGTGGGTTCGTCGGTGACGAATCCGAGGAACGTGGCGTCGTCTGCGGGGGAGTAGGCGAATACGCTCTGTGTGGCCCACGGAACGTTGTCCGCGATACCAGCGGGCACGCGATACCGGTGGCCCTCGATGTTCATGATCATGTCTTCCATTTGGTTCCCTCAGTCGGCCGTGAGGTCGTCGTAGGTCAGCGGGTCGCCCGTCAGCATCGCGACCAGCGTGTCCCTGAACAGGTACGGGTTCTCCCGGTTGTTGAACCGGAAGCTGATCTCGTCCAGGTAGGACGCCAGGTGCTTGGCCGAGAGCTGGTGGAACGATCCGATGATGGAACGGTCCAGCAGGCTCCACACGCTCTCGATGCTCTGCGTCGATACGTCACCGCGGACCCATTCCTCGCGGCTGTGGCTGACCGTTTCATGCCGCGTAGTTTCGGTCTCGATCCCGTCATAGTCGCGGTGCGTGTCGGTGTAGATCGCTTCCGCATCCTCGGCAACCACTTGCTTGACGAAGCGATGCAGCTCTTCGTGATCGGCGCGAGCCTTGCCCGACACCTGGAACACCACAGACCCATCGCGCTCGATCGCGCCGAGCACCATCGTCTTCTCGCGCCAAGCGTTCGGACCACGGCGCTTCCCACCGAGGTAGGTCTCATCGACCTCCACCGTGCCCGAGAGCTTCCCTGCGGCGATCGCGCCCATGGCCCAACGGATCCGGTGACACAGGTACCAAGCGGTCTGGTAGCTGACGCCGAGGGTCCGCTTGATCTGGTTGGCGCTCATGCCCTTCTTGGATTCAGTGATGAGGTAGGTGGCGAGGAACCATTTCCACAGCGGCAGGTGGGAGTCATGGAACACGGTCCCGGACTTGACCGAGAAGCGGTTGCGGCACCCGTTGCAGTCGTACTGGTTGCGCGTGGTGATCCGGGAGATGGACTGAGAACCGCATTGAGGGCAGCGGACCCCATCGGGCCACCGGAGCGTTTCGAGGTAGGACCGGCAACGATCCTCGGAGCCGAACCGCTCGATGAGCTTGACCAGGTTCATGTCCTGCCGCTCGCGGTTGACCTTGGTGTTGTGCGCCTTGCTGGTATCGGTTGCGGCCATGGAGGTCTCCTAGATGCCTAGACCCAAGAAGAAGGACCCGAAGGAATGGACGACGGATGAAGCCATGGAGCGCCTGTTCCCGAAGAAGGTTCGGGACAAGGCCAAGGAAGTGGCCGAGGAAGCACCGAAACCCCAGGTCAAGCGGCCGAAGTAGGTCTTACCCAGGACTTTATAGGAGTCTGGACCGTGCGTCAAGTAGATAAGCCCCGGAATGGCTCACAGTAGCGTCCGCCGAAGTGGTGTACGAACGACGATCTGAAAACGCGCGACGCATCGCCTGAGGGCCTCGACGGCTCGTCCGTTACACCAGCGGCGCGCCCGCCAAGCCATGAAGATGCCGCTGGCTTCAGTCGCGATCAATGAGTTCACGCATGATCGCGATCTTCCGATCCAACTGGGCAGCGATCTGGGGTGTCAGGGGGTCGGGCGCAAAACGTGTGGCGAGCATCATGCGGGCAAGATCGTGAGTTTGAAGCAGTCGCCGGATTGCGTCCTTGTCTCCATCGCATCCGAGGTCGTCACGGAGTTCGTCGTCGCTTCGAAGTTCTCCTTCGCGGACCTGCTGTGCCGCGACGGACACCATCATCTGTGCCGTCGTTTCCTCGCCTGAGGCAATGATGGGTGTGACTTCGGCCTTCAGTCGCTCGATCTTCTCCTGTTGCTTCCGCGCCCGTCGTCGCTCGAAATAGCCCATCGCGACCATCCTCGCCCAGTCGTCCTGAAGCCGCAACAAGGACCACGGTGCGGAGACGAAGGGGTGACGATGAAGGGTTGTGGCGAGCCGGTAGGGTTCAGAAGAGAGGGGCGCTTCTTGGAAGGGGAACGGACCAATGGCTGAGCAACTCACGGGACCGGACTATCTGATGGTTGCGGCTGACATGTTGTCCGACAAGCCGTTCGCCGAGGAGTACAAATCGATGTTGTGGGATGCCTTCCCGGACGGACCAGAAGGCACCTGGACCGATGCTCAGATAATCGCGAGTGGTCCATCGTCTGAATGGGAGGCAACTGCTGGTTTGGCGATGATGATGGCGACGATGATGGCCATCGAACGGGACGACCAGGGGAGCCTCCAGGAGATTCTGGTCACGGGTTCTCGAATGGTCGGGAAGTTCGCACGCTACTTGAAGGCCCTCGGCAAGCTGCCGCCGAGCGTTCCCTGAGTGAGGTCGCCACGAGGGTTCGGGGCCAAGGAGATAGTGGCTTCAAGCCAAGGATCTTTCGGCGCGCAATCTGGATGACGTTTGCGACTTCCGTGCGAACAGGCTCGCGCATGACCCAGCGATGTTGAAATTTGGCGATGGGCGGGAAAGAAGTTTCTGCAGCTCGGCACCAACTTCGCTGTCGTGTATCGGCGTTGCTTTTCGTGAGCGACTTCAGCAGGCGCTCCTGGGTACGGTCGCGCATCTGTACGTTGCGCAAGGCCTGAATGACGTTACCGGCGGTGGTCGTACAGACGAACCCGGGAGGCCAGGGGGCCGGGACGTCGGCGTTGGCAAGGTTCCTACACCTCGCGCGCTGTCATGACTGATGTGAACGCAAGACGTGCCTCCTCAAGGCGACGGGCCGTCGAATGCGTCCCGCATGCGTCCCGCGACGGACCGCAAGAAGGTGCAAGAGGATGGTCACTGCCGATCACCGAAGTGGCTGGTCAGCGGGACTTTCGGGCCGACTCGCTATGCTCCGGAAGAGGCCGGAATCAGACTGTCAACCCGTAGGTTGTGGGTTCGAGTCCCACCCCCGTGCCAGATCTTGCGAGCGAGATCCCGACTACACCTTCGGTCCGAAGAGGAACGACAGCTCGAAGATGACCACGAGCCCGAGGAGGGCAACGCCGCCGATGCGCGCGACTCGCGAGCCCCGCCAGCCGTCGAGCTGCGGCGCGAGCGTGAAGCGCGCCGCCCAGATGATGCCTGTGTAGACGGCGAGGAACCAGACGAGCCCGACCCCGGCGCGCATGGTGGACAGATCGTCGAACAGGATCGTCGCGACGGCGATCACGGGGATCAACGCCACCGCGCCGAGTGCCAGCCGAACCCGGCCAGACCACTCCTCGTGCTCGATCGCGAGGGGTAGCAGCACCACGGCCGGCAGCATCGGGCCTCCCGCGGCCATCCCGAGCGGGAGCAGGGTGGCGAACGTGATGACGCGAAGGACGGTCATCCGTGGACGCCGCAGGCCTGCGTGACGGCCGAGGTAGGCGCCGGACTGCCCCAGCCCGGCGATGCCGAACCCGACGACGATGAAGAGCGTCCCGGTCCAGGTGAACTCCGGGTCGGTGGAGATGAACCGCATCCAGACCCGAGCGAAGATGCCCCACGCGAGCCCGCCGAGGAGACCCCCCAGGAGGACAGCCGGCCACGGGAGGTGGCGCGCGGTCGCTCGCGCCGGCATCGACATCTTGCCCTCGCCGGGTGCCAACATCGATGCTCGCTCCGCCGTCACGGTCCCCCCTCCCTTCCCGCGTGCGATCAGCGGCTGCCGCTCGCTCGCGCAAGTCGATCAGACAGACGTGTCGCCGGCGAGGGAGCAGACACGTCGTCAGGCGAGGGTGGCACCACCACGGATCCGACCCACACGTTGCGGGGACCTCGTGATCAGCCGCTGGCGGCGAGGCGGCCGACCCACGGTGCGAGGAACGATGGGCGCGAGAGGTCGTGCGCCGGCGTGTAGAGCTCCACGCGTTGGCCCATCCGGCGCTTGAAGCCGTAGACGCCCCAGAGGCCCTCGAGTCGCTCGGGGACGCGCACCTCTTCGCCAGCGAGCGCAGCCTCACCCACCTCGTCGGGCACGCCCCAGAGGTCGAACGCGGTGCAGCCCTCCGACTCCGCCCAGCGCATCGCGTCCCACATGAGGTACTCGTTGGGGTTCAGGTCGCGCCGGAGGTTCGCGCTCGCGCCGTGGAGGTAGGCGCCGATCCGCCCGTGGATCGCCGAGACGTTCATCGCCAGATCGAGGCCATCGTGGGAGGCGATGAACAGCCGGAGGCACCCGGTGGGAGCGAGCGTCTCCCACTGCGTTCGGTAGTACGCCAGGTCGCGGACGCGGAACCCCGCGCGCTCGCCGGTGATCTGCATCATCCGGTGCATCGCCGGGAGATCTTCGATGCCGCCGAGGCGCACCTGCACACCCTGCCGCTCCGCTCGGCGGATGTTGTATCGGGCTTTCTGATGCATGCGCGCGAGGGCCTGCTCCGAGCCGTCGGCCATGTCGACGATGATGGTGGCACGCGGCTGATTCGTGCCCCGTCCTGATCGGAATCCCTCTGAGCGCATGACCGAACCCGCCGTCGAGTCAGCAGGCGAGGCGGGCTCCACGCGAAGGACGACCGCGCGGTGCTCGCGGGCGACCCGTCGCACCGCGCTCAGCAGAGGGTTGGCAACACCGGCGTCCAGCCACGCACCCACCGGCCCGCGAGGCACGTACGCGAACGCCGCCGGCCCGAGCCGCTTCACCAGGACCTGCGCTCCCGCGACGAGCGCGCCGTCGCGCTCAGCCGCGACCCGCACGACGCGCCAGCCCATCCGTTCCTTGAACGTTCCCCATCCCCAGGACTGCAGGAGCCCGAACGTGGGCTCCCGGGCCACGAGCGCGTCCCACTCGGCGCGTCGCTCCGCGCCGAGCGTGGTGATCGCGGGTTCCCGATGCGTCGTGACCATCGCCTACGGGGTCGCCCGTTCGGTTCGCCCTCGGCCGAACACGAGCTTCTTCGCCGCACCCGCCAGATCCCACAGGAAGGGGCCCGGGTCTCGCCAGGAGAAGAGGGCGTCGCGCTTGCGACCCCGGATCGACCGGAGGTACCCGCGCATGGTCAGGTCCCCCTTGTGCATATGCCAGAGCGCGGACTGGAGGTCGCGCCGGAAGTAGACCCACTTCGCACCGCCGTAGGTCTGCCGCACGTTGGTGGGCGTCGGCAGCCCGAGGGCGTCGGCGTACATCGTGTAGTGCAGGTCGACACCGCCCGCCTCCGCGATCGAGGAACGGCCGGTGGGCCGCCCGACGTTCGGCTCCACGATCAAGTGCTTCCCCGTTCGTGCGTCGCGTTTCATCTCGAGGTAGGCCAGGCCGTGGAACCCGACGCTTCGGAACAGCCGGACGGCGACGTCGAGGACCTCGTCGTTGCGGCACTCCTCGCCCAGGCACGAGTCCCCGGTCTCCGGCGGCCATTGCCTGATCTTCCGCGCCACGAACGTGGCGACGGGCTCCGACGCGACATCGAAGTACGCGTTGCACGAGAAGAGGTTCTCGCTGGGACCGTCGATCCACTCCTGCGCGATGAGCAGCTCGGCGAACGACCCGTATCGGTCGTACACGTCCAGGAACTCCTCGGGCGTTCTCAGGAGGAACGCCTTGCGTGGGACGTTCGTATCCCACATGGGCGTGGCGCTGGTGGGCGGCTTGAGTACGCATGGGAAGGCGAACGTCGCGGCGATCCTCTCAGCGTCGGCGCGCTCGTGGACGAGTTCGGTACGAGGGATCGGGAAGCCGTGCTCGAGAGCGTGGGCGTAGAAGCGGACCTTGTCCATGAGCAGGTCAACCACGTCGTGGTCGGGGAGCATCACGTGGAACCATGGCCGCAGCCGGTCTCGATGCGCCGAGATGAGGCGGACCTGCTGGTCCCCGGCCGGGAAGAGCACCGCCCGGGCGCCGAGCGTAGGGCCGAGCGCCTCGAGGGTCTGGATCAGGTCCTCGGTCGCCGTGTCGGTCTGGACGATCCGCTCCGGCAGGCGGGAGCGGCAGTACGCGTGCCGGATGTGCTTGGCCATCCCGATCACGGGGACGCCGTGCTCGGCCATGATCCGCGCGACCTGCAGACCGTTCACGTGGTCGAGACGCGCGATGACCGCGCGCGGCACCGAGTCCGGGACCGCTCGGCGGCGGACCCCCGGCATGGCAGCGTGGGAAGCGCGTGCACGATCGGCGAGCACCATGCGTGTCGAGAACCCTCTCACCCTCAGAGCCTGCTGTGGTCGGCTCGAGGAGGGTATCCGGGTGCGTCTGATGCATGAAGGTGCCCGCGACGTAGCGCTTCTACGACGAACGCGCGAGCGGCCGGGATCCGCGCCCTCATCCGTCGTATCGTCGATCCGTGCGCATCGTCGCCGTCGAAAGCGATCTCCGTCGGATCCTGGGTGTGCAGGCCACCCGGGCGTTCGCCTACGGGTTCGCCACCGTGGTGCTCGGCACGTCGCTCGCAACCGCGGGTCTGTCGGATGCGGAGGTCGGCTTCGTCTTCTCCGCGATGCTCGCAGGGATGGCCGTCTCCTCGCTCCTGGTGGGGGCGGTGGGTGACCGGATCGGCCGGCGCCGCACCTACACCGTGCTGTTGCTGGCGATGGCCGTCACGGGAACGGTGTTCGCCTCGACCTCGGTCCTCTGGCTGCTCGCGCTCGCCTCACTCACCGGCACCATGTCCACCGATGCGAACGAGTCCGGTCCGATCACCTCGCTCGAGCAGGCGATGATCGGGCAGGCGCCCGCCGGCGTCCGCGTGCACGTTTTCGGCCGCTACAACGCGATCGCCTACCTGGCGGGAGCGCTCGGGGCGCTCGCAGCGGGAGGGCCGGCGTTCGTCGGGTCAGGGCTCGCTCCATCGGATCGGCGATGGCTCATGGTTGTTCCGGTCGCTGCGTTGGTTGCCTTGGTCATGGCCCGCGGCCTGGGTCCCGATGTCGAGCACGGCGAACAGGCGCCCGCGCGTCCGCTTCAACGCTCGCGAGGCTCCGTGACGAAACTGGCGTCGCTGTTCGCCCTCGACGCGTTCGCGGGCGGACTGGTGGTAACGACGTTCGTCGTCTTCTGGTTGGTGCGCCGGTTCGGCGTGGGGCCGGAGGCGATCAGCGTGGTCCTGTTCGTGGGCGGTCTCTTGCAGGCGGGATCATCCATCGTCGCGGCGCGCCTGGGTGCTCGGTTCGGGCTCCTCGCCACGATGGTGGGCACGCACCTGCCCTCGAACGTCCTGCTCATCGCGGTGCCCTTGATGCCGAACTTCCCGCTCGCCGTCACCGTCCTGTTGATCAGGTTCGCGCTTTCGCAGATGGACGTTCCCACCCGCCAGGCATACATCGCCCAGATGGTCGACCCGCGGGAGCGTACGGCCGCGGCGGCGTTCACGAACACGGCCCGCTACGTAGCCCGTCCCTTCGGGCCGGCGGTGGGAGCCGTGCTCATGACCGCGGCCGGCCTCGGAGCGCCCTTCATCGCGGCAGGGTTGCTCAAGTCTGTGTACGACCTGATCTTGTGGCGAACGTTCCGCTCCCTGCGGGTGCCCGGGGAACGGTAGGCTGCGGCGGTGCGGCTGGCCACGTGGAACGTCAACTCGATCCGGCAGCGGCTGCCCCGGTTGCTCGCCCTCCTGGAACGCCACTCGCCGGATGCGATCTGTCTGCAGGAGACCAAGGTCGAGGACGAGTGGTTCCCGATGATGGAACTCCAGGCGGCAGGGTACGAAGCGGCATTCTCAGGGCAGAAGTCCTACAACGGTGTCGCGATCATCTCGCGGAAGGGGTTGGCGGACGTCCGCGCGGGGTTCGACGGCGATCCTGTCCCCGAACAGTCGCGGGTGATCTCGGCCACGGTCGGCGATCTGAACGTCGTCTGCGTCTACGTGGTGAACGGCAAGGCCGTCGGCGACCCCGCGTACGACACGAAGCTGGCCTGGCTCGACGCCCTCCAGGCCTGGCTGGCGGCCACCTACGAGCCGGACGGTCACCTCTTGGTGTGCGGTGACTTCAACGTGGCACCCGATGGCCGCGACGTGTGGGACGCCGACCTGTGGGAAGGGAAGAACCTCGCGAGCGAGCCCGAGCGCGCTCGTCTGAGATCGCTCTTCTCCTGGGGGTTGACCGATCTCGGCAGGCTGGCCGCCGGGGACATCCCCGGGCCCTTCTCGTTCTGGGACTACACGGCAGGGGCGTTCCACAAAGGATGGGGCCTGCGGATCGACCTGGCGCTCGGCACCGCCCCGGTCGCGGCGCGCCTGGAGGCCGTGACGGTTGACCGCGATGAGCGCAAGCCGACCTCGGGTGAGGGCAAGCCATCGGATCACGCTCCGGTCTTGGTGGACCTCCGATGAGGTTGCCCAACCTGCTCGTCACGCCGGCGTGGCTCTCAGGGCATCTGAAGCACCCCGGTGTGGCCATCCTCGACGTGCGATGGTCCTCCTCCGGAGGACCCACGGCGACCAGACGCGCCTACGAGGACGGTCACATCCCCGGAGCGGGGTACATCGACGTCGACCGCGACCTGGCCGCGGCGCCGTTCGTCGGCGGGCCCGGCCGCCACCCGCTGCCCACGCCCGAGACCTTCGCGGCGAAGATGGCTGCCCATGGCATCGACGACGAGATGTTCGTGGTCGTGTACGACGACGTGCGGGGGTCGGTCGCGGCCCGCCTGTGGTGGATGCTCTGGATCACGGGCCACCAGGTGGCACTCCTCGACGGTGGTCTCGAGGCCTGGACACGGGAGGGCGGGACGCTCGAGCGTGGTGCGCCGAAGCCGCGGGACCGCGCGCTGTTCACGTCTCTGCCATGGCCCCCTGATCGTGTCGTCCACGCCGGTGCGGTCGACTCCACCATCCGCGCGGGCACCGCGCCGGTCCTGGACGCGCGCGTCGAGGAACGCTACCGCGGCGATGTGGAGACGATCGACCCGGTCGCCGGGCATATCCCCGGGGCTCGGTCGGCCGCGTGGACGGGCAACCTCGACGAGGACGGTTCGTTCCTCGCACCCGAGGCGCTCCGGGCACGTTTCGAAGCGCTCGGCGTGACGGGGGACGCGGCCATCGCGTACTGCGGTTCAGGGGTCACGTCGTGTCATGACCTCCTCGCGCTGCGGCTCGCGGGCTTCGGCGACGCCCGTCTCTACGAGGGCTCGTGGTCGGACTGGGTCCACGAGGGCGACCGTCCGGTCGCGACGGGCCCCGATCCTGGCTAGACCATCGCCTCGGGAACGACCCAGGCGTCGTACTCCGCCTCGCTCACATAGCCGAGCAGCAGCGCGGCCTCCTTGAGGGTGCTCCCTTCGTGGTGGGCTTTCTTCGCGATCTCGGCGGCCTTGTCGTAGCCGATCCTCGGCGACAGCGCGGTCACGAGCATCAGCGAGCGGTGCACGAGTTCTTCGATCCGCGCACGGTCGGGTTGGAGGCCCTGCACGCAGAACTCGCGGAAGTTCCGGCACGCGTCGGCGAGGAGGACGGCGGAGTGCAGCAGGTTCCGGATGAGCACGGGTTTGAAGACGTTCAGCTCGAAGTTGCCTTGCGAGCCGGCGATCTTGACGGCGGTGTCGTTGCCCATGACCTGGACGGCGACCATCGTCATCGCCTCGGCCTGCGTGGGGTTGACCTTGCCCGGCATGATCGAGGATCCGGGCTCGTTCTCCGGGAGCTTGAGTTCGCCGATCCCCGCACGGGGGCCCGACCCGAGCCACCTGATGTCGTTCGCGATCTTCATGAGACTCCCGGCGAGCGTGGCGAGGGCACCGCTCATGAACACGACCGCGTCGTGGGCGGCCAGCGCCTGGAACGTGTTGGACGCTTTCACGAACGGCAAGCCGGTGATCCCCGCGATGTGCGCCGCGCACGCATCGCCGAAACCTTCGGGTGCGTTCAGGCCCGTACCCACCGCGGTACCGCCGATCGCCAGTTCGTAGAGCCCGGGCAGCGCCTGCTCGATCCTCATGAGGTCCGCATCCAGTTGCGCCGCGTAGCCACCGAACTCTTGACCGAGCGTGAGCGGGACGGCGTCCTGCAGGTGGGTCCGGCCGATCTTCACGATGTCGGTGAACTCCGCGGCCTTCGCCGCCAGCGCGTCGCGCAGCCCATCGACGCTCGGCATCAGACGCTCGACGATGGTCCGTGCTGCCGCGATGTGCATCGCGGTCGGGAAGGTGTCGTTGGATGACTGCGACATATTCACGTGGTCGTTCGGATGCACGGGATCCTTCGAACCGAGGACGCCGCCCGCCATCTCGATGGCGCGGTTGGAGATGACCTCGTTCGCGTTCATGTTCGACTGCGTCCCGGAGCCCGTCTGCCAGACGGAGAGCGGGAAGTGGTCATCGAGCGTGCCGTCGGCGACCTCCTGGGCCGCGGCTTCGATCAGGGCACCTATCTCGGGGTCGAGGTGGCCGCCCTCCACGTTCGCTGTCGCTGCGGCCAGCTTCAAGGTGCCCATCGCGTGCACGACTTCGAGCGGCATCCGGTCGGCATCCGGCCAGCCGATCGAGAAGTGGTGGATGGACCGTTCGGTCTGAGCGCCCCAGTAGCGTGTCGGATCGACCTCGATGCGGCCGATGGAATCGGTCTCGGTTCTCGGGTCGGGCACGGCGATCCTCCGGACGGGATGAGGCCGCCATCGTAGCCAGCGGCAGGTCCAGGCGACCCGGGACGCTGCAGAGCTCACGAGGGATGCGAAGACGGCAGGGGAGCCCGACGGTTGGGTATGTTGGCGCCCCGAGGGGCGGTAGCTCAGTTGGTCAGAGCAGCGGACTCATAATCCGTCGGTCGCAGGTTCGATCCCTGCCCGCCCCACGCGCGAGTGTGTGCGGTTGCGGTCAGGCTCGGCGGCGCCAGCGTGAGCGGCGCGGAGGGGCTTCGGTTCCACCGGCGGCCCAGTCCTCCCGGAGCGCCGGCTCCTCGGATCGCACCGGGGTGAAGCCCGCGAGGCGCTCTTCCGGGCGAGGGTTCACGGCTTCCAGAGCGCGCAGGGCCAGTCGCAGGTCGTCGATCCGTTCAGCACGCTCGTGCGCGAGGGTTTCGGCGAACGTGGCGCGGCGCTCCAGTTCCTGGACCCGGTCACGGAGCGCATCTGCCTCCTCCTCGACCATCTGGAGGGCGTCGTACGCCTCGCGGAGCGTGGGTAACCCCGTCGGTTCGGCCTCCGGGATGTACACCACGGCTGCCTCGTGAGGCTCGGGCCTCGATCGCTGCGGCCGCAGTCCCGCCGCCTCGAGGTCCACGACGGGGATCCGCCACGTCCCCGTGTGATCACGGAAGGCGTTCGGGAACTCGCCTCCCTTCAGGCGCCGGCGGACCGTGTTCGCGTGCACGGCACAGGATCTTGCGGCCTCGCGCACCGTGAAGGTAACCCCAGGTACACCAACCACCGGCGCATGGGTATCCCCGGTGGTCAGGGGGGTCAGATCGTCGAGTTCGGCGTCCATGTTCATCACGGTCGGGGAGGCTAGCGCGGATCGGTGAGGAGCACTACCTCCTTTGGTCTCGATCTGACTCCCGCATCACACGATGTCTGATCCGAGAGCCGCGGTCAACCCCTGGGTACCCTGCGGGTACCCGTGGTCACCCCCTAGGGGATACCCCGTGGTGAGGGCCGTGATCAACCCGCGCCAGGTGCGCAATCGGTCGCGGCACCAACGGCGGCTCTCCACTCCTCGAGGATCGGTGCGAGCAGGTCGGCCATGAGGTGTTCGTTCCCGGGGGAGGGGTGGACGCCGTCGCCGTTGAGGGCATCATCCGCAACGAAGGTCTCCCAGTCCGCCAGGACGGCCTGCGGCACGCGCCCCACGGCGGACCGGATAGCCGCGTTGATGCCGTCGGCGCCGCTGTCGGGGCTGTGGACGGTCACCCAGACCACCAGATCGGCCTGCGACGTGGCCGCGAAGATGCGCTCGGCGGCCTGAGCGAACCCGACCGGGTCGTGGTCGTTCGTGCCGATCTGGATGACGACCACGTCGGGGTGGGGGTCGGGCATCGCCTCGGCGATCCCCGCCGCGGTCGATGAGCCCCGGCCCACCTCCGCGTCGACGGTCACGTCCCAGCCCGGCAGGGCCTCGGTCACGGCTTCAGCGGCGCCGTCCAGGATCGAGTCACCGATCAGGAACGCGGAGGGGACCGGCGAGAGGTCGCTGGGCGTCGCGAGCGCCAGCCAGCGCTCCCACTCGCCCGAAGCTTCCACGAACAGACGCCGGGTGTCGCTCTCGCTCCGCCAGATGCGGCCCGCGGTGGTGACACCGAGTTCCACGGGCGCCGCGGGCGGACCCTCGAGCGGCACCGCGTAGCGCCCTCCCAGGAACGTGCGGGGGTCGGTGGAGGCGTCCACGACGACCGCGGGAGGACCGGACGGGTCGCAACGGATGAGGACGGCGCGGTCGATCGGCATGCATCCCGTTCCGACGCGGACGACCTCCGCGGCTGAGCCTTCGGCGATCGCTTCGACGGCACAGGGATCGCCGGGGGGATCCGCGGGCACGGGCGTGAGCTCAGGTGTCGCCGACGGGGTGGCGCTCGGATCCGCGGCGACCGCGTACTGCTCACAGGCCGCGAGCGCCGCGAGCGCCGCGGCCGTGACCGCAGCGACAGCGATGCGGAAGCGGAAACGTCGCAGCATGGGGGAAGGCATCCTAGCCGGGCGGGCGGAGCCGCCCGCCGCGCGGATGCTCAGAAGTCGAGTGGGGTGACGTCGTCGCCGGTGCGGGCGATGCCCGGGTGCAACACCGTCGCGTAGACCCCGAACGGGATCCCCTTCCCGTCGGCCATGCGCGGCCGGTACGACGTGATCGTCGGCAGGGTGGGGAAGTCGCGCTCGCCGCTCAAGGGATCCTGGTTCGTCACTCGGCATCGGGGGACCTGCCCCCCGACCAGGATGACGGCGTCACCGATCTGGACCCTGCGACCCTCCCAGGAGTCCTCCTCGTACGGCTCGGTGCCGGAGAGCTCGAAGTTCATCCGGAACCGCCGCGCGTCGAGGTCCCCGCCGGGGCGGGCGCCACGTCGCGCCAGATCCTCGACCGATGCGTAGGAGACGAGGGTGACCGGTTCGACGTCGTTACCGTCTACGTCGCGGTCGGCGCGTATCAGCCGGACCGAGCGTCCGAGGAAGGCCGAGAACGCCGCTGCGAACGGTCCTTCGACCACCCGGCCGTTGACGTCGTGCTCGGACATCCGCGTGAGGGTGGCCTCGCCGACGTCGGCACCGTCACCTTCGGCGATGGTGCCGTCGGGGAAGACGCAGCGGAGTGCATCCGTCTGCATGTCGTGGTCGCACCGGACCGTGACGAGGGATCCGACGTCGAAGACCCCGACGTCGCGCCCGGTCGGATCGGCCAGATGGAAACGGCGGTTGCCGGGGATGCCGTCGAGCGTGAGTTCCACGCGGTCGGGGTGCGAAAGCGCCGTCCCCTTCACCGCGGTGACGCCGATCCGTGCGAGCGTCGCCATGCACACGACGGTACCGGATCCGGGGTCGACCGAGAGCGCGCTTGGGACTATGATCGATCTGGCGCTCGGTCTGATGTGGACGGCGCCGGGGGGTCGTGGTGGAACGCTCCGAGCGAACCGACCATCGAGGGGTGCTGGCCGATCTGGTGGCCATGCAGGCGCGACTGCGCCGCGAACCGGCCACCTGGCACCCGGCCCACCTGGATGACCCTGAGATGGGACGGCCCTTGGCCGGCCGGTGGCCGGCGCCGGGCGAGGTGCCCGCCCTGCAACGCCGGATCGGGCGTCGCCCCGCTCCCGGGGAGTTGCCCGCCCTGCAACGTCGTATCGGGCAGCGTCTGGCCAACGTCTGAACCGCGGCCGGCTCACGCCGGGGCCGGTGGTAGGTTCGCCGGGTGGGCGATCCGGAACTGCACGAAGACGTCCGTGCGCTCGCGTTCCTGGTGGGGACCTGGCGTGGCCGCGGCGCCGGGTCCTACCCCACCATCGAGGACTTCCTCTACGAAGAGGAGATCCGGATCGAGCACGCCGGTGATGCCTACCTGACCCATCTCCAGCGCTCGTGGTCGAACGAGGACGGGTCGGCGATCCATCTGGAGCGCGGCTTCATCCGCCCGGGGGCTGACGGCGAAGTCGAACTGACGCTCGCGCACCCGCTCGGCCTGACCGAGATCGCGCACGGGACGGTCGAGGGGACGTCGCTCGTGTTCACGACCGATACCGGCGGGATGGGGCGAACCCGCACCGGCATGGAGGTGACGGGGCTGATCCGTCGTTACGCCGTGAGCGGGGACGAGCTCACCTACGAGGTCGACATGGCCACCGGGCGCACCCCGATGACCCGGCATCTCGCCGCGATCCTGCGGAGGCAACCGTGAACACCCGCCGGTTCGATCTGGACCGGGTCTGGGTCGTGGCGTCCCTCGTGGGCATCGCGACGGGCGCGGCGCTCGCGATCGGTGATCGTCGTGCCGCCGCGGATGTCGCGTGGGCACTGACCACGGCGGTCGGGGGTTCGCAGGTGGTCGTGACGGTGACGAGGTCGATCCTCCGCCGCGAACCGGGGGTGGACGTCATCGCCGTGCTGGCGATCGCCGGGTCGCTGGCTCTGGGGGAGTACCTGGCAGGGGCCGTGATCGCGCTCATGCTCTCATCGGGTCGGGCGCTCGAGTCATTCGCCGAGCGTCGGGCGCATCGCGAACTGTCTGCCCTGCTGGAGCGAGCCCCCCAGCGGGTCCACCGGTACGAAGACGGTGAACTCCTGACGCGCCCCATCGAAGATGTCGCGCTCGGCGACCGGCTCTTCGTCAAGAGCGGTGAGGTCGTGCCGGTCGACGGTGTCGTCGAGGGCGACGCGGTGCTCGACGAGGCGGCGCTCACCGGCGAGTCCCGTCCCGTCGATCGCCCTCGTGGTGACCTGGTGCGCTCGGGCGCGGTGAACGCCGGCGCGGCCTTCGACCTGCGTGCCACCTCGACCGCCGCGGACTCCACCTACGCGGGCATCGTCCGATTGGTGCGGGAAGCCGAGGCGCACAAGGCGCCGTTCGTCCGGCTCGCCGACCGCTATGCGCTGATCTTCATCCCCGTGACGCTCGTGGTGGCCGGCCTCGGGTGGGCGCTCTCCGGAGACCCCGTGCGTGCGCTCACGGTCCTCGTCGTTGCCACCCCGTGCCCGTTGATCCTGGCGGTCCCGATCGCCGTCGTCGCGGGGATCTCGCGCTCTGCCAAGCGCGGCGTGATCGTGAAGGGCGGTGGGGCGCTCGAGACCCTCGCTCGCGCCGACACGCTGCTGTTCGACAAGACGGGGACCCTCACCTCGGGCATCCCGGAGGTGGTCGACGTCGAGAGCTTCGGTGCTGAGGACGCCGACGAGTTGCTGCGACTGGCCGCCTCGCTCGATCAGGTCTCACCCCACGTGCTGGCCGGATCGATCGTGCGCGCCGCGCGCCGTCGCGACCTGGCGCTCGAGTTCCCCCAAGGTGCGGACGAGCGCTACGGCGCCGGGATCGAAGGCGGGGTCGGGGGGCGCAAGGTCGCGCTGGGCAGAGCCGACTTCGTCGGCGGCGGCACCCCCCTGCCCAGGCGCGCGCGCGACGTGCGCCGCCGTACGATGCTGGACGGATCCTCGTGCGTGTTCGTGGGGATCGACGGAGAGGTCGCCGGTGCGATCGTCGTGGACGATCCGATCCGCCCCGACACGCCGAGGGTGATCCGATCCCTCAGGCGTGCGGGGATCGCGCGGGTCGTGATGGTCACGGGCGATCACCCCGACGTCGCCGAGAGCGTCGGCGCGGCCCTGGGCGTCGATCGCATCCTGAGCGAGCGGGCACCCGAGGAGAAGGTGGAGGCCGTCATCGCCGAGCGTGATCACGGCGTGGTGGTCATGGTGGGCGACGGGCTCAACGACGCGCCGGCCCTGGCAGCGGCCGACGTTGGCGTGGCGATGGGTGCGCGGGGCGCCACCGCGTCCTCCGAGGCCGCCGACGTGGTGCTGGTGGTGGACCGTCTCGATCGGCTCGTGGACGCCATCACGATCGCGAAGCGGACGCGCCGGATCGCCGTGCAGAGCGTGCTCCTTGGGATGGGGCTCGCGTTCGGAGCGATGGGGTTCGGCGCGCTGGGGTGGTTCTCACCCGTCGTCGGCGCCGTGATCCAGGAGTTGATCGACGTGGCCGCGATCGTGAACGCGCTGCGGGCGCTCGGAGGAGACGAACCGCACACGGTCGGCCGCGAGGTCAGCGATCTGGCGGAGCGGTTCCGGCGTGAGCACGCCGCGTTCGCGCCGGAGCTCCAGCGGATCCGCAGCACGGCCGACCGGCTGGAGACGGCGGACGCGGCGGCGGTGCGCAGCGACCTCGAGTCGGTGCGCGTGTTCTTGGCAGAGCGTCTCCCTGCGCACGAGGAGGAGGAGGAGGCCGTGGTCTACCCGGTGGTCGCGCGCCTCGTGGGGGGTGAGGATCCGATGTCCTCGATGGCGCGCGCGCACGTGGAGATCTCCCACCTCACGCGCGTCTTCCTCCGGCTCCTGGACGACCTGCCGGCCGAAGGGCCCGGGCCCGAGGACCTGATGGATCTGCGCCGCGTGCTCTACGGTCTGCACGCCATCCTGCGCCTGCACTTCGCCCAGGAAGAAGAGGCCTACGCGTGGTTGTCGGCCGAGGACTCCGTGTCGGCCGGCTGAGCGACACGCGCGCGCGCCACCTCGGGTTCCCACGACAACAGGACACGGAACGACGCGCCGCCGCCCTCGCGCTCCTGCACCCACGCACGGCCACCGTGGAGTTCGGCGAAGCGGGCGACGAGCGCCAGGCCGACGCCCGAGCCCGGACCCGACGCCGTGCCCTGGCGGAACGCTTCGAAGATGTGCTCGCGCTCGGCCTCGGGGATGCCGGGGCCGTCGTCCTCGACCACCAGCAGGACGCCGTCGTCGGTCCGTTCGAGACGAACCCAGATCCGGGAGTCGCCCGGCGTGTGCTTGACGGTGTTGCCGAGCAGGTTCTCGACGATCCGCTCGACCATCGTCTGGTCGGCGCGGACCGACAGCGGCGCGACGTCGATCGCGAGACGACGCCCACCGACCACGCCGGACTCCGCGACCAGTTCGCGAACGAGCGCACCCATGTCCACCGGCTGCAGCTCCGGGTGCGCCAGCCCACGGTTCAAACGCTCCAGGTCCAAGAAATCGGCGACCAGGGCGTCGAGTTTCCGGGCGTTCTGCGCGATCCGGCCCGCGAGGTCACGGCGCTCGGCGTCACCCAGGACGACGTCATCACGTTCCAGCGTGAGTGCGAGTCCCAGTATCGCCGCCAGGGGGGTGCGGAGGTCGTGTGAGACCGCCTGCAGGAAGGTGGTCTTCATCTCGTCTTCGAGGCGGAGGCGCTCGGCTTCCTCTTTCTCGCGCTCCAGCGCCCGCTCCAGTTCTTCGTGTTCGACCTGCTGGGTCACGTCGACGAGCACGCCCTGCCAGTACCGGGGGCGTCCCTCGTCGTCCTCGATCAGGCTCGAGGTGTCGTGGACCCAGACCTCGCGGCCGTCCTTCGCGAAGATGCGGTACGCCGTGGTGGTGGGTGCGTCGGCCGTGGGTTGCGCGTCCAGGCGCGCGCGGTCATCGGGATGCACGATCGCCCGCCACATCAGGGGATCGTCGTACCACTCCTGCGGGGCATAGCCGAAGATCGACTCAGCCTGCGGGCTGATGTAGACCGTGGGACCCTCATCCACCGGATCGATGTAGACGACCACCGGGATCTGCTCGACGAGGTTGCGGTAGCGCTCTTCGGCCTCCTCCGCGCGCGCCTCGCTCGTGTGCTCCGCGGTCGCGTCGAACATGATCCCCTGCCAGAAGACGGGGGATCCCGTGTCATCGAGCACCAGGGACGCCGTGTCGCGCATCCACCGGAGGGAACCGTCGCGGGCGTACATCCGGTACTCGGCGCGGAACTCGCCTCCTTCGCGTTCGATCCGGTCGTACTCGGCACGGATGAGGCCGCGGTCGGCGGGGTGGAACTGCCGCGCCCACGCGACAGGGTCCGCCATCCATTCCTCCGCGGAGAACCCGAGGATGGTCTGCACCTGCGGGCTCACGTAGAGCATGCGCCCCGGCAGGGCGGGGTCGTGCTCGACGGTCTCGAGGTACACGATCGCCGGCAGGTGCTCGACGACGCGGCGGAACCGGTCGTCGGTCGCCGCGCGCTCGGTTTCGAGGGCTTTGCGGCCGGTGATCTCGATCATCAATCCGCGCACGAGCGTGGGCGTTCCCTCGGCGTCCTTGATCGCGTGCCCGATGTCCCTGAGCCAGATCCACTCTCCGGAGGCGGCGCGCAGGCGGTACTCCTCGTCGAACCGGCCGCCGGCAGACGCGACGCGGGCGAACCTCCCGATCGCCCGCTCGCGGTCCGCGGGATGGATGCGGTCGGTCCAGAACGAGGGATCGGCGAGCCACTCCTCGGGGGTGTACCCGAGGATCGCGTGGACGCCCTCGGAGATGAAGCCGAACGTCATGGTCGCGACGTCGGCCTCCCAGACGACGCCGTCGAGCTCAGCCACGAGGTTCCGCGCGCGGCGGAGTTCCGAGTCGGGCGGGACGATGGGGGGGTCCACCATGATGTCGTGCGACAGTCTGGCAGCGGCCCCGCGTCGCGCACACCGGCGAGCGGCGTAGGCCGGCTACTCAGCCCGCGAGCGCGCCACCGTGCGCACGGGGGTCCGATCCGGCCACGAAGCCGTCGCGGGTGACCCGGATCATCTGGGCGTGCCCGACCCAGTCGTCGAGGTCGTGCGTGCGCTGCACGGAGAGTCCTGCGTCTGCGATCGCGGTGACGGCGTCTTCAGGCACGCCCGCCTCCGCGACCACCCCCGGGAGCGCGTCGCCTTCGGGGAGGTCGTCCACGACGAATCGCGGCGCGGCGACGGCATCCGCGGGCGAGCGATCCAGCGCGAACACCCCGGCGATGGTCTGCGCGTCGATCTGCGGCTGCTGGTACCCACCCATCGTTCCCGCGACACCCGCGAGGCCGATCCCGCTGTGCACCATCGCAGGGAGCAGGGTGTGCGGGGGGAGCGCGCCGGGTGCGAACGTGCCCGGTCTGCCCGGCTCCAAGGTGAAGCAGGCGCCGCGGTCGTTCGCGATGATCCCCGTGCTCGGTTCCAGGATGCCGGCCCCGTAGCCGTGGAACAGCGACTGGATCAGGCTGACCGCGTGCCCTTCGTCATCGGCCGTCACGAGCGCGATCGTGTCGCCGCCGGGCTTCGGGGAGCCCGGTCCGGGCGTGAGCGCGGCCCGGACCTCGTCGCAGAACGCGGCCAGGTGCCCGTCGGACAGGAGCGTGGGAGGGTGCACGTCCATGCGTCCGGGGTCGCCCAGGTGCCGGCGGACGTCGCGTTCGGCGGCCAGGAAGATCCTCGCCCATCGCCCGGCGTCGGGCCCGCACGGATCGGGATCGAGCTGCAACCGCTCGGCCGCGGCCAGGATCTGCAGGAGCGAGTACCCCTGCGAGTTGGGTGGCGCCACGCGCACATGCAGGTCGCGCCACGCGCCGATCAACGGCGGCAGCACCGAGGCGGCGTGCGCCGCCAGGTCCTCGGTCGTGATGGGGGAGCCTGCTGCGCGGAGGCCCTCCACGTACGCCGCGCCGACCGCCCCTCGATACAAGGCGTCCGCGCCCGCAGCGGCGAGCGCCTCGAGCGTGCGCCCGAGTGCAGGCTGGCGGACGGTGGCGCCGGAGCGAAGCGCCGCGCCGCCCGGGTAGAAGAGCGCGGCGAGGCCCGGGTCGGCGCCGAACGCGGCCCGGCTCTCGGGCGTCGCGTGCCACACCGCGAGCGCGTCCGGGAGCGTGTACCCGTCATGAGCAGCCCACACGGCCGCGGTGAAGTGGTCCTCCCAGGCCAGGCGGGCACCGAGTCCGTGCAACGTCTCCCACCCGGATACGGCGCCCGGGACGGTGATGGGAGCCGGTCCCCGCAGCGGCATCGTGTTCCCATGCCGGGCGCGAAGCGCTGCGGGATCGGCCGCGAGCGGTGCCCGGCCCGAGGAGTTCACCGCCAGGATCTGCCCGCCGTCGATGTCGGCGCGCTGCACCAACGCGAACACGTCCCCACCGACACCGCAGTTGTGGGGGTACACCACCCCGAGCATCACCGCGGCCGCCAGGGCGGCATCGATCGCGTTCCCGCCGCGCTCGAACGCCGCCGCACCGGCCTCGGTCGCCGCGGTGTGCGGCGTGGCGATCGCCCAGCGGCGGCCCGATGCGGCCAGATCCATCCCCGGAGTGTGCCAGGTGGAACGCGGCACCTCAGCCTCGAAGCGCGAGACCTCGGTACCCGTCGGCGAAGCCCACCGACCGCAGGGCGCCTGCCGCCGGATGCTTGGATGCCGCGATCGCATCGATCGTGCGGATCTCCAGGCGCTGCACCCTCCCGTCCTTGACGAGCGAGGCGATCGGGTCCACCCACGAGCCGGGGTCCGCCTCGGCGAACGTGAACAGCGTCTTGCCGCCTCGCTCGAGGAACGCGGCGGGTTCGCCGGCCGCCAGCACCACGTACGCACCGGCCGAGCGCGACGGCCGCCCCGATGATGCGGGCCACGGGAGCGACGCACCGTAGGGCTGGGCGGGGTCCGCGGCTGCAAGCGTCCACGTTCCGTCGGGCCCGGCCCGCATGCCGCGCAGGCGGTCCACGGCCCCCGGCGACGCGAACTGCGCCGCCCCCGACCCCGCCACGAAGTAGCCGCGCCGGACGTGCCCGCCTTCCTCCATGGCGCGGAACACGGGGTAGAGCGCGCTGAACCCGCCGGGGACGTCCTCCGCGGCGACCGTCGGTCTCGTCACGATGCCGTGGCGGTCCAGCAGTCCGGTGGCGAGCGCGTGCAGCCGTTGGGTGGGTGCCACGTCACCGCGAGCCATGTCGGCCACGAGCGACCAGCGGCCCGAGCCCGCAGGGGGCCCCTCGCGGCGGAGCGCTCCCGGGCGGGGCCGGGAGGCGCCGGGCGCGCGCCGGCGGCCGGAGCGGCCGAGGACCGCTCGCAACGGCGCGAGCGTGTCGTTCGTCTCCTCGCCGGTCCAGACGAGGTCCCACAGCGCGGCGAGCACCGCCTGCTCGTCCGCGGTCCGCGTGGCCTGAACGAGGTCCGGCCAGAACGACGCGCCCCGGTCGGCGAGCCGCGCCCGGATGGCATCGTGCAGTTCCCCGCCAGCCTCACCCTGCGTCGTCGGAACGTCCGGGATACCGGAGCCGTCGCGTCGCAGGAGTCTGATCCTCCCACCGGCCTTGCCGAGCGTGCCGGCGCCGACCCACACGAGACCGCCGGCCGCGATCATCGCGTCCAGGTCGGCGGGGCGGTAGCCCTGCACGCGCGCCGGCAAGACGTCGTGCTCCAGGATCGACGCCGCGATTGAGGCGCCCTCGAGACGTTCGATCGCGGCGCCGAGCGCGCCGGCACCCCCGCGCGGGCGGTCGGCACCCTGCCACGCCGGCAGGAACCGCGCGAACGTGGCGTGGTCCACGGGCTCGATCTCGCGGCGGAGCTTCGCGAGGGAACGCCCGCGGATCCGCGCGAGCACGGTTGCGTCGCACCGGTCGTCCTCCCCGCCACCGGGGCGGAACCCACCGCGCAAGATGGTGCCGGCTGCCTCGAGTGCCTCGAGCGCACCGAGGAGACTGCCGGCGGTCACGCCGAGAGAGGCGGCAGCGTCCTGCGTGCGGAACGGTCCGTGCGTCCGAGCGAACCGTGCGACCAGGTCCCGCATCGGATCGGGAACGGGGTCCGTGAACGCTGCGGGCACGCCGTCGGGCAGCGCGACGCCGAGACCGTCGCGCAGACGTCCGGCGTCCTCGACCGCCGCCACCTTCTCTTGCCCGGCGACCCGCACGCGGATGGCTCGGCCGTCCGTTTCCAAGGCGTCGATCGCCGCAGCGGCATCGCCTGTGTACCGGGCTGCGATCTGCTCGGGCTGAAGCGGCCCGAGGTCGCGCAGCAGGTCGTGGACCCCGTCGGCCCCGCGCGCGGTGCGTCCGGGCGCCAGGCGCTGGAGTTCGCGTTCGACACCGGCGAGCGCATCCGCATCGAGCAGCGACCGGAGGTCATCGGAGCCCAGGAGGTCACGCAGCAAGGCGCGATCGAGGGACAGCGCCGCCGCACGGCGTTCGGCCAGCGGCGCATCTCCTTCGTACATGAAGACCGAGACCCACTTCAAGAGCAGCGAGCGGGCGAACGGCGACGCCTGGTCGGTATCCACCGACACCATCCGCACCCGGCGCGCGTGCAGATCTGCCATCAGCTCCGCGAGCGCCGGCACGTCGAAGTGATCGCGGACGCACTCGCGGGTCGCCTCCAGCAGGATGGGGAACTGCGCGTGCGCCGATGCGGCCGCGAGCAGGTCGGCGCTCCGCTGGCGCTGCTGCCACATCGGCGTGCGCGTACCGGGGCGCCGCCGAGGCAGGAGCAGCGCGCGCGCCGCAGCCTCCCGGAAGACCGAGGCGAACAGCGCCGTGCCCGGGAGCGTCGCGATGACCGCGTCCTCGATCGTCTCCGGGTCGAACAGGAACTCCTCGACCGGAAGTTCCTCCACGGCCTCCGGGAGTCGCACGACGATCCCGTCATCGGACCAGAGGATCTGCGCACCGGGGCCGAACCGCGCGAGCAGCCGGGCCTCGATCGCGAGCGCCCACGGTGCGTGCACGCGGGCGCCGAGCGGGGTGAGCACGCACACCCGCCAGTCACCCAACTCGTCGCGGAAGCGCTCCACCACGACGGTGCGATCGTCGGGGACCGCGCCGGCCTCGGCTTGCTCGGCGACGTAGGCCACGAGGTTGCGCGCGGCGAACGGATCGAGCCGGAGGTCGCGCTGGAGCGTCCCGATCGCTTCGTCGCGGCCGCGTCCCTGCAGCTCACGCGTGAACCGGCCGATCGCGCGGCCGAGCTCGACGGGACGACCGGGGCCGGGCGCCTTCCAGAAGGGGAGTTTCCCGTGCTCGCCGGGTGCGTGCGAGACGACCACCCGGTCACGCGTGATCTCTTCGATGCGCCACGCGGTGGCTCCGAGCAGCATCACCTCGCCGCGGCGCGACTCGTACACGCACTCCTCGTCCAGTTCGCCGACACGCGAGCCGTCCGTGGTGAACACGCCGAACAGCCCACGGTCCGCGATCGTCCCGCCGCTCGTGATCGCGATGCGGCCCGCGCCTTCGCGCGCGCGCACCGTGCCGCGGGCGCGGTCCCAGACGACGCGCGGGCGGAGCTGCGCGAAGGCGTCGGAGGGGTACCGGCCGGCCAGCATGTCGAGCACCGCGTCGAAGATCGCCCGGGTGCAGCCGGCGAACGGCGCGGCGCGCCGGACGGCTTCGAACAGCTCGTCGACGTCCCACGCGTCGACCGCGGTCATGGCCACCAGCTGCTGCGCGAGTACGTCGAGCGGGTTACGCGGGTACGCGGTGGCCTCGATCTTCGACGAGAGCATCCGCTCGGCGATGACGGCGGTCTCCAGCAGGTCGCCCCGGTACTTCGGGAACAGCTTGCCGACCGACGGCGCGCCGACGTGATGGCCCGCCCGCCCGATCCGCTGGATACCGCTCGCCACCGACCCCGGCGCCCCCACCTGGATCACGAGGTCCACCGCGCCCATGTCGATCCCGAGTTCCAGGGACGACGTGGCGACGATCGCGGGCAAGCGGCCCTCCTTCAGGGCGTCCTCGACCTCGACGCGTTGTTCGCGCGCGATCGACCCGTGGTGGGCGCGCGCCACCACCTCACCCGCCGCTTCGTTCAGCCGGGAGGCGAGCCGCTCGGCGCCTCGCCGTTCGTTGACGAACACGATCGTGCTGCGGTGGCTGCGGATCAGGTCCAGGAGCACCGGGTGGATCGACGGCCAGATCGAACGCAGGTCGGCGCCGAGCGCGGGGTTGCGGGGCAGCGCCTCGGTCGAGACGTGGATCGCGCCCATGTCTTCGACCGGGACGATGACCTCGAGGTCCAGGACCTTGCGCCGGCCGGCGTCGACCACCGTGACGTCGCGGGGCGCTCCCGGTGCCGCGTACCCGCCCAGGAACCGAGCGATCTCCTCGAGCGGACGCTGCGTCGCCGAGAGACCGATGCGTTGCGGTGGCCGATCGGTGAGCGCCTCGAGCCGCTCGAGCGACAGCATCAGGTGCGCGCCGCGCTTGGACGTCGCCACCGCGTGGATCTCGTCCACGATCACCGTCTCCACGCCGCGGAGCGTCTCGCGCGCCGAGGACGTGAGCATCAGGTACAGCGATTCGGGCGTGGTGATCAGGATGTCGGGCGGATGTGCGAGCAGGCGCCGGCGTTCGCGCGCGTCGGTGTCGCCGGTGCGGACGCCGACCTCGGGAACGTGGACCAGCGTCGCGCCTTCGCGCGTGGCCGCCTCCTGGATCCCGGTGAGCGGCGCCCGCAGGTTCTTCTCGATATCCACGGCCAACGCCCGGAGCGGCGAGAGGTACAGGACGCGCGTGCGCCGGTCGGGTGCGGGCGCCGGCCGGGTGGCGAGCACGTCGATCGCCCACAGGAACGCCGCGAGCGTCTTGCCCGACCCGGTGGGAGCCAGGAGCAGGGTGTGGTCCCCGGCCGCGATGGCCGGCCATCCCTTCCGCTGCGCGTCGGTGGGCTCACCGAAGGACGCCTCGAACCAGGCGCGGGTCGCGGGGGAGAACGGAGCCAGCGGCACGCCGCTACGCTAGCGCGACTCGGCGACACGGGATGTCCTCCCGAGGGCACCGCCGTAGGATGCACCGCGACATGCGCCGTGCCTTCCCCGTCCTGCTACTCGCCGCCGCGGTCCTGTGGCCCGCCTCGGCCCGGGCGCAGGCCACCGAGGATCCCGCTCCCGCCGAGCAGGTCGTGCTCTCGGGCGACGTCGTCGTCGCCAAGGGAACGGTCGTGGGCGAGATCGTGGTCATCCACGGATCGGTCACGGTGCGGGGCGTCGCAGCGGGGGACGTGGTCGTGCTCGACGGCCCGATCGTCATCTGGGGTCAGGTGCGAGGCAGCGTGGTCGCCCTGGACGGTGACATCAGGCTCCAGCCGAGCGCCCAGGTGGCCGGGGACGTGCTCGCTGGTGGCGAACTCATCCGCGACGACGGCTCCACCGTGACCGGGCAGATCCGCACCGGGTTCCGCGTGACGCTCTCGGGCCCGGTCGCCGCTCTCGGCGCGCTCCTCGTGTCGATCGCGATGGCCTTCTCCACGCTCCTGGCCGTAGCGCTGTTGCTCGTGCTCGCGCCGCGCGGGGCCGAGCGGATCGCACAGGCCGCGCGTTCGGCGGTGCTCGCATCCGCCGGCTGGGGTCTCGTACTCGGCGTGGCGATCCCTACGATCGCGGTCCTGGCCGCGGCCACCGTCGTGGGGATCCCCTTCGGCCTCTCCATGCTCCTGGGGCTCGGTCTCATCTGGTTCGTCGGTCAGGCGTGGGCGACGTGGATCGTCGGCAGGATGCTGGTACGCGAACCGCGCTCGCGGGTGGGGGCGCTCTTCGCCGGATGGGCGGTCGTGGCCGCCGTCGGTCTCGTGCCGGTCCTGAACGTGGTGTGGTGGACGCTCGGCTCGCTGTTCGGGCTCGGAGCGATGACGGTGGCGTCGTGGCGGGCGCGGGGGACGAGCAAGCACCGGATCGGTGCGGCACCACCGCCGCCTCCGGCCGGCGCGGTGACGCCGGGAAGGGCCTGAGCCACGATGCGGTTCCTGCTGCTCGGCTCGGGTGAGTTCGAGCCCTGGACGCACGTGATCGAAGAGCGTGCCCTCGGTGATGCCGACGGCGACGGCTCCGTCGTGATCTTGCCGACCGCGAGCGCGCGCGACGGCGAGGCCGTCTTCGAACGATGGGGCCGCATGGGCGTGGATCACTACGCCGAGGTGGGGCGGACCGCGACCGCGCTGCCGGTTCGTACGCGCGAGGATGCGATGCGCGAGGACCTCGCCGCCGCCGCCGAGTCGGCCTCGATGATCTACTGCTCGGGCGGCAAACCGCAGCACCTGGCGGACGTGCTCCGGGATACGCCGCTGCTCGCAGCCATCACGCGGGCGATGGAACGAGGGGCCGTCTACGCGGGCTGCAGCGCCGGTGCGATGGTGGCGAGCCGTGCGCGCGACGGCGCCCGCGGCAACTCATGGCTGTTCGGCCTCGGCCTCGTCCCGCACGCATCCTTCGGTGCACACTGGGACCGACTGCGGAAGATCCCGGGCGCGGCCTGGTGGATGACCTCGCGTCTACCCGATGACACGTGGTTCGTAGGGATCGACGAGCGAACGGCCATCTGGGGTGACGGCACCCGCTGGGAAGTTGCCGGCCTGGGAACCGTGCACGTGCGCCGGGGCGAAGAGCACGCCGTGTTCGCTACCGGATCGATCTTCGAAACCGGATGATCGGTGAACCGCTGGTTCGGCTCGCTCAGGCCAAGAGGTAACGGCGCGAGAGCGGTACGCCGTTGACCGGCTCGCACCGGAGCAGGTGTCCGCCGAGCGAGACGGACCCGTCCTCGGGCGAGACGTCGATGCCGGCGGGGGCGGCGGTGTTCGCCACCAGGTCCGCCCGCGTGAGACCTCGCGTGCCGGTGACGGCCACCAGGCGCCTGCGGGTGCCGAGCACGCCGCCGATCCCCGCCTCGAGCCCGGCGCGCGAGACGAAGGTGACCGACAGCGATGCGGGCGCATCACCCAGGGCACCCCAGTCGGGGCCGTACCGGGTGGGCTCGGCGCCGTGCACGCTCGCGTTGCCCTCGCCCATCGCGCTCCACGCCACCACGCCTGCCTTGAACACCGCCACAGGCTTCACACCGAAGGAGGACGCGTCCCACAACACGATGTCCGCCATCCGCCCCGGGGCGAGCGTGCCGACCTCACCGGCGATCCCGTGCACGATCGCGGGCTCGATCGTGCACTTCGCGAGGTAGCGCAGGACGCGTTCGTTGTCGTCGGGCTCACCGTCGCCGGCAGGCGCCGGGTGCAACCGACGGACCGCCGGCGCTTCGTCGAAGCCGTCGGCGGCCTCGGTCGCACGCCAGCGCTTCATCGCGTCGGCCAGCTGGAGGGTTCGCCGGAGGGTCTCGCCGATCCGGCCCATCCCCTGGGAGTCCGAGTTCACGATCTGGATCGCGCCGAACTCGTGCAGCGGGCCTTCGGCGGCCATCGTCGCCGGATGCACCAGCTCGCGTGCGGCCGCGACGTCATCGGGCAGCGCGGGGTTCCCCTCGTGCACGATGAGCTTCATGTCCGTCTGCTCGGCCGCGGTGGACGGCCCGTAGGGGAGCGTAGGCGTGGTGGATGAACAGAGCACGTTCGCGATCGCGGTGAGGCCGATCGCGTCCGGGATGTGCCCCCCGCCGGAGCCCTCGACGTGGTACGCGTGCACGGTCCTGCCGGCGATGGCCTCGATCGTGCCCGCGAGCGCGGTCGACTCGTTCAACGAGTCGGTGTGCAGACACACGGCGATGTCATGCGCGTCGGCAGCACGCAGCGTGGCGTCGATGATCTCGGGGTAGGCGCCCCAGTCCTCGTGGATCTTCAGGCCGACCGAACCGGCTTCGATCACGGGATCGAGCCCGCCGGGCACATCGGTGCGTGCGCTGGCCTGCAGCCCGATGTTGACGGGCAGGTGCTCGAACGCACGGAGCGTGGCGTGCATCCGCGACGGCGGCTCCTCGAACCCCGCGGTGATCAGGGTGGTGACACCCGCGGACAGGGCGACGGGGACCAGGCGGGGGGAGAGCAGGTGCACGTGCGAGTCCACGATCGCCGGGGTCGCGATCAGGCCGTGGCACGGGATGGGCCAGGTGTTCGGCCCGATGGTCAGGTCGACGCCATCGGTGATGTCGGGGTTGCCCGCGCGGCCGATCCCGACGATCCTGCCGTCCTTGATGCCCAGGTCGGCCTTGACCACCCCCAGCAACGGGTCGACGACGATCACCGATCCGATCACGGTGTCCAGTTCCGACATCGTGGTTGCACGGTCGTCCTGCGTCATGCGCGATCGCCAGTTCTTCGCGTAACCCCAGAGCGCCTGATCGCCGGGTTCGCTCAGGTCGTCTTCGATCCGGAGCCAGAGGTCGGTGTCACCCAAGCGCACCCTGTCGCCGGCGGTCGGTCCGTGACGCAGCGCATGATCGGGCCGCGAGATCGACTCAGGCATCGCGAGAGCCTCCATAGGCGACGAGCGCGACCTCCACGGCCTCGCCGGGAGCCAAGCGCAACGAGTCCCCCGCGGGCAGATCGAGGCGGAAACCCCGCGCGGCCTCGCGGTCGAACTCGAGCGCCGGATTGGTCTGCCAGAACGGGAAGTGCGACGACACGCGCACGGGCACCGGGCAGGTGTTCGTGACGGCGATCGTGCGCCGCTCCCGGCCGGGCACGAGCGGCACATCGCCCCGTCCGAAGCGGATCCCGCCCGGTCCTTCGGGATCGGCTTCACCGAACGGTGCACGCAGGACGACCAGGCGGGTGCCCTCCTCCAGCAGCACCTCGACGCGGATCTCGGGGATGAGGTTCGCGACGCCCTCCAGGACGGGGGTGTCGGTGGCCACCTGTCGCCCACGCGCGCCGACCGATGCCCACGACGCCCCCGCGCGCGCCGCCATGTGCATCTCGTCGCACACGAGCGCCACCGCCTCGGGCGCGTTGAGTGGGAGGCCCTGCTCGAGGGTGGCGCGCGCCAGCTGTGCCGCCGTGAAGATCCGGAGGCGGTCCTCCTCGGTGGGGTTCAGCTGCACGCGCGGAGTCTAGGCCAGCGGTGATACCGTCCGCGCCCATGAGCGGGGCTGACCTCATCCTGCTGGGCGACGTGTTCGCCGCC
>JBBDHX010000037.1:0-22580 GCA_040880745.1 Actinomycetota bacterium
AGCTCGCCAACGCGATCTTCGAGTACCTGGAGATCTTCCACAACCGCAAGCGGCGACACAGCGCGCTCGGGATGCGGACCCCCGCCGAGTTCGAGATGATGAACCTCTACCCGACCCAGGTAGCGTGATGGATTCCACCGAGCTGACTCAACGGTTCTCGGGACAGACCAGAAGTCTCCATGGAACCCCGGACGCTTCAGTCCCTCCCATTCGAGATGCTGGTTGTCCATGAACGGCGGTCTCCCGGATCGCCGCGACTCGGGCTCCCCAAGGCGGGGGACCCCCGTACCGATGACGCCGCGAAGTCGCGGAACTCGGGGCGAGCGCTGGTTAGCGTGGGCTGGCATCATCCTCGGAGCATTGGGAGGGATCGGACCGGGCATCTGGGCGCTGTACTCGTTCTCCCGTTGGCAGGACGGTGGGTACCGCTATCCGGGTGTGGCATGGTTCCTTGCATGCGGCTCTATCAGCACCGCTCCTGTGGCCCTCGTCGTTGCCCTGACCTCGACGAATGGGGGGGTGATCGATGCTGGATCAGGGGAGAGTCTGGCTTACTTGGCAGCCTTCGGAGTAGGCGGCTGCGCGGGGATGTTCCTTTTGGCGAAACGGCACCTGAGCCTCGCGCAACACGATGCGTAGATTGAGACGGCACCTTGCCGACGTGAAGGGGCTTCTTGGACACAGTCATCCATTGGCGACGATAGCTAGGCGGCCGGCATGGAAAGCGGGCTTAAACGGGTCGCCTGGGTTCGGTGGCCGCGTTCTCGCGCCTCAACTGCGCCAAGCCCGCGGCCACCACCTGCACCTCAGGCACCGCCAGGGTCCAGCTGAGCTCCGATGCCTTCCCATTCTCCCGTACCCACCAGCGCATCAACGCCGGGACGACCACGACCTCCTACTACCGCGGGATGGGCGAGGACCTGGTGAAGTCCGTCGGGTCTGCCACGACCACCTACGCGCTCACCGCCGGGGGCTCACCCTGGCCCAGCAGGTGGGTTCAGGCAAGTCCTTCTTCCTGAGAGATGCCCACGGGGATAGCGTTGGCCTGGTGAGCAGCTCCGCGGCCAACCTCGGCACGAACTCCTACGACCCATTCGGTCAGGTGCTCTCGGTCAGCGGGACCCAGTCCGCCCTGGGTTACCGGTCCGACCTGACCGATCCGGTGACCAAGCAGGTGGACATGGGCACCCGCTGGTACGCACCTTCGACCGGGAGGTTCTCGACCCAGGACGTCGTGTTCGGCGATCCCCTGCATCCGATCAGCCTGAACCAGTGGGCCTACGGAGGGGCCAACCCCATCACCATGTGGGACCCGACCGGGATGCGGTTCACCTCGGTCGACAAGGGGATCAGTGGATGCAAGTCCGCGGCTCGGTGCGAGCGTCTCACCCAGGACGTCGACATCGCCGCCCCGACGGTGTGGACAGGCGGCGGCTACACGACGATCTATCAGCCCGAGCCACCTGAGCAACCGGTGCCGACGCCCGTATCGACGGCAACTGGAGAGTTCACAGGGGGTATGGCTTGCGGATCTCGCGAGGCTAGCTGCGACACCGGCGACCCCCGCTGCGATGGGTTCAACCCGTTCGGCCCGTCAATCGATTGCCTCCGCTTTGTCCCCGGGGGGCTGGTGCACGATTCAAAGGCGGCCGCTTTCAATGCACAGGACTTTGTGTTCGGGTATGACGGGCCGCAGGCAGATTGCGCAGGAGGGCTGCTGTGTGAGGGGACCCACCTCGGGTGGCAGGTTCTGCAAGCGATCCACTCTGCGGGCGAATGGGTCGCGTCGCTTCCCGGTGAAGACGAACCCTATTGCCAACCAGGATTCGGGGGCGCTTTGGACTATGCGGTCCCACCGATTCAAGAACCGGGTTGTTGAGGGTGTGGCGAACCGCTGATCTGCTTGACTCGGACTTGAGCCGAGTTCCTCTCTCCCTCCGACGAGCATCGGCGCGTCTGTCGAAAGGACCTAGCTTTGAGGTCGGACCATGAGACGCCCAGCCAGCGGAACGAAGCCCCAACGGGCCGTCGCCTTCCTGGGAATCATCGGTGGGCTTCTGTCGGGTGTGGTTCTGGGCATCGTCGCCCTTCTTTCGTATCGGGCGTGGCAGCGGGGCGAGAGCCCACGGCCAGCGTTCGCATGGTTCATCGGCTTCGCTTCCCTGGGTGCCGTCGTTTCGTCGTTCGTGACCGGACTGTTCGGGCTCGCATGGGAGGATTCGGTGCCCGTGATCATCGGCGCGTCGCTGATCGGGGGTGTCATCGGATCCTTGCTCTTCGTACGGCGGAGCCAGTAGTGGGTCTGGTTGCGAGACACACCTGTCGGGGTCGGAAACCTCGATCCGCCTTCAGGCCAGCCACTTCGCAGCATGGGCGGATGCTGTTCGTCCTCTCCCTTGTCGTCCGGAACTCACCGGCCCGAACGGTACCCTCTCCCGGATGCCGGCCGCCGTGCTGTTCGACCTCTACGACACCATCGTGCGGAGCGATTGGGGGCGCTTCCGGCAAGAGGCAGCCGACCTGCTCGGGATCGAGGTCCACGTACTCGAGCGCGCCCTGACCGACACACGCCCCGCGCGCAGCACCGGCGTCTACCCCGACGTGGAGTCAGAGACGCGCGCCGTGATCGAGGCGACCGGGATCGACGATCCGCCGGTCGAGCTGATCCGCTCGGTGGCGAGCGCGGAGTTCGCGTTCCAACGTGACGGCGTCACGCTTGAGCCCGACGTGGCTCCGGTGACCAATGGACTCCGGGTGCGCGGCGTCCGCACGGCGCTCGTGAGCAACTGCTCGCACGCCACCGTTCCCCTGGCGCAGCGGCTGGGGCTCTACGACATCTTCGACCAGGTGGTCCTGTCGTTCCGCGTCGGCGCGCGCAAGCCCGACCGCAGGATCTACGAGGCAGCGCTCCGCGGTCTGGGCGGGGTCGCACCCGAGGACACGCTGTTCGTGGACGACCAGGTCACGTTCTGCGACGGGGCGCGGGCGCTCGGGATGGACACGCGCCTGGTGATCCGCCCGGGCGTCTCACCACCGGAGGGCATCTCGGCGCAGGCCAACGGCCACGTCGTGATCGAGGACCTCCTGCCCGTGCTCGACGCGTGAAGGATCAGTGGCAGGCGCGGCTGCCCTCGTCGATGAAGACAGGCTGGGACTCCGCGGGGACGTAGCGCCAGTCGTAGCTCTGCGCCCTGAGCTTCATCTGCAGGAATCCGTACCCCTGATCCCAAGAGGCGGCGAGTGACGTGGGGCGGTGGTTCCAGTGGCCGCCGGGCTGCAGGCTCTCGCCGCCCTGTCCCGCGATGAACTGCACCATGCCGCGCTGGCGGTCGACCTCCATGTCGCCGTCGAGCGGATAGAACCGTTGGTACAGGTGCTCGTGGCCGGTGAGCACGACGTCGGCACCGTTCGCGTACAGGAGGTCCCACATCGGATCCATCCGCAGTTCGCCCTCGTCGTTCCAATCGGCGTTCTGCCACTTGATCCACGAGATGCGCGGATGGTGGAAGTACGCGAGCGTGCACACCGCGTCGTTCGCGGCAAGATCCCGCGCGAGCCAGTCGTACTGGGCGTCACCGGGCGCACAGACCTCGACGTCGTAGTTCTTGTACGGGGACGGGCACAGTTGGGAGTTCAACCCGATGATGTGCCACGCGCCCAGGTCGAACGAGTAGTAGCCCTTCGTCGAGCGTGCAGCGTCGCCGAAGTACCGGAAGTAGCCCGCCGCACCGGCCACGCCGTAGTCGTGGTTGCCCGGCACGGGGTAGGTGATGGGCAGCAGGTCGCGGAAGTAGACGTCGTAGTTCTCCACGAAGTCCCGGTAGCGCCCGTACTCGTACTGGATGTCGCCCAGTTCCAGGAGGGCGTCGTAGTCTCCACGTTCGATGGTGGCGGCCACGTCGTCGTAACGGCAGACCTGCCGGTTCTGCTTGGGCGGGTCCTTGCACGCGATGTCGCCGACGGCGGCGATGACCGGCGCTCTGGCCCCGGCACGGGCGCGCGGCACCCGGCGTTCGGGCGCGGACGTGAACGCCGCGACGAGCACGACAGCAGCCACCGCGGCGGCGAGAGCCCTCCCACGCATGGCGGCCACGCTAATGAGGAAGGCGTGGCCGGGTCAAGCGGCCGGAGGTCTCGTTCCTCGGCTCAGCAGAGATCGTCGAGCACGGCCGCGACGGACTTGCGGATCCCGGTCACGAACGGGATCTCTTCCTTCGTGAACCGCCGGGCTTCGGTGTTCCGAAGGGCCCGGATGCAATCGACGATCTCATCCAGGGCCTCGGCTTCGAACGCCAAGATCCACTCCCAGTCACCCAGACCGAATGCGCTCGTGGTGTTCGCGAGCACGCCGGGGAACTCCCGTCCCACGCCGCCGTGATCGCGCAGCAGGGCGCCGCGCTCGGCTGCGGGCAGCAGGTACCACTCCGGGGTGCGTACGAACGGGTAGACGCAGAGGTACGTGCGGGGCGGGTCGCCCTTGACGAAGGCGGGCTGGTGATCGGGCGTGAACTCGGCCGGCTTCACGACCCCCATGAACATCCAGGTGGGGTCCAGGAAGACGCCCACCTCGGTGCGGCGGAACTCGACCAGGGCCCGCTGGACGTCATCCGGCGTGGGGCCGTGCAGCCAGAGCATCAGGTCGGCGTCGGCGCGGAACCCCACGGTCGAATAGGTGCCGCGGACCTCCACGGTGCCCTCCCACGACTTGAACAGGTCCTCGATCTCGCGGGCGGCTCGGGCGCGATCCTCGGGGTCGGCCAGCGCCTCACGGAGGTCCGGGGCGGCGGTGAAGACTGGGTAGAGGGCGTACCTGGTGTCGCTCATCGTCGGTCTCCTGTTCGGGGAGGGCGGTCTCGTGGTGCACGTGGTCCAGGCGGTCCAGATGTTCGCGGACGGTCTCGGCGGCCTCACCCGCGGCCCGCACACAGTCGGCCACGCCCACCCCATCGTAGGGCTGCCCGGTCACGACCACACCCGCGGGCAGGTGGCGGCGGATCCGCTCGACGCGCTCGAGGTGGCCAACCTCGTACTGGGGCATCGACCCCGGCCACCGCACGACGGCCGTGTGCTCCGCGGCCGGCGGCAGCGGCAGGAGCGCCGCCAGGTGACGGCAGCACGCCTGCACGATGTCGGCGTCCTCGGCGTCCAGGACGTCGTCCTCGCCGTCGGCACCGACGAAGCAGCGGAGCACCGCGCGCGTGCCGAACGCGGGATCGGGCCACTTCGAGGAGAGCCAGGTGACGGCGGTGAACGGCGCGGCGCCGCGCGGGACCACGAAGCCGGTCCCCTCGGGCAGCGCGTCCGCGGTCTGCTCGGCGTAGACCAGGAGCGCGACGCCGGTGGACACGGCGCGGATCTGGGCCAGATCGTCGGCGGCCTCGCGGGCGACGGGATCGAGCAGCGCCCGGGCATGCGCCGCCGGCACGGCCAGGACCACGGCGTCGGCCGCGAGGCCGCCGGCACCGTCGACGTGCAGCCGCCAGCCGCCCCCGGGTTCGGCGGCCAGTCCGATCACGCGGGAGTTCAGCCGCAGGCGGTCGGTGAGCGCGGCGGCCAGGGCGTCGGTCAGCGCGTGTGCGCCCGGGCGCGGACGCCGGAACATGGGACCTGGATCCGCCCCGCGCTTGGCCTGGCGCCTCGCCGCCTGCGCGCCGCGGATCAACGAACCCTGGGAGGCCTCCCAGGCCTGCAGCTCCGGGAACGTCGCGCGCGCCGACAGCCGGTCCACGTCGCCGGCGAACAGCCCACCCAGGAGCGGCGCGATCGCTCGGTCGGTGGCCTCGTCGCCCAGGCGGCGGCGCAGCAGCGCCCCGAGCGTCTCGTCGGCCCCGTCCTTCCGCTTCCTCTTGAGGAGGTCCCCCAGCGCGCGGCGCCGGCCGCGGCGCGTGAGACCGGGCCACTTCAGCACCGTGCCGGGGTCACCCGGGATCCCGAACGCCGTGTCACTCGGGTACGGACGCAGCCCCTCGGTCGTCCACAACCACGCGCCGCTCGCCGTGGGCGACTCCATCTGCAGACCGAGTTCGCGGCAGAGATCCACCGCCCAGGGCTTGCGTGCGACGAAGGCGTCGGCGCCGGCGGGCAGGCGCAGACCGCCGACCTCGACCTCGGCCAGTTTCCCGCCGGGCCGCGCGGAGGCCTCCAGGACCACGACGTCGACACCTGCCTCGCGCAGGCGGTAGGCGGTCGTGAGACCGCTCACGCCGCCACCGATGACGGCGACCCGGCGCGGGGTCGGGCTCAGCCCGCCACCTCCTGCAGATGATCGCGGACCACGGCGGCGAGCACATCGCAGAAGGCGGGGTCGGCGTTGGGCATGCGCGTGCGCGCGAACGCGATGCCGGCCTCCGCGGCCTGCGCGGCCGCCTCGATGTCGAGGTCGTACAGCGTCTCCAGGTGATCGGCCACGAACCCGGCGCAACACACGACGACGGCGCTCCGGCCCTCCGCTGCGAGCACCGGGATGACCTCCTCGATCCCGGGACCCCACCACGGGTCGGCGGTGCGCCCCACCGACTGCCACGCGATCCGGTGATCGTCCAGACCCAGCCGCTCGGCGATGAGGTCGCCGGTTCGCTGCAGACCGTCGCGGTAGCGGCACGAGGTGTCGCAGTCGCACGTCTTGCATCGGAGCGAGCCGTCCTCGGCCTCACGGACCGGCAGCGAGTGCGCCGTGAACAGGACCGTCGCACGTTCGCGATCAGAAGCGCCGAGCCCCGCCAACGACTCCGCGACCCGGCCGCTCAGGTCGTCGATGAACGCCGGGTGGTCGTGGAACGAGCGAACGAACGAGACGTCGATCCCACCTCCCTGTTCGTCCAGGGCTTGCAACGTGCGCTCCACGTAGGTTTCGACCGACATCCCCGACCAGTGCGGCGCCATCACGATGCCGACCGCTCGAGTGATGCCGTCGGCGCGCATCTGTGCGACGGCCTCGGGGACGAACGGCGGCGAGTGCTTCATGCCGAGGTAGGCGCAAAACGTCGCGCCGCCGTCGCCGTTCAGCCGTTCGACCAGACCCTCTGCCTGCGCGGTGGTGGTGGCGAGCAGCGGGAAGACGTTGCCGATCGCGGCGTAGCGGTCCTGCAACCCCTGCAGATGCTCGGGTGTCGGTGTTCGCCCTCCCCGGATGTCGGTGTAGTAGCGCTCGATGTCCTCAGGCCCGGCGGCGGTGCCGTAGGCCATCACGAGGACGCCGACCGTCTCGGTCACCGCTCGGTCCGCTCGTGCACCAGGTCGACCAGTCGCTGCAACGTCTCGACGGGCGTCGCCGGCAGCACGCCATGACCGAGGTTGAACACGTGGCCGTCGCGGCCACCCGCGCGATCGAGGACCTCGAGCGCCTCGGTCTGCACCGCTTCCCAGGGCGCCAGCAGCGCGGCCGGGTCCAGGTTCCCCTGGATGGCGTGCGCCTGCGGCCCACCGATCCGCTCCCACGCTTCATCCAGCGGCACGCGGTGATCGACGCCGATCGCGTCGGCTCCCACGGTCGCCATGTCCGCGAGCAACTCTCCGGTCCCCACACCGAAATGGATCGACGGCACTCCGAGGTCCGCGACCCCCTCGAAGACCGCCCGCGAGTACGGCAACGCGTGACGCCGGTACATCGCGGGCGTCAGCGACCCGGCCCAGGAGTCGAAGACCTGCAACGCGCTCGCGCCCGCGGTGGCCTGCGCGCGCAGGTGCGGGACCACGATCGCCACGAGCGCCCGCATCAACGACTCCCACACCGCTGGCGAGCCCAGCATCAGCGCCTTCGTCACCGCGTGATCGCGGCTCGGCCCGCCCTCCACCAGGTAGGAGGCCAGCGTGAACGGGGCACCCGCGAACCCGATCAGCGGCACGTCCAGTTCCTTCACGGCCAGCCGCACGGTCTCGGCCACGTACGGTTCGTCGGCCTCCGGCTCGAGCGGCCGCAGCCGCGCCACGTCGGCCGCCGAGCGGATCGGCTCGTCCAGGACGGGACCGCGGCCGGGCTCCACCCGGATCGGCAGGCCGATCGCGGCCACCGGCGTCACGATGTCGCCGAACACCACCGCCGCATCCAGCGGCATGCGGCGGAGCGGCTGCAGCGTGATCTCCACGGCCTCGTCGGGGTTCGCGATCGAGGCCAGGATGTCGCGGTCGCCGCGCAGCTGCCGGTACTCGGGCAGCGAGCGCCCGGCCTGGCGCATGAACCAGACGGGCGTGCGATCCACGGGCTCGCGGCGCAGCGCGCGCAGCAGCCGGTCGTTCGATGGGCTCACGCAGGCAGGATACGGAAGCGCGGGGCGGCGGGGCCCATCAGACCTCACTCACGACCGGCCCGCAGCCTCGAAGCGGTAGCCCATCCCCGCCTCGGTGATGAAGTAGCGGGGTCGCGACGGGTCGGGCTCGAGCTTCCGGCGGATCTGCGCCATGTAGACGCGGAGGTAGTTGGTCTCCAGCTCGTACGTGGGGCCCCACACTTCCTTGAGGAGCTGCCTCTGCGGGATGAGCCTCCCCGGGTTCCGAACGAGGACTTCCACCAGGCTCCACTCGGTCGGGGTGAGGTGGACCTCGATGCCCTCACGCACGATCCGCTTCGCGGTGAGGTCGACCGTGAATGCCTCGGTTTCGACCGCGGGTGTCTCCTCGGCAGGGGCGGATCGCCGCTCCGCGGCGCGGATGCGAGCCAGGAGTTCACCCATGCCGAACGGCTTCGTGACGTAGTCGTCCGCACCGGAGTCCAGCGCGGCGATCTTGTCGGTCTCTTGGCCGCGAGCCGACAACACGATGATGGGTACCTCGGACCAAGCCCGCAAGCCGTTGATCACGTCTGCACCGTCCATGTCCGGCAGACCGAGGTCCAACACGACGACATCCGGCCGGTGCGCGACCGACAACTCGAGGGCGGTGCGCCCATCGCCCGCGACATCGACCTCATATCCCCGAGCCGAGAGATTCACCGACAAGCCACGAGCGAGCTGTGGCTCGTCATCCACGACGAGTATCCGGGTCATCCGGCCGCCTCGAAGGACATGACCATCGTGAGTCCGCCGCTCGGGGTCTCCACCGCTCGAAGCTCACCATCCACCGCATCGACGAACCCGCGGGCGACCGCCAAGCCGAGACCCAGGCCGTTGTGACCCGGACGCTCGCCGAGCTGTTGGAACGGCTCGAACATCCGGGACCGATCGACGAGGGGAACACCGGGACCGTGATCGATCACCCAGAGCTCGACACGTCCACCCGCACGCATCCCGAGAACGTGCGGCGGTCGGTCGAGGGGGCTCCACTTCCGTGCGTTCGCGACGACGTTCGCAACGGCACGCTCGATGAGGTCCGCGTCGACGACCACCCTCGGTAGGGTCTCGGGCACGTCAACCTCGACCTCAGCTCCCTGATCGGGGAGCGAAGACAGGGCGCGCGGGACGATCTCATCCAGACCCAGCGCGCGGCGGGACAGAGCGAGCGAGCCGGTTTGGATCCGGCTCATGTCCAGGAGGTTCCCCACGAGCGCGGTGAGCCGATCGGTCTCGAGCTCGATCGTCGCGAGGAAGTCGTCCATCTGCTCCTTCGGCCAGATCACGTCGGGCTCGCGAAGGCTGGACACGGACGCCTTGATCGACGCCAGTGGTGTGCGGAGATCGTGTGAGACCGACGCCAGGATCGCGGTTTTGAGTTCGTTCACCCGGACCAGCGAATCCGCCTGCGAGCGTCGTCTCTCCGCCTCGGCCCGCGCGCGGGCTTCTCGATCGACCAGGACGCTGACCACGGCGGCGACGAGGACGAACGCCACGAGGCCGAACAGGTTCTCCGGGTCGGCGATCGTCCACGTGTGCGTAGGAGGGGTGAAGAACCAGTTGATCAGCAGTGGACTCGCGAGCGCGGCGACGAGCGCCGGACGCAGGCCGCCGAGCACGGCGATCGCAACGACGACGAAGAGGTAGAGCAGCAGGATGCTCGGGAGACCGAGGTGCGGATGCACCGCCAGCATCGCGAGCGTGAGCCCCGCGATCGCGATGGACCCGAGCAGAGAAGCCGCGAGCTGCCGCCGACGGGGCAGCGCGACTCCCAAGCCAGCCTCGCGTTCACGATCGTCGAGCCGTCCCATGTCTGCAGACTAGGACCTTGACGCAACCTTGACGCGCGTCGCTGCAACCTTGGCGCCATCCTGACGTGGCCGGGCGCGGGCGGCTCCTACGCTCGAAGCGATGGCGACCGCCAAGGATCGATCTCGTTCCCGCACCGTCGCGAAGCGCGTCCTCGTCGGCCGCGCCAAGACGAGCGACCACCTCGAGCACACCCTCCTGCCGAAGATGATCGCGCTCCCGGTCTTCTCGTCCGACCCGCTCTCGTCCACGGCGTACGCGACCGAGGAGATCCTCCTCGTGCTCCTGGCGGCGAGTACGGCGTCCAAGCACCTCGTGATGCCGATCTCGATCGCGATCGCCCTCTTGCTCGCGATCGTCGTCACGTCGTATCGCCAGACGGTGCGTGCGTACCCCTCGGGCGGTGGCGCCTACATCGTCAGCAAGGAGAACCTCGGGACCTTGCCCGGCCTGGTCGCGGCGGCCTCACTCCTCATCGACTACGTCCTGACGGTCTCGGTATCGATCAGCGCCGGGGTCCTGGCGATCTCGTCGGCGTTCCCCAGCCTCGCTGACCAGAGGGTGAGCCTCGCGCTAGGGTTCCTCGTCCTGCTCACCCTCGCGAACCTCCGCGGCGTGAAGGAGGCCGGAACGGTCTTCGCGGTGCCCACCTACACCTTCGTAGCCTCGATCTTCGTGATGGTGGGCGTGGGACTCGTTCGGTGCATGACGGGCTGTCCGGCCGCCGAGGCGCTACCGCCCGAGCATGTGCTCGCCACGACCACCGGAACCGTCTCATTGTTCGTGGTACTCCACGCGTTCTCATCGGGCTCCACGGCGCTCACGGGTGTCGAGGCGATCTCGAACGGGGTGCCAGCCTTCCGGCGTCCCCAAGCGAGGAACGCTGCGACGACGCTCGGCGTGATGGGCGTGATGGCGATCACGATGTTCCTGGGTATCTCGTGGCTTTCGACGCACATCGAAGGGATCACGGTCTCATCCGAGCGGTCCGTGGTGGCGCAGATCGCCGATGCGGTCTTCGCAGGGGGGTTCGGGTTCTACGTGGTGCAGGCGTTCACGGCCGCGATCTTGATCCTGGCGGCGAACACCGCCTATCAGGACTTCCCTCGCCTTTCCTCGATCTTGGCTCGTGACAGTTTCATGCCCTCCCAGTTCCGGAACCGGGGCGACCGATTGGTCTTCTCGAACGGGATCATCGTGCTCGCGATGGCCGCCGGCGCTCTCATCGTCGCCTTCCAAGCGGACCTGTCGCGCCTCATCCAGCTCTACGTCGTGGGGGTCTTCACATCCTTCACCCTGTCGCAGACCGGGATGGTCCGTCACTGGATGACCGACCGCGCCGCCCCACACCGCTCTCGATCGATCGTGATCAACGCCGTCGGAGCGGTGACGACCGGTCTGGTCCTCATCGTGATCACCGCGACGAAGTTCCTGCACGGTGCATGGATCGTCGTCGTCGCCATCCCCGTGATCGTGATCGCGCTCCGCGGCATCGAGCGTCACTACGCGCAGGTGGCGATCGCACTACGCCGTGGCCTCGTACGCCCCGAGCAAGGACTCCCGAACACGTTCGTGTTCCTGGTCCGTGACATCGGACCCGCCACCCGCGACGCGCTCGCCTACCTCCACGCGGTCCGCGCCCAGCAGGTGATCCCGCTCTTCGTGGGAGAGAAGGGGTCGTTCGATGAGTGCGCCAGATCATGGGCCAAGGTCGCCCCTCGTCTGGAGCCCCTGCGTCCCCTGCCGAGGACGGGTGGCACGTTGGGGCACGAGCTCAAGGTCTACCTCCGGACGGTGCCTCGGCGAGCCGACGGATTCGTGACCGTCGTCCTCAGCGAGGTCGTCCCGAGCGGCTCCCTGTGGCGCCTGCTGACCACCCTGCGGTTCACGACGTCGCTCAAGGCGACACTGCTGTTCACGCCGGATGTCGTGGTGACGGACGTGCCGTTCTTGACCCAGGAACAGCAGACCGATGACGCGGACGACACCCGCGTGGCCGAGCCGGTCCGTCACGTCGTTCTGATCCCGGTCGCGGGTGTGCACGACGGGGTGATCCGGGCCATCAACTACGCCCTCACGCTGCAGGCTGCTCACATGGAGGCCCTGTACTTCGCTACCGATCCAGAGGAGCAGCCACGGATCGTCGAAGCGTGGTGGCATTCCGAGATCCAGATGCCGCTGTCCTTGGTGGAAGCCCCGTTCCGCGACTTCGGCGTGCCGCTACTCGACGAGGTGCGCCGGCACACCGCGAGTCCTGGCACCGTCGTGACCGTCGTGATCCCCGAGTCCGTCGTGACGCACTGGTGGGAGCAGCCACTGCACGGCCAGACGGCCCTGTTCATCAAGCGTCTCCTGCTGACCGAGCCTCAGGTCACGGTGACGGACGTGCCGTATCACCTGCCGGGCAAGGGACAACGACTGACCTCGCGCTAGACGCCTTCGACGCCGAGCTCCGGCAACCCGGTGGGCTTCGGCGCCTGGCGCCGGCCGGCGACGGCCAGGACCGTGTCGACGAGCCGGTCGATGTCGAAGGGCTTGACCAGGTAGTCGACGGCACCCAACCGCATCGCGCGGTCGATGTCGGCGGGATCCTTCTTCGCGGAGCAGACGATGACCGGGACGCGGTCACCCTGCGCGTGCAGTTCCTCCAGCACCTGCCACCCGTCGATCCCGGGAAGCATGACGTCGAGCAGGACGGCGTCGGGACGCTCAGCAGCCACGCGAGCCGTCGCGGTCCGGCCGTCGGCTGCCAGGATCGGCTCCAGACCGGCGGCGGTCAGGTTCACGCGGAGCACGACCAACAGGTCCGGGTCATCCTCGACGATCAACACGCGAGGTCGCCCGAGCGGGTTCACGACAGCCCCCCGGCTCGCAGCGCGATGAGTTCGGCCACGTGGTCGCGCTCGCTCTCGTACAGGCGGGCGTTCGCCACCGCGGCCGCTGCCTGCTCGGCGAAGATCGAAAGCGCGCGCAGGTCGTACTCGGTGAAGGCGCGGCCGAGAGCGGCGTTGATGTTCAGCACGCCGATCAGCTCGTCACGGTGCACCAGCGGGACCGACATGGCGCTCTCCACGTAGGGAGCACGGTCGGCCAGACCGGGGAACTCCTTGGGGTCGGCACGGCCGTCGATCAGGACAGGCTCGCGACGAAGGGCGACCTGGCCGGCGATCCCGTCACCCAGGCGCAGCCGGACGCCGCGCGCATCCTCACGGCCCACGATCGCGACCGCAGCGAGTTCGTCTCCCTCCACCAACATGACCGACCCGCCGTTGGCCGCCAGGAGTTCGGTTGCTCCCGCCAAGATCGTGTCGAGCACGGACGGAAGGTCGAGGCCCGCGTTCATCGCCTTGCCGGCGCCCAGGAGCAACTGGACCTCGTGCAGGCGGTTCGTCAGCGCAGCCGTGAGCACGCGCTCGTCCGCGAGCATCCGCGTGAGCCTGCCGAGATGGACCTCCTTCTCGATCACGTAGGCGCAGAAGAAGACCGAGAGCGTCACCAAGCCCAGGCGCAGCGCCGGCGTCTGCAGGACGACGACCGTCTCCCCCGGCATGGTCGCGATGACCGCGAACCCTGTGGCGATCGTGAGGAGCACGACGCTCGCGAGGATCCAGAGTTGCATGCGGCGACGCTCGACCGCATCGAACGTGGGGGTGCGGAAGTCGCGCAGGCCGGCGACGCGCGCCTCGCGCGAGGCCTGGCCGCCCTGCTTCGCGGTGGTCTTACCCACGGCTGTTCACTTGCGCCCTTCGCATACAGCAGATATCGGCCCCCAACGGGCGGGCTAGAGTCGGCTGGTCGAGGGTCACCCAGGAGGGGGACAGCAGGCCGCCGAACGGCGGGAGGAGTGCGATCCGAACCCACGGGCCCCGTAGAGCCGTCGTGTTCGGGGATCCCGGCGTCCCACGACGGGCTCGGCTCCGACGTAGCGTACGGATATGGCACGGCCTCCCACGCAGGGCGACGAACCCACCCGCGGCAGGCCCGCGTGGAAGCTCGCTGTCGCCGCAGCAGCCGTCGTCGGTGGCGTCGCGCTCTTCACGGTGGACACCGGGGACCTCGACGGCCTCTCCGATCTCGTCGGGGTCGGTGTCATCGTGCTCACGGTGATCTGGATCCTCCCGTCCAAGATCACGTTCACGAAGAGGGTGGGGGGCGACGGTGATACGGGGCCTTGGGACATCGCCGTGCCGGGCCTACGGCGCTCCGTGCAGATCCCCACGCAGGGCGCCATCACCGATCCTGCGCAGGTGCGACGGATGCTTCACGAGCACGGTGTTGAGCTCACCGAGGATGAGATCCGGCGCGCGATGCGGGAGGGCGGTGAGGTCCTCGAACGCTCGGTCACGATCGGTGTCCCCCCGGGGGAGCAGGGGCTCGAGCCTTCGACGACCGAGATCACGTGGAACGGTCGCGTGATCGACCAAGCCGCGATCCGCGCGACGGGCGTTCCGGGCCGAGCTCGGGTGATCGCTTCGACCGACCCGATCCCCGACCTCTTCGGTCCCGACGTGAAGCTGCTCGACCTGGAGCTCGAGGCCATGGACATGAGCGAGCCGCGGTTCGTGCGTATGGTCCCGGTCGTCGTGACTGCCGGCCGCGAGCACGAGGTCCACGTAGGGAGCACGGTCCGAGTGAGGATCGACCGCGAGAATCCGGAGGTCGTGGTGGTCGACCTCTGAAGGTTCCGAAAGCCCGTGAGGATCTTCGATGGCCGTTCGACCCCGACGTTTCGCGAGGCGGCGCCCCCTAACGGTTCTCAAGACGGTGCTTGGACATCGATCTCACGTGCGGCTACGGTCCGAGGAGCGCCGCCGGTACGATCCCGATCCCATCATTTCGACGGTAAGCATCGGCTCCGGTAGTGATGACGACCCTATCGAGGAGCTCGTCTCCGAGTTTCTCGGATAACCACGTTAGATGGCGAATGGCGTCCGCGCCCGGCGTAACGCCAAGCTTGACCTCGATGGCGACAACACCGCCATCGCCTCGCTCCACGATCAGATCCGTCTCGTGATCGCCACGATGGGTGCGGAAATGCGCGACGCGGGCCTCTGCCGCCTGCGCATACACGCGAACGGAGAGTGTGACGAGTGACTCGAACAACGCGCCGAGTAGGGTCCCGTCACGCGGGATCTTCGGTCCGGATGATCCTCCCGTGAGTAGGGACCGAGCGGATGCACCCACCAAGCGAGCGGCGAGAGCGGGATCGGCGAGGTGGTGCTTCGGGGGGAGAGCGAGTTCCGCGATGTGGCCTCGGGACGGCTTCCAGCCGGGTACCGGGTCGATGATGAACAGCCGCTCCAACACATCCCTGTAGGGAGCGATCGCACTCCGTGTGGGCTTTCGCTCGTCGCCGCCCGTCGCGGCATCACGGATCTTCTCGAATGAGGTCGTGGTCGCCGTGGCCGCCGCGTACGCGGCCATCCAACGGCGAAGAGAAACGGGGTTGCGCACGACGTGTCCGAGCTCGGGGAAATCCCGGTCAACCACGCGCTGCAGGTATCCATCGAGCTGCGCGCGCAGGGGTCTATCGCTCAGCGCACGAAGCCCAGGGAACCCCGAGCGCAGGATCTCCTCCGTGTAGTCGGTCAGTGTGACGGTCGACGTACCGTCGATCTTCGGTCGTGCCCCTGTGAGCAGCTCTGCCAAGCTGACCGTCGGCGGACGCGTGAGGCGCTCAACGAGTGAGAGCGGGCGCATCCGCACGCTGACGATGCGCCCGCCGCCGCTGTGTGTCCCTGTGCCGACCGGTGAAGCGGATCCTGTGAGGAGGAAGCGCCCGACAGGCGCGCCTTCGTCCACCGCGCGGCGGACCCGATCCCACACCGCTGGTACGTACTGCCATTCATCGATCAGCACCGGCTCTGTCACGTCGACGAGCCGGCCCAAGTCCGCCTCTGCGATGGCGCGCTGCCCCGGATCGTCGAGCTGGTACACGATCGAAGCACGCTGCGACGCCGTCGTCGTCTTGCCGACCGCCTTCGCACCTTCGACGGCCACCGCAGGAACCGCTCGAAGCAGCATGTCGAGCTCGTCGTCGAGGATCCGGTGCAGATAGCCGGCCGACGTGTTGTGCATGCCCAGCAGTCTACAGGACCGGGCATCTCTACGCTACGGATACGGGCAACTCGACACTACAGTTTCGGCCCCGCCGGGTCACCAACTTCGCGGGAGGAGTGGGATTCGAACCCACGAGGGAGTCACCCCCCTAACGGTTTTCAAGACCGTCGCCTTCGTCCGCTCGGCCACCCTCCCGCGAAGAGCCTAACGGGGCCGATCAGGGTCGTCGGGATGGAGCCGACCCATCGGTGCGCTGGGCAGGCGCTACTAGAGGCTATCGTCCACCCGTGATGCTCGAAGATGCCTGCAGTGCAGAGGATCAATCCGCCTCGTCCCGGACTGTATGATTGCTTCGACCGATCAACAAGGTGGTTCCGATGCGGATCGTGTTCATGACGTTCATCTCGCTGGACGGGGTCACCCAGGGTCCCGGAGGTCCCGAGGAGGACACCAGCAACGGATTCGACCGTGGCGGCTGGTTCGTGCCCTATCTCGATGAGACCTTCGTCGGGATGGTGCAGGGCTGGGCGGAGTTCGCCGACGCCTACCTCTTCGGCCGCCGCACCTACACCGCCTTCGCTGAGGCGTGGCCGAATATGCCTGACCCCGACGACCCGGTCGCGCAGAGCCTCAACCGCTCGCACAAGTACGTCGCGTCGAACACGCTGGCCGAGTCCGAAGCCTTGTGGGGGCCGGTGACCGTGCTACGCGACGACATCTTCGCTGCGGTCACGGAGTTGAAGGAGCTGCCGGGGCGGGAGCTGCAGATCCATGGCAGCACGACGCTCGGTCGATCCCTGCTCGACGCTGGGATGGTGGACGAGCTTCGGCTCGTCGTCGCACCGGTGATCGTCGGCGACGGCCGCCGCCTCTTCGAGCAGACCGACCACGCCATCGGCCTCCGACTGCTCAATGTCCTCGCGACTCCTGGTGGCCTCGCCGTGCACACCTATGCCCCCGAGGGCCCGGCGACCGTAGGCACGTACGACCCGACCGTCCACACCTTCGCCGACGAAGCCTGACGCCGGCGCGATGTTCACATGTCAACTCGCCTCGGTCCGCCTCGCAACATTCGGATGCGCCGTCATCGGCGCCGCCCTCTCATCGGCGGCGCACAAGGCGCAACAGCGCAACTGAGACCGTTCTCAAGACCCGTCGCCTTCGTCCGCTCGGCCATCCTCCCGGTAGGAGCCTATCGGGAGATCGACCGGCAATCCGCCGCGGCCAACACCGTTGACCTGACCAGTGAAGCACGAGATGAAGCCCCATGAGGGCGAGCCATGGTCCCGCTCACACGATGGACCCACAGATGATCCGGGCTCGTCCCCTGGGCTTCGTTCTGTGGAGTACTGGATCGCGCGGCGTCGTCAGGTCGGTGTGGGTCGCCGAGAACGAAGAGCGTCCGGCCTGAATGAGCATCCGAGAGTTCGTACGTTCGCGGCCGCTCGGATCCTCGACTGACGCGACGCTCTGATAGGCGGGTCCAGTCCGGGGAGACGTACGACGGGTTCTCTGCGCCGTTCGAATCGTTTCTCATCGCTAGGCGTCTCCGCGAGCAACCAAGTGGGGGCATCGATGTCAGATCCGGTCGCCACCATCGTCGCCGACTAAGCCAGGGACCCTTCGGCCTCGCGCTGAAGTTGTAGTTCGACGACGTCCTCGGGTCGGGGCTTCCGTCGACGTGACCACGCAATCTCGACGACCGTCCACGGTCGATCATCCGCTGGTCACCGCCCGGGCTGCTGTCTGACGGTCGAAGGGAAGGAGGGCCGATCGAAGCGAAACCATCCGTCGCGATGTCGGTGAGCGCGGTGACATCCCGCCCCGAACACGCTCGTTCGAGCCTCGTTGACGCCGTTGGAGTAGCCTGCGACGCGAGTTCCCTGATGAGAAGGCACATGAGATGAGCCCGGATAGCCCTGTCGACGTGGATGAACTCCGGCAGGAGATCCGTCGGAAATACGACGCGATGGTGGAGGATCCGACGGCTTCCTTCCACTTCCATACCGGCCGTCGGGCACTCGCGAACGCGGGCTACGAGGAGTCCTGGTTCGAGGGGCTCCCCACCGACACGATCGACTCGTTCGCAGGGGTCGCGAGCCCGTTCCATTGGGGCATGCTCCGGCCCGGTGAACACGTCGTCGACGTCGGAAGTGGAGCCGGGACCGACTGCCTGATCGCGGCCCGAGCGGTCGGCACAGAGGGAAGCGTCATCGGCGTCGACATGACATCCGCCATGGTGGCGACGGCGCGCGCTGCAGCCGACCTCGCCGACATCACGAACGTCGAGTTCGAAGAGGGGTATGCGGAGGCGCTTCCCGTGGCGGACGGTTGGGCCGACGTGGTGATCTCGAACGGCGTCATCAACCTGGTTCCCGACAAGGACGCGGCGTATCGCGAGATCGCACGCGTCCTGCGGGCGGGTGGCCGGATCCAGATCGCCGACATCTGCGTCGATCGGGAGGTCTCCGAGGGAGCCAAGCGCGATATCGACCTCTGGTCCGGGTGAATCGCCGGTGCCCTGCCGTGCGCAGGGTGGGAGCACGTGATCGAAGCCGCGGGCCTGGTCGACGTCGAGTTCGGCCCGACCGTCGACACGTTCGGCGGAGCGGCCGGTGAGGCGAACGCGCGGACGTTCGGTACGTGGGGGAGACCGATCCGAGCTCGGAAGCCCTGACGGCTGGAAGAGGAAGCGGGCGACTGCCGATGAGTAGCCACCTCCCACCGGCACACCTCCGAGAGATCAGCGATCGCCTGGGCAGCCGAACGCTTCGACGGACACGACCACATTCCAAGAACCGACTCGCGAAACCGCTCGGTTCGGGAGTCTCACGAGCAGGTTCAATCACCATGCCGCCGCGCAAGGGTTGTTTTCCCGTTCCCGTCGCACGAGAGCTTCATTCCTCGCCCGAGATGCGATCGTTGAGGATCCGCCGTCGCCTGTGGATCAACGAGTTCGCAGGTCACAATGGGTGGAGAAGGCCCCACGGTGTCTTGCGCGAAATCCGAACGGTGGCTACGGCGAGGGATCCGGCTGCGCGAGAAAGGCGGAGACCGTTTTCAAGACCGTCGCCTTCCCCCGCTCGGCCATCCTCCCGCGGCGGAGTCTAGCTGCGGAAACGCCCTCGATCCGATCGGCCGAGGGCGTCCCGCTGCCACCAAGTTGCCGCCAAACCGCAGGTCCGAAGCTCGGCATTCGCGACAGTCGTTGCTACGGCGCCACGACGGCATCATGATGCGATTCACGTCAGTGAAGATCGCCTCACCCACTCCTCCCCCTCCTGGTCGGCCCCGCTTCTTGGACCCCGCCGTCCGGTCGCGACGAGACCTCCGCCTTCTCGCGATCGCGCTGGCGGCGGCGGGAACCTCGATCGCGGCCCTTCTCCTCGATCGGGCAGGCTGGATACGGATGCCCTACACGGTCTCGTTCCTCACCCTGCCCGGGCTGGTCTTCCTGGTCGTCATGACGGTGTGGGCGCGCCGCGCCGACCGGATGCTCCTGTTCAACCGACTGATCGTTGGCACCATGGCAGGAGCCCTCGGTCTCGTGGCGTACGACCTCGTGCGACTGATCGCACAGGAGATCCTCCCGGTGCGATCCGACGCCTTCGCGTCGATGCAGATCTTCGGGGCCCTCATGACCCGTCTTGGCGCGAACTCGCACGTGGCGCTGGCGGCCGGCTGGGCCTACCACATCACCAACGGCCTCACGTTCGGGATCATCTACGCGCTCCTCGCCGGCCCGGCCCGCTGGCGATGGGGACTCGCATGGGGCGGAGCGCTTGAGTTCGCCATGATGGTGGTGTATCCGTCGCTCATGCATCCGAGCTCGATCTCTGGGTTCGTGACGATCAGCGTGATCGGCCACGCGGTCTTCGGGTCGGTCGTGGGGGTGTGGTGCGAGCGCCACGCCATGAGAGCAACCCACACATGAGCGTCTTCCCGCGATCGACGCCGAGGGATGTCCCGATGGTCGTGTTCGGTTTCGCCGTGGTCGGGGTCTTCTGCTACCTCGACTGGCTCACGCACCGTGAGCTCGTGACCACCCTGATCCTCGGAGGCGGCGCGGCGGCCGCCATCCTGTTCCGGGACGCGATCGTTGAGCGAGCCAAGCTCGGTCCCTACCTCGCGCAGATCCCCGTGTCCGTTCGCCCGCTCGTTTCGGCCGTCCCCGGCGTCGTGTACTTCATGATCCGAGGCCAGGGGACATCTGGCGCCGGAGGAACCGTCCTCATCGCGATCCTTCTCTCTGTAGGGATCGTCGTGCTGTTCGGACGAGCGATCGATACGAAGCTCGCGGGTTTCTATGCGGCGCGCAACCGCATCCTTCCACTCGCGCTCAGGATGGCCCTCGCGCTCGTGCTGCCGATCCTGGCTGCGTTCCTGGTCATCCACGGGAGCCTCGCGGATCTCCCCGCGCTGTTCGGCGGGACGACCAAGCACCCGATGTCCCCGTCCGGTCGCGAAGGGCCCTTCTTCCTCGGAACGGTTGTCTCGTCGGCGCTCGCATTCCTGATGCTGCGAGGGACGGCAGGACCGGCGGGGGCCTCGCGCGCGTCATCCGTTCGGCCGCCGACCCAGGCGATACCGGTCCCGAGCCAGGTCGCTCCCGCCGTTCCGCCGGCCGTTTGGTCCTCGACCCACGTGGTTCCGGACGGGGGACTCCCGGCGTGGGGGTCACCCGACGCGGGCACCGCGTCGATCGAGACCCTGAACCCCGGCCTCCCGGTGAAGCTGCTCCAGCGTCTCGGCGACTGGGCGCAGATCGAGGCGTCGAACGGGTGGACCGGATGGGTCGACGGCCGAAGGCTCGTGGGGGGCAGAGGATGAGACGGCTCCGCGTCGTGCTCGCGCTCGCTGTCCCGGTCCTCTTCATGGCGGTCGCACTCGTCCTGCTGCTGGCCCCTGCGGCCTTCGCCGACAACTGCGACCTTCGGATCAATCCCGAAGACTGCCAGAACACGGCGTGGACGGTCGGGGCGGTGGCGGCCACGGCTGCCGCGATCACGGGGATCCTCACCGCTCTGTCCGGCCTCGGCGGGGCCGGCGCCCCTGCCTCGGTTGAAGAACAAGCGGAGGGCGCGAGTCCCGCCGGCCCTGCGGGGGCGCCCGTCATCCACCAGCAGCGTTGGAACGACTCATGTGCCACCGTCACCTCGCAGATGATCATCGAGCGGGCCACCGGGGAGAAGATCCCGGAGAACTTCCTCCGAGCCCAGAGCCATCAGACACCCAACGGCTATCGACGGGTGGGGAACTTCGGTACGAACCCCGAGGGGGTCGTCGAGCTTCTCGAGGCGCATGGATTGACGGCGGAGAATCAAACCCTCGACCTCGGCGAGATGCGCGAGGCGCTCCGGGACGGGAAGCAGGTGAGCATCTCGATCAAGGTCCCTGGCGGGAACCATCGGGTGCTCGTGACGAAGGTGGACCCGTCGCCGACGGGCGGAACCACGATCACGTTCGACGACCCCGCGACGGGGACGACGCGCCAGATGAACGACGTCGGTTGGCAGAACCGAGGCAACCCGACCCGAACGATCGTGGTGTTGCCGAAGTGATCGGAGGCGAGGGAGCGATGACCGACCGACCGCGCGCGCAGCGCCTGGCCGACGCCGCCTACGACGCGCTCCTGGACGCCGGGATGCCTGAGGAGACCTGGGTATCCCTTCCCGTGCCTGTGTTGCGCGACGCTCGGCTCGTCGCGAGCTTCTTCGCGATCGTGACCATCCCCGTTCCCGATGGAACGAACCACCAGGCGTACCGGCCGATGGCCACCGTGGTCGTCGATTGGGAGGCAGAACAGGTGGTGGAGACGTCCATCCGACCGGACATCCTTCCCGTCGAGGAGGACACCCCCGTGGGCCTGGCCTTCCCCCTCCAGCTTGCCGGCCCGCCCAGCGACGAGCTCGAGGAACGGATCTTCCTCGCCTGCGACGAGGCGTACCGGAGGGTGGAGGACGCGGCGACGGCGTACGGGCGCGGGTTGGTGGCAGACGCCGTCGCACTCCAGGCGCGTGGCTGTGAGCGTGCCTACCGCGCGTACATCGGTCCCGCCTTGTGGCCTCTGTACGTGGAGCTCAACCCGGACTTCTTCCGGTGGCTCGAGGGGAGCCCTCCGCCCGCGCCCGCCGAGCCGAGTGCCTGGTCGCCGACCCACCTCGTGCCGCCACAAGGCATGGGGGCATGGAGCGCACCCGATCCGACGGCGCCGATCCTCGTGAACCTCGAGCCAGCGCTTCCCCTTCGGGTCGCTCGGACCCTGGGCGACTGGTCGGAGGTTGTCGCCTCGAACGGTTGGACCGGCTGGGTGGACGGGCGTCTCCTGAAGGAGGTCGACCGATGACCGCGTGCCCTCGGTGTGGGTCCGACATCGGTCAGACCGACGCGTTCTGCCCGAGGTGCGGCCGCGAGCTCGCCGCCCCATCCGGACCGCCGGAGCCCCCG
>JBBDHX010000037.1:22680-25393 GCA_040880745.1 Actinomycetota bacterium
CCGGTTCAGCCCCCGCCGGTTCAGCCCCCGCCGGTTCAGCCCCCGCCGGTTCAGCCCCCGCCGGTTCAGCAACGATCGAGCGCGGTCGGCTCGAATGAGCTCCCGCGAGCGGGCCGGGGGGCGACCATGTGGATCGTCGTCGCGGTCGCCGTCGCGGTCGCCGCCGCCGGATCGCTGTTCGCCTGGTCGGCGCGTCGCTCGAACCGTGCCGGGTCCGCTCCGTCCGCTTCAGCGAGCATCACCATCGGCGCTCCCACATCCACCACGGAAACGTCCACGACGAGCGCATCGCCATCCGGCGAGCCCACGGCGTCGCTCACGACGGGCCCCGCAGCGATCGCGCTCGGGCCGACGTGCTCGAGCGACAAGTACGGGTACCAGATCTCATACCCGCAGGGTTGGTACACGAGCGAGGACGCCGGGTTCAACTGCCAGTTCTTCGACCCGGAGCCCATGACGATCAGGCCGGACACGGAGGTCTACGGGATCGCGGTCACCATCTTCCCCTTCTCCGATACGTACGGAAGGACGATGTCGTCGTTCCTCGACCCCGAGTTCTCCCAGGTCATCTCGGTGACGCCGTCAACCGCCGGAGGTCAGAGCGCGTCTCAGATCGAGGTCAGCGCGACCGGGAACGGATTCGACGCGAAGGGCACGATGACGTACGCCTACGTCGTCGACCTGAACGGGAAGGGGCTCGTGCTACTGACGAACGGCTTCCCCGGTGCGACCTACGATGTGGATCGGGCCGTAGTCGACCTGATGGCAGGCTCGCTGACCTTCACCAAGTGAGCGCCCACCGCCTGAGCGCCGCCCCGGCCCTCGTGGGGCCGGCAGAAACGCAAGTTGCAGCTGGTCGAACGGGTATCACCGAGCGGACCCGGAACGGATCTCGTCGATCTCCGAACGCCGTCCCCGAAGCACACGCCCCGCGCGTTGGTGCATTCGCGTCCTGTACGCCGAGTCGGCGATGGGCAGCTCCCGGGGGCTTGCGACTCGTGGCGCCTACAGGACCTCGGCCGTGTCGCGCACGACCTCGGCCAGGGCTGGCGCTGCGACCGCGATCAGGACCACGCGCGAGAGCCATGCGACCGGCGGGGAGTTCCACGCCGCCACGATCGGTAGACCGCCCGGGTACACCGTCAGGCGGCCGCCCAGTGATGTGTGCAACCCCCAATCCGGGCCACCCGGCTGCGTGCTCTGCTGCACGTCTCCGTCGGCGCCCGAGGGCCGCGGCCGTGAACGCCTTGTCGACAGCGAGCGTGATCACGCCGAACGGAGCCCTATCCATCCGCCCGGCGGCGACGAGGTTGCCCGTCGGATCCACGACAGCGACGGCGATGGCGATCCCCAGCTCCTCGGACTGCTGCTCGGCGCCCGGTTCCGTCAAGGTGCGCCGGTCGCTGGGCTCGCGGTTTACCGGATGCAGCCGAGATCCGGAAGTGTCGCGTAGTCAGGTCTCCAGCACGCGACACCGCCTCGATGAGGATCTCGGCGATCCGAGCCGGCTGCTCGTTGAGCGTCGCCTTCGTCCGCTCGGCCATCCTCCCGCCGACGACGGTACCCGAGACCGAGTTCGGATCTCGATAGATCGCAGCCCGCCCCGCGGTCGTCGTGGCTGCATCTCGCTCGAAGACTCGAGGCGAAGGCGCCGGCTGTAACGGGCTCAGGGCATCCAGCCTCGGGAGCGAGGCGAGCCTGATCAATGAGCCCTAAGGATCGCGGGCCAACCGACCCTGAACGGCCCGCCTCGCGCTAACGAAGCTGAAGGCTGAGGACGCGACATCCACTCGAGCCCGCGCCCTCGATAGGTGGAGACGATGTCAACCTCGATCGATCGGGCGCCGAAGCACATCCGCCGTGGCCCCCCAACGAAGAGGGCGCATGAAGCGCGGCGACGGGTACTGCTTGCCTGCGGGATCGGCGCTTCGTTGTTCTACCTCGCCGCCCTCGTGCTCGGACCCATGAGTTGGGAGGGCTACAGCTCGATGGATCACACCGTCAGCGAGCTGTTCGCGATCGACGCGCCCTCGCGACCGATCGTCGTCTCGCTCCTGTTCGTGAGCGGCGTGCTGGCGCTTGCCTTCGCGGTTGGGGTCCTCTGGTCGGCGGGTCAGAACCGTGCCCTGCGCATCGCGGGCTGGGCGCTGCTCGGCGTCGGAGTCGTCGATCAGGCGGGTCCATACTTCCCGATGCACACGCGTGAGGTGGTTGCCGCCGGCGGCAGCACGTTCAGTGACACGATGCACATCAGCCTCACGATCGTGCTCTCACTGCTCTTCCTGCTTGCCATGGGCTTCGGCGCCGCGGCATTCGGGAGGAGGTTCCGCGTCTACTCCGTGGCGACCATCCTGACGCTGGTGGTGTTCGGCGCGTTGACGTCGATGCACGCGGGAGCGCTGGCCGCCAACGAGCCCACGCCCTGGCAGGGATTCTATGAACGCGTCAACATCGGCGCTTACCTGCTCTGGATGACGGTGCTGGCGGCGATGCTCATTCCGCACCGAGTCACCGCTCATACCTCGAAGGAGCGATCCGGGGCCCTCGGGCAGGATCCCGCACGACTCAGATCGGATGTTGAGAGCGTCGAGGGCCACCGTCGGTGATACGGGGCGGCCCCGCGCGTTGCCTTCCTTCGTCGCTCCTTGACCGATCGAGGCTCCCAGCGCAGCGAAAGACGCTTCCACTTACGGGAGGCCCGCGGGGGGGGGGG
>JBBDHX010000037.1:25403-54730 GCA_040880745.1 Actinomycetota bacterium
CCCCCCCCCCCCCCCCCACCACGGTGGGTTGGCCAGTGGCCGTCAGCTCGCTGAGAACGCCACGTCTCCGACCCTGTTCGAGACGAGCTCGATCCGACCTGCGAGGTTCTCGGCGACCCAATCGCGAGCCAGGGCGACGCCCTTCTCGGCGGAATCACGAGACTCCCAGAGGCTGATCGAGATCAGCTCGCCGTCGCCGACGTCCGCCACCTCGTACCGGCGGAACCCCGGCTCGAGCCGGAAGGTGTCCAGCATCCCCCCCTTCGCAGCGTCGGCGATCTCGTGGAACGTCGCCCCGTCCTTGAGGCGATACGTCGCCACCCGGATGTGTTCCATCTCGGACCTCCCTTCCTGCGCAGCCGCTCGGCCGCGCAGCGCCAAGGTAGGAGGCTGAGCCGAGCCGTCCTATCCCTCGTGGAGTGACATCTTCCGGCGGACCCTTACCTTCGGGTAAGGTTCGGTCTCAACGTTCGCGTCGTGAGGAGCGAGCGATGGACGAGATCCCTCAGCTCACGCCACGGGAACGCGACGTGCTCGCCGCCCTGTGCCGGCCCGCCCACGCGGACGACACCTATGCCGAACCTGGCTCGATCAAGGAGATGGCTGCGACCTTGTTCGTGAGCGAGGCGGCCGTCAAGCAACACCTCCTCCGGCTCTACGACAAGTTCGGGATCTACAGCGACGAGCCCAGGCGGCGTCTCAGGCTCGCCAACGAGGCGCTCCGCCTCGGCGTGGTTCCCAAAGACCCGCCGGGTGGCGAGACCGCGCCGGACGCGCCGGGGCTGACCGATCGCGGCCGCGAGGCGCTCGAACAACGAGCTTGGGATGAGGCATACGAGGCACTGGCGGCGGCGGACGGCGCAGGGGTACTCGCGCCCGGTGACCTGGAAGCGCTCGGGGAGGCGGCCGTCTGGACCGACCACCACGCCGAATCCATCGACGCGCTCCAGCGAGCTCATGAGCGCTACCTCGAGAACGGTGAAAAGGTCGCGGCAGCCCGGGTCGCGATAGCGATGGTGCCGAACCACATCGCGCGACTGAACCTCTCCGCGGCCGGCGGTTGGTTCAACAAAGCCAAGCGGCTGCTGAACGACGAGCCGGAATCGTCCGCCCACGGGGAGCTCGCGGCGATGACAGCGTTGATGCAGCTGGCGAACGGAGAGATCGAGCCTGGACTGGAAAGCGCCGAGACCGCGCATCGCATCGGCGAGACGTTCGAGGACCGTGACCTCGTCGCCCTGGGACTCGCATTCCAGGGGTACGCGCTCGCTCGGCTCGGGCGGCTCGACGACAGCACGGCGCTGCTCGACGAAGCGATGGCGAGCGCCGCCGCCGGGGAGCTCGGGCCGTTGGCCACCGCACTCGTGTACTGCCGGACGATATGCACGTGCCTCGACCTGTTCGATTACCGACGGGCCGCGGAGTGGACCGATCTGGTACAGCGGATCACCGACGCGACCGGCCCGGTGGGCGTGGCCGGCGACTGCATGACCCACCGGGTTGCGGTGAGGATCTTCCGCGGAGAGTGGGTGGAAGGTGAGCGCGAGGCCGAGCGAGCGTGTGAACTGAGCGCCACATGGGATCTCAACCACACGGCCATAGCCCGGTATGAGCTCGGCGTGATCAAGCTCCGGACCGGGGACCTCGCCGCGGCCGACGAGGCGTTCCGCAAGGCACATGAGCTCGGCGCCGTTCCGCACCCGGGTCTCGCCCTCTTGCGGTTGGCCGAAGGCGACGTCGACGGCGCAGCCGCAGGGATCGCGGGTGCGGTCGCCGGAACGCAGGATCAACTACGAAGGGCGGCTCTCCTACCGGCGCAGGTGGAGATAGCGCTCGCCTGCGGCGATCTGGACCAGGCCCGCCTTGCAGCGGTCGAGCTCGACGGGATAGCCGAGCGTTACGGGAGCGAGGCGCTGCGCGCTGCCGCCCACGCCGCTCGCGGCGCCCTGCATCTGGCCGACGGCGATGCGGCTGCGGCGATCCGAGATCTCCGCGACAGCGTTCGTGCGTGGCAGGACAGCGGCGCTCCTTACGAGATGGCGCGGGCACGGATGCTGCTCGCGGGAGCGCTCGTCGCGCTCGGCGACGAAGGCTCCGCGAGGATGGAGCTGGAGGCCGCTCTGACTTCATTCCGGCGCTTGGGGGCCGGACCGGACGGTGATCGCGCAGGATCCTTGCTGCGTGACGTCACGCTCTAGCGCTGGAGGCTGGCGAGCCGTGGCTCTGCGAGTACAGCCCACGACCCGCTCGGTGTTCTCGACACTGAGGCCCCTGACATCTCACAACCCACGCTCAGAGCCGCGCGCCATCTGCGGGACCCCGTACCATCGCGGGATGGGCGACGAACGGTCGCTTCGGATCCACCTGCTCGGCGGCATCCGCGTGAGCGTCGGTGACCGGGTGATCGAGCGACCGGCGTGGAGCCGGCGCAGCGCGCGGGGCGTCGTCTCTCTGCTGGCCCTCTCGCCCGGACACCGCCTTCATCGCGAACAGATCACGGCTGCCTTATGGCCCGACCTGGATCCCGTCGCTGCGGCCAACAACCTGCGCAAGGCGGTGCACCTCGCGCGGCGCGCGCTGGCCGACGATCCTGCCGTTTCCGATGCGCTGCTGATCGATGACAAGGAGACGATCTCGTTCCCTGAGGACGTTTGGATCGACGTGGACGCGTTCCTCTCAGGGGCCGCCGCAGCACGTCGCTCTTCGGATCCTGCCGACTACGAGCAGGCGCTCGACCTGTATGGCGGCGACCTCCTACCCGACGATCGCTACGAGGAGTGGGTGGGATCGCATCTCGACGAGCTCCGCGCGGAGTGGGTCGCCTTGCTCGCTGAGCAGGGGGGGCTCCTCCAAGCTCGTGGCGAACTCGAAGGAGCCGCAGCGGCGTCGCGGCGCGCGTGGATCGCCGCGCCACTCGAGGAAGACCTCGCCGTCCAGCTCATGCGCGTGCTGGCGCTGACTGGTCGTCGGCACGAGGCCGAAGAGGTCTACGAGCGGTTGCGTGAGACGCTGGCGGCCGAACTCGGCTCGGCACCGTCGCCGCTGACCCAGCTGCTGCGAGAGGAGATCGGCGTCGGCGCGACGCCTGAGCCGGAGGTGGCCGCCCAGCTGTGGGCGCAGATCGGGGATCTCCGGATGCGAGCGGGAGACCTCGCCGGCGCCGAGATGGCGTTCGAGTCGGCGGTCGCGTCGAGCGAGCCCGGCGCGGACGCCCTGCCGGCGCTGCACCTCTCCGCTGCTCGCGCTTACCTGGGCGGACATGAGGCGACGCGAGCAGAGTCGCATGTCGATACGGCGGAGTCGCTGCTGCCGAACAACCGCGCCGCGAAAGCGCGGATCGCCACGCTTCGCGCCAACGTCGCATGGGAGCGGGGCGACCTCGATTCGGCGGAGACCCTCGTGCGGGAAGCGATCGATCTTTCGGACGGCGAGGACCCGGAGGTCGTCGCCGCCGCCAACGAGGCGTTCGCGATCGTGTGTCACTTCCGAGGGGCATGGCCGGGCGGGCTCAGCGAGGAGATCGACCGGTTGGGACGGCTGCCCGATGAAGACTCCTCGCTCGCCGGCGTCTACGACTTCCACCACTGCATCGGTCAGTACCACCTCTACGGCGACGGACTCTGGGAAGGTGTCGAAGGCTACGCACGCGAGACGCTCGATCGCGCGGTCAAGCTCGGCGCCGTGCGCGCCCAGGCTTTCGCGTGGTGTCTGCTCGGCGAGTCGTTGCTGCTGCAGGCTCGTTATGAGGAGGCGGAAGGCTGCCTCGAGCGGAGCGGAGAGCTGCACGCCTCGCTGGGAGAACGGTCGGGCGCGTTGGCGTGGCAGCGGCTCGCCGAGCTCTTGATCTGTCGGGGCCAGCCGGACGAGGCCGCGCAGCCACTGCGACGCGCGTCGGCGATCGCGACCGTGTCACCGATGGCGCCACATCTGTGGGGGCGGATCTACGCGACGCATGCCCTCGCGGCCCTGGACAAGGACGACCCCGGCGAGGGCGTCCGTTTCGCGAGATCGGCGGCGAAGGCGGCGGCTCGATACGGCGATTGCCCGACCTGCTCGGCGATGCTGAACCCCGTCGCGGCCGAGGCGTACGCGCTCCTCGGCGACGTCGATGGGGCCGCCGCGCACGCGGAGGCCGCCGAGCGGCCGGCCACCATGTTCCGGAGTTCTGGCTGGCGCGCGATGGCCGGATCTGCCGATGCCGCGGTCAAGCTCGCCCAAGGCGACGAGGGGGGCGCCGGGGCGCTCTACGCCTCGTCCGCAAGCCTGTTCGACGTCGCAGGTCAGCCGTACTGGGCCGACAGAGCGCGAGCCAGGGCTACCGAAGTCGCCGCCGAGACCTCGGGGGAACGCTGAGGGAACGCCTCGTTCCTAGATTCCTCGCATCGGCACCCGATGGAGGTGCCCGACAGGAAGGAGTCGGCCATGGACGAGGCCAGGTACGCATCGGGGCGGTGGCAGGTGCAGGAAGGCAAGGCGAACGAGTTCGTCTCCCGGTGGCACAGCTGGATCGCCTGGACCAGCGAGAACCTCCCGGGGTTCCGCTCGGCGACGTTGCTGCGGTCTGATGAGGACGCCTTGCTGTTCGTCTCGGTGTCCGACTGGGATGACGAGACCTCGCTGAAGGCGTGGAAGGCGAGCCCGGGATTTCGGGAGAAGATCGCGGCGGTCAGGGACCTATGCGACGACATGCAGGGCGGGGACTACCACGTCGCCGCCGGAGTCACAGCCCCGCCTCGCGGTTGAGACGGCAGACGTGTAACCGAACCCACACCTGAACGAAGGAGAGGGTCATGACGGTCCATTACCAGCACGACGCGATCGCGACGTTCCCCGTCCCGACGGGAACGGTATTCCGGTACATGAGCGCGGGGAACCATCAACATGCCGCGTTCAAGAGTCATCGCCTCGTCGGCGTGTCCGGCGACCTCGTGACGATCGAGGCTGAGATCTACAACCCCGACGGTACGACCTTCTCGACCACGATCGAGCATAGGCTCGACCGGCCCAAGAGCGTCAAGACGACGATGATCGGCGGCTCGTTCGACGGCGCGACTTTCACGCACACGTACACGGCCGTCGACGGCCGGACCAAGGTCGACCTTGCAGGTGAGTTCCCCGAGATGCCCGGCATGACCGAGGGCGACGAGCTCGCGATGATCGACGGGTTCTTCATGATGGTCTTCGACGAGGACGCCATGAGCCTCACGACGTGGACGCCGTGACCAGCGCAGCCTGCGAACATGGCCCGGTTGTACGGATCCGACGCTCAAGGGGGGATGAGCGTGCGTCACGTGGTTCGCGTTCGCGGCCTCGATCCTGGTCGTCGCCGTCATCCTTGCGCGCGGCAACGCGCTAACGCAGCAAGTAGGCGACCACGTCGGCAGCGTGATACCCATGGCGACCAGGACCGAGCAAGCGTCCGAGTTCCATGAGATCGTTGCCGGCAGTCACGATCGGGGGCTCCCCGACTCCATGCCGGCGCTGTCCGAGGCCGACCGTCGCGGTCAGTCCGTTGCAGATGCACTTGCGGCCGGCGGTGTTGAACGGATCGCCGCCCTTGCGTAGGTAATCCGCGACGGGCTCCGCCGGGCATCGATAGCCGATGCGTCCGTCGGCAGCCACATAGACCTCCCGGAGGTACCCGAGGTCGCACCGGCGCTCGCGCGCCTCCACGACCTCGTCGTCGGAGAGCGTGCCCTCCAACGCCACGACCTTGAACGGGAACCCGGTGGGCGATGCGAGCGGGTCGGTGAACACCGAGACCCTGCCCGCTTCCACATCAGCCAGCACCCGAGCGCGAAGCTCCGGCTCCAGACCCGACTCCTCGCAGAACGCGAAGACCGTGCCCACCTGGATGCCTGCCGCGCCCGACCCCTGTGCGAGGCAGAGCAGCTCGGGCGTCGCCTGCCCGCCCGCGAGCCAGAACGGCAGCCCGAGCTCGCGGATCTTGCCCAGATCGACTTCGTCGCGCGGGCCATACACGGGCTCGCCGTCGATGAGCTCGCCGGCCCCGCGGGGTGGCGCGTTGTGGCCTCCGGCGGTTGGCCCCTCGATCACGAATCCGTCGACGCCAGGGGTCTTGCGAGCGAGGCTGATCGCCAGCGCCGTGGAGGCGACGATCGCGAAAAACGCGGGCCGTTCGAGCGGTGCGGGCGGCGCCGGGACGACGCTTCGTGGATCGAACGCAAGAACGGCACCGACGCCATCGACCACGTGCAAGGGCAGCGTGACGGGTTCGTGTGCGGCGAGGCCATCCAAGAGTCGAGGGATCTCCCGAGGGATCCCGGCGCCGACCAGCACGACGTCGACGCCCGCGAGCATCGCCCCGTAGAGCGTAGGCGGTGTGGGCAATTGGATCTTCTCGAGGAAGTTGATGCCGACGATCCCCTGGTGCCCGTGCTTCGCGAGCCAGACCTCCACGAAGCCACCGACCGTGGCGAGCTCGAGGCTCCTGCGGCGGGGCTCAGCGGTGAACATCGGCACCGCCTTGAAGGACCGATCGTCGTCGATCCCGCCCTCCACGAAGTAGTCGGCCAGGATCCGCTCGGCCGCTGCTGGGTTGGGGAAGGCCGCCATGGCCCGTCGGACGTCGCCATCCGCGTCGCCCAGTTGCAGTCGACGGACGAGCACCAGGTCCAGAGCAGTGCCGGAGACCACCCCGAGCTGACCGGTCTGCGCAACCGCGCGGGCGAGTCGCCAACCTGAGACTGCCACGCCCATCCCACCCTGGATGATCGCCGGCCGGGGGATCTTCACGCCAACGAGTGGTCTGCCCACGCATCCGAGGCTAGCAGCAAGGATCGGGGCGATCGCCGGGCAGGCGATCACGATGTCATCGGCCTGCGTAGCATCCAGAGACCCGTTTCATCGAGCCGCTAGGACGTAGCAACGGCGCGGAGTCGTAGACATCGGGTGATCGCACCCATGCGTCGCCGCTCTCTCTCGGTGAAGAAGGGCATCGCCCATCCGATCGGGAGCACCTCGGGCCGGTCGACCTCAGAGGTCCGCCCCTCGTACACGAGCCGGGCCGACCCGGCAGCGAGCACGTTCTTGATCCAATCCGGCCGCGTGTCGTACGGCAGGGCGATCACGAACCCGTCGTTCGTCGGTCGGATGCCGACCGGCGTCCGGTAGACCCGATCCGTTGCGCGGCCTCGGTGCTCGATCACCCCGGCGTACGCGCCGGGCCGTCCGGCCCGCTTCATCGAGACCGGGTTGAAGACGAACTTCGTCATCCACCTCATGAAGTCGAGGGCCCATCCCGCCCGCCGGCGGAACCCGACGACCACCGCGATCACGCACGCGGCCATGATCATGACGAGCACGACGACGGTGGTTGTGAGTCCACTCAAGCTCATCACGCCTCACCTTCAGGCAGCGAGGGCGCCCCGGTACGCATCGTGCGGGCCGGTGGGTTCGTCATCGCCTCCAGTCCTCTCTATGACAGCGTGTCACGCCGACCACTGCCGGGAGGGACGAAGCTGAGCTGACCCCACGATCCTACGAGGCGACGAGGTCGGGGATGGTGCCCTCCATCACGGTGGAGCCGTCGAGATCGCTGACGCCTACCGCGGCAGCGCGGTCGCGTGGCAACGTCGAGTACAGGCTGATGTACAGGTCGCCATCGACGGCGACGAAGGTGCCGAGCGGCGCACGCTCCCGCGTGCCCGCCTCCTCGAACCACACCGCGTAGGTCTCGCCTGCCGACAGGCCGGAGGTGGTCAGCTCGACCCATGTGTCACCCGCATCGTCGTGCACCACCGCCTCGCCCTGCACGCCAGGTAGGGAGGCGGTCATGGCGATCACCTCGCCGCTCGGGCCGGACGGCCACAGTGTGATCACGGTGAGGATCAGCGCGGATGCAAGTGTGGCCGCGACCGCGATGCGAACCGTGATCGAGCGATGCCGCTCGCGCCGCCGCGTTGCGCGCTCGTGCTCGATGCGTGCGAGCACCGCGCCCAGCATCTCTCGCGGCGGCTCGGCAGTCGTGCCCAGGCGCTCGGGATCCACGAGTGGGAGCAGATCGACCACGGGCTCGAGTTGGCTCGCTTCCTCCCGGCAGGAGGTGCACCCGTCGAGATGGGCACGAACGGCTGCCTCCTCGGAGGACGCGAGGTGCCCCAGGACGAAAGCGCCCAGCAGCGGGCGGACGTGATCGTCAGGACGAGGAGTCATCCCACCCCATCTCCTCCAGTGCGAGACGCAGCGCTCGCAAGGCGTAGTAGACGCGGCTCTTGACCGTACCCTCCGGGATGCCGAGCTCGGCAGCGACCTCCGCGTACGGGCGGCGGTGGAAGTACGTTTCCAGCACCACGCGGCGATGGTCGTCGCCGACCCGGCGCAACGCCTCCTCGATCTGCCACGCCAACAAGGCCCGCTCCAGCTGGTCCCCCGGTGAGGCCGCGCCGCCGGCCATCTGCTGGATCGCCTCGTCGGAGGCAGGTTCGGGCCAGATCGCGCGGGCCCGGGCGATGTCGATCACGACGTGGCGCAAGATCGCGAAGAGCCATGTACGCATCGTGCCGAGCTGCGGATCGAACCGCTCCCCGAACCGCCAGGCGCGCACGAACGTCTCCTGGACCGCTTCTTCAGCCAGGCCGCGATCGTTGAGTGACCGCACGGCGAACCCGAACATCTCACCCGCGTGCGCGGAGTACGCGGCTCTGATGCCGCTCTCGTCGAGGTCGGACCGTGCTGAACCCATAGGAACCCCCACAAGGGTACGGGTGCGAGCCTTCGCGGGTTCGATCCGGGATCCGGTTGAACGCCTGGCGGCCGCGGCCCGTATCCCCACCGATACCCCAGCGGCCATCGAGAGATCCAAGGAGACGACACCATGCAGATCGGGATGAAGCGCTCGCTCGCGATCGGGCTCGCTTCCGCGGCGCTCCTCGCCGCGTGCGGCACCGACGAGACGGGCGCGGGCCAGGGCACGCCGGCCGGCGAGAGCCCCACAGCCAGCGCGGCCACGGTGCAGGTCGCCGATTCGGACCTGGGCTCGCTCCTGGTCGACGCCGACGGTATGACTTTGTACCTGTTCGAGGCCGACACCGACGGTACGAGCACGTGCTACGACGAGTGCGCCGACGCCTGGCCCGCCCTGATCGCGGACGTACCCACCGCCGGGGACGGGGTGGATCAGTCGCTCCTGGGTACGACCGAGCGCGACGATGGCGACCTGCAAGTGACCTACGCAGGCCACCCCGTGTACCACTTCGCCTCGGACCAGTCTGCCGGCGATACGCGAGGCCAAGGCGTGGGTGACGTCTGGTACGTGATCGACCCCGCAGGCACCGCCATCGAAGCCAAGGTGCGTTCCCGGTATTGACCCCCAGCGTTCAGGAGACATGACACCGGTATGACGCGTCGGCATCGCGAAGCGAAGGGCACACCGGTCGGATCCATCACGCTCCTGCTGGCTGCCGCGGCGATCCTCATAGCCCGTCCCGCCCTCGCGGACGATCTCGACCCGTCTGTCTCGCCCGACCCCACCGTCTCGACGTCACCGACGCCGATCCCGCTCCCGGACCCATCGCCCACGCCCATCGCTCCACTCGCAGATCCGGTGATTCCGACCCCCTCGGACGAAGCACCCGCCACGAGCCCGACACCCGCCGGCGCGGCCGGTGAAGGACGCGCGCGCGCCGGGGATCGAACGGCTGCTGCAGCTCAGGACAACCGGTTCGCGCCGAGGGAGCTCACGGTGACCGCGGGAACGGGGGTCGTGTGGACGAACGAAGGGCAGAACCTCCATACCGTGACGGCGGACGACCGGGCGTTCGATTCGGGCACCCTCCAGAGCGGTCAGAACTTCGCCGTCACCTTCGACACCGTCGGCCGGTTCCCCTACTACTGCCAGATCCACGGCGAACCCGGATCCGGGATGTTCGCACTGGTGATCGTCCAGCCCGCTCAGGTGGAAGGGACCGGATCGCCGCCACCTGGGCCGACGGACGATACGGGCGGGACGGCCGCGACAGGGTTCGATCCGACCTGGCTCGCGCTGCTCGCCGGTTCGCTCGGCGTTGGGCTGCTGAGCCTGCGCCTGGGAAGAGCCAGGAGCGGGGAAGGGAGGTGAGGCGACTCGAACGCCAACGCAGAGGAAGCACGCGACCGGATCACTCGAAAGAGGGGTAAGGCTATGACACGGAAGAGGTTGCTTCGCATGCTGCTCGGGTCCATCTGCGCGCTCGCCATCGTGGTCCCCGCGCTCCCGGCGAGCGCAGCGGAAACGACGTTGCAGTCCGCGCTCACCGGCGGCGCGGCCGAGGTACCCGACCCCGGGGACCCGAACGGTTTCGGCGCCGCCGAGGTCTCGATCAGGGTTCGCCTGCAGCGGCTCTGCTTCACGATCGTGGTCGTCGACGTGGCGCTCCCGACGGCCGCCGCCCATATCCACAAGGGAGCCGAAGGGGTGGCCGGTCCCGTCCGCGTCACGCTGAAGGCGCCCGTGGAGGTCGCGGGCTCGGGCATCGGGCTTTCTTCGGGATGCGTGCGCGGGGTCTCCAAGTCGCTCCTGCGAAGGATCGCGGACAACCCGGCCGGGTTCTACGTGAACGTGCACAACGGTGCCTTCCCCGGCGGCGCCGTCCGCGGGCAGCTCGAGGCCTAGGACGAGGCACGGGTGCGGCGGTCCGGGGGCCGTCCGCCCGTCGCCCGGCTCGGCGCCGGCCATACACTCCTGCTGTGACGTCTCGCCGTGAGATCGAAGCCCTGCTGACCGCGGTCGCCGACCAGGAGCTCGCTCCGGGCGAAGCCGCGGACCGGCTTGCGACCTTGCCTTTCTACGACCTCGGGTTCGCCCGGGTCGACACGCACCGAGAGCTTCGCCAGGGCGCGCCCGAAGTGATCCTCGGCGCGGGCAAGACGCCCGAACAGGCTGCAGGCATCGCGCGGGCGCTCGCCGAGGCCGGGGCGTCGAGCGTGCTCGTCACCCGCGCCGGCGATGCGATGCGCGCCGCGGTGCGCGATGTGCTCCCCGACGCACAGGAGCACGAACTCGCGCGCGCCATCTGGGTGGAGCCACAGCCGATCGAGCGCCGCGGCCACGTGGTCATCGTCTCGGCGGGGACCTCGGATGGGCCCGTCGTGCACGAGGCGAGGATCCGAGCAGAACTGCTCGGTACCGATGTGACGGTCCACGAGGACGTCGGTGTCGCGGGGTTGCATCGGCTCGCCCCGGTGCTGCCGGATCTGGACGGGGCCGACGTCGTCGTCGTGGTCGCCGGGATGGACGGCGCGCTCGCCAGCGTGATCGGCGGACTCGCGGCCTGTCCGGTGATCGGTGTGCCGACCAGCGTCGGGTACGGATCCGCCCACGGCGGTCTGACCGCACTCAACGCGATGCTGTGCTCGTGCGCCGACGGCCTCGCCGTGGTGGGGATCGACGACGGGCTGGGCGCCGGCTCGGTCGCAGCTCGGATCGCGCGACGGGCGGCCGGATGACGCGGGTCGCCTACCTCGACTGCGTCGGCGGGGTCGCCGGGGACATGGTCCTGGGGGCGCTGCTGGACGCAGGCGCGCCGCAGGAGGCGCTGCACGATGTCGTTGCGGCCCTCGGGTTCACCGGCGTGAAGGTCGAGGTGGAGCGGGTGAAGCGGCACGCGATCGCAGCGACGCAGGTCCAGGTGATCGAAGAGCGCGCGCCCCGCGACCGCCGCGCGGGTGCGTTGCTCGATCTCGTCAGGGCCGCGGACCTGGATCCCGGTGTTCGCGACCGTTCGCTCGACGCTCTTGGCAGGCTGGTCGCAGCCGAATCGAGGATCCACGGCGTCCCCGCGGGAGATCTCGTCCTGCACGAAGTGGGTGGAGCGGACACGCTGGTGGACGTGGTGGGCACGTTCGCGCTCATCGACGCGCTCGGCGTCGAGGTCGTCGCGTGTTCCCCCGTTCCGTACGCGCGCGGCGTGGTCGCAACGGCGCATGGCTCGATACCCGGACCCGGCCCGGCGGTGCTGGCGATCCTGGAGGGCGCGCCCCTGGTCGGCGTCGAGGCGGAGGCCGAGCTGGTGACCCCGACCGGCGCGGCGATCGTCATGGCCGCATCGTCGTCGTTCGGAGAGCTGCCGCCGCTCGTGCTCGAGGGAGCCGGCTACGGGGCCGGCCGACGCGACCTCCGTTCCAGGCCGAACCTGCTCCGGGTCGTGCTGGGGGCTTCGCGGGCCCCGATCCCTGTCGCCGACGTCGTCGTCCTCGAGGCCAACCTCGACGACCTGCTCCCGGAGCTGGTACCGGACGTGATCGAAGCCTGCCGTGCCGCCGGAGCGCTCGACGTGTGGACGGCGCCGGTCCAGATGAAGAAGGGCCGTCCGGGCGTGCTGCTGAGCGCGGTCGCGCGGCCCGACGAAGAACAGGCTCTCGCCCGGGCACTCTTGGTGCACTCGACGACGCTGGGCGTGCGGGCCACGTCGCTCCGCCGCTACGAACTCGCGCGGGCCAGCCGTGAGGTGCACGTGGACGGGCATCCGATCGGGGTGAAGGTCGGGGTGCTCGATGGACGCGTGGTGAACGTGGCGCCCGAACACGACGACTGCGCGGAGGTGGCCGCGGCAACCGGGCGGCCCGTGAAGCACGTATGGGCGGCAGCGCTCGCTGCGGCGCAGTCGTTCATCGGAGGGGACGATGCCGGGGCTGGTTGAGCTGGAGGCGGCCGTCGGCCGGTCGGCGAGCGCGATCGTCGCGTTCTCCGGCGGCGTGGACTCCTCGGTGGTCGCTGCCGTCGCATCCCGGGTACTCGGTGAGCGGGCGCTCGCCGTGACGGCGGTCTCACCGGCGCTCGCCACCGGTGAGCTCGACGGCGCCCGCGCCGTGGCGCGCGCGATCGGGATCGCGCACGAGACCATCGCGACCGACGAACTGGCGCGCGCGGGCTACCGTCGCAACGGGCCGGACCGCTGCTACCATTGCAAGACGGAGCTCTACTCACAACTCGGCGCCCTCGCTTCGGCGCGTGGCTTCGCGGTCCTGTTCTCCGGTGCGAACGTCGATGACCTGGGCGACTGGCGTCCGGGCCTTCAGGCGGCAGCCGAGCATCAGGTCCGCCATCCGCTCGTGGACGCAGGCTTCGGCAAAGCCGACGTGCGAGCGCTGGCGCACGAGATGGCGTTGCCGAGCGCGGACAAACCCGCCATGCCGTGCCTCGCCTCACGTCTGCCGTTCGGTACCGAGGTCGATCCCGACGCTCTGGCGCGGGTCGACCGCGCCGAGCGAGCCGTGAAGGCGCTCGGGTTCGAAGAGGTGCGGGTCCGGCATCTGGGCGCGACCGGCCGGGTCGAGCTCGGCGCCGGCGACCTTCCGAGGGCGCTCGGCGTGGGCCGCGCGGACGTCGTGCGGGCCGTCCTGGATGCCGGCTACGCACGCGCGGAGATCGACCCCGAGCCCTTCCGTTCGGGGACGCTCACGAGGGGACTGAAGGTGCTCCGGGGTACGAACCTGGGGGTTCCCTGAACCCGTGAGAACCCGTACGCTCGCCCGCATGTGGCCGCTGCCCGACGAGCGTTTCGAAGAGCTCCTGCGAACGCTCCCGGCCGTGTTCTTCGCCGATAGCCACGAGGCCGTGCCTCGAACGCTGAGGTTGTCGCCGAACGCCGAGGAGATCTTGGGCGCCGGAGCTGAGGCGCACCTCTATGACCCAGCGACGTGGCGGCGATCCATCCATCCCGAGGACCGCGCCACCTTGGTGGATGGCTGGGCCATCGCGTTCCACCACGAAGAGCCCTACGTCGTCGACTACCGCTACAAGCGCCTCGACGGACCCACGGTGTGGCTCAGGGAGCACGGCACCCCGGTCCGCGACGGGGGCGGCTCGATCACGCACTGGCAGGGTGTGCTCCTGGACGTGACGCTGGAGCACGAGACCTTCGATGAACTCCTCGTCTCCGAACGACGGTTCCGCGAGATGGTCGAGAACCTCCCCGCGCACGTGTACGCGGTGTCGGACGACGAAGACTTCGTGACCCTCTACGGGTCCCCCCTCGGAGCGCACGCGCTCGGCTACGACACCGACGACGAGGCGTGGGCGGGACTGACCTGGGTCGACATCGTGCACCCGAACGACAAGGATCGGATCATGGACGCCTGGCGAACCTCCTATCTCACCGGGGAGCGCTTCGACGAGGAGTACCGCCAGGTCTGCGCCGACGGCCGGGCCATCCATGTGCACGACCGTGCGGTCTTGATCTTCCACGACGAGCAACGCAGCCATTGGCAGGGCGTGGTCCTGGACGTCACCGGTGAGCACGAGACTCGCCGCGAACTTGAAGAGTCCGAGACCCGGCGCCGGGCGCTGATGGACAACCTCCCCGCCGTCGTCTACGAGATGGCGCACGACGACACGCGGAGGACGATCTCGGTGAGCCCGCACATCGAGCGGCTGCTCGGCTACACGCGCGAGGAATGGCTGGCACAGCCGGATATCTGGATCGAGCTCCTGCACCCGGATGACCGCGAGATCGAACTCGCCGCCCATGACGAGGCAGCGCAGACCGGCACCGAATGGACGCGGGAATACCGGCTCATCGCCGCCGACGGCCGGACCGTGTGGGTGCGCGACGTCGGCCGCCTCGTCCACGGTCCCAGCGGATCGACGTGGCAGGGCGTGCTGCTCGACATCACGGCGCGCCACCGCGCCGAGGACGCTTTACGCCTGGCAAACGACCTACTGGAGACCCGCGTTCATGAGCGGACCGCCGCCCTGGAGGAAGCCAACGCCCTCATGGAGCTGGAGGTGGGCGAGCGGCGGCGAGCCGAAGCCGAGGCCCGTGCCGCCGAGACGCGCTTCCGGCGGCTGGTCGAAGACCTGCCGGCCGTCGTCTACCGCTGGGATCTCCCCGATGACGTCATGACGGGAGCGGAATACGTGAGCCCCGGCATCGAGACCGTCCTCGGCTATACACCGTTCGAATGGCGCGGGAACGCTCTGTGGCGCGAACGCCTGCACCCGCACGACCGTGAGGCGGTGCTGGCGGCAACGGCTTGGAGCGAGGCGACCGGTGAGCCGCTCGAGATCGAGTACAGGTTCCTGGCCAAGGACGGCAGGGTGGTGTGGGTGTTCGACCGCGCGACGCTCATACGCCGCCATGATGACGGGACACCCGCGACGTTCCAGGGGGTCTTCGTTGACATCACCGCGCGCAAGGAGGCGGAGGACCAGGCGGCCGAGTCAGAGCGCCGATTCCTCGAGATCTTGGAGCAGGGCCCGATGATCACATACACGTATCACCTGGCACCACTCGATCCGCCGACGATCGCGCTGGAGTACGTGAGCACGGGCATCAGCGACCTGCTGGGCTACCCGGTGGATCAGCTCACGAGCGATCCCGCGTCCTGGTTCGAACACACGCATCCCGACGACGTCGACGACATGCTCGCGGGGATCCGCTCGATGTGGACCACCGGAGCCGACTGGGAGCACCGGTTCCGCATGATCGCGACGGACGGCCGGGTCGTGTGGATCCATGATCAGGCCCGGTGCATCGGACGCGACGCGTCCGGGCGCCCCCACAGGTTCACGGGTGTCCTGGCCGACGTGACCCGGGCTGCGGAGGCCGAGGCGGCCGCGATCGCCGAGGCGGCCGCGATGCGGGAGGTCCTGCACGCAGGACCGGCGATCGCGTGGACCGAGGTCGTGGACGCCGACGGTCGCTCACGCTTCCCGTACATCTCGCCCCAGGTGGTCGAGATCTTCGGCTACACGCCCGCAGAACTCCGAGGTGGCGACGACGGCCGGTACCCCAGCGTCATCCATCCCGACGATCGCGACAGGGTGGTGGCGAGCAGCGAACTCGCCCAGGCCTCGCCGGGGGGCACCTGGGAGTCGGAGTATCGGATCATCCGCCCTGATGGGGGCGAGCGCTGGATCCACGCGGTCTCCCGGCGCGAAACACCGTTCGGTGCATCGCCCGCGGTCTGGCACGGCGTCACCATCGACGTCACGCATCACCACGTCGCAGACGATGGTGGCGTTCGCGTGGTGGACGCCGAGCGGCGTTAGGACGGAGCCAGCACCCGGGCGCGCTCGGGCAGGTAGCGCCAGAGGTGTTCGGGCACGATCACGCTGCCGTCGGCCTGCTGGTGGTTCTCCAAGATCGCGATCAGCGTTCGCCCGAGAGCGGTCGCCGTGCCGTTCAGCGTGTGCAGGGTCTCCACCGAACCATCCGCCCGCCGAACGCGGGTCTGCAGCCGCCGGGCCTGGTAATCCGTCGTGTTCGAGCAGGAGGTCAGCTCGCGGTAACGCTCCTGACCGGGCAACCAGCCTTCGATGTCGTACTTCTTCGCGGCGGCGCCGCCCAGGTCGCCCGCGGCGATGTTCACCACGCGGTACGGGATCTCGAGGGTGCCGAGGATCCGCTCCTCGATCCCCAGGATCCTCTCGTGCTCCTCCCAACTCGCCTCCGGGGTGGTGAAGACGAACATCTCCACCTTGTCGAACTGGTGGACCCGGAACATCCCGCCCAGGTCCTTGCCGTAGGAGCCGGCCTCGCGCCGGAAACACGTGGAGTACCCCGCATACCGAACCGGGAGTTCGCCTTCGTCGATGATCTCGCCCATGTGGAACGCCGCGAGCGGGACCTCGGATGTCCCCGCGAGATAGAGCTCGTCCTCATCCGTGCGATAGATGTTGACGGCGTCGGAGGGGAGGAACCCCGTCCCGTACATCGCCTCTTCCCGGACGAGCACCGGCGGGATCACGGGCGTGAAGCCTTCGTCGATCAGGATGTCCATCGCGCTCTGCACCAGCGCGAACTGCAGCAGAACGATGTCGCCCAGCAGGTAAACGAACCGGGAACCGCTGGTGCGCGCGCCGCGCTCGGTATCCAGCACACCGAGCAACTCCCCGAGCGCCGCGTGATCGCGGACCTCGAAATCGAAGACCGGCGGGGACTCGTGGTTGCGCCTGACTTCCACCGCGTCCTCGTCGGTCCAGCCCTCGGGCGCGCTCTCGTGCGGGAGGTTCGGCGTGGACGCCAGCAGCGCGGCCATCGCCGCGTCTGCCTCGGTCAGGTGCGGCTCCAGGTCCTTCAACTCCGACGAGACGGCCGCCACCGCGTCGATCAACGGCTGCTTGTCGCCCGCCGCGGCCGCCCCGATCGCCTTCGAGGCGCGGTTCTGCTCGGCGCGCAGCTCGTCGGCGCGGGCCGTGAGCGAACGGCGCCGTTCGTCGGCGGCGAGTAGCTCATCCACGCGCTCGGCCAGGGCGCGCCGAGCGAGCGCCACACGGAACCGTTCGGGATCCTCGCGGATCTGCTTGATGTCGAGCATCGGCCCGGCTACACCTTGACCTGGTTCGGGTCCTTCTTCTCCGCCTGCGGCTGGCCCTGAGCCTGCGTGGGCGTTCCCGGACCGGCGTCCATGATGCTCTGCCCGTGGAAGATGCCGCCCTCCTCCACCACGAGGGTCTTCGATGTGATGTTGCCGTCGATCCGTCCACCCCGTGCCAGGTGCGCCTTGCCCTTCACGATGATGTTGCCCTTGAAGCGACCGCCGACGCTCACGTTCTGCGCCCGGATGTCGGCCTCGACCTGGGACTGGGGCGAGAGCGTCACGTCCCCGTCCGCGTTGATCTGGCCCTTCACGTTCCCGTCGATACGCAGGCTGCCCGCCGACACCACGTTGCCCTCGAGCTTCGCGGTCGCACCCACGATCGTGACCTCAGCGTCTTCCGCCACGTGCCTCTCCTTCCGTTCGGGGGATCGATCGGCAGCACCGGCAGCGTGTGCCGCTTCCGCCTCTTCTCGTCGCCACATCATGATGCGCTCACCGCCTCATGGTCATCGCGCATCGCGTGCGCGATCGCCTCTTCCTCTTCCAGGGAGAGGTTGTACGTGCTGGTGCCCGCCTGCACGGGCTTGGCGTACACGCGCGTGTCCTGCCTCCCGTTGATCGAAGTCAGGACGACCCCGGATCCTCGCTCGTCCAGGAGCGCGCAGGAGAACGACAACCTGCCACCGACGTCGTCGAACGCGTCGTAGCGAACCAGAGCCACCCGGCGAACGCCGGCTTCGATCTGGAACTGTTGTCGCTGGTCGAGGGCATGCAACTTCCGGGCGGCCTTCTCCAACCGCTCGATCCGCGCGAGGAGGACGCCGACGGCCTCTTGGCCGCGCAGCGGCGTCTCGTCCGTCGTCCGGCGGCGGCTCCCGCCGGCGATGCCCCACCAGACGCCGAGCGCTCCCATGCCGAGGGCGATCAGCGCCAGCAGGGTAAGGGTGCGGTTGGAGAATTCCATGAGAGGTGGGGATGTTCGAAGAGGGGCGAAGTATAGGCCGCAGGCTCAGGCGTCACGTCACGTCTCGCCCGCGGAACGACGCGGATGCAACCAGCAGCATCACGACCACCCACCCGATCACGGTGAGCCAAGCGCGTCCCGGCTGCAGGAGGAACTCGAGTTGGTCGGGCGCTGGATCGACACGCGGCGGTCTCGGGTTCACCAAGAGCAGGGCTTCGCCCGACGTCATGGCCACCGCTGCCCTGCCGAAGGTGAACCGCGCGGTCACGAACACCAGGTTCGCGATGAAGAGTTCCACGATGATCAGGTAGCCGAGGAACGCGCTGATCCCCGAGACCGTTGAGCGGCCGATCGTCGCGAACGCGAGCCCGATCAACGAGAACAGGGCCGACGCGCTCGCCACCCGCACGATGGATATCGCGACGTCGCCCATGAAGCCATCGGGGGTCCCCACGAACGATCCCTTGACCGCCACGCCGCCGGCGAACACCGCCGACAACCAGATCTGTGCCCCTACGGCGATCGCGAACACGACGATCGAAACGACCACCGCGCGCGCGGCCAGGATCCGCAGACGCCGGGGCTCCCACGTGAGCAGCGTGCCCATGGTCCCGGCCGACCAGTCGGCGCCGCCGAGGGTCGCCCCCAGGAACGCGCCCAGCATGATCACGAGCGACGCGGTCCCCTCGAGGAGCGCATCCAGGTCGAAGAAGTCGAGGGAGTCCGGGCCGAAGGACTCGGGACGGACCGCCTCGGTGCAGAACTCCTCGAGCGAGGCATAGGCGTCGGGCACCGGACCGTAGTTCCCGTCCAGACATCTCCGCACCCCGAGCTCGTACATCCGCTGTCCCCGGCGAACGGCGGTCGAGTCCTTCCCCTCGGCGACGATCGTGCCGATCGTCACCCCGATGAGCACGCCGGCCAGCGCGCCCACGACCATCATCGGGACCACCCGCCGGGACCGCGCGCGCAGGAACTCCGAGGAGATGAGCCGCCTCACGCGAGCCCCTCATCCTTGGTCAGCTCGAGGAAGACCGACTCCAGGTCGACGGCCACCCGGCGCAGTTCGGAGAGGTAGATGCCCTGCTCGGCCAGCAGCCTCGTGATGTCGGCGCCACGCTCGGGCTCGACGTCGACGTGGATCGTGTCGCCCAGCGCACGCGCCTGGATCTGGGCGGTTGCCAGGTGCAAGATCGCGGCGGCCGGGTCGGGTACGCGGGCCACCATCCCGGCGCTCCCGGCCGCCGCGGACACCACGTCGGCCACCGAGCCCTGGGTGATCAACCGTCCACGCGCGATGATCGCGACCCGGTCGGCGATCTGCTGCACCTCCGAGAGGATGTGGCTCGAGATGAACACCGTCCGGCCCTCGGATCCGAGGGAGCGGATCAACTCGCGGACCTGGACGATGCCCGCCGGGTCCAGCCCGTTCGCCGGCTCGTCCAGGATCAGCAGCGAAGGATCCTTCAGCAGCGCCGCCGCGATACCCAACCGCTGCTTCATCCCCAGCGAGTACGTCTTCGCCATGTCGCCCTGCCGCTCCGAGAGTCCGACGCGGTCGAGCACCGCGTCCACCGTGCTCGGTCCGATCCCGTGCACGCGCGCCAAGATCTCCAGGTTCCGCCGGCCCGTCATGCGCGGGAACAGCAGCGGTTGCTCGACGATCGATCCGACCTGGCCGATCGAGGAGGCGAGCGAGCCGGGCACGTCGGCGCCCAAGAGCCGGACGCGGCCGGCGCCCGGGCGGACGAGCCCGAGCAGGCACCTGATCATGGTCGTCTTGCCCGCGCCGTTGGGCCCGAGGAACCCGAAGACGCCGCCCTCGGGGACCTCCAGATCGAGACCGGCGAGGGCCGTGGTCCGCCCGTGCCGGAGCTTGCGGAACTCCTTGCGCAGCCCTTCGACCTCGATCACGCCGCCCATGTGACCGGCAACCGTACCCCGCCCGCGCCGCGGCGACGGACCTAGAGGCGGTTCCCTTCGGTATCGATGCCGTTCCACGCCGGGACGATGACTCGGCGCGAGCCCGGATCGCCCCGCAGGATCACCTTGCGCAGGCGGGTGTTGTTCTTCATGCCGGACTCGTACAGCAGGCCCTGGGGGTTGGCGGTGACCTCGATGTAGTACGTGCCGTTGGGCAGGTCGGTCACTTCGAAGCCCTGGCCGAACAGCCCCTGGAAGTAGGTGTCGCCCCACCCGACCTGCAGCACCTCGCGGATCCACAGCGACGCGGGGCCGCCGCAGCGGCTGAAGCCGAGGGAGCCGGGGTCCCAGTCGGCGTTGGGCCGCAACAGGTCGATCGCATCGGTCGGCGCCAGACAGAAGGCCTGTTTGCGGCTCCTCACGATCGCTTCCTTCGTGTCGTCCAGCAGGCGATACCGCGCGAACTGCAGGAAGTGCCAATGCTGATGGTCGTCGTGGCGGTCGTACTCGAACCCTCCGACCGGCGCCCGGCCCACGACCTCGCCGTCCTGCGTGAAGTACTGGAAGGCATCCATCAGGTCTTCGCCCTCCTGACGGAAGCCTTCGACCACGAGCGGTGCGGGCCCGGCGTTCCAGACGTTGGCCCCGAAGGTGAGCCACTCATGGCGCCTGTAGTTCTCCACGTAGATGCCATAGGCGGGGAGCGCCACCAGGTCGGGCACGGTGTCCGGATCGGGGTCGGTGTCCGTCGGTGCGGACGTGACGCGGGTGCGTCCACCCTGCGAGCCGTCGATCCTGGCGGCGCCGGAACACTCGAGACATCCGCCGTCCCACGACGTCACCGTGATCGACAGCTCCGCGGACGTGTCCTCCGGCGCGATGTCGAACAGGGTGCGGTAGGCCGGGCGGATGCGCAGCCGCGCCGTGTAGTCTCCCTCTCCCAGACGCACGGGAACGCCGGGTGCCAGCGCCGACGCCCAGCCCTGGTCGACGCCGAAGACGTGCCCTCGGATGAACGGGGACCCCCAGCAGAGCGCGGGGTAGGTGGGATCCCGGGGTCCCTCGTCATCGATCCGTTGCACATCGCCCGAACCGGGGCACCAGTCGAGCGAGACGAACCGGATCGGGTCGCCGTCGCGGAAGATCCGCACACCGGCGAAGTCGGTGAAACCCCACCAGCCCTGGAGGAGTTCGGTGGGGATCTCGCGCGTCGCTCCTGCGTTCAGGACCTGCCAGGCCTCGATCGGATCGCGATAGGAATCGCGCGCGACGCGGATCTCGAGCGGCGCCTCGAGCGCCGCCAGGTACACCCCGAGGTCCAGGTACACCCAGTCGTCGCCGTAGCGCATCGCATCCAGATGGTTCGTGGCCGCGATGACGCGCAGGCGAGGTCCCGCGGGAGCTGCGGTGACGGGACCGAGGAGCCCTGTCATGACGAGGGCCGCTGCGAGGGCGGCGACGGCGCGGTACGGACGCATCAGGCAGATCCTCCGTTCGTCGAGTGCGGCCTCCGACGCGGTGTGGCGGTGGGTGGTTCCCCGACGAGGGTTCGAAGGACGAGTACCCCGGTCGGTCTACCCACTCCGCGGGTGATCAATGAGTGGCGGCGAGCACCAGTTCAGCGAGGCGCTCAGGCTGTTGGCGGAAGGGACCGTGATCGGTGTCGATCTCGACGATCTCGGCGCTCACCGACCCTGCCATCGCCCGCTGGGCATCGGGGGGCACCAACGTATCGGCGGTCGTGAGGATGTAGGTCGAACCGGTGGTTCGGAGCCCGCCCTGCCACTTCTGGCGCAGCGCCGCGATCCCCTGCGGGCGCTGCGTCCGCTGGAGGTAGGACCGGGCGGCCTCCTGCTCGGACGGATCGAGCGCCGAGACGTATCGATCGATGTTCAGAGCGCAGAGCCCCGGGCCGGCGCTCAAGATCAGGCCGCCGAACGCGACGAGCCCCGCCTCCTCGTCGCCCTCGGCGAAGGGGTCGGCGCCCGCGAACAGGTCGAGCACGGAGACGCCGGGCCGCGGGACCCATGCCGCGATGAAGACCATCGGCATGTCGGGATGCTCCGAGGCGATCGTGGAGGCGGTGAAGCCGCCGAACGAGTAGCCGACCAGCACGACGTCGGCCGGGTCATCGGGGAGCGCGGCGCGCACGGCGGCCGCGTAGTCCTCCAAGGTGGCGTCGGGATCGTCGCACGGGAGGTCGACCACGATCGCCGAGTGGCCGACAGCTTCGAGCGGTGCGACCAGCGGGTCCATCACGGCGGGCGTGTCCCACGCCCCGGGAACGATGACGAACGTCGACACCGCACGATCCTACACGGGGGCGGATCGTGGGCGAGGGGGGAGTTGAACCCCCACATCCATTCGGATACAGGGTCGCGGATGGCCATCCAGCGCGTGTCGTGCACGTCCTCGCGACCACAGTTGACCTTCTCTGGCCGACCTTCGCACGACGAACCGTTACCACGGCGTCACCACGGGTCTTCATCGGATCGAATCATGGAACCCCAGTCTGCGAAGTCCTCGTCCTGGGCTCTATCGGGCGCCGCGAGGACGAGGATGCGAAGGCTATCCTCCGTAGGCGGGCAGTTCGTGCCCCCGGAAGCGCATCAGTGGCGAGCTGGTGCCCCGCATCGTCTAGATCCGGAGCGTTCGCACCAGCTGGTCCAGCACGGTTCGATACAGCTCGAAGTCGGCCGCCCATCGGACGTCCTGCGTTCGACCCGTGGCATCTCTCACCGCTGTGTCCCTCGCCTCGGTCGTCAGGCGCAACGTCTGGTGGTCGTCGAGCTCGACGAGGTACTCGTAGTACGGTCCGACATCCTCCCCCAGCGTCGGCTCGAACACCATCTCGTCCAGCACCACGGTGCGCCGGCCGTTGATCACCTCGTCGGACCGCGAGATCACCTGGATGCGCGCCGGATCAGTTCGCTCCTTCACCAGCCTATCCAGAGACATCGGTTCGAACCTGATGCAGATCGGATAGGCGCACCCTTCCTCGCCGACCACCCCCAACGGCTCGCTCGACTCGGTCTGGAGCTCGAACGGCACCGACGCGAAGATCGTGCATGCGCCTTCCCGGCGACGCTCCCCGAAGAAGATGTCCGTGGTGTACCACTCACCGGGGTAGCCGACGTCGAAGTAGCGGCGATCGTTCTCGCATCGCTGCCATCCGGGTGGCAGGGTGCCTGGTAGCGGATCGGCGAACCGCAGGGTCGGGACCGCCAGGTCGAGGACGCTCTTGTTCTCCTCGTACTCGCCCCCTGGCTCGCGATAGATGGTCGCCGTCGTGTGGATGATCAGGGTCCGATCCTGGTCGAGCTCGATCAGGTACTCGTAGTGCAGACCCGGAGATCCGATGAGGGCAGCGAACGTCTCGTACTCGAGTCGAACCGCACGATGGCCGTCCACGACGAGGTCCTCGCGGATCAGGACGCGCGGCGGATCGAGACCGACGTCGGAGACCCACTCGGGCTCGAGTCGGTTCTGCAGGGCCGCGGCGAGCGGCTCACCCACACCGACCTCCATCGGATAGGCGTAGCCTTCGCTCACGATGTTGCCTTGCGGCCGCCCCTGGTCGTCGACCGCGTCGAACGGATCGGGCGAGAACCACTGGCACGCGTATCCCGGGTCCTGGTCGCCGAAGTTGATGTCCGTGGTCTGCCACGTCCCCGGATATCCGATCGAGTAGCCCTCTACGCCGTTCGTGCAGTCCTGCCATCCGGCGGGGAGCTCATCCATCGGCACCGGGGGTGGAGGGGCCGGCCGGGATGCGCGCCAGATCGGTATCGCCGCGAGGACGAACACCGCCGCGGCCACCGCGGTGATCGCGATCCGGCGCGGCCGCTCCCGGCCACGCGGTTCGAAGGCGACGATCTGGTCACCGGGCTCGGGCCGGGCTTCGAGCGACCGGGCCTCGATCTCGGTCCACAGGTCGGGCGGTGGGGTCGATTCGATCGTCTCGAGGCGATCTCGGAGGTCAGTCATCGTCGTCTCCCAGGAGGTCTCTGAGGCGGTTCCTGCCGCGGTGCAGGTGTACCGACACGGTCGATGGGGATGTCTCCAGGAGTTGCGCGATCTCTCTGACCGGCCGATCCGCGTAGTAGTAGAGGACGACCGCCGCCCGCTGCCTCGCCGGAAGCTGCAGGAGGGCACCTGCAACCTCGGCCGCGGGTTCCGGCAGCTCGTAGCTGGGCTCAGCGACGACCGGGGCGAACCGACTTCGTTGCTGGAGATCCCCGGCTGCGATCCGGAAGGCTGCCTTCCAGATCCAGGCCAAGGGGTCGCGGATGTCATCACCGCGCCGCAGGGCTTGGGCGAACGCCTCGGCCTCTGCGTCGCTCGCGACCTCCCGGTCTCCCGAGAACGCCACGAGCGCCCACCACAGCCGATTCCCGTGCTCCCTGTAGAGCACCTCGATGTCCTGCCGAGCGGTCACGATGGCTCCAGCCACGTCACCCTTACAGGGGCGCACGAGGCCCTCAAGCTTTACACACCCGCGCTAGCCTCCGCGTGCCCGGGACGAGTCAAGTTCCCGGGTCGCATAGGCCTCAGCGAAGTCGGGTGAGATCCCCGCGCTGTCGCGCAGCTGTGATGCTCCCTCGAGGGACGAGCCAGGTCGCCTGGACCGTGCGGACGGCAACGGTCTCGCGATGAGGAGCGTTCCGTCCGGCCCGAGGGGGGAGTTGAACCCCCACGTCCTTGCGGACACAGGAACCCGAAGCTCCCGGACCGTCGTTCATCTGATGTGACAACGTCCGACGGTCAAGCTGCCTGCGGCAAGCTCGGATCCTCGCGTAACCGCCCGGGCGTTCGCGGGGCGGATGCACTCATACTGAGCAAGACCCTCGCGACTCCACGACTCCGTGAACCGGAGGAATAGGGTCTCGCCATGGACGACGAGGGACCTGGTTCGCCGCCAGGGATCCGGCCGCCAGGGGTGCTTGCTCGACTTCGTCCACACCTACTGGACGTCACACCACTGCGTATCTCGTCGGATCTCCGTCGCCTCGTCCTCGCGCAGTCGATCTCGGAATTCGGGAACCAGGCGACGCTCGTGGCGATCCCATTCCAGGTCTACGCGAGAACGGGCTCGACCGTCGCCGTCGGACTCGTGGCACTCGCCGAGCTGATCCCGAACCTCGCTCTCGCACCCATCGGAGGCTCGATCGCGGACACGGTCGACCGACGTCGGCTCACGCTCGTCGCGAACGCGGCATTCGCGGTGTTGTCTGTCGGCCTGGCCGCGAACGCGCTCTTACCCGATCCGTCCGTCTGGCCGCTGTATGTGTTCGCATCCGTCGCCGGCGGGGTCTCCGCGCTTTCAGTAGCCAGCGTGCGAGCGTGGCCCGCTCGTCTCGTTCCTTCGGAGCTCCTGCCCGCGGCGTTCGCGATCGAAGGGGCTTCGTACAACGCCAACGCGCTCGTAGGCCCGGCGATCGCCGGTCTGTTGATCCAGATCGCCGGGGTGGCGTCTGCATACCTGCTGGACCTCGCGACCTTCCTCGTTGTGATCGGCCTCGTCGCGGGGATGAACCCCTCCCGACCGAGTCGGAGCGGCGAGGCGCTCGCATCGATCCGAGAGGGGTTCCACATCGTTCGGACGCGCCGCGTGATCGCGACCATCCTCGGACTCGACTTCACGGCGATGTTCTTCGGGATGCCACTCGCGCTCCTGCCTGCCCTCGCGGCCGAACTCGGGGTCGGCCCCGCTGGGCTCGGTCTTCTGTATGCGACTCCCGCTCTCGGTGGCTTGATGATCGCGGGTCTGAGCGGAGCCGCCGGAAAGGCGCGGCGGCCGGGCTGGGGTGTTCTGCTGGCGCTCGTCGGTTGGAGCGCGGGGATCGTGGTCACGGGCTTCGCGAACGTGGCGTGGCTCGCGGGGTTCGGGCTCGCCGTCGCCGGCGCGGGCAATGAGCTCTCGGCGCTCCTTGGCACGGCGATCACACAGTCTGTGGTCGACGACCAGATCAGGGGACGGGTCGCCGGCATCGACCATCTCGTGTCATCTGCGGGACCTGCGCTGGGTGACGTGGAGTCCGGCATCGTCGCCAGCTGGATCGGCGTCTCTCAGACGATCGCGCTTGGAGGCGCACTCGCCTTCGTTGGTATCGCTGTGCTCGGTGCTGTCGGACGTCAGTTGCGGCGGTACTCGTTCCACTCGGCCCAGGCAGCCCCGGCGCTCGAGTGAGCCACGGACCACCCAGGTCGTCGTCGACGCAGCGGAGGTCCTGGATGGTGGGCGAGGGGGGAGTTGAACCCCCACATCCTTTCGGATACAGGAACCTGAATCCTGCGCGTCTGCCAATTCCGCCACTCGCCCGTGGTGCGAAGCGATGGTAACAGCGGGTCTCGAGCCGTCCATGCGGTCGATCGCCGTGTCCGGCGCCCGGGGGATGGCCAGATCGCGACCCTCGGCCCCTGCGCCGGAGGCCGCCGGCTGCCGATACTCCGAACGAGGTAGCGAACCCGCCGAGCGAGGGAGGTCCTGAGGTGGTCGAGAAGTCGCACGCGGAGCTCGACGTGATGCTCCGTCACCTGATGCTCGTCGGCTTCGGTGCGCTGCTCGGCTGGACGGGCGCCACCGCCTACGGGGTCGCGAGCGCGTCATGGGAGATCGACACGAACGGGGCCCTGCGGTTCCTGCTGGCCATCCTGATCGTGACGTTCGCGAAGCGCACCTTCGACGAAGTGCTGCAGTGGCGCCATTCCCGCAAACCGGTGGACGAACGGTTCGGCTTCGCCACGCCCGTGTGGGAGACCCCGCGGGCGGCCGAGATCCCCGCGGAGCCCGTCGAGTCCGGCACGGGAGCGCCACGACCCTCGCAGTAGGATGAGCGCATCGCGCGGCCTCGAGGCCGCGCACATGCGCTGATGCCGAATCTCCGCGACTTCGAACGCCGGCTCGGGGGCCTCGTCGAAGGCCTGTTCTCCAAGGCGTTCCGGAGCGGCCTGCAGCCCGTCGAGATCGCCAAGCGCATCATCCGGACGATGGATGAGGCCAAGCAGGTCGGCGTGAACGAGATATGGGCGCCGAACCACTTCGAGGTCTCGCTCGCGAGCGATGACGCGCCGAGGTTCACCTCGATCGAGGCGGCGCTCGTGTCCGAACTCCAGCGGGTCGTGCTCGATACCGCCGCCGAGCGGGGCTGGGGGCTCATCGGCCCACCCGGGGTGGCGCTGTTCGTCGATCAGGATCTTCGCAAGGGCGACCTGGCGGTCGAAGCGACGCTGGTGGAGGGCGCGCAGAAGGTCGAGGCGGTCCCCGCCGCCCGCGCGCACCTCCTGGTGCACGCCGGCGGGACGGTGCGCGACGTGCCCTTGGCCAACGAGGTGACCACGATCGGCCGCCTGGCCGAGTGCGACGTCGTCCTGGAGGACACCGGCGCCTCTCGCCGTCACGCGCAGATCCGCCTGCGCGACGGGCAGGCCACGATCACGGACCTCGGCTCCACGAACGGGACCTCCCTCAACGGAGCCCAGGTCCAGTCGCGCACGCTCGCCGACGGTGACCGGATCACGATCGGGGCCACGCTGATCGAGTACCGAGGGGCATAAGCGTGCTCGGCGCCGGCGTCGAGCCCGTGGCGCTGTCGGCCCTGAAGTACGGGCTGCTGGCGCTGCTGTTCCTGTTCCTGTGGCGCTCGATGCGCTGGGTCGTGCGTGGCCTGTCGATCGACGCGGCGCTCCCCGCCGTCTCGGGCGCAGCGGTCAGCGCAGCGGCGACCGGTGACCCCGTGCCGACCACCCTGCTCGTGCATCCCACCGACGGCGGCAAGCCCAAGGGGGTGCGGTTGGAGACCGCGACCACGATCGGTCGCGGCGCGGAGTGCGAGCTGCGCATCGAAGACACGTTCGCGTCCCAACAGCACGCACGGATCTTCGGCAAGAGCGGCGGATGGTACGTGGAGGACCTGGGCTCCACGAACGGGACGTACGTGAACGAGCAGCGGCTGGCGGCGCCCGCGCTCCTGCAACCCGGGGACCGCGTCCGGGTGGGCACCACGATCCTGGAGCTCCGCCGGTGAGGATCGTCGCGGGCGTCGCGACGGACATCGGGCAGGTCCGCGAAGGCAACGAGGATTCCTACCTGGCGGAGGCTCCCCTGTACGCCGTGGCCGACGGGATGGGCGGTCATCGCGGCGGCGAAGTCGCGTCGCAACTCGCGCTCGAGACGGTGGAGACCCGCTACGGCGCGGGGGCGCCGTTGGAGGAAGCGGTGCGCGGCGCGAACACGGCCGTGTTCGAGCGGTCATCGGAGGATCGCGCGGTCGAGGGCATGGGCACCACCATCACGGCTGTCGTGGTTGAGCCGTCCTCCGTGCACCTGGCCCACGTCGGGGATTCGCGCGCCTACCTCTATCGGGCGGGTGCCCTGCGTCAACTCACCGAGGACCACACGCTGGTGCAGCGCATGATCACGGCGGGCGAGATCACGGCGGCCGAGGCCGAGGTGCACCCGCACCGCAGCGTCCTGCTGCGCGCGCTCGGGACCGATGCCGACGTCGAGGTGGACGTGCAGGACGTCGGGATCCTCGAAGGCGACCGGCTCATCCTGTGCTCGGACGGCCTCACGACCATGATCGCGGAAGAGCAGATCGCGGCGATCGCCTCCTCGACGCCCGCCGCCCAGGACGCGGCCGACCGGCTCGTCCGCTCGGCGAACCGGGCGGGCGGGATCGACAACATCACCGTCGTGGTGCTCGACGTCGTGTCCGATGACGCTGCGCAGGGGCTCGCGGGTGGGCCGGAGGCGGCGCCGCGCCGAACCGCCGGCACGGAGCCCTCCGCGCCGCCGGCATGGCGGGGCCCGGCGGTGCGCGTCGCGATCGCCGTGGTGATCGTGCTCGCGGCCTTCACGGGTTTCCGTACCTGGCTCGACGGGCGTTGGTACGTAGGCGTGGCCAACGGACATGTCGCCGTCTACCGGGGGATCCCGGTGACGGTGCTCGGGTTCGATCTCTCGCGCGTCGACCTCGAGACCACGATCCCCGCCGATGACGTCGCCGTTCTCCCCCTGTACGAGGACATCGCGAACGGCCTCAACGTCGACAGCCGCGAGGACGCTCTGCAGCAGATCGACCAGATCGAGCAGGATGTGAGGGACGCCGAAGCTGCAGCGCGCGCGGGTGGCGGAGGGCAGTCACCGTGAGCGTGGCGGCCCCCCGGGGGGGGGGGG
>JBBDHX010000037.1:54740-78371 GCA_040880745.1 Actinomycetota bacterium
CGTCCTGGCCGGCGCCGCCGCGGGGATCTGGGCCTACGCACTGCAGGGCCTGGGACTGCACGAGGCGGTGCCCAGCGACGCGGTGGCATACGGGATCGGGTTCGTGGGCATCGCGGTCGCCGGATGGATCGGGGTGCGCATCACCGCCCGGCACGCCGACCCGGCCCTGTACGCCACCGCGATCTTCCTGGGCGGACTCGGGCTGGCGATGCTCTTCCGGATCATGGACGAGTCCGGCGACGTCGGTATCGCGCGGAACCAGGCCGTCTGGTTCGCGATCGGCCTCGGCGCGTTCCTCGGCCTCCTGACGGTGCTCCGCGACATCCGCGATCTGGACACCTACACCTACACGCTCGGGCTGATCGGCATGGTCCTGCTCCTGCTCCCGGTGCTCCCCGACATCGGTCCGTTCGGCGGCTACGAGACCAACGGTGCCCGTCTGTGGTTCAACGTCGGTCCGCTGATCTTCCAGCCTGCCGAGTTCGGGCGGCTGTTCATCGTCATCTTCCTGGCGTCCTACCTGGCGCAGAAACGCGAGGTCCTGGCTGCGGGGATCGGACGGTTCGGCCTGCCACGCGCCAAGGACCTGGGACCGCTCCTGCTCGCCTGGGGTGCCTCGCTCGCGGTGCTGTTCCTGGAGCGCGACATGGGGGCCTCGCTCCTGTTGTTCGGGGTCTTCGTCGCGATGGTCTGGGTCGCGACCGGGCGCCCCGGCTACCTGATCCTCGGCGTCGTCCTTTTCGTCGTCGGCGCGGGGATGGGCTACCTGGCGTTCGACCACGTGCAGCTCCGGGTGGACGCGTGGCTGCATGCGATGGATCCGGGCATGGTGCAGGACGCCGGGTTCCAACTGGCACAGGGCTGGTTCGCGCTCGCGACCGGCGGGATGGTGGGCACCGGGCTCGGGCTCGGCTCCCCCACGCTGATCCCCTACCCCGGCAGCGATTTCATCCTGGCCGCGTTCGGCGAGGAACTCGGGATGCTCGGGGTCTCGGCCCTGCTGCTCGGCTATCTCGTCCTGATCGGACGGGGCCTCAGGATCGCGCTGGAGCGCCGCGATCCGTTCGAGTCGCTGCTGGCGGTCGGGCTCACCGCCCTGCTCGGTCTGCAGGTGTTCGTGATCGCGGGCGGCGTGCTCCGCCTGATCCCCCTCACGGGCGTCCCGCTGCCGCTCGTCGCGTACGGGGGAAGCAGCCGCGTCGCCACCTTCCTGATGCTCGCGCTCTTGGTGAGGATCTCCGCCGGACCGTGGATCCGCGCCCGGAAGGAGGGCTGAGGTGGAACGGCGGATCCGGCGTCTGGGCCTGGCGTTCGTGCTGCTGTTCTCGCTGTTGTTCGCGCAGGTCGCCTACGTCCAGGTGATCGCCGCCGACCGGATCGCGAACCAGCAGGGCAACGCTGCACGGCAGATCCGCGCCGAGTACCAGACCGAACGGGGACGGATCTTGGCGGCCGACGGGCGGACCGTCCTGGCCGAGAGCGTCGAGGCACCGGCCGGTTCCGTCTACGCCTTCGAGCGGGCCTATCCGAAGGCCGACGTCTACGGCCACATCACCGGGTACTACTCGCGCCTGTTCGGCCGCAGCGGCCTGGAGCAGGCGATGAACCCGTACCTGTCCGGTGATGCCGACGAACTGGTCGCTGCGAACCTGACGGATCTGATCCTGGGCAAGCCGAAGAAGGGCGGCACGGTGATCACGACGATCGTGCCGCGCATCCAGCTCGCGGCGCGGCGTGCGCTCGGGTCACGCCGTGGAGCCGTCGTGGCGATCAACCCACGGACAGGTGACGTGTTGGCGGTCTGGTCGAACCCGTCGTTCGACCCCACGCCGCTGTCGGTGGGGACCGGCGTCGACATGACCGCCGCGTGGGAGGCGCTCAACGCCGATCCGGAGAAGCCCCTGCTGTCCAAGGCGTTCGAGGAGCTGTACCTCCCGGGGTCCACGGGCAAACTCGTCACCGCCACCGCCGCGCTGCAGAACGGCTACGGACCCCAGCAGACGTGGCCCAATCCCCGCATCCTGGATCTGCCGACGACCAGGGACGATCTGGAGAACTTCGGCGGCTCGCTCTGCAACGGCGGCTCGGCGAAAGTCACGATGGCGCAGGCGTTCCAGCAGTCGTGCAACGTCACGTTCGGCGAGATCGGCCTGGAACTGGGCGCCGATCGCCTGACGCAGATGGCGCGGGACTGGGGATTCTGCCCCACGCTGCCGCCCGAGCGCGTCGATTGTGACGGCGACACGATCCCGTTCGCGCTGGGGGTGGAGAACGGGCACTACCCGGAGGCCTCGTACTTCGCCGAGCGGATCCCCGCCATCGCCTACTCGGCGGTCGGCCTGGACAACGTGCTCACGAACCCCCTGCACCTGGGGCTCATCACGGCCGCGATCGCGAACGGCGGCACCCTGTACGAACCCCGGATCGTCACCGAGATCCGCGACGCACAGGGGCAGGTGGTGAAGGAGTTCGCTCCGCGGGCATACGGACACCCGATCTCGAGCGGCACGGCGGCCACCATGCAGGCGATGATGCTGAGCGTCACCCAGGGAGGGACCGCGTCCTCGACGTTCTCGGGGTTCGGCGTGGACGTCGCCGGGAAGACGGGGACCGCGACGAACGGCGAAGGGCGCGCCCCGAACGCCTGGTTCACGGCGTTCGCGCCGGCGGGAGCCACCGACACCCCCACCATCGCGGTTACGGTTATCGTGCTGGACGGCGGCGACCTGGGGAGCGAGGCGACCGGAGGCCGCGAGGCCGCTCCCATCGCGCGCGAGGTCATCGCGGCGGCGCTCGGGCTCTGATGAGACGGGCGATGGACACGAGGAAGGGCGAACCGCGGACGTGAACGAGTCGGTCGTAGGCGATCGCTACCGCGTGGAGGCGCGCATCGGCGCGGGCGGGATGGCCGAGGTCTTCCGCGGCGATGACCCCGTCCTGAACCGGACCGTCGCCATCAAGGTCTTGCTGCCGCAGTTCGCGCGCGATGCCTCGTTCGTGGCGCGGTTCCGCCGGGAGGCCCAGGCTGCCGCCCGTTTGAACCACCCGAACATCGTGGGTGTGTACGACACCGGGGCCGACGGCGACACGCAGTACATCGTGATGGAGTTCGTCCAGGGCCGCACCCTGGCCGACGTCCTGGCGAGCGGCAAGAAGCCAACCCCGATGCAGTCGGTGGAACTGGCGCAGCGGATCGCCGGCGCGCTCGCGGCCGCGCACGAACAGGGCATCGTGCACCGCGACATCAAGCCCGCGAACGTGATGGTCACGCGCGAGGGCAAGGTCAAGGTCATGGACTTCGGCATCGCACGGATCGAGACCGTGGAGACCGCGCCGCAGACGTCGTCCGTGCTGGGCACGCCCACCTACCTCTCACCCGAGCAGGCGCAGGGCCACAAGGTGGACGCGCGATCGGACATCTACTCGCTCGGCGTGGTGCTCTACGAGTTGCTGGCAGGCCGCCCGCCGTTCACCGGGGACTCGCCGGTGGCGATCGCGTACAAGCAGGTGAACGAGGCCCCCGTGCCGGCGGGTGAGATCAACGCCGACGTGACGCCGCGCCTGGATGCCGTGGTGATGAAAGCGCTCGCGAAGAACCCGGCGAACCGGTATCAGACCGCCGAGGAGATGGCCGAGGACCTCGAACGGGTCAAGCAGGGCCAGGAGGTGGAGGCCACGCCGCTGATGCCGGCCGGAGGCGCTGCCACGCAGGTCATCTCGCGGCCTTCCGCCACCCAGGTCATGATGCCTCCTCCCGAGCCCGAGAGCGGCGCGCGGAAGACCTGGATGGGCGTGCTCATCGGGGTGCTCGTGGTGGCCGTCCTCGGCGGCGGCGGTTACCTGCTGGCGACCAGCTTGGGCAACAGCGACGATCCACTGACCGTCGAGGTGCCGCGCGTGATAGACACGACGTTCGAGGACGCGAAAGCCCAGCTCGAAGCGCTCAACCTGGTCGTGCAGGACCCGCCGGAGAAGCGCCGGACCGACGATGTGGAGCCGGGGATCGTCCTCGCACAGGACCCGCGCCCGGGCCAGATCGTCGACGAGGGCACCACCGTCGTCCTCACCGTCGCCGCACCGGTGCAGAAGGCGATCGTGCCCGACCTCATCGGGCATACGCTCGCGGACGCGACCTCGGTCCTGGCGGAGGAGGACCTCCTCCTGGGCAACCGCACGACCGCGCCGAACGACGACTACGACGTGGGACAGATCATCGACCAGACGATCCCCGCGGGCACGGAAGTGGACCGCGGGACGCTGATCGACGTCACCATCTCGAGCGGCCCGTCGTCGTTGATCATGGAGGACTACACCTGCCAGAGCTTCAACTCGGCGCAGGCCCACCTCGCTCAACTGGGGTTGACGGCGGTGTATGCGGGGACGCGGCCGCTGCTCGCCGAGTGCCCGAACAAGAACTTCGTGGCGTTCCAAGATCCTGCGGAGGGTGCGTCGATCCCCGTCGGAGGCACCGTCCTGCTGTACACGGGCGAGGACCCTCCTCCGACGTCTCCACCGCCCACGTCGCCGCCGCCCTCCCCGTAGATGTCCTACGTCCGCGAACCCTTCAGCGACGAGGAGCGCCGGGCCCTCTCGCCGTTCTTCTCGAACCTGGACGGCCCCGTGTTCGTCCTCGTGAACATGCCCGAGGCGGTGAAGGGTGCGCTCTTCGCGCGGTATTCGCGGACCACGAAGTCGCTCCGCCGGCTGTTCCTGGACGAGTTCGCACAGGACATCGTCGATGGCGCTTCCGGCCCGACCGTCGCGACCACGAGGGCCGCTGGTCTGTACGAACGGATCTTCGTGGAGTACGGCGATGACTCGGTCGCCCAGTTGGGCGGCGTGCACCTGGCGTGTGAGCAGTCCTCGCAATTGCTCGCGAAGGCGCTCGAGTGGGGGCGCCTGGCCGCCTACCTGGAGCAGTCCACGCGGTACATGCGTTACGACGACCGGCCCGGCGATCGGTGGCGCGCGAGCACGCCGTCCGAACTGCAGGGCACGCCCTTGGCGGAACGGTTCGAGGACTGCCTGGATGAGCTCTTCACCACCTACGGTCGTCTGTACGAACCGATGCAGGCGTGGTTCCGGGCGGCGTTCCCGCAGGCCGAGGGCGACTCCGACTTCATCTACCGCCAGTCGATCATGGCGAAGACGTGCGACACGTTGCGTGTGCTGCTGCCCGCCGCGACGCGGTCGAACCTGGGGATCTACGCGAGCGGTCAGTCCTACGAACAGCTCTTGATGCGGTTGGCCGTGCATCCGCTGGCGGAGATGCGCGAGTACGGGGCGCTGATGCTCACGGAGTTGCGCACGGTGATCCCTGAATTCCTCTCGCGTGTCGACGTGGACGAGCGCGGGCTCGCCTGGGGCACGTACTGGAAGGACGTCCGCGAGCGAACCGAGGACGTGGCGGCGAAGCTGCTCGGTGACGTGGAGCCCGAGGACCGCGACGAGGTCACGCTCACGGAGCACGACCCCGAGGGGGAGCTGAAGGTGACCGCCGCGGTGCTGTACGCGGCCTCGCGCCTGCCGGACGATCAGGTGCTCGCTCGGGTGCGAGCGATGTCGTCGGAGGAGCGCGCGGCCGTGCTCGCGGCATCGGTGGGGACACGCACGAACCGGCGGCACAAGCCCGGCCGGGCATGGGAACGGACGAGGTACCGCTTCGACGTGGTCTGCGACTTCGGGGCATTCCGCGACCTGCAGCGGCACAGACCCCTCACGCTCGAGTGGCAGCGCCTCACGCCGACGCTCGGCTACGAGGTGCCGGCGGCGATCGAGGAGGCCGGGTTCGCCGGCGACTGGCATCGCGCCATGGACGTCTCGCGAAAGGCCTGGGAGGCGATCGAGGCCGCGGGGCTGCCCGACGTGGCGCAGTACGCGGTGTCGATGGCCTATCGGATCCGGTTCTCGATGCACATGACGGCGCGCGAGGCGTTGCACCTGGTGGAGCTGCGTTCGCAGCCGACCGGGCACCCCGCGTATCGCCGCGTCGCGCAGGCGATGCATCGGAGGATCGCGCAGGTGCATCCCGCGATCGGCGCCGCGTTCACCTACGTGTCCACCGACGATGTCGACCTGGAGCGGCTGGAGGCCGAGCGCCGGACCGAGGCCAAGCGCAGAGCCCTGTCGCAGGGGTCGTGAACGAGCCCGGGCACGTGCTCGCGGTGATCCGCGCCGGCGAGGTGCAGCGCGTCGATGCCGCGGGCGTCGCGAACGCCGAGACCGGCGAGCCGCTCACCGCCGGTTCGATCTTCTACGTGGGATCGCTGGCGAAGCAGTTCGTGGCCGCGTGCGTGGCACTGCTGGAGCGTGACGGCGCGCTTCGCGCCGATGATCCGGTCGGTGGATTCCTGCCGGAGCTGCCCGCATGGGGAGGCCGCGTGACGCTCGCTCACCTGCTGCACCACACGAGCGGGTTGCCGCCGCCTCCCTACTTCCTGGATGGGCTCTCGGTGGCGGGGGTCCCCGCATACGGATCGGCGGACAGGCTCGCCCGGGTCATGGAGATCGAGACGCTCGAACGGGAGCCGGGGACTTCGTACGCGTACACGAACCACGGCTACACGCTGCTCAGCGAGGTCGTGGGGCGTGCGAGCGGGACGAGCCTGGCGGCGTTCGCGCAGGAGCGGATGTTCGCGCCGCTCGGGATGCGGCACACGCGGTTCCGCGACGCGCCGAGGGAGCTCCCGGCAGCGGCGGCACGAGGCCACTTCGAGGCGACCGACGGCGCGATCCACGTGGAGCCCGCGCGGTTCCACGCGGTGGGCGCCGGCGGGCTGTGGACGACCGTCGCGGACCTGGCGAGCTGGGACGCGGCCTTCTACGACGACAGGTCGGTCGCTTCGCGGCTCACGACGCGCGGCGTGTTGGCCGACGGGACCCCGATCCACTACGCGTGGGGTCTGTCGGTGCGGACACATCGGGGCCGTCCGATCCACAGTCACGGCGGCTCCTTCCCCGGCTGGGCGTCGAAGATGGTGCGGTTCCCCGAGCAGCGGACGACCATCGTGGTTCTGGCGAACCACGAGCGGCTCGACGTGAGCGCGCTGGCGTTCGCGACGGCGGATGAGGTGTTGGCCGGATCGCTGGATCCGGACGCCTCGCACGCCGACGCCACGTTCGACGGCGCGGCCTGACGCGAAGCGACGACCGCACGGCGATCGTCAAGGTGCTGACATGGTCGTCCCCACCGTTCCGGATCCGATCGTCACGATCCTGACACCGGCTCTCACCGACCCACGCGCCCCGGTCGTCCCGAACCGCGATCCGATACCCTGGGCGCCTCCCATGGATCGTGACGCGACCTTCTTGTTGAGCCTGGTCATGCTGGCGGCTGCGGCCATCGCCGTGGGCGTCAGCGGCTGGGTGCTCTTCGTTCGCGACCACCGCGCCGCCTCGCATCCCCCCGCCTCCGAGGGATCTTGATGCTCGAGATCCTCGACCTGCGCGAGCGGGGCGGGCGTCTCGAGTCATCCAAGCTCGAGATCGACCCCGCCACCGCTGAAACCGTCCGCGGCATCCTTCAGCGTGTCTTCGTGGAGGGCGACGAGGTCCTCATCGAGCTCGCCGCGAAGTTCGATCACGCGAGCCTCACGAGCGTGCTCGTCACCGACGAGGAGTTCGCACGTGCCGAACGCGACACACCCCCGGAGCTCTGCGCGGCGCTCGATGCGTTGATCGCGCGCATGCGCGAGCTCGCCTCACGCCAGATCCCCACCGACTGGTGGGACGAGCGCGACGGCGTGCGGTTCGGCGAGATCGTCCGGCCGCTCGCATCGGTGGGCTGCTACGTGCCGGGCGGGCGTGCCGTGTACCCATCGAGCGTGTGCATGACGGTGGTGCCCGCGGTGGTCGCCGGCGTCGAAGAGATCGTGCTCTGCACGCCGCCGCGCTCCGACGGCTCCGTCCCCGCCCCGGTGCTCTACGCGGCGCGGCGCGCGGGCGCAACGTGCGTGGCGAAGACCGGCGGCGCCCAGGCGGTCGCGGCGATGGCCTACGGCACCGAGTCCATCCCGAGCGTCGACCGGATCGTCGGCCCCGGCAACGTCTACGTCACAGAGGCGAAGCGTCAGGTCGCAGGCTTCGTGGGGATCGACGGGCTCGCCGGGCCCTCCGAGCTGGCGATCGTGGCCGCAGGTGACATCGACCCACGCATGGCCGCTCTGGACCTCATCGCGCAAGCCGAGCATGACCCCGAGGCTCGGACGTTCTTCCTCACGCCCGACGCCGCGCTGCTGGAGAAGGTCGTCGCCGCGTTCGAGCAGGAACTCCCGCAAGCGGGCCGCCGCGAGATCGTGGAGCAGGCTCTTCGCCACACGAAGATGATCCTGGTCCGCGACCTGGAGCACGCGGCCGACGCCGTTAACAGGGTGGCGTGCGAACACGTGCTCCTGCTGCTGGATGACCCCGAGGCGTTCCTGCCGCGTCTTCGCAACGCGGGCGCCGTGTTCCTCGGCCACTGGAGCGCCGTGCCCTACGGGGACTACGGCGTCGCCTCGAACCACGTCCTGCCCACGGCGGGCACGGCCCGGTTCGCGAGCGGGCTGCGGGCCGCCGACTACGTGACCGTGTCCTCGGTGGTGCAGATGTCGCCCGAGAGCGTCCGGGCCATGACGCCGGGGACCTCCGCGATCGCACGCGCGGAGGGATTGATCGGGCACGCGAAAGCGATGGATGCACGCGCGGACGAGGCCGATGGGGCATGACCGCCGAGCCCCGTCCCGGCCTGCGTGAGGCCGCGCCCTACGTCTCGCCGCAACTCGACGTCCTCGCACGCCTCAACACGAACGAGTGCCCCGTCCCGCTGCCCGAGGGTTTCTCCAACGATCTGGCCGATGCCGTGCGCGAGCTCTCGCTCAACCGCTATCCCGACGGCCAGATGCGGTTGCTGCGCGAGGATCTGGCATCCACGATGGGCCACTCCTTCGACGGCACGTGGGTCGCGGGCGGCTCGAACGAGATCCTGACCCAGCTGCTCTTCGCCTACGGCGGTCCTGACCGGCGCGCGCTGACCTTCGAGCCCACCTATCTCCTGCACGCGCGCCTGTGCTGGCTCACGCACACCCCTATCACCCGACTCCGGCTGCCGGAGGGGTTCGTGCTCTCCCACGTGCAGGTGGACGAGGCTGCGGCCATCGAGCCCGACGTCGTGTTCGTCTGCTCGCCCAACAACCCGACGGGCAACGCACAACCCCCGTCGATCGTGCGCGCGCTCGCCGAAGCGCTCCCCCGATCGCTCGTGATCGTGGACGAGGCCTACGTGGAGTTCGGCGGCGAGTCGGCCTTGCCCCTCGTATCGACCCACCCCAACGTCGCGGTCGTCCGCACGTTCTCGAAAGCGTTCGCGCTGGCGGGCGCGCGCCTGGGCTACGTGCTGGGCGCACCCGACGTCGTGCAGGACCTGCAACGGGTGCGCCTCCCCTATCACCTGTCTGCGCTCACGCAAGCAGCCGGCATCGTGGCGCTGCGGCATCGGACCTCGGCGCTCGCGCTGCTCGACGCGATCCGCGCGCAACGCGACAGGATCCTCACGGTGTTGGCCGCGTTCCCCGGGATGACCGTTCACCCGAGCGACGCGAACTTCGTGCTGTTCGTGCCCCCGGGTGATGCCCTCGCCATCTGGCAAGGGCTCCTGGACCGAGGCGTCTTGGTGCGCGATCTCACCGCGGTGGTGCCGAACGCGCTCCGCGTCACCGCCGGCACCGAGCATGAGACCGATCTGTTCCTCGAAGCCTTCCAGGAGGTGCTGGCCGCATGACGCGGACCGCGACCGTCACACGCACCACGAAGGAGACCGACATCCGCGTCGAGCTGGCGCTCGACGGCACCGGCGCCGCGAGCGCCGACACGGGCATGCCTTTCTTCGATCACATGCTCCAGCAACTCGGCAAGCACGCAGGCTTCGACCTCACCGTCACGTGCACGGGCGATCTGCAGATCGACGGTCACCACACGGTGGAGGACTGTGGCATCGCGCTCGGCCAGGCCCTGAAGGAGGCACTGGGCGACAAGGCGGGCATCCGGCGGTTCGCCTCGATCACCGTGCCGTTGGACGAAGCCGCGGTAGAGGTCGCGCTCGACCTCGCCGGACGGAACTTCGTCGTGCACGAGGTGCCGGTCCCGGTCGAGACCATCAACGGGTTCGACACAGGCTTGCTGGAGGACTTCGTACGGGCGTTCGCGCAGGCTGCGGATCTCACCGTGCACCTGCGTCTTCGTTCGGGCCGCTCACCGCATCACATCTGCGAGGCCACCTTCAAGGCGCTCGCGAAGGCGCTGGGCGATGCGTGCACCTTGACCGGCCGCGATGGCGTCCCGTCCACGAAGGGCGCGCTCTAGCGGTGGGCTCGGCGAGGGTCGCCGTCCTCGACTACGGCATGGGCAATCTGCACTCGGTCTCGCGTGCGCTGACGAAGGTCGGCGCCGAGGTCATGGTGACGGACGCGGCCGAGGAGGGGCTGCGCGCCGATGCGGTGGTGGTGCCGGGCGTCGGGCATTTCGGCGCGTGCGTGCGAGCCCTGCGAGCGGCGGGCCTGGAGGATGCGATCCGGTCGGCGGTGGCCTCGGGCCGCCCCGTCTTCGGCGTGTGCGTGGGGATGCAGATCCTGTTCGAGGCGAGCGAAGAGGACCCCGACCCCGGTCTGGGCGTGCTCGGCGGCCGTGTGCGCCGACTCCCCGACAGCGTGAAGGTCCCGCACATGGGATGGAACACCGTCGCCTGGACGGGCCGCCAGCACGCCTACACGGCCGGGCTGCCCGACGGCTCGTCCTACTACTTCGTGCACTCGTTCGCCCCGGACCTCGGGCCGTCCACCGTCGGGGCGACCGATCACGGCCGGACGTTCGCCGCCGTCGTCGCCGACGCGAACGTGTTCGCCACGCAGTTCCACCCCGAGAAGTCCGGCGATGCCGGATTGGCGCTGTACGAGAGCTTCGTGCGGGAGGTGCGCGCCGCGTGATCGTGATCCCGGCCATCGACCTGCGCGGGGGTCGCGCCGTCCGCCTGCTGCGCGGCAACCCCGAGGAGGAGACGAGCTACGCCGATGATCCGGTGGAGGTCGCCGTCCGTTTCCAGGAGGAAGGGGCGCGGCGCCTGCACGTCGTCGACCTGGATGCCGCGTTGGACGCCGGCGACAACCGGGAGGTGATCCGCGCGATCTGCCAGGCGGTCGTGCTGCCGGTGCAGGTGGGCGGTGGTGTGCGATCGCTCGAGGAGATCCAAGCCGTGGTCGACCTGGGAGCGGGACGCGCCATCCTGGGGACGACGGCGGCGCTCGACCCGGCGTTCGTCGCTCGCGCGGTGGAGGAGTTCGCCGAGCGGATCGTCGTGGCCGTGGACGTCCGCGGCGGTCACGCCATGATCAAAGGATGGACCGAAGAGGGGCCGCTCCTGGAAGACATCATGCCGGCGCTGAACGACGCGGGCTGCATGCGCTACCTCGCGACGGCCATCGCGCGCGACGGCACGCTCGATGGACCGGATCTGCGCCTGTACAAACAGATGATGACCCTCACCGACCGGCCGATCATCGCGAGCGGCGGCGTGCGCACCGCCGAAGACATCTGGACGCTCCGCGACGCGGGGTGCGAGGCCGCCGTCACCGGCAAGGCGTTGTACGAACGCACCCTGAAACTCGCCCAGGTGATCCGGGGCTAGGCATGCTCGCGAAACGAATCATCCCGTGCCTCGACGTGGACGCCGGGCGCGTCGTCAAGGGCGTACGGTTCCAGGACCTCCGTGATGCGGGCGACCCGGTGGACCTCGCCGCTCGCTACGACGCCGAAGGGGCCGACGAGGTGGTGTTCCTCGATATCACGGCGACGGTGCAGGGCCGCGAGGCCACGTTCGACGTCATCTCGCGGACCGCGGAGCAGGTCTTCATCCCACTCACGGTCGGTGGCGGCGTGCGCGAGGCCGACGACGTGAAGCGCCTGCTGCGCGCCGGCGCGGACAAGGTCTCGCTCAACAGCGCCGCCGTGCGCGATCCCGATCTGCTCTCGCGCTGCGCGGAGCGCTTCGGGGCCCAGTGCACGGTGATCGCGATCGACGCCAAGCGCCGGGCGACCGGCTACGGCTGGGAGGTGTTCGTGGACGCGGGGCGAACGGCCACCGGACGCGATGCCGTCGCGTGGGCACGGGAGGCCACCGTGGAACGGGGCGCCGGCGAGGTCTTGCTCACCTCGATGGACTCCGACGGCACGGGTCTGGGCTATGACCTCGAACTGCTGCAGGCGGTGACGGAGAACGTGCCGGTCCCGGTGATAGCGAGCGGAGGGGCCGGAGGTCTGGGCGACTTCGTCGATGTGCTGCGCGTTGCCGACGCCGCGCTGGCGGCCTCGCTCTTCCACGACGGCGTGTTGACCATCGGCCAGGTGAAGGAGCACTGCTCCGCAGAAGGGATCACGGTCAGGCGATGAACATCGAAGATCTCACCTTCGACGAGCGCGGGCTGGTGCCGGTCATCGCGCAAGACGCCGCGAACGGCGAGGTCCTGATGCTGGCCTGGGCGAACCGGGAGGCGCTGGAGCGCACCGTGGCCGAGGGCAGGATGGTCTACTGGTCGCGGTCGCGGCAGGAGTTGTGGCGCAAGGGCGATACGAGCGGCAACGTCCAGCACTGGGAGGAACTCCACGCCGACTGCGACGCCGACGTGGTGCTCGCGAAGGTGCACCAAGAGGGCCCCGCATGTCACACGGGTGCCAGGAGCTGCTTCTTCGAGCGCCTCGGCGCCGAGGACCCTGGAGCCGCGGGCTAGACTCCCCGCCCATGCTGCGACTGGTCATCCCGAAAGGGTCCCTCGAAGCCCAGACCCTCCGCCTCTTCGAGGAGGCCGACCTCCGCGTGCGTCGCGGATCCGAGCGCGACTACCACGGCACGATCGACGACGACAGGGTCGAGCGCGTGTCCATCCTGCGACCCCAGGAGATCCCGCTCTACGTGCAGGACGGGATGTTCGACCTGGGGATCACCGGCGAGGACTGGATCGCGGAAACGGGCGCGGACGTCGAGGTGTTGACCACCCTCAGCTACGCCAAGACCGGCACGGGCCATGGCACCCAGGTGGTGCTCGCCGTGCCGAAGGAACACCCCGCCGACGCCGCCGCCGAGATCCCGCCGGGCACGCGGATCTCCACCGAGTTCGTGGAGCTCACACGGAGATACTTCGCGGCGCTCGGGATCGACGTCAAGGTCTCCTGGTCCTACGGCGCCACCGAAGCCAAGGTTCCCGAGATCGTCGACGCGATCGTCGACGTCACCGAGACCGGCTCCACGCTGCGGGCTCACGGCCTGAAGATCATCGAGACGCTGCTCACCTCCTCCCCGGTCCTGGTCGCCAACCGCGCCTCGGCGGCGGATCCGGGCAAGCGCGCGGCCATGGACGATGTCGTGACCCTGCTGATGGGCGCGCTCGCTGCCGAGGGGCGCGTCCTGATCAAACTCAACGTCGCCGCCGATGCACGCGAAGCCGTGCTCGAGGTCGTTCCGTCGATGAAGGCGCCGACCGTCTCGCCCCTTTCCGACGGCGGGTTCGCCATCGAGGCCGTCGTGGACAAGCGCGGCGTCAACCGCCTCATCCCTCAGCTCAAGGCGGCGGGTGCGACGGACATCCTGGAGATCCCCATCTCGAAGATCGTCCCGTAGTCCCGGGCGTAGACTGGGCAGGTCCAGGGGAGCTCGGGCGACCGGGCTGAGAGGCCGGCTTGAACGCGCCGGCGACCCGACGAACCTGACCCGGGTAATGCCGGCGGAGGGAGCGATGCGAACCACGGCCCTCGTGATCACCGGAGGTGGCAGCGTGCGTGCTCCCATGCCGCCAGGGCTGGATGGGGCGCTCGTGATCGCGGCCGACGGCGGCGTCGCAGAGGCGATTCGGCTCGGCCTGGACGTCGACATCTTGGTGGGCGACCTCGACAGCGCGAGCCATGACGACATCGCGCTCGTAGAGGCCGCCGGCGCGGAGATCGAGCGCCATCCGATCGACAAGGATGCGACCGACCTCGAGCTCGCGATGGCGAGGGCCGTTCGCGAAGGCGTCACGAGGATCGTGGTCCTCGGCGGTGACGGCGGCCGCCTCGATCATCTCCTCGGCAACGCGATGGTGCTGGCATCCCCGCGCTGGGCCGGCCTGCAGGTCGAGGCGATACTCGGCGCCGCCACCATCACGGTGATACGGGGCGAGCGCGTGATCGAGGGCGAGCCCGGCGACACGCTCAGCCTGTTCGCCGTGGGGGGGACCGCGCGGGGCATCACGACCGAAGGGCTCCGCTGGGCGTTGCACGACGCGGACCTGGCTGCAGGCACATCCCTCGGGATCAGCAACGCGTTCCGCGAGCACCGCGCCGTGGTGCGTGTGCACGAGGGCGTCGTCCTGGCCGTGGCACCGGGGGAGGGCGGATGAAGCCGGCGATCGCCGCGGTCACGGCGACGATCGTGCTCGGGGCCTGCACCACCGGCGGCCCGTCATCCGACCGACCGAGGACCGTGACCCTGCTCACGCACGACTCGTTCGACGTCTCCGAGCAGGTCCTGAAGGCGTTCGAGACCGACAGCGGTATCGACGTGACGGTCCTGCGGGCCGGAGACGCAGGCCAGGTCGTCAGCCGCGCCATCCTCACCGCCGGTGACCCCGAAGGCGACGTGCTATTCGGCATCGACGACAACCTCCTACACGATGCCCTGGAGGCGGAGGTGTTCACGCCGTACGCATCGCCGCGGCTGGAGGCGGTCCCCGACGCCTACGAGGCCGACCCGGATCATCGCGTGACCCCGATCGACCGTGGCGACGTGTGCGTGAACGTGGACACGGCATCGTTCGCGAGCACCGACATGCCGCGGTCGTTCGAGGACCTGGTGGCGTCGGCGGACGAACTCGTCGTGGAGAACCCGGCCACCTCGACGCCGGGGCTGGCGTTCCTGCTCGCCACGATCGCGGAGTACGGCGATCCCGGGTTCGAGGACTACTGGACCCGGCTGCGGGCCGGCGGCGTGCGGGTGGTCGACGGCTGGGAGCGGGCGTACTTCGGGGAGTTCTCCGGAGCAGGTGGCGGTGAAGGCGAGCGAGCGCTCGTCGTCTCCTACGCCACCAGCCCTGTGGCGGAGGTGGTCCTGGCGGAGGGGCCGGCGGAACGCAACACTGTCCTCGAAGACACGTGCTACCGGCAGATCGAGTTCGCCGGGATCTTGGCCGGGGCCGAGCACCCGGAGGAGGCGCGCGCGTTGATCGACTTCCTGCTGTCGCGGGAGGTCCAGGAGGACATCCCGCTGCGGATGTTCGTCTACCCGGTGGTGGATGACGCCTCGCTCCCCGCGGTCTTCGCCGACAACGCCGTCATCCCGGCGGCACCGCTCTCGCTCGATGCGGAGATGGTCGCGGCCAACAGGACGGACTGGGTGCAGCGGTGGACCGACGTCGTGTTGCGCTAGGCCGCGCCGCGCTGCTGGGGATCCCGCTCGCGTTCGTCGGGCTCTTCTTCCTCTACCCGCTGGTCCGGATCCTCGACCTGGGTCTGCGCCCCGACGGGCGGCTCGGGCTCGGCGTGATCGCCGATGTCGTCCGTGACTCGAACCTCCGGGGCGTGATCGCGTTCACGATCGGGCAGGCGGCGGTCTCGACGGTCGTGACCCTGGCGCTGGGGCTGCCCGCGGCCTACGCACTCTCCCGCCTGCGGTTCCGCGGCCGCGCCGTGCTACAGGCCGTCGCGGTAGTGCCGTTCGTCCTACCCACGGTGGTGGTCGGGCTCGCCTTCGGGGGCGGCGAAGGATCGCTCGGCGCCCTCGTCGCCGCGCACGCCTTCTTCAACGTGGCGGTGGTGGTGCGTGTGGTCGGCGCGGCGTGGGCCGAGGTCGACCCCGCGCTCGAGGACGCCGCGGAGGAACTCGGTGCCCGAGGATGGCGGCGGCTCACCGCGGTGATGCTGCCGCTGGCCAGACCCGCCGTCGCCGGAGCGGCGACCCTCGTGGGGCTCTTCTCGTTCACGTCCTTCGGGGCGGCCTTGTTGTTGGCCCCGCCGGGCTCGGCGACCATCGAGGTGGAGATCTGGCGGCAGACCTCGCAGTTCCTGGATCTCCCGGTGGCCGCCGCGCTCACGCTCATCCAGATCGTGTTCACCTCGGCGCTCCTCGTGCTCGAGACCCGCGTAGCCGGCGCCAGGATCGAGGGCGGTACGGCGCTCGCCGCTGCACGCCCGCCGCGCTCGCGCGGCGAGCGCACCTTCCTGCGCGTCACCGCGATCGGCCTGTCCCTGTTCATCGTGGTCCCGCTCGCGCGCGTGGCCGCGCGCTCGCTGTTGGGCCCGGAAGGCTTCACCCTGGACCGCTACCTGCACGTGGGCGAGGCGCGGGCGGGCGGGCTCCTGCGCATCGATCCCCTCGGTGCGATCGGCGTGTCGCTCGGGACCGCTTCCACCGCGGCCGTGATCGCGCTCGCGGTCGGGCTCCCCGCGTCGTTCGCGCTCGCTCGGGGCCGCCGGGACCGGAGCCTCCCTTGGATCGCCACCGGCCTCCCACTCGGGGTCTCGGCGGTCGCGGTGGGCCTCGGGTCGGTCATCGCGTTCCGCGATCCGCCGTTGGACATCCGCTCCTCGCGGTGGATGGTGCCGATCGCGCAGGCCGTGGTGGCGCTGCCGTTCGTGGTGCGGATCGTGGCGCCGGCGGTGACGGCCATCCGGCGGGATCTGGCCGAGCAGGCCGCAGCGCTCGGCGCATCACCCTGGAGGACCACGGTGGACGTGACGCTGCCGGTGGCCGCGCCGGCGATCGGCACCGCCGCCGTCTTCGCGTTCGCCGTGTCGATCGGGGAGTTCGGCGCCACGACGTTCCTGGCCCGGGCCGACGCCCCGACCATGCCGGTGGCGATCGTGCGGCTGCTCGGCCAACCGGGGTCGGCCTCGCTCGGGCAGGCCTACGCGATGGCGAGCCTGCTCATGATCGCGACGGCCGGTTTCGCGTTGGCTCTGGGAGGTACCGCGGCCGTCCTGGGCGGCCGGGTGGCCGGCGGCCGTGATCAGACCCTCGAACGTTCGCGTCGCGCCGGCGCAGGATCCTGATCGGGGTAGGGCCTGGGGCCGGCGCTGTACTCGCCGAGCTGCCGGAACGCCCGCTCCAGGCCCCGTCCACCGAGCCACCCGCCTACGATGACTGCGCTCCAGACGGCCACCGCCACGATGAACGAACCCATGGTTCGAACCTACCACCGCCTCGAGCGTTCGACCGGGCGTGACCCAGGGTCCCCCCTGGTCAGGCAGGTAGCGTCCGAACCCTGACGGTCCCTCGCCTTCGATCGTAGGCGCCTTCCCTAGCCTCCCGGTCCCGACCGGGACACCGAACACGGCTCACCCCTGAGCACATATGCGACGTCTGCTCAGTCCGCGGCCTCACCCCACCGATCGCGCCAGGCGGCCTCGTCCATCGCGAGACAACGCGGCGCGAGCAGGTTGTCCGCGCCGTGGCGGGACCAGGACCGCATCCCTTGGCGACTCGCGATAGACGAGAGCAGAGGCCGACGCCCAGGTCGGCGGGCGTCGGGACACCGCGCGCAGCTCGATCTTGTGGGGCGCTTGTGGGGCGGAAGCAACCCTGCGGCCTTCCAAAGTGTTCTTATCACTAGGTGTTGACAGATGCAGGCGCGTTGGAAGGCCGGGATCGGGCTCTTCATGATGCCTTCGCTGCACACTATGAGGCCCTCATGAGACTCGGTGTTGCCGTGAGCGGATCTCGTGAAGTGGGAGAGGACTTGGCTCAAGAGGCGTTCCTGCGCGCTGCTCGGAAGATCCCGAGTCTCGGCGGTACCGAAGTTCGGCCATACCTACGAAAGACCGTGATCGATCTCTGGCGGAATCGGCTTCGCCGCTACGCGATCGAGCGCCGTCATCCAACCACGACGCTCCCGACGCCGACAGAGCACGGTAACGATGACCATGAGGCCTTTTGGATCGCCGTGAGGAAGCTTGCGCCTCGCCAGAGGGCATGCCTGGTGCTTCGCTACTACGAGGATCTCTCCGAGATCCAGACCGCGCAGATCATGGGGTTCTCCGTCGGAACGGTGAAGAGCCAAACATCGCGCGCATTGGAGCATCTACGCAAGGAGCTAGACGATGGAACCGGATGAGATGCTGCGCTCCGCACTTCATCGCCGGGCAGACCGTGAGCAGATCCACCCTGATGCCTGGATGAGATTCGTTCAGGGATCGCAGGCCCGTCGCTCACGAAGGGTCCAGGCAGGGCGGCTCGTCGGCGGAGCGCTCGCGGTCGTCGTGGGGTTGGGAGTCTGGATCGCGCGAGACGAGCCCGTGGCTCGGAGGGTGCACGTTCCGAGCGCGTCGAGCGCGTCTTGCATCGAGGTTGCGCTGTTCGACGGTGTGACGTATGACATGTACCACGCGTACACGATCCCCGAACCGGGGGAGCGCTTGGGGCAGGCCAAGCGACCTGGGTGCCCGAGCCCGGAGGATCCGAACCCGGAGGCCTTCACGTTCGATATCGCCCGCCTCCCCGGCGTGGATCCCTCAGTGGCGTTCGTGCACATGGAGATCCCGGAGCTGATCTTCGTTCGCCTTGAGGACGGCAAGAGGCCTGCAGAGGTAGAGCAGTACCTCCATCCACCGACCTGTGTCGCGTCCGATGAGCCGATCGAGATGTCGGGGCCCTGGCTCGGGATCCTCGGAGCCGACGGGGATACGGAAGTGGATCTTGTACCGCCGTACGACGTCAGACTCCAAGTCGTCCATGCCTCATCGTCGAAGTACTTTCGCGGCCTTATATGGGTGCGGGTGCCACCGGCGCTAGGTCAACCCCTTACTCGGAGCGACCTGCGCACATCACTGTGGGAGGGCGGTGACCTGACGGTGACAGCAGTATGCGATGGCGAACTGTTCGTCGCCACGAGCGTCGTCGCGTCGCCCCCAACATAGACCGGCGTGGGGAGGCCTACGCTTCGCGTCCTACCCTGTGTGCGGCCGTCTCTCCGCGACTGTCTGCCGCTCGCGCGAGTGCCCCGAAGGTCGCCCAGTCGGACCGCAGCGGTTCCAGCACCTCCTCGTCGTGGATCCGGGGTCGGGGCGTGCGGGCCAGCGTGGGCGTCGCGGGAGCGAGCGGCGCCCGCCGGGGGTGGCGACGGGTCCAGCCCGTGAGCGCGCACAGCTTGTCGAGCATGAGCCCCTCGTCCTTCTTGGCCGCCGTGGCGTACCTCGTGGCCATCTGCTTGGTGACCGCTTCGCGCCGTGCCATCGAGAGACCCTCCGCCACTACCTGCATCCGTCCGGGACGCAGGCAGCGCGGGCGCGTGGAGGACATCCGCAGATGAGGCAACCGGGTCGTTTCGAGGACATCTCGGGTGAGTCAACTCGCGGCCTTGACCTCGGGGTCGCGTTCCTGGCATGATACCTCAGATGGTTGAACGGCCGTTCAGCGCAGAGGTAGCCACCTAGCGGCACGCGCCGCGGCCGACAGCCGCGGCTCGCGCGCCGCCCGACCCTCCCGCACGGGGGGGTCGTTCTCACTCCCCCGTCCGCCGCGAGCACTGAAAGGGCCCTCCCGATGACCACCGTCGAGCAGCAGATCGCCACCGAGGCCGCCGCGTTGCAGCAACGCTGGGACTCCGACCCGCGATGGACGGGCATCACCCGGCCCTACTCCGCCCGCGAGGTCGTGCGTCTGCGTGGACGTATCCGCACCGACCACAGCTTCGCCAGGGCCGCAGCCACGAAACTCTGGGACCTGGTCACCACGCGCGACTACGTCCCCGCGCTCGGATGTCTCACCGGCAACCAGGCCGTCGAGTGCGCGAAGGCCGGGCTCGACGCCATCTACATGTCGGGCTGGCAGGTGGCCGCCGACGCGAACCTGGCCGGGCACACCTACCCCGACCAATCGCTCTACCCGGCCAACTCGGTCCCCACCGTCGTCGAGCGGATCAACAACGCGCTCAAGCGGGCCGACCAGATCGCGTGGGCCGAAGGACGCGAAGCCGACTACCTGAAGCCGATCGTCGCCGACGCCGAGGCCGGGTTCGGGGGGCCGCTCAACGCCTTCGAGCTGATGAAGGCGATGATCGAGGCCGGCGCCGCCGGCGTCCATTTCGAGGATCAACTCGCCTCCGAGAAGAAGTGCGGCCACCTCGGCGGCAAGGTGCTGGTTCCGACGCAGTCGTTCATTCGCACCCTCAACGCAGCCCGGCTGGCCGCCGACCTCTGCCAGGTTGAAACCATCCTGGTCGCCCGCACCGACGCGCATTCGGCGACGCTGATCACCAGCGACTTCGACGAGCGCGACCTCCCGTGGCTTTCCGGCGAGCGCACCAGCGAGGGCTTCTTCCGTCTCAAGCAGAGCGGCGACCATTCCGTCGCCCATGCAATCGTCCGCAGCCTCGCCTACGCCCCCTATGCCGATGTCCTATGGTGGGAAACCTCGAGACCCGACATCGGCGAGGCGCGGGAGTTCGCCGACGAGATTCATCGTCACCACCCGGGCAAGCTCTTGGCGTACAACTGCTCGCCCTCGTTCAACTGGCGGGCCAAGCTCGACGAGCGGACGATCGCCGGCTTCCAGGATGAGCTGGCGGCCATGGGCTACCGCTTCCAGTTCGTCACCCTCGCCGGCTTCCACGCCCTCAATTTCGGCATGTTCGAGCTCGCCCAGGGCTATCGCCGGCGCGGCATGGCGGCCTACTCCGAGCTGCAGAGCCGCGAGTTTGCCGCCGCCGAGCGCGGCTACACCGCGCTTCGCCATCAGCGCGAGGTCGGCACCGCCTATTTCGACGCCGTCACCATGGCCGTGTCGGGCGGCGCCTCGGCGACCGTAGCGATGGCCGGATCGACGGAAGCCGAACAATTCGCTCAACGGGACCGCGCCACCGCCGACCTTGCGTGAGGAGCGGGCCTGCGATTCTGGGAGATGACGATGTTCAACGAATACTGGGTCGTCGGCGGGACCTTTCGTGACGCCACCTGCGCCGCGCTTGCCGACGGTGGCGGCGAACTCTATGGCCCGTTCGCCTGCTACGAGGAGGCGATGCACTCGTGGAGCGCCCGCTCCGAGGGGACCCGCGCCCATGCCACGGTTCGCTATTCGATCGTCGTCACCGCGGCGCGATCGCGGGCCCACGAAACGCGCGCGATGGCGGTGGTCTAGCTGTCGCTTCCCTTCAGCGGCCGCTCCTCCATGGCGAGGTAGAACAGGAAGCCGATCGCGAGCATCACCGTCGCCGCCAGGAAGATCATGCCGAACACCGGCTCGATCGGCGTTCCGTTCCTGGCCGCCTCCTCGACCAGCCGGTCGAGGGAGCCGATCTTGGTTCCGCCGAGGCCGAGGCCGCCGAGGAAGATGGCGCCGAACACGGCGACCAGGATGGCGCTGCCGAGCGAGCGGAAGAAGTTGAAGCTCGCCGTTGCGGTGCCGAGCTGATGCGGCTCGACCGCGTTCTGGACGGCGACGGTAGTGACCGGAAAGATGGTCCCGATACCGCCGCCGGCGAGCGCCAGCAGCACCTCGAACTGCCACAGCGACAGCGATCCGGCGAGCAACGCCAGGAGCGCCATGCTGGCGACGGAGACCGCCAGGCCGACCGTCGCCCCGCGCTTGTAGTGCTCGGTCCAGACCATGATCCGCCCGGCGATCTGCGCCCCGGTCACGGTTCCGCCCATGAAGGCGATGAGCGCCAAGCCGGATTGTCCGGCGCTCAAGCCGACCACCGCCTCGAAGTAGATCGGAACGTAGATGGTCAGCGCCACCATCGTCCCGACGACGAAGAAATTGGAAAGGGTCCCGGTTCCGACCACCGGATTGAACATCACCGCCAGCGGTACGAACGGCTCCGCCGCGGTCAGCAGCCGGGCGACGAACAGCACCCAGGCCACCGCCGAGGCGGCGATCAGCCCGAGGATCTCGGGTGAGCCCCAGCGATAGGCGGTGCCGCCCCAGGCCAGCGCCAGCAGCAGGCTCGTCGCCGCCGCCGTCATCGTCAGCGCGCCGACGATGTCGAGCCGGTGCGGTCGTTCGTGCCGCGGCAGGCGGCGGAGCACGCCCACCGTCATGGCCAGCGCGATGGCGCCGATCGGTAGATTGATCCAGAAGATCAGCGACCAGTGGAGGTGCTCCGCCAACAGCCCGCCGAGCAGCGGTCCGGCGATGCTGGCGGTGAAGAACACCGAGGCGAAATAGGCCTGGTAGCGCATGCGTTCGCGCGGCGGCACGATGTCGGCGACGATGGTCAGCGGTAGCGCGATCAGCCCGCCGCCGCCGAGCCCTTGCACGAAGCGCGCCCCGATCAGCACGAACATCGTCGGCGCCAGCGCGCACAACGCCGATCCGACTAGGAAGATGATGGTCGCCGCGAGCAGCGTGACGCGCCGGCCGATGATGTCGGCGAGCTTGCCGTAGATCGGCGTCACCGCCGTCGCGCTGAGCAGGTAGACCGTCACCACCCATTGCAGGTGCTCCAGGTCGCCGAGCTCGTTGCCGATCGTCGGCAGGGCGGTGGCGACGATGGTCTGGTCGATGGCGGCGAGCAGCAGCGCCAGCATGACGCCGATGATGATCCGGCGGACCGCGGCGGGGGCGAGCGCGGGCGCCGGCCGGGCAGACTCCCCGACCGCTGCTGGGGAAGGCGTATCGTCCATGGTGGCCGGGAATCCGGGTGGCGGAGGCTCTCTCAGAGATAGGCCGGGGGCGGACAAAAGCGAAGGGCCGCGACGGGCGGCCCTTGGCAATTGTCGCAGGCTCCGCCGGCCTTGCCGCTAGAGCACGATGACCTTGGTGCCCACCCCGACACGCCGGTAGAGATCTTCCACGTCGTCGTTGACCAGACGGATGCACCCCGACGACACGTTGAGGCCGATGGTCCACGGCTCGCTGGTCCCGTGGATGCGATAGCCGGTGTCGCCGCCGCCGTTGTGGAGATAGAGCGCCCGCGCGCCGAGCGGGTTGCCCTTGCCGCCCGGCATGTAGGCCGGCAGCTTGTGGCCGCGCCGCGCCTCGCGCGCCATCATCTCCGGCGGTGGGTGCCAGGCCGGCCATTCCTGCTTGCCGCCGACCTCGACCGTTCCCGACCAGCCGAAGCCGGTGCGGCCGACGCCGACGCCGTAGCGCATGGCGCGGTTGCCGTCGAGCACCAGGTAGAGGAAGTGCGCCCGGGTGTCGATGATCACGGTGCCCGGTTTCTCGTCGCTGTGGTAGCTGACCGTTTGACGCCGGAATTGCGACGGCACGATCCGCGATCTCGGCACGTCCTCCGGATAGAGCACCCGCCCCGGAAAGAGAGCCGCCGTCTGCGTCGGCCGGCCGCTCGGCGTCGACGCCGTCGGCAACGAGGCGCCCTCCTGAGGCGCGAAAGCCTTGGCCAGTGCCTGGAAGAAGCCATCGGCGCCGGCCCCCCCGCCGAGCGCCAAGGCGCCGCCGAGAACCCCCGCAAAGATCAACTTTGAACCGAGCATCTCATCGCCCCCGCGTGCTCACTCACCACAACGCCCGTTTCCACCGCCGCCCCCCGACGATACGAAGCCTGACCGCGTCCGGCAACCGCTCCATGCTCACGACATGGTGAGCAACTGTCTTTGTCAGGCATGTTGTGGGGACCATTCGACTCGCTGTCGCAACATCGCGCTGAGGATGGTGAGAATCTTCCTGGCGACAGCGAT